>JAISTH010000066.1 GCA_031272715.1 Desulfovibrio sp.
GGCAGTACGACACGGAACGGAAGCTCCGGCGCAGGGAGTAGGGGTGCAGAGGCAGGTGGCGGGGCAAAGTATATGTGGGAGGTTTAAACTTTCAACACTTTACGAAAACATAGCGAAGCTTTAGGGCGCCGGCGCGGCGTGGGATCGAAAAGGTCGGCGGGATTCCCGCCCATGCCTTACGTTTCGCGGCAGCGTGAAGTGGGGGGACGCGGCATCGCGCCTTTGCGGGATGTCGCGGCGGCCTGGCAATGGAGGCCCTTCGGGAGCCGTTCCTGGTTCGCGTCGCCTCGAGTTCCCCGGGGACGCCATCCGGGCGGCCGTTCCCGGACGCGAAAGCCCCCGGCGTTTTGCGCCGGGGGCCGTGTGTTCGCTTCGCCGGGTTCGCGAGGTTCCGGGGACTTTCCGCCCGCCTCGCCTACCCGGGGCTCCGCGGGATCAGGCCGAACGTAGCCTGCCCATGACGGAGTGGAGTTCCTGGGCCATTCTGGAGAGATCCTGCACGGCCTGGGAGGACTGCACCATCCCGTCGGTGGTCTCCCCGACGATCCTGTTGATCTCCTCAAGGGCCTTGGCGATCTCTTCGGACGTCGCGCTCTGCTCTTCGGCGGCCGTGGCGATGGAGGTGACCACGGTCGCGTTGGTGGCGGACATCTCCACGATCTCCTTCAGGGCGTCGCCGGAGCGGTTGGCCAGGGCCGTGGCCTCGTCGACGTTGCGCACGGCGCCGGCCACGGCATCCAGGTTCGCCTTGGTGGACTGCTGGATGGCGCCGATGCTGGAGCCGACCTCCTGGGTGGCGGTCATGGTCTTCTCGGCGAGCTTGCGCACCTCGTCGGCCACCACCGCGAAGCCACGCCCCGCCTCGCCGGCCCTCGCGGCCTCGATGGCGGCGTTCAGCGCAAGCAGGTTGGTCTGGTCGGCGATATCGGAGATGACCCCCATGACCCCGCCGATGGACTCGGCCTGCTTGCCCAGTTCCTCCATGTTCTCCTGGAGTCTGCGGGAGACGTTGTTCACGCCGTTGATGGCCTTCACCACCTGCTCCACGAGTCCCGCCCCCTCGCTGGCCTTGCTCCTGGAGAGCTCGCTCTGCTCCGAGGCCTTCGAGGCGTTGCCCGCGACCTCGATGACGGTGGAGTTCATCTCGCTCATGGCCGAGGCCGTGGACTCAACCCGGGACCGCTGGATCTCCGCGCCCCGGGATATCTGCTCCACCTGGGAGGAGAGTTCCTCGGAGGCCGCGGCCACCCTGTCGCTGATCTCCCCGGCATGTTTGGCCACTTCCATCATGGTGCGCTGCTGCGCCTTGATGCTCGTGAGGTCCGTGACGAGCTGGAGGACCATGGCGAGGGAACCGTTCCGGTCGCGCATGGGGATGGAGGTGTAGGTGATGTCCATGGCCTTGCCCTGCGGCCTGGCCACGGTCTCCGACGTCGCCGGACGGCCCTCCCGTATGGCGATGGAGAGTGCGTCGGTGGGGGTGCCGTCGTCGTCCCGGTTCATCAATTGCTTGCAGACCTTGCCCATGTAGTCGGTCCCGAGGACTCGTTCGGCCGCCTGGTTGATGTAGTGGATCTTTCTTTCGCCATCGAGGACGATCACGGGACTGGGGATCTCGTAGATGATCTCGTTCAGTCGGCCGATGCAGGCATTTATGCCCTCGACGATTTTCAAAAATCCACCTTTGTAGAATTGCAGTCGTCCACGGATCGTGATGTTTCCATGTTCTATATTGTCCGTAAGTATCCCGAATCCTTCCTGAAGTTTCAATAAAGTCTTCGGGATTTCTGATATGGCCGACACGAGATTTCCTATCTCACCCTTTTCCTTGACATCGCAGTCTTTGTCAAGTTCGCCCTCAGACACATCGTGTGCATAGCTTGCGAGCTTCGAAAGTGTCTTAATTAGCATAAAGATGATTATTGATGCTATTAAAAATCCTATCACGAGTGAGGCAACACTTCCCCAGATCATCCCGTTATCTACAAAAGCAATAGTGTCATGCGCTTTCACGATGTCATCTTTTGTTTCATTATCAATGATCACATTCTGTTTCACCAAGTCATCAAAGAACTTTTCTGCATTTGCTGTCAGGGCATTTCTTGATGCCAATATATTTTTTGATTCAGTTATGCTTGTATTGATCGCTTTTAAAAGTGCATCCGTTGTCTTTGATAATTCATTAGCGACCTTGCGGGCTTCTTCTGTTCTGAGAATGCCATTGAATTTTGCGATTTCATCTGGCACCGCATCCAATGTCTTCCTAGCAGACTCCATTTCCTGGGCTTCAAGGGATCCGTTAAATCGTCCCATGGCGCCGATAGCGCTCGCGAGTCTACGCCAGATGCCATTGACGATCCCAAGTGCAGCATCATTGTTGATCTGCAATGCTGCGTTGGAGATGAATGTGAGCTGCTCGTACATCTTGTGATATTCGGGACGCACAGAATCCATGTAGAACTTGTGGAGCCCATTGATGGATATGGATATTTTAGAGATGCTTCCCTTAAGGGTCGTCATCGACTGCTGCACGGAATTGTAGAAGCTCCTCCGCGCTTCGTTCCGGGTGACCCCAGCGTTCTGGGTTGCGATCTCGATGGTCGTGTCTGCGGCCTTGCCGGCCGTATCGATCCACTTCCCATCGCTTGTCGCAAGGAACATGTTGTAGTGTCTGAGCATGTCGGTGGTCGCCGACTGCATGTCCGAGATGGCCGTGTTCTGCGTCCCCGCGCGGATGGCCTCCTCGTAGTTCTCGGACGCCTTGTGCATCTCGCTGCGCGTGAAGAGGGCGAGGGCCACGATGATGACGAGCATCACGCCGAAACCCACTATGATGCGGAATTTGGTCGTCATGGCGAAGTCCTGGTGGTTTGGGGTGGGGGGAAGTGTCCGGACCCGGGGCCATCGACCCTGGCCGGGCGATGCCGCCCGGTGCCAGTCATCCCGGGGTGTCGACGCGTCCGCGTCCTTTCCGGGGAGGAGTCCGTCCGTACGCCACTATCGGCAAAATGGATCGCAAGTCAAGGGACCGCGCAGGCCCGCGGATCCTGGCATCCCCGATGGCTGCCCCGTCCGCCGTCATCGAAAATGGGCGACAACGTTTGCCTCAACGGAATCTATCGGTACGCCATTGGAAAACTATAGTGCGGCGACAAGGTGAACTGCGGGCAGGAGTTCCGGGGACTGGAACCGCCATGGAGAGGCCGTCCGGACACTCCCGCCAGACTGTCGCGGCCGCGCTGTTGGCGGGAAGGACGGGGACGGGATGCGGGAGACGGGCACGGCGTCGCCGGGACAGGGACGCCCGATGCCCTGGGGGCCGGCATCCCAAGTTGTGTTAACTTTTTCACTGATTTCCGAAACTGCCATGGTCAAACAGGAGTGGTGACATTCGCCGATCATGCCTCGTGATGCAAATTCTGGAGATTTTCAAGAACATTTCGACACAAGTACATGCACAATTTATTGAAAACGCGAATTCGACATCCGTCTCGCCGAAGCGGGTTCCGCCCGGAGGAAGGGGCACGGCAAGGGGTCACGGAAGACGTTGCAGCGGCCGGATGCGGCTTCCCGATGCGGCATGTCGCGGTGCCGGGGCAGGCCGTGGCAATGTCGGGACAGCGAGACCGGACCGCGGCTTCGGCCCATGGCCTGCGGCCGATTCCGCCGGCGGTCATGCATCGTCGTCCCGGCGGACCGCCAACGTAAAAGCCCCCCGGCGTGTCGCGCCGAGGGGCCGTATGTTCGTCTTGCCGGATTCGCGTCGGATGCGGGATTTCCGCCCGCTTCCCGTTCCCGGGCCATCCAGGCGTCAGGTGCGCAGTTTCCCCATGACGGCGTGGAGTTCCTGGGCCATCCTGGAGAGATCCTGCACCGCCTGGGAGGACTGCACCATGCCGTCCGTCGTCTCGCCGACGATGCGGTTGATCTCCTCCAGCGCCTTGGCGATCTCCTCGCTGGTTGCGCTCTGCTCCTCGGCCGCCGTGGCGATGGACGTGACCACGGCCGCGTTGGCGGAGGACATGTCCACGATCTCCTTCAGGGCCTCGCCTGAGCGGTTGGCCCGCGACGTGGCCTCCTCGACGTTGTGGACGGCGCTGGCCACGGCCTCCACGTTGGATCGCGCGGACTGCTGGATGGCGTGGATGTTGGTCCCCACCTCCTGGGTCGCGGACATGGTCTTCTCGGCGAGCTTGCGCACCTCGTCGGCCACCACGGCGAACCCGCGGCCGGCCTCGCCGGCCCGCGCGGCCTCGATGGCGGCGTTCAGCGCCAGCAGGTTGGTCTGGTCGGCGATGTCGGAGATGACCCCCATGACCCCGCCGATGGCCTCGGCCTGCTTGCCCAG
>JAISTH010000003.1 GCA_031272715.1 Desulfovibrio sp.
AGACGAACATGAGAGAGGGGATTAACTCAGGCCGCTCGAGCCTTGTCTAAAAAAATTCACCTCGCGGCGGCAAGAAACTCTCGAAAATTTGTCAGTAGAAAATTAACGCTCCCTAAGGAGGATTTATGGTTGGGCCACGCAACAGCTGCCTCAAACCCCTGGTTTACGGCGTTGCGTTGGGCTTGGTGCTTGTGGCGGTCTTCTCCTACGGCATGTCGACGACGGATCAGCGCCCGTTCTGCGCCAGCTGTCATCTCATGCAGGAGGCCGCGGTCACGCACAGGATGGGCACCCATGCCGATCAATCCTGCAACGAATGCCATGCCCCTAGCGCACTGTCGGCAAAACTTCCCTTCAAGGCCCAGGTGGGCCTCCACGACATCGTGGCGAACAGTTCCGGCAAGGACCTCCCGTATCCGGTCTCCAAGGACATGCGAGTGGTCATCAACGAGAACTGCAAGCGCTGCCACGCCCAGACGAACGTCGATGTGGCGACCATGGACGTGAAGACCTACTGTGTGGACTGCCACCGGAACGTGGCGCACATGCGAGCCAAGCAAATCAGCACAAGGATGGTGGCCTATGACTAAGACAGCGTGTACCCTCGGGAGTTTCGTCCTCGTCCTTCTCGGCGGCCTCCTGCTCGGGGCGTGCAACGACGTCTCCACCGAACTCAAGGTTCCGGTGTACAAGACGGGCCTCAAGGAGGACACGACCCGCATGTCCGACTTCAAGAAGGACTTTCCAAACCAGTACGCCTCCTACCAGAAGAACAACGAAACCAAGGTCATGACCGAGTACAAGGGTTCCATCCCCTACCACAAGAACGACAACGTCAATCCCCTGCCCATCGGTTTCAAGCACGCCCAGCCCTACCTGAAGAACCTCTGGCTCGGCTACCCCTTCAGCTTCGAGTACAACGAGGCCAGGGGACACACCTACGCCGTGGAGGATTTCGTCAACATCGACCGCATCAACCGCTACGGGGCCGACGGGAAGGGTCTGATGCCCACGACCTGCTGGAACTGCAAGACCCCCAACATGATGCGGTGGCACAAGGAGTTCGGGGACAAGCTCTGGAGCATGGATGCCAACACCTTCCGGCCCGTCGACAAGATCGACGCCAAGGAGGAGACCATCAACTGCGCCAACTGCCACGACCCCAAGACCATGGAGCTGCGCCCCTACTCCGAGCCGCTGAAGGACTGGCTGAAGCGCACCAACCAGGACTGGAACAAGCTCTCCCGCAACGTGAAGCGCTCCCTGGTCTGCGCCCAGTGCCACGTGGAGTACTACTTCACCCTCAAGGACAACGGTCCCGCGGCCAAGCCCGTGTTCCCCTGGGACAACGGCATGGATCCCGTGGACATGTACGAGTACTACAACAGCCACGGCCCCAAGGATGCCTCGGGCAAGTCCGGGAAGTTCGTGGACTTTACCCACGCCGCCTCCAAGACCCCCATCATCAAGCTGCAGCATCCCGAGTGGGAGACCTTCTATGACGGCCCCCACGGCGCCGCCGGCGTGTCCTGCGCGGACTGCCACATGCAGTACGTGCGGGAGGACGGGAAGAAGGTCTCCAGCCACTGGATGACCTCCCCCATGAAGGACGCGGAGATGCGCGCCTGCCGGCAGTGCCATGCCGACAAGACGGCGGATTTCCTCAAGGAGCGCGTCCTCTACACCCAGAAGAAGACCTTCGACCAGCTGCTGAAGGCCGAGGCCCTGTCGGTGAAGGCCCACGAGGCCGTGCGCCTTGCGGACATGCAGACGGAGAACAAGGCCCCCGACTACGACGCACTTCTGGCGCAGGCCCGGGAGATGGTCCGCAAGGGCCAGTTCTTCTGGGATTTCGTCTCGGCGGAGAACAGCGTGGGCTTCCACAATCCCGCCAAGGCCCTGGACACCCTGATGCGTTCCATGGAAGCCAGCAGCAAGGCCATCGACCTTGCCAGCAAGGCCGTGAACTACTCCATCTCCGCCCAGCTCTCGGAGGACATCGAGAAGACGGTTCCGCCCATCCTCAACCACAGCCGCAAGCTGATGCAGAGCCAGGAGCATCTGGACTCCCATCCGTGGCTGAAGATGCTGAAGGTGCTGCCGCCGGCCCCGCAGGTCTGGGACGGCCAGAAGAGGCTTGACGCCGCCGCCAAGTAGCCCTCGGGCGAAAAGCTTCCACCGATAAAATCGGACAAGGGCCCTCCGGCATGCCGGGGGGCCCTTTCTATTATTGATGCGCCGGGGAAATTCTCGTTTGCGGCGAAGGGGGCGGGTCAGCGGGGCGGGTCCTCTGCGCCTTCGCGCCACCACCACTGCGCCCGCGCGCAGAGAAGGTCCACGTCGCCGGCCGCGGCGACGTTCAGCATCTTCCGGAATTCCCGCACCGCCTCGTGGCTGAAGGGGTTCGCGTCGAAGAGTCCGGCGAAGAGTTCCGCGTCCTCGGTGAGGAGCTTCTCCGCCGCGGCGAGGCGGCGGCGGAAGGACGGGGTGACGTAGTGGAGCAGTTCCGGCCGTTCGGCGAGCATGGCGAAGTAGGCCAGGGACGTGATGAAGTTCATGCCCTGGATCAGGGACATGGCCTTGTCGTGCTCCATGGCCGTGGTGCGGAAGGTCCCGAATCCCAGCGCACGGAGGAAGGCCTCCACGAGATCGACGTGGCGTGGCAGGGCCTTCGTCCCCGGCACGATGGCCACGGGAAGGGCGGATTCCGGGGCATCCGGCGCCTCGCCATGGGGGGAGGGCACAGGCCCGGGGTTCGGGCCGAAGAGGGGGTGCGTCCCCACCACGGGGCCCTGCCAGCGGCGTTCCATCCTGTCCATGGGCATCACCTTCACCGACGTGATGTCGGCGAGGACGCAATCCGCGGGCAGGAAGCGGCAGAGCGTCTCCAGCACCCCATCGAGGGCGGCCGCGGGAACGCAGAGGAGGGCCAGTTCGGCTCCCTCGCAGGCGGAGGGGAGATGTTCCCCGGCAAGGGGCCTGTCCACCGGGACGACGGGGATGGCGGCCGTCCTGCACCGTGCGTCGAGCATGGCCCCCATCCGGCCCTTGGCGCCGACGATCACGGTTTTTTTCGGGAGGGGCCCCGCATCCGTCATTGAAGCGGTCTCCATCGATCCCAGAAGTCCGGGAAAGACTTCGAGACGACCTGGGGCGCATCCATGCGGGCGTCGACGGCCTCTCCGGTCCCCAGTCCCAGCAGCGCCAGCGACATGGCCATCCGGTGGTCGTTGTGGGTGGACAGGGACGAGGGAAGGACGGGCCTCCCCGGACCCACCCCGTGGATCGCGAGGCCGTCCCGGGTCTCTTCCGTCCGGATGCCGGCCTTGCGCAGTTCCGTGACCGGGGCGCTGATCCTGTCGGATTCCTTGATGCGCAGATGGGCCACGTTCCCGATCCGCGTCACGCCTTCGGCGAAGGCCGCCAGCACGGCCACCGTGGGGACCAGATCCGGGCAGTGTCCCATGTCCACGTCGATGCCTTTCAGGGAGGAAGGCGAGACGCGGACGGACCGGCCGTCCATGTCGCACTTGGCCCCCATCCGGCGCAGGATGTCCACGAGGCTCCTGTCCGCCTGCAGGGAGTCCGGGGCGAGTCCCGTCACCTCCACGGGCCGCGGCCCGGCGGCCCCGGCGGCCAGGAAATACGATGCCCCGGACCAGTCCCCTTCCACGGTGAAATCCCCGGCGCGGTAGCTTCCCGGCCGGACCGACACCCTGAGGGTCCCAGGCGCGACGTCCCCGAGTTCCCGCCAACCGCCTTCCGGCAACGTGCGCCATGGTTCCTGCGGAGAAGGGCGCGTCTCGACCGCAAAATTTATGCTAAAGTCCGCGAGGCATGTCAGCGTCAGTCCCACGTACGGCCAGGAGACGGCCTTGCCGCCGACGAGTTCGATCGCAAGGGGCGTCGGCGCCAGCGGCGCCGCGAGGAGCATCCCGGAGAAGTACTGGCTCGAGTCGTCCATGGAGATTTCCGCGACCCCGCCGCATCGTGCGGGATCGATGCCCCGTGCCTCGAGGAGGATCGGGAGGCGGCCGGGACTTTCCTCGCAGCATACGCCGCACCCCAGACGCGCGATGGCCTCCGCGATCTCCCCCATGGGACGCTGGTGCATGCGCGGCGCGCCGTGGATGCGGAAGAACCCCCGCCCCGTGGAAAGCACGGCTGTCAGAAGCCTGCAGGTGGTGCCGGATTCGTGGACGTCGCAGGAGACTGCCTGGTCCGGCGTCGTTCCGCCCTTGAGCTGGCCGTCGACCCCCGTCACCGTCCACCCTCCGTCAACGGGCTCGAAACCCGCTCCGACGGCCTGCAGTATGGCCCGCGTCTGCGCGAGATCCCGGCTTTCCAGGACGTTGCGCACCGTGGATCGGCCGTTGGCGAGGGCGGCGCCGATGAGATACCTGTGGGATAGGGACTTCGAGGCCGGGGCCGCGAGTGTGACGGGTTGCGACATCGTGAACTCCGTGTTCCGCATCGGCGTGGAAAGGTGCGTGCTGGCGGCCGCGGCCGCTACGCTTCCTGGACGTCGGGCCGGTCCAGTTGCGGTCCCGAGGGGTAGCTTCCGAGTATCCGGAACGAGGAGCAGACCTCCTCGAGACGCTTCAGCAGGGGGAGGTGGACCTCGTCCTCCAGGTTGCTCTCCACGTCCGCGAAGAAGGCGTATTTCCAGCACTGGTCCCGGAGGGGCCTGGATTCCAGCTTGCGCATGTTGATGCCGTTCTCCGCCAGCAGCTGCAGCACGGTGGACAGGGCGCCCGGCTTGTCGGGCAGGGTGAAGAGGATGGAGGTCTTGCAGGCGCCCCCGGCGTTCCCCGGCGTGGGGAGCGGCGTTCCGGGGCGGCCGGCGTCGGAGGGGGAGGTGGCGATGATGACGAAGCGGGTCCAGTTGTATGCCTCGTCTTCGATGCGCCGGGCGAGGATGCCGATGCCCGCCAAGGACGCCAGACTCGCGTGGCCTATGGCCGCCGCCTCGGGGTCGCCGGCGGCTCTGTGGGCCGCGGCGGCCGTGGATTCCGCAGGGACGAGGACGGCGTTGGGAAGATGGGTCCTGAGCCAGACGCCGCACTGGGCGAGGGGCTGGGGATGGGAGTGCACCGTCCTGACGGCGGCCAGGGACGTGGCGTCGGAGAGCAGACAGTGGGATATCCTGGAATAGAGTTCCGCCTGGATGTGCACGGGGTATTTGAGGAAGAGGTCGAAGCTCGCCCCCACCGTGCCCTGGAGGGAATTCTCCAGAGGGACCACGCCGAGGTCGCAGTGGCGCAGGCACAGTTCCTCGAACACCTGGGCGATGTCCGCGCAGGGGTGGAGGACGGCGGCGTGCCCCAGATACTCCCTGCCCGCGAAGTAGGAGAAGGTGCCCTCGGGCCCGAGATAGGCCACGTGCTGCGGACGCTGCAGGGCCCGGGAGGAGGAGAGTATCTCCCGCCATATGGCCCGGACGTGCTCCCCGGGCATCGGGCCGGGGTTCCTCGCCACCAGCCCGTCCAGCACCTCCTGCTCCCGCAGGGGCTTGAACACCATGTCGGCGGCGCCGGCCTTGGCGCGCCCCACCTCGAGGCTGAGGGACGCGCGCTTGTTGAGCAGTTCCAGGATGCGGCCGTCGGTGTCGTTGATGTCGCGTCGCAGGCCGCCGAGCGTCCTGGCCACATCCTCTCGGTTGCGAGGCGCTTCGTCCACGTCACACCTCCCTGATGTCCTCGGTGATTCTGATGCCGAAGTGCCTTCCGGCCTGGTCGAGCCGGCACAGCACCTCGTCCCCGGGGGCGAGCCCGACCACGCTGACCGGTTCCCCGCCGGGTCTCGTCAGACGTATGGTCTCGGCGTTCTGCAGGAAGATGTTGCCGCGAACGGCCCCGTCCTGCGTCTGCACCTCCGCCTCGATGAGGAGCATGGGACGGACCTCGATCTTCACCCGTCCGAGCGTCGCCACCTGGGACCGTCCGTCGGCGTCCACGATGAGCACTTCCTGCCCTGCCGCGAGTTCCCCGAGGTATCGGGTCTTGTCCCCGGGCAGACGCGCATAGGCGTGGACGGCCCCGGCGTTGACCCTGAAGGGGCGCGCCGCCACGTA
The DNA here is from genome assembly GCA_031272715.1 of Desulfovibrio sp. Lineage (GTDB taxonomy): Bacteria > Desulfobacterota > Desulfovibrionia > Desulfovibrionales > Desulfovibrionaceae > Desulfovibrio. The sequence continues at coordinate 6,074 of JAISTH010000003.1, forward strand.
TTCGTTGCGTTCGGTCTCGGCGTGGACGAGGAAGCAGAAGGCGCTGGAGTTCCCCACGAGCATGCCTTGCCCCTTATGGAGCAGGGAGCAGGTGTCGGCGCAGACCCTGTGCCCGAGTCCGGCGCCCGTCACGGAAAGCACCCTGGCCACGCTCAGGCGTTCCGTCCCCTGTGCGATCTTGCACTGGGCGACGATGTCCTTGATGGCCCCGATGCCCTCCCCGGTGACCAGGACGGCGTCGACGCCCCGTTCCAGGATGCCCGAGGCGAGGCGGGCCTCCTCGAGGGTGCCGGCCTCCACCATGACCTTGTCGTGCTGGGCCAGCAGGTTCTCCACCGGGATGACCTCCCATCCCCTGGCGAGGACGACGCGTTCGCCCCTTCGCAGCCGCTCCAGCACCTCCTCCTCGTCCCGCTTGGCGTTGAGGGGGACGCAGGGGAAGTCGGTTTCGGGCCAGACGGGGCACCGGGAGAGGGCCGCGCACTGCTCGACCCGGTCCTCGGGGACCACGAGGCCGTCGACGCCGGATTCCAGGGCAAGGGTGGCGTCCTGCTTCCTGAAGGGGACGCAGCGCAGGTATATCTTCGCCACGGCTACTCTCCGACGATCGCCAGGGCCTCGTCGACGCCGGCGTCTTCATGGACGATGGCCCGAAGCGCCTTGATGAGCTCGACGCGCCGCGGGTGCTGGAACACGTTGCGTCCCACGGATATCCCCGCGCCGCCGGCCATGAGGGAATCGTGGACCATCTCCAGGATCCTGCGGGTGGAGTCCATGCGCTCGCCGCCTGCGATGACCACCGGGACGCAGCATGCGGTGATCACGTTGGCGAAGGTGTCCATGGAACCCGTGTAGGGGACCTTGACGATGTCGGCGCCGAGTTCGACGCCGACGCGGGCGCAGTGGGCGACGATGTCCGGATCGAAACCGTTGGCGACCTTTGGCCCTCTGGCGTAGACCATGGCCAGGAGCGGCATGCCCCAGTTGTCGCAGGACTCGGCGACCTTGCCGAAGTCGGCCAGCATGTCCCGCTCGTTGGGATCGCCGAGATTGACGTGGATGGAGACGCAGTCCGCCCCGTGCTTGACGCCTTCCTCGACGGTGCCCACCAGGGTCTTGGTGTTGCCGGCCGGGGAGAGGGCCGTGGAGGCGGACAGATGGACGATGAGGCCGATGTCCTTGCCTGCGCTGCGGTGGGAACAGCGGATCAGCCCCTTGTGCATGAGCACGGCGTCGGCCCCGCCCTTGGCCATGTCGTTCACGGCGACGCGCATGTCCAGGAGGCCGTCGACGGCCCCGATGGTGACCCCGTGGTCCATGGGGACGATGATGGTGCGGCCGTTTTCGCGGTTGATGATGCGCTCGAGGCGCACTCTTTTCCCTAGGTACATTGTCCGCTCCTTGCGGTGAGGGTGTCTGGAACGGGGCTCGCAGGGCGGACCGCAAAAGGAAGGGGCCGCCGGCGCATAGTGCCTGCGGCCCCTGAAATTCCCCGGACGTGAGTCGTCAGTGGAGTCCCCGGCCACAGGCAGGCGCGAACGCGAAGTAGTACCAGCGGAACGCTGGCGCGTTGGGCATGGGTGTGGCGGGAACCTGCAAAGACATGGCTTACTCCGAATTCTGGACTTGGTAGGGCATCCGTCGAAAAAAGTCAACCCCTGGGCAAAATGTCGGCAAATCCTTGCCCGGCCTTCGCCATGCACTGCCCCGCCCATCTTTTCAATATCGCTGACGATGGTCTTTTCACGCCTGGCATCATCCGAGGCGCCTCCCAAGCGCTCGAGGATCCTTCAAGCGCAAGAGCGTTTCCGGAATGAAAGTCGGCACCCCTCCGCCCGAAGCGCACCGTGGGCCGTTTCCATCCCACGGTGCCGAGTTTTGATGATGTGGAAACGCTCCAATCTGGTCTCCGGGAGGTGGACAGCCCCCTCGCCCCTCTCCCTTGGCATCGCGGCGCTCATCGCACGATCCGCCGCCGAGGTCAGCGCAGTCCTCGGTGTGCCCCTGCACACCGAGATATCCCATTGAGCCAGCAGGGTGTTCCCCACCGCCTGCACCGGCGAGAGTTGCGGCCAGTCCACTTTTTTTGCAGTCACCCTCGTGACCAACGCAAGAACCACCTGATGTATGGCGGCATCCTAGCCATCGCACAGGATCTCGGCGGTTCCAAGGCGGGACGCCCGACATCGCCAGGCACTGCGCTGACGTCCTGGCTGGAACTGTCCTTGGCACCGCAAGCATCCCACATGATGCCTTGGGCAAGCGGGGACGGTCTTCCAGTCTGCCAACGCCCAACATGTCCGGCACAAAGGCTGACTGCGATGCCGGCATACCCGCCCACCATGCGGGTCAGCGCGAAAATTTGGAATGTAGAAAAAAAGTGAATTGGACAGCTTGACAGTCCTCCTGATAAGGAGTACAAGGCCGTTGTCTCACCCTGCAGCAGGGAGGAGTCATCTCTAGAAATCCTCTTGAGAGAAGGCAGATGGATACTGGGTTTGCTGGGCAATTGAACGTGCATGAATTGGCACGAGACTTGCACCTACCTACCTACCTACCTACCTACCTACCTACCTACCTACCTACCTACCTACCTTAGCTCGCCGTTAGCGAAACGCGCTCGCGGCGTCTCCGTATTTCAGGTTAGTCCGTCATCTTATGATGACGACATTTTGTTTAATTTTTCTATTGCCCATTCGTACGGCTCTACGTATGGATGGGCATTTTATTTGCCGCAAGGCTTGCTGAGCAAGCTATTGTTTTTGTAAAACTTAATTTTTATCAATATGACAACTTTTGTGATGACACTAAAGAGATTTTTCCTAACGGATTTTTTTTAAAGATATAAAGTACAGCAATTACCGCTTTGCTCTATTTTAAGACATTTTGATTTCATTATCTAAGAATTATTGTATATTTATATATTATTACAAAAATAGTAGAAGACATATTACCGTAAATTTTTGGTGGCAAACACTTCCATTTATATAATTAATTTGAAATATTCTGTACGGCAATAACATTATTTAAAATATTCTAATTTTTGCCACATGTAGATTATCGATTTTTCATTGTAAGTGGCTACCGGCAATCACGCCGACAACATATATACTAAAGGAAGGGTAGTACAATGACGTACGCAAAGCCGATCATCCTCGCCGAGAACAGCGCCGAGGAAACCTACTCCGCCGGGTGCCCGGCGGACCAAATGTCCAACCCCAATATGCCACTGAAAAAATAATTTACCCTCGGCGTCCTTGTTTCATGGGCAGATAGGAGTGCCTCTCCTCGGAAGTAAATCTATTTTCCGATAGTCAATATAACACATCGAGCAACCTTTAACATTTTGGAGAATTCTAAAATGAAGATAATTTTCGTGTTTTTACTTTCTATTTTCCTTACAATTATCCCCTATGCTTCATTTTCAGCGACAGGTCCAGCTAAAGATGAGATAGAAAAATTTGCCGACCAGATTGATCCATGGTTGGACAATCGTTTTAAAGAATATAAAAAATGTTGCAATTCCAATAAAGTTGAATATAAGAAATGCGAAAAAAGCTATTTAGAGGATCTAAAGAAAATGGTTGACAAAGTGAATAAACGCATTTATAATCACGTCAACCCTATGACAAAAAAAGATATTGAGGAGTTCAATGCTAACTATCTTAAATTAACTGACTCTGTCGCAGCAACTCCTTATGGGATGAATAGCAACGATGTTGGATCAATTAGAACACTAGAGTTTGGTCTTCGCATCTCTCTTATAAAGATGCAGATAAGGCTGATGCGTGATATACTTTTGCTGATTACTTATAAACCATAAAATTTATTTAAATATCTGTAATCATCATCTGCCTTCATTTGTAATAGATGATCCCACATCTAGCCCCGACTTTCAGAGTCAAAGGAAATCCAGACTAATAATAACATGGTGTGAAATTCGTCTTCGACTTTCGTGGGAAGCCACCCTAGCCATGATGGTAATCGCGCTACAAGCATCAACTCAAAAGTACGACCTTTTATGGCAATGCGAACATTCGATGCTGCTCGTAGCTAGTCCTGCTATTAACTCATCAATCCATAAATATGCACCATCAATGTCAGTAAAAATTTTACGATTTTTTGTGAAGTTTTTTTACTATATAAATATTTTGAAGAAAGGAGGCATCGACATGGGGGAGACGATGGACCGCCTTGCGAAGGCTAGGCATGCGTGCAATGCAATGTTGGCGTTCTGTTCCTGGTGTGGGCCGTGGCTGGGGCATACCCCGAGGGGAGGGATGGGAGGAGTGGGAGGTTGCACCCAATGGGTGCGAAATCGGCCCATTTTTTCATGCTTCCGAAATCCTTGCGTGTGGCGGCTCCGACTGTAACGGCCTAGAAGATTTATTTCATTTGGGGTCACGGATTTGGGAAGTACAATAATTTAACAACAGGAGTTTCATTATGCCAACTGATTACAAAAGCTTACTACTCAAAACTGATACAGAAATATGCAGCATGATAGACAAAGCGTTAGATGATGACATTTCAATTTTCTACGACAGCCCAGTCATTAAAGGGGCAGGATTAGTAAAAATTCAGAGATCGAAGGAACTATCGGAACAGGCACATGCAGCCTGTTCCGAAATTTGTGCTACCAGGTTGCTTGAACGAATTGACACCATGATAGATAAGTTGCATAATATCCCTATTACACGTGAATCCTCATACAAGATCCATTCCTACCAGGTGAGCAGTGATCTAAATCAGTCGAACCGCAAGGAGGAATTAATCGCGCACAAAATGTACAATGACAAGATGACACTTGGTAGCCTGGGTAATGTAATGGATTTCCAGACTCCACTTAAGAATAAAGAAACCGACAGTGTCGGGAAGATAGACCTTCTTTCGTACAATGAGAAGGAGAATTCTATGAGTATGATAGAATTAAAAGCACCACAGAACACAGAAAGTCTATTGCGTTGCGTTACAGAGATATACACCTATAACAAGATAGTTAACAAGAAAAAGCTTTTGGATGATTTCGGCAAGCCGAATGCTAATTTGAGAATGGCAGTACTAGTCTTTGAAGACTGTCGGGCATATTATCAATTCAATAATTGTCCAAACGTACGGAAGCTAATGTATAAACTTAAGGTTGATTTTTATGCCATGAAATCGACTGATGACTTCAAAATAACTTTTGAGCGCAGATGTGAGGATATTAGATAGACAAGAAATAACTTGTTCTCATGTTGAATATCTTGTCTGCATCTTTGCTGATTATTGTCAACAGCCGTGCATGGCTTTTCGTTCCGCCACCTTGAGTCATGAAATATCCGCCTTGGGCACCATTTCAAGGCAAACCCGCATGGCAGGACACCATACCAGATGCTGTTTCCATTAACAGCCATTCAGAGGCTTTACGTCCCGCCACCCTGAATCATGAAACAAAGGACAGGCATGCGTGCAATGTCGTCGTTCTGTTCCTGGGGTGGGCCGTGGCTAGGGCATCCCCCGAGGGGGATGGATGGGAGGTGATGGGAGGTTGCACCAAATGGGTGCAAAATCGTTCGTTTTTATATGCTTCCGAAACACTTGCCTGTGGCGGCTCCGACTGAAGCGACCATAAGTTTATTCGATTTTTTGGTCACTGATTTGCCTGACAATATTTCCTTGGTTTTTGATGTACATCTCCAGTTGGCTTTCCATGACCCAACTCGCTTTCATTTTTTGCCGCAAAGTGGCGGCCTTTCCGGGACTGCGGATCAGGTCTCAAACGATCATGAGGTCTCGTTTGCACTCTCGATGATCCACGTGACGTCCGGATTCTGCAGGAACCTTTCCTTGACCGCCGATTCAGGGATGGTCTTGCGGGATGCACGGGGCCACCACGTTCCCGGGAAGTCCTGATGGGACTTCCGGCGGATGCCGCTCGGAGAGTATCCACCGTAGGTGGCATTGACCTGCTCAAGCACGAAAAACTGCTCGTAGGAGAAAGGCCGTCGCGCCTGCACGGCGGTCAGCGAAGTGGCGAGCGGGGCCTTCCCGTAGCACTTGTACTTGCGCAGCAACGCTTTGATCGCGGGGCCGTGGGGAAACTCCAGAAGGAGATCCTCGAAGAGCCTGGAGTCAAGCAACGCCAAGGAATACGCCTGCGCGTAGGCGCACAGATTCTGGACGTTGAGGTGCGTGACCGGATCGTCCGGGTCGGCGTTGGCGATGAAGAATTCGGCCACGTACTCCACCGGGACCGGGCCGTTGTCCTGCTTTACCTGTCGTCTGGCCATGGCATCCTCCCAGGTTGGAGTTTGACGCCACTGGCGGCGTTTCGCCGAGCTTACTTTCGCTGTTTGTCATGCGGCTCATGTACTCGGCGGCGACCTCGGCCGCCCCGTGCATGGCCAGTGCAACCGTAGCCCCTGGGGGGCTAGGCCCCGCCACCTTCCTCCAGGGCCGACGCAAAACGCTCCCGCTGGGTCTTGAGCGTCGCCTGCGCCCCGAGGAGCTTCTGTTCCCGCTCCCTCTCCCGCTCCACGACCTCGGGCTTGGCTTTGGCGATGAAGTCCTCGTTGGCCAGCTTCTTCTGGACGCCTTCCAGATCCTTGGTCAACTTGCCGATCTCCTTGTCCAGACGCGCCAGTTCCCCGGTCAGGTCCACGGACCCGTGAAGGGGCACGATGACCTTGCATCCCTCCACCACGGCGGAGGCGGACGCCTTGGGGGCCGCGATGTCGCGCCCCATCCCGATGGATTCCAGCCGGGCGAGCACCGTGAGGGTCTCCCGGTTGGCCTCCAGCAAACCGGTCTGGGCGTCGTCCGCGGGGGCGAGCAGGAGGGGGACCTTGTGGGAGGGGGGGATGTCGAGTTCCGCCTTGATGGTGCGCACCGCGACGATCACGCCCTGGACGAACTCCATGTCGGCGGCCTCCTTCGGCCGCAGGCAGCCCGGCCTGGCCGGGGGGTAGGGTTCGAGGGCGAGATCCCCCTCCTTCGGCGAGGGCAGCGCCCGCCATATCTCGGAGGTCACGAAGGGCATGATGGGGTGCAGCAGGACCAGCAGTTCCCGGAGCGTCGTCCACAGCACGAATCTCGCCGCCCCCTGCCGATCCTCCCGTTGCAGGTCCGGCTTGATCAGCTCGAGGTACCAGTCGCAGAACATGCTCCAGAGGAACTTGTAGCAGCACTGGGCGGCGTCGTTGAACCGGTATTCCTCCAAGGCGAGATCGACCTCCTCCTTGGCCCCTTCCAGACGGTGGAGGATCCATCGGTGATGCAGACCCTCCACCGACTCCAGCGGCATCGGGTCGGGCATGGTCTCGAGATGCATCAGGGCGAACCGGGCGGCGTTCCAGAGCTTGTTGACGAAGTGCCGGTACCCCTCGATGCGCTCCTCGGAGAGGCGTATGTCGCGGCCCATGGCGGCGAAGGCCGTGAGGGTGAAGCGCATGGCGTCGCAGCCGTACTTCTCGATCATGACGAGGGGGTCGATGACGTTGCCCGTGGACTTCGACATCTTGCGCCCCTCTGCGTCCCGCACGAGGGCGTGGAGGTACACGGCCCGGAAGGGGGGCTCGCCCATGAAGTGGATGCCCATCATCATCATGCGAGCGACCCAGAAGAAGAGGATGTCGAATCCCGTCACCAGCACCGTCGTGGGATACCAGCGCGCGAGCTCCTTGGTCCTCTCGGGCCAGCCCATGGTTGAGAAGGGCCACAGCGCCGAGGAGAACCAGGTGTCCAGCACGTCCTCGTCCTGCGCGAGGGCCGTCCCGCCGCAGGAGGGGCAGGCGGCGGGCGCCGTCTCCTCGACGACGAGTTCGCCGCAGGCCTCGCAGGTCCAGGCCGGGATGCGATGTCCCCACCATATCTGGCGGCTGACGCACCAGTCCCTGATGTTGTCCAGCCAGTGGTAGTAGGTCTTGAGCCAGGTCTCCGGGTAGAGCTTCGTCCTTCCGGGGATGGCGTCCCTTGCGGCCTGGGCCAGCTTCGTCGCCGCGACGAACCACTGGACGGACACGTGGGGTTCGACGACCGTGTCGCAGCGGTAGCAGTGCCCCACGGAGTGCTCGATGGGCTCCTCCCCGAGCAGGTCGCCGGCCGCGGCGATGTCCTCGAGTATCCGCTGGCGGCACTGCTCCTTGGGGATGCCGTCGTAGGGGCCGGACTCGGCGGTCATCATCCCCTTGTCGTCGATGACCTGGACGAACTCCAGATCGTGGGTCTTCCCGAGCAGCCAGTCGTTGGGGTCGTGGCAGGGGGTCACCTTGAGGGCCCCCGTGCCGAATTCCCGGTCGACGTACGTGTCGGCGATGACGGGGACTTCGCGTCCGAGGACCGGGACCTTCGCCCGGCGCCCGATGAGATGGGCGTATCGCTCGTCCTCGGGGTGGACGCACACGGCGGTGTCGCCGGGGATGGTCTCGGGCCGGGTCGTGGCCACGACGATCCCCTCCCCGCTCCCGTCGGCGAGCCGGTAGCGGACCTTCCAGAGCTTGCCCGCCTGCTGCCGGTGCTCCACCTCGTCGTCGGCCAGCGCCGTGTGGCAGCGGGAGCACCAGTTCACGATGTAGTTGCCCCTGTAGAGGAGCCCTTCCTTATAGAGTTGGACGAAGACCTTGCGCACGGCGGTGGACAGCCCCTCGTCCATGGTGAACCGCACCCTGCTCCAGTCCACGGAGGCCCCGAGGGCCTTGATCTGGTCCAGGATGCGGTGGCCGTATTCGTCGCGCCAGGCCCAGACCCGCTCCACGAAGGCCTCCCGTCCCAGGGAGTGCCGCGTGAGACCCTCCTTGGCCAGGCTCCGTTCGAGGACGTTCTGCGTGGCGATGCCGGCGTGGTCCGTGCCCGGGATCCAGAGGACGTTCTTCCCCTTCTGCCTCGCGTGCCGGCAGCAGACGTCGATGAGGGTCAGGTTCAGGGCGTGGCCGATGTGCAGCAATCCCGTCACGTTGGGGGGCGGGATGACGATGGCGTAGGCCTCCCCGGGATCGTCCGGGTCGGGGGTGAACATCCCCGTCGTTTCCCAGTGCTCGCGCCATCTGGTCTCGACGTCCCGAGGTTCGTAGCCCTTGGGAAGATTCTGGGGCATCTTGCAAACTCCGTGATGTGGCAATAGTCTCGGGCCATGCGACCACGAGTGAAACTCAACGTGCTGTGGGACGGCGTCGACATCTGGGGGGCCATGATGCTGAGGGCCCTGACCGCGCACAACCTGCCCTTCAGCCTGGCGAAATGTGCTGAATTAGCCGATGGCGAGCCGTTAGGCAAGCAAGGCATATCCGTGCTGCTGGTTCCCGGGGGCAGTGCCGCCCGGAAGGCCGCCGCTCTCGGCGCCGCAGGCCGGGAGGCCATCGTGCGGTTCGTCGAGGAAGGGGGCGTGTACATGGGGTTCTGCGGCGGCGCAGGTCTCGCCCTCACCCACGAGGATCCGGCCCAGGGGCTGGGCCTCTGTCCCTGGCGCCGCGCCCCCTATCCGGCGCGATTCCAGCATCTCGTCTCCGGACACGTTCTCGCCGAATGCCCGGCGAAGGGCCATCTGTCCCCGAAGGCGGAGGGACTGAGGCTCCGTACCCATTTCCCGCGCGGCGATGGGTCCAAGGGCAGTTCGTCCCCGAGGGAGGACGGATTGATACCCCTGCCCGTCTGGTGGCCGGGACGCTTCGCCCCCGAGGAGGGCGGCGACGTCGAGGTGCTGGCCACCTGCCGCGGACCGGGCGACGACTTCTGGGTGGCGGACCTGCCTCTGAGCGACGTGCCGAAGAACGTCTTCGAGGACTGGCGGGCACGCCATGGCGTGGACGTCTCGGCGTCCTTCCTCGAAGGCCAGCCGCTGGTGATCCACGGCCGCCGGGGCAAGGGGCGCTACCTTCTCAGCTACTCGCATCTCGAGACGCCGGAGAGTCCGGACGCCAACGTCTGGTTCACGGGACTGCTGCAGAAGTTCGAGGCGCTCCCCAGGTCGTACAGCGCCATATTCAAGGTGACGTGGGACTGGAGGCTGGACGAGCCGTACGTCGAGGATTCCCCGCTGTCCGAGGTGCTGCACGATGCGATCGGCCGGAGTCTGGATCTGCTGGAACTCGGCGAGAACCAGGGGGTCCTCTTCCCGCGCACGCCCTGGCTCTGGGGCTGGCGGGGCGGCGTCCCCGGGGCCGCCTGCAACAACGTCCATGCCGCGCTGTGCCTGGCCGCGGCATTGCGGCCCTCGAGCGCCTATGGGGTCTCCGGGCGCCACGGGACCTGGAAGGCTCAGGAGCAGCCCCTCGAAGAGCTCGTGAACCGCTATTTCGACGAGGCCGAAAAATATTTCATGTCCGCGAAGCTCGCGGCGACGCTGAACCGCACCCTCCCCGAAGCGGTGGACGAAGGGGCGCTGACGGTCCAGCGGGAGGACGTCTTCGGGCAGCCCATGCAGGGAGGAGGGCTCGCGGACGAGCTCCTCGGCCGGCTGGACGGCCTGATATGCACTGCACGTCTGCACACGGGGCCATGGGACACGTCGGACCGGTGGTGATGGTGCATGGGGCCCCGTCTGGCGGCGGCGCCCATCCGGATGGCAATCGGGGGGGAGGTTGATGAAGGGATTCGTGCGGTGCTGCTGCATCGTCATGCTGCTTCTTGCGTGGACGGGCCTGGCCCGGGCGGCGCTCTCGGTTTCCAAGCCCATGGCCGCATACGCCAGGGACATGGAATATTTCTACGTCGAGAAGCGGCAGGAGGCGCTCCCGGGCATCGTCAGATCCTTCGATGCGGCAGGCGTGCTCAGGGATGCCGGCAAGAGGATGATGCTGGCCGCCTTCATCGCGGAGGTCATGGTGCAGTACCCCGGGACGCGGACGAGGTTCTACCCTCCTCCGGTGCGTTCCCAGCAGGTTGACGCCGTGATCGCCTGGGCGGCGCATCTGGCGCAGCTGTCCGATGCCGAGGCCGTTTCCCGGAATCTCCTCGAGGGACGGGACGCGCTGCGCCGCCAGATCGCGTCCAGCCCGGCCCCGCTGACGAAGTGGAACATCCTCTCCGAGCCCACGGTCCTGCACATGTTCTGGGGGGCGTATTTCGTGGGGGCGGACAACAGGTATCTCGACCCCATCATCGAGGCCTGCCTGCGCTTTGCGGACCTCACGGCGTCGGGGAGGAGGAACGATCCGGGGTTCGAGGCGGGGCGGGAGGCGGCGGCGACCCTGTTCGATTTCGCGCCGCGGCACAAGAAGGTGCAGGAGCGGCTGCGGCACTTCCTCGAGCGGACCAGCGGCGCCCGGGCGGAAACGCTGCAGACGATCCTGCGCTAGACCTGCGTCGGGACCGGCCCGGGGACGCGACGTGCCGTGTCGTTCCCGTCCGGCGGCGATCCCGGACGGGATTCGGCCCTCTTTCGCGACGACCGGTGCCTTTGGCAATCGTCGCGATCCCCTCGTGCAGTCCTGGCAAAATCCCTAGTGGGCGTCGCCCCAGTTCGCCCCCACGCCCCAATCGACGACCAGCGGCACCGAGAGCGTGACTCCGCCAGGCGCGACCTTCTCCATGAGCTGCGCGGTGCGCCCTCCGACATCGTCCCCCGTCCCGATGGGGCACTCCAGCAGCAGTTCGTCGTGTATCTGCAGGACCATCCGCGCCTTCAGGTCCCGGAGCCGGGCATCGTCGGCCACCGCCAGCATGGCCAGCTTGATGATGTCGGCGGCCGAACCCTGGATCACCGTGTTGATGGCCTGCCGTCTCGCCGTGGCGAACACCTGGTTGTTGGTGGAGAGGATGTCCGGCACCCAGCGCCTTCGCCCCCCGAGGGTGGTGACGTAGCGCTGGCGTTTGGCGTCGGCCTCCACCGCGTCGTAGAAGGCTTTGAGCGTCGACAGCTTCTCGAAGTATCTGGCGATGAACTCCTTGGCCTGCCCGATGGTGACGTTGAGTTCCTGGGCGAGCTTCTGGGGGCCCATCCCGTAGAGCAGCCCGAAGTTGATGGTCTTGGCGCTGCGGCGCTGGTCCGGGGTGATCTGGTCCGCGGGCAGGTCGAAGATGAGCGTGGCCGTCCTGAGGTGGATGTCCTCGCCGTCGGCGAAGGCCTGACGCAGGGCCGGATCCTGGGACATGTGGGCGAGGACGCGCAGTTCCACCTGGGAGTAGTCGGCGGACACCATGCAGTTGCCGGGCGCGGGGATGAAGCAGCCCCGCATGCGTTTCCCCATGGGGCCCCGGATCGGGATGTTCTGCAGGTTGGGGTTGCTGGAGGAGAGCCTGCCGGTGGCGGTGGCCTTCTGGTTGAAGGTCGTGTGGATGCGGCCCTGGTTGTCCGCGAGATTCGGGAGGGGGTCGAGGTAGGTGGACCGCAGCTTCTCGTACTTGCGGTGCTGGAGCATCAGATCGACCACGGGATGCTTGCCGGCGAGCTTCTCCAGGGCCTGCTGGCTGGTGGAGGACTGTCCGCTCTTGGTCTTCTGGGACGATGCGAGGCCAAGGCGGTCGAAGAGGACCTCGCCGAGCTGCTTGGCGGAGCGCAGGTTGAAATCCTCCCCGGCGGCCTCGTGCACCTGTCTGGTGAGCCGGTCGATCTCCTCCTCCACTTCCTTGCGGAAGACCTTGAAGGCCGCGGGGTCGATGGCCAGTCCCGCCCGCTCCATGTCGGCGAGGACGGGAATCAGCGGCAGTTCCAGGTTCCGGTAGAGGTCGAGGAGGCCGTCGTCGGCGAGACGTCGGCGGAGGGCCGCGGCCATGCGCAGGGCGAGGGCGCCGGGGCCCCGCTCGGTGGCGGCGAAGGATCCTCCCCACTGCGCGGTCAGACGCTTCCAGGAATGGTCGTTCTCCTCGGGGTTGACGAGGTAGTCGGCGAGACCGAGATCGAAGCAGCGGGAGGGATCCGGGCGGAATCCCTCATGGCGCCGGAGCAGGTCCTTCACGTCGACGGCCACCAGGAGCCCGACCTTGGCGAGGTAGACGAGCAGGGGATCCGCCGGGCCCGTCCAGCGCCATTCCTCGATGGTTCCTTCCGTGGAATCCCCTTCGATGTGGCTCCTGTCGACGACGGCAAGGTGCGGGGACAGCTTGCCGCCTTCGGGCAGATACAGGGCGGCGGCGACGGTGCGAGGGTCCGGGAGGTCCAGGGTCGATGCCAGGTCGGGCAGATCGGCTCCGGATGCCGCGATGCTCGGCATCGACGAGGCCCCGGTCTGCCAGGCCATTGTCACGGCGTCCATCGGCGTCTTTTCGTCCTCGCTCCCTTCGCCGTCTGCACGTGCGGTCTCGGCGGCGGGCGTTTCCTGGGGGCCGGGCGTCTCGGGCCGTGGCGGCGGCAGCGGCGCGCCGGCCATCCCGAGGCCCATGCTGCCTTCCCGGGACTGGCGGAGATTGTGCAGGGCGGCCATCTCGCGGTTCATGGCGTAGAGTTCGTATTCCCGGCACATGGCCTGGCAGGTCTCCACGTCCATGGGACGCACGGCGATGTCCTCGAGGGTCAAGTCGGGGAGGGCGTCGCGCCGCAGGGTGGTGAGCTGGCGGTAGAGGAGGATGTCGTCCAGGTGGTCGGCCAGCCGCTTCCGGAACTTCTGGGGGAGCAGGGTGAAGCGTTCCCGTATCTCCTCGAGGCTCTTGCATATGGAGAAGAGTTCCAGGGCGTTTTTGGGGCCTATGCCTGGGACGCCGGGGATGTTGTCGCTGGCGTCCCCGGTGATGGCCTGCATGTCGGGCCAGCGGGAGGGCTGGATGCCCGTCTCCTCGGTGAAGCTCTCCACGGTGACGAGCTTCTCCTCCTTCTTGGCGGAGGGATCCCACATGACGACCTGAGGGGCGAGGCACTGCTTCAGGTCCTTGTCGCCGCTGACGATGACCACGGGGTTCGTCGCCTGGAATCGCTCAGCCAGGGAGGCGATGCAGTCGTCGGCCTCGCAGTCGACGGTGACCTCCAGCCGGATGCCCAGGGACTTCACGAAGGTCTCCACCGGAGGGATCTGCCGGACGAGATCCTCCGGGGTCGCCTCCCGGTTGGCCTTGTACTGGGGGAATATCTCGTGGCGGAAGTTCTTCCCCCGGCCGTCCCGGAGGAAGATCATGTAGCGGGGCTGTTCCTCGCGCAGGATGCGCATGAGCAGTCTCGTCACGGTCACGATGGCGCCGGTGGGGAAGCCGTTGGAGGTGCGCAGGGCGGCGTTGCCGAAGAAGCCCCGGAAGATGAAGGCGGAGCCGTCGACGAGGAAGACCGGGGGGGCGGAGAATTTGAGACCTTGCAGCAGCGACATGGGAGTCCTTGTCGGCGTCCATGGGGACGGGAGCGGATGGGGCCGGCCGCGGTCGCGCCTTTTGGCGCGGCACGGGACAGGGATGGCGGCGCTCCGGCGGAACGCGTCGCCGAGGCGGCTTCGGGACGGAACCGGGGCGTCCGCCGGCGGTTCGCAAAACCGGTCGGCGCCTTGCGCCCCTAGTGCGAGACAAGTATAGTACTGGCATGGATGCAGATCCGCAAGTCAACGCCCAGTGCCATGGAGACGTGTTGCAGGTGGTGGTGGGGGGCACCTGGAACATCGACACGGACTCCACTCCGGCGATGGAGGACGCGCTGCTGAAGCTCAAGGGCGGCGTCCGGGAACTGCTGCTGGAGGCCCGGGGACTGGGACAGTGGGACTCGAGCCTGCTGGTCTTCCTTGTGCGGATGATGAAGGTTGCCCGATCGAGCGACATCGCCGTCACCCTGCATGTTCCCGACGGGCTGAGCCGCCTCGTGAACATGGCCCAGCGTCCTTCCACCTGCAAGACCCCCAAAAAGCCCCGAGACCCCTTCCTTTTCCACATTGGGGCGTGGTTCCTGAGCCTTGCCCCGGACGTGGCGGATTTCCTCGGCTTCCTGAAGTCGTTGTTCCAGGCCTTTCACGGGATGCTGCTGGGGCGCACCCAGATGCGCTTCCAGGACTTCTTCGGCGCGATGGAGACCTGCGGCATGCGCTCGCTGCCCATCGTCGCCTGCACCAGCATGCTGTTCGGCCTCATCCTGGCCTTCGTGGGAGCCGTGCAGCTGGCCCGTTTCGGCGCCGAGATCTACGTGGCCGGACTCGTGGGCATAGCCATGCTGCGGATCATGGGAGCCATCATGGTGGGGGTGGTCATGGCAGGCCGCGTGGGAGCCGCGTTCGCCGCGGAGCTCGGAACCATGCAGGTCAACGAGGAGGTGGACGCCCTGGAGGTCAACGGGATATCCCCCCTGGAGTTCCTCGTCCTCCCCAGGGTGCTGGCCCTCACCCTCATGATCCCCCTGCTCACGCTCTACGCCGACATCATGGGATGCCTCGGTGGCTATCTCGTGGGCATACTCGTCCTGAACCTCAACCCCATGGAATACTACTCGGCCACCCTGAACATGACCCCCTTCTACCACGTGCTCATCGGCCTGGTGTATGCCGTGGTGTTCGGCATCGTCATCGGCGTGGTGGGATGCTACCAGGGACTCAGGTGCGGCAGGAGCGCCCAGGCCGTCGGGAACGCCACCACCGCCGCCGTCGTGCACGCCATCGTGGGCATCATCGTGATGACGGCCCTGATAACGATCTTCTTCAACGCCCTCAAACTCTGAACGGCTCTCCCGAAACGGTGCGTTCGGAAGGAGACAAATGGCCGGCAAGAGAAAACTGGAGCGGGCGGCTGCGCTGGGAGGCCCGGTGCTCAGCGTCCGGGACCTGAAGGTGGGCTACGGCAACCGGGTCCTCATGCGGGACGTCGTCTTCGACGTCGCGCCGCAGGACATATTCTTCATCATGGGCGGGTCGGGCTGCGGCAAGAGTTCCCTGCTGCGGGTGCTCATGGGACTTGCCGAGCCGCAGTCCGGCAGCGTGAACTACGGCAGCTCCGCGTTCTGGCCGGGTGAGGAGGAGACCCGGTACAAGGTCATGCGCCGATGCGGCACCCTCTTCCAGAACGGGGCGCTGTGGAGTTCCATGACCCTGGCGGAGAACGTGGGGCTGATCCTCGAACAGTACACCGACCTCGATCCCGAGGAACTGCGTCGGCAGGTGGTCGTGAAGCTGTCCATGGTGGGGCTTGCGGGATTCGAGGACTTCTACCCTTCGGAGATCAGCGGCGGCATGCGCAAGCGGGCCGGACTGGCCAGGGCGCTGGCCCTGGATCCGGAAATACTCTTCCTGGACGAGCCCTCCGCAGGCCTCGATCCCGTGAGCAGCCGACAGCTGGACGAACTCGTGGTGGAACTCAGCCAGAGTCTGCAGTCCACCTTCATCATCGTCTCCCACGAGCTGGCCAGCATCCTCTCCATCGCCACCAACGGCATCTTCCTGGACGCCGACTCCAAGAGGATGGCCGCGAAAGGCAGGCCGCAGGACATGCTGACGGATCCGTCCACGCCCCCCGTGGTGATGCGATTCCTGACTCGTGGCGGCGAAGGTCCGATGCCGGGACTGCCTTCTGGCGGTAAAATGGCGAACGTGCACGCAGGAGGCGGGATATAATGCAAACCCGTAGAAAAACGATACTAGTGGGCTTTTTCGTTACCGGCGCCTGCCTGCTTTTCATCCTGATCATCGTCGTCCTCGGGGCGAGCAAGTTTCTCTCCTCTGACACGGAATACGCACTCTACTTCGACAGTTCCGTGAGCGGTCTTTCCAAGGGTGCCCCGGTGGTGTTCCGTGGCGTGCCGTTGGGGAGCGTCACGAGAATCCGGCTCGTGGCCAGCGAAGGCGATGTCTCCAAAGTGCTGATCCCGGTGATGATCCAGATCGATGCGAAGACGCTGGTACGTATGGACGGAGGGACGGACGTCTCCGAGGCTTTCGAGCGCGAACTGGTCCAACGCATGGTCAAGGCGGGGATGCGTGCCCGGCTCCAGATGCAGAGCATCATAACAGGGCAGTACCGAGTCGAGTTGGACTTCTATCCAGGGGCTCCGCTGAATTTCAAGTCCCATGATCCAGCCCTTGAGATACCGACGATACCATCGCCGCTGGACTCTCTGCAACGGGCGATCGAAAAGCTGCCGATGGAGCAGCTGGTGCTCAGAGTGGATAACATCCTGGCCAGTCTGGCGAAGCTATCCGGAGACGAGGAGATCACCGAGGGCATTCACGCCTTCGCGGAGACCTTCCGTCGGGCCAAGGAGGTATTCACCCCAGAACTGACATCGTCCCTGACCGATGCTTTGAAGCGCCTCGACGAGGTGTCCCAGCTCCTTACCGACAAGACTCCGGAAAGTCTGGCCTATCTGAACAGGGCGTTCACTTCGGTGCACAATGCGGCGCAGGAGGTTCGCCAACTGGCGCAGTCGTTACAGGAGTTCACCGGCAAGAACTCGAAGACGGTCCAGGAGTCGCAGCGTCTGTTGCAGGAGGCGGTCTCTGCGGCGAGGGCGCTGCGTGAGCTGGCAACAACGCTCGAGCGCAATCCAGAGGTGTTGCTGAGGGGGAGACAGGCTCCTCGTTGATGTGACGAGATCGCTTCATGGCGTTCAAAGTGAAGCTTCAATGAAAAAAAGGGCCACCCTCATTTTGCCAGGGTGGCCCTTTTTGGTGTCTGAAGCAGCCTTCTAGGGCATTTCAAGATGACAGGTTCAGGCCGTCACGAATTTGCGCTAGGAAGATATTCCAGTTGCAGTTGCAAAGCCGATGCAATGTCCTATTTTGCATCTTCCGCAGGTGCCGAGACAAGCCTCTCCAACTCGGTCTCAAGTGTGCGTTTGCGGCGCACCCGCCAATCGTATTTGTAGCGGTCCTTGCTGCTCTTGCAGTTCTCGGTGATCATTTCGTCAGACATATCTTTGTATTCAAGGTAGACAAGTTTTTTCAGATTGTCTTTGGTCTTGTAATTCTGCTTTGCGAGCGAGTCACGCAGCGCATGGATTTCCTGAGGGACCTCGGTTATGCAATCGCTGTCTTCATAGAGCACTTTTTGTGCATTGTTGTCAATGTCTTGGATTTGTTTCTTCAGGTAATTAATGACGATTCCTTTGGGCACGCAACATTTGACAAGGTTGTGCAGAGTTCCGAACTGGTTCGTGAGGATCGCAAGTTCCCAGAGCGTGTACGAGGGCTTCGGAAGGCCTTGGATCCTTCGGGGTGCGCTCTTCGCCAGTCCGTCAATCGTTTCCGGAACGTCGTAAAGTATTACAGGGCCAAAGGTGTATTCAGGGTAGTTCTTCACAACGTAGTCTGCGTAATATTTCCAATCCTTGTAGTCTCGTCTTGCGCTGTCGATTTTATATTCTTTATTGGATATTGACAAATGTTCAAGATTTGAAGTGCTATCTTTTATGCTGTTATCCAGAAGCGTGAGCAATTCAAGTTGATTCGGGATATCGTCGTGCAGGATTGAGAAAGCCGGTCCGATATACCGTTCGACTCCCGAATCGTCTGTAAGGTATTCTAGGTTTGGGTCGAGATGGTACTCTCCTATGAGTCGTTTTGCGTAGTCGATATTCCCTGCACGTATGGCTTGGGAGAGTTTTTCAGTATTGACGGCAAGAATATTTATGTTTTTGTCGACAACGTCCAGCTCATCGCGTATGTCGCTAAGCTGCTCTTTGATGTATTGGTATGCGTCTTTAACTGCAGATCCTGATCTAGACTCCATTTTTTGATAATGGACACCGAAGCCGATGATGAGGAGAGTTATTAAGCAGTTTAAGATGTTCTTTCTCCATGACTGGGGGAAGCATGTTGCCATACCGATGTCAAATACTACGGCAGGTTTGAGCTTTAAAAATATTGATCCAATAGAAATTAAGGCGCAGATGAAAATAATCAAACCAATAGTAATTGCACCCATTACCCAATATTCCTCAGATATCTTTTTGAAATCCATTATCATGATGCCTGAGGTGCCAACGCCAAGGAAAGCCAAAGGGTGCTTTGATATAACAGGATCAATGAAGTGGCGTGAAGTCCACATTGTAAAATGGCAGATTTGTTTCTGCAGAAAACTGCCAAATTTACCAGGTTCGCGAAAAATTGATTTTAGAAGTTCGAGTACTCCCTTCTTTTTAGTGCTATCGATAGAGATTAGGACATTCCAGAAATTATGTTTCTTCGGGGCTTCGATTGATTTAATTATCTCTTTAAGAGAAACTTTGTATTTATCTTCAAACTGTTTTAAGAAATTACCGTAGTGGTCGCCATGGATTTCAGCGGAATTGTTTTCGTCCTCAAGCAAATTTGCTTGAGATTTATGAATGGTGTGATAAGAGAAAAAGGCATAAATGCCAATACCTAAAGCGATAATTAAAATAATTGTAATTGTTGCCACTAAAAATGTCATGTGATTGCCCTCGTGTAACTTTTTTATTTAAATTGGTGCAGGGCCGACTTCTTGTTCGTATTCAGCGTTATATTTTGCCATCATGTCCTGCAACGCAACTTTCACGCCTCCCATGTCCTCTTTTGTGGACTCCATTACAAGAATTTTATCCGTTATTTCCGCATTATTAATAGGTGCTGGAGTTGCAGGCGCAGGTGACGGTTGCTGTGTGAGGGCAGGTGCAGCAGTCTGTTGCTGTGCTATGAATTTCTTCTGCGCCTTCTTCATGGCGGCCTTTTTCTTCCTTGGCGACATTGCAGCAACGGTAGTGTATGAAGCAGTAAATGCCTGTCTGTATTGTGTCTCTTTTTCCGCAATGGCTAATGTCGATTCGTCAAGCATTGTCGAAAGTTCTGTGAGCCCAGCTCTGATTTCGTCAAAATGCTTAATGTAGTCGATTTTATTCATTGCACCTGATGTATATTGCGCTTTGAGTTCATTGAATTGTTCAGTATAGCATTTAAGAGAGACTTTTGCCGCTGCTGTCTCACGAGTCATTTGTGAAGTATCTTCATCAAGTTTCATCGCATATTGGCGCAGCATGGCATCGTCCTGCGCCTTCTTCTGCGCCTTGCCGACGACTAGACCGCCAAGGCCGCCAGCGGCCGCCCCTGCCGCGGCGCCAGCGACCGCACCCTGCACGCTTCGCGTGGACACCGCACCAACGGCAGCGCCGACAACGGCCCCTGCCGCGGCGCCGATGACAGCACTTGTCGTTCCGGTGTTCTCGTCAGCGCGCAACTGCGATATCGGCTGGTAGCACTGAGGGTAGTAGTTGGCGACCATTTTCTTTGCACCATATTTACTGGTGCAACTAACGGACAGCATACATGCGATTAGCAAAATTCCAAATATTGAAATTGTTTTGTGCATGGCGAGACACTCCATTGAATAGGGGGGTGATGGCGTGCCAAAATGTCGATGCGTTCATGCAAGCAAAATGTACTTGCAAGACTGACTGACAATGTGTCATGCCGTTGACATCAAGATTTTGAAATCGCTAGTCCTTTTTCTGCATCCCCAAGTTATCAAGTGCACTGTAGAGGATGCGATGCCAGAAAATTCGTCAGAAAATGCCATAAGTCCCCTTTGCTCCTAGTGCTGGAGGAAAGGGCAGTCCATTCCCGCATCCGCGAAAATCGGGGTTCGTAGAAGGCTTCGCAACAGCAGCGGGGAGTCCGGCAGCAGCGGATCCGGTCACTGTGCATTGCGAGCATGGGGGGATGTCGCTACCTTCTTGTGTTGAGAGTTCACGCCATTCTGGACGAAAGTCGCTTGACGCATCCACGGCGTCGACACAGTGGAATGTGGATCGCCTGCGGCTTCCCGTGGCGTCCGGGTCGCCCACGACCGTGTCCCGTGGCGACCTTGCGGCCGATGCCGGACCGCCTCCCCGGCGCCTTGGCATGGCGTCAGGCCTGGTGTCGGTGCATGCCTGCGGCGAGTCCGTCGTCGGAGAGGGCGGTCATTATCTGTGAAATCTACAACTTCCGGGTGCAAAGTGAAATACTTTTTTAGCGGATTGGTTGACTGGCCGTCCCGGCATCATGACAAGGGCCGCAGGGCAAGCCTGCCTCCGGCATCGCGGCGACCTCCTGATCCCCGACGTTCGCAGGCCGTCGTCCGAGATGCCCCGTTGAAGCGCCGGGAGCGCCTTGACGCATCGTCCCGGCCTGCTATTCTCCGGCCATGGGTGCAGATGTCGCGTGGATCCCGACGTCTGGCACGGCATCCGCGCCGCGGACGTGATGTCTGCGGAAACGAGCCTCGTCCTGCGACGAGGCGTTCCGTCCCTGTACATGGAGACTGCCATGGGTTGGCGCATCCTCGTCCTGATGCTCATGTCCTTCGGACTCGTGGCCTGCGGCCGCAGCGCCCCGATCACCTACTACCTCTTCGAGAGCCAGTGGCCCGTCCAGACGGTGGACCGCCTCGGCGGAAAGAATCTCGGCATCGCCCGGGTCACCGTGCCGGAGTACCTCGACCGCAACGGCATCGTCACCCGCATCGAGGGGAAGTCGCAGCTCTCCATAGCCCAGTTCCACTGCTGGGCCGAGCCGCTCTCCGGAAACATCGGACGGGTCTTGCGTGAGGAGTTCACCCGCGTCCTGATGCCCAAGGGGATCGCCGTGGAGGACGATGAGGCCCAACGGACCACGTGGTCGTTCACCATGGACGTGGAGAGGCTGGACGGCACCATGGGGGGCAAGGTGACCTTCATCGCCGGATGGAGTCTCCTGAAGGGAGGGGCCGTTCTCTCGAGAGGATTGGTCGTGGACGATGCGCCGGTCGAGGGGGCCACCTACGACGATCTCGTGCTGGCGCAGAGCAGACTGGTCCACAAGACGGCGCGCCATCTGGCCGATGTCATCGCGGCCGAGACGTCCGGAGAGAAGCGTTGAACGAGTTCGCCCCGGTCGCGGTTCCGAGCCGCGTGCTCGTCGTGGACGACGCCTCCGAGAATCTCCGCATCCTGAGCGAGAGCCTGCGGGACAGCTACACCATCATGTTCGCCAGGAACGGCGCCGATGCGTTGCGCCTGGCCGAGGGGGATCCTCCCCCGG
The DNA here is from genome assembly GCA_031272715.1 of Desulfovibrio sp. Taxonomy (GTDB): domain Bacteria; phylum Desulfobacterota; class Desulfovibrionia; order Desulfovibrionales; family Desulfovibrionaceae; genus Desulfovibrio. Next base: position 27,895 of record JAISTH010000003.1, read on the forward strand.
ACATCATCCTGCTCGACGTCGTCATGCCCGGCATGAACGGCTACGAGGCCTGCCGCCGCCTCAAGGAGTCCCCGAGGACCAAGGACATCCCGGTGATCTTCATCACCGCCCAGGACGATGGCGTGGACGAGGCGACGGGCCTGGCTCTGGGGGCCCAGGACTACATAAAGAAGCCCTTCCAGGCGGCCCTCGTGCGCAACAGGGTGGCCAGCCAGCTCGAGTTGAAGCGCCACAGGGACCACCTGAACGAACTGGTCCGGGAGCGCACCCGGCAGCTGGTGCTGACCCAGGAGGCCACCATCCACTCCATGGCGAATCTCGCGGAGTGGCGGGATCCCGAGACCGGCGCCCACATCAAGCGGACCCAGAACTACGTCCGGCTTCTGGCCCTGGAATTGGCGAAGGACCCGAAGTTCGCCGGACGGCTGACTCCGGACGACGTTTCCTGGCTGTATCTCTCGGCGCCCTTGCACGACGTCGGGAAGGTGGCCATCCCCGACGCGGTGCTGCACAAGCCCGGAAAGCTCACCGAAGAGGAGTTCGAGGTCATGAAGGGGCACGCCACCTTCGGGCACGAGGTGCTCACCTCAACGACGGATCTGCTGGGGGAGGAATCCTTCCTCGCCGTTGCCGGGGACATCGCGTACGCCCACCACGAACGTTGGGACGGCACCGGGTATCCGCGCAAGCTCAAGGGGGAGGACATCCCCTTGAGCGCCCGTCTCATGAGCGTCGCGGACGTCTACGACGCGCTGCGCAGCAAGCGCGTCTACAAGCCCGCCATGCCCCATGATCCGGCCTATGCGATCATGCGCGAAGGGCGGGGCACCCAGTTCGATCCCGACGTCTTCGACGCCTTCGACCGTCTCCAGCCGGAGTTCCAGCAGATAGCCGACCGCTTCGAGGACTGAGCCTCCCGCGCATCGTACCGGGACGCCCCGGGGCGATGCACCCCCTTTCCCGGGCCGACAGCGGCCCCCCTCTCCCACAGCGGCTTCCCTCTCCTACAGCGGCCCCTCTCCCCTTCCCTCCCTTCGCCCTCCGGGGTCAGTCGTCGCAGGTATCCTGCGACGGCGACGTGGCCCGCTGGATCAGCTCGTCCACGTCCAGGATCTCGAGGCTCGTCTTCGTGAACTTGCCGATGATGCCCTGCGTCCTGAAGGTGGCCAGTATCCTGTTCAGGGTGACGGGGTGCATGTCCAGCAGGCCGCTGACCATTTCCTGGCTGATGTTGGGGACCACGTTGACCCTGCCGCCGTTCCGGGGACGGCCGGGGCCGCAGATGTCCATGATGTGGAGGAGCATCTGCGCGGTGCGGGATTCCTGCCCCCGGGACGCCTTCGGTGGGCATCGGCGGATCATGGTGCATCCCAGCGCAGTCTGCTGTTCCAGCAGGTTGAGCAGCAGCTCCTGCGGGAGGCCGTTGACGACGCACGCCTTGGGGAAGAGCCAGCAGGTGCAGGGTTGGAGCGTCCGCCACGATGCCTGCGGCAGGGAGCGCATGAAGAGGCCGAGGAAGCCCGTCATGGCCCCGTCCCTGGCGACGAAGACCTGCTTCGTGGCGTTGTTGAAGTACCGGGTGACGAGGACCTCGCCTTTCTGCACGTAGCACAGGTGCGTGACCTTGTCGCCCGGGCGCAGGATGTAGGTGTTGGACTTGAATTCCCGTTTGATGGCGTAGGAGAGGTAGGATTCCCACATGGTCGCGGACCCCGTGAATATAGGGCCGGGGAACGAGGGTGCCTCAGGCCGTCGGGTTCGATTCGTGGATTCGGTGCGTTCTTGCATACTCCCCCCATGTCGTGTGTCGATTTTTATAAATTATGGCTATCTTATGTATGTTTTTGTTGTTGTCAAGGCTAAATTGAAGCGTATATTTAGAATAACAAGTTAAACATTTTGTTTGCAGACTAAGAAATACTTGGAAGATGAATAAGCGTATTGAAATTTGCCTATTGAGTTAACACTTAGCGATTATAATTTAATAACCGCAACTAAGATACCGAAAACAAGGAGATGGTATGACTTGACTTGCCCGGATCCACCCCCAACACCCTCCTGAGACCCGCCACAGGCAAGGTTTTCCGCTTAAAATAAATTAAATATGGCAATTTGCACCGAGGCGTCATTTTGACCGTTTTG
>JAISTH010000027.1 GCA_031272715.1 Desulfovibrio sp.
TACCGGCATCCGGCCCAGCAGCACCACAAGGAGGTACGCGCCAACAGGGCGAAGTGCACGAAGGGACTGCGGCCACACGACAAGGTCGAGGTCGATGGGCGGACATGCTTCCTGACGACGGTCAAGGCGAACGGGACCTGCGCGTTCGAGGACATTCTGGGGAACATGCTGACGAACGCCAACGGGAACCGGCGTGAGGTGACCTACCGGAAGGTCCGGCGCATCCAGGCCGCGACCTCAGTCATGCGGGAATGGGTCGAAGCGTGGGGGAATTTTTAGTGAATCCAAGATCGCTGAGGGGCGCCTCCCTGGACGCACCCTCCCACAACACGCATCAGGAGTGGAACCGTGAGCGTTGAACTCGCCATGCCGAAATTCGGCCTGACCATGAAGACCGGGAAGGTCTCCAAGTGGTTCGTGGCCGAGGGTGCCGCCGTCAAGCAGGGGGACGACCTGTACGAGGTGGAGACCGACAAGATCACCAACAAGGTGGAGAGCCCCGCCGACGGGACGCTTTTCCAGATCGTCGTGCAACCCGGGCAGGTCGTCGCGGTGGGGACGCTCCTGGGCGTGATCGCGGCGCCGGGGGAGACCCCGGCCCGGATCGAGGGAGGCGCCGCACCCGCGGCCGCGGCTGCGGCCGGGGGCAAGCCCGCGTCGGCCAAGGCTCCCGCCCCGGCCGCTCCCGCCGCCCCCTCCGGGCCCGTGAAGGCCATGCCCGCCGCCCGCAGGGCGGCCAAGGAACTGGGCGTGGACATAGCCACCGTGAAGGGGACCGGCAAGGACGGCTCCGTGACGGAAGCGGACGTCAGGGCCGCCCACGAGGCGAGAGGGAAGATAAAGATCACGCCCCTTGCCGCCGCCGTGGCCGCCAAGGCGGGGCTGGACATCGCTTCCGTCACCGGCACCGGGGAGCGTGGCAAGATCGTCCGGGAGGACGTCGACCGGATCCTGCATCCCGAGAAGTTCGCGGCGAAACCCGCCCCGGCGGCCGCCGCTCCCGCCGCCCCCAAGGCGCCCGCCGTCCCCGCGGAACTCGCCGCCGACGAGGTCGCCCCCATGGAGGGCATGCGCAGGATCATCGCCGACAACATGCAGGCGAGCCTCCAGAACGCCGCACAGCTCACCCTGGTGAGCAACGCCGACGTCACCGCCTGCGTCGACATCCTCGCGGACCTCAAGGCCCGCCACAAGAAGGACAAGGACTTCCGCATCTCCATGAACGACGTCCTGATCCTCGCCACGGCCAAGGCCCTGAGACGCCACCCCCGCATGAACGCCACCCTGGACGGGGACGTGATCACCCGGCACGCCGACGTCAACATGGGGGTGGCCGTCGCCCTCCCCGAAGGCCTCGTGGTGCCCGTGCTCCACGGCGCCCACAGGCTCGGGCTGCTGGAGATCGCCAAGCAGGCACGCGCCCTGGCCGGCCGCGCCCGCAAGATGGAGCTCACCCCCGACGACATGAGCGGCGGCACCTTCACCATCACCAACATGACGCATTCCGTGGTGGACTTCTTCACCCCCATCCTCAAGCCCGGGGAGACGGGCATCCTCGGGGTGGGCAGGGTGACGCAGCAGCCCGTGGTCCGGGGCGGGGCCATCGTGATCCGCTCCATGATGGGCCTCTCCCTCACCTTCGACCACAAGATCGAGGACGGGGCGCCCGCCGCGGAGTTCCTGAAGACCTTGACCGAGTATCTGGCCGAACCGGCCCTGCTCATCTTCTAGAGGACGCCGGCCCTTCCGGCCACGCGCAACGACGGGCGCGGCAGGCGCCGCGCAGGTCAGCAACAATCCAGGAGTGAACTCACATGTACGATGTCGTCGTCATAGGTGGTGGGCCCGGCGGCTATGCCGCCGCCATCCGCGCATCCCAGCTGGGGGGCAAGGTGGCCTTGGTGGAAGGGGGCAACATGGGGGGCACCTGCGTCATGCGGGGCTGCATCCCCAGCAAGATATGGCTGCGGGCCGCCGCCTTGCTGGACCAGGCCCGCAAGGCCGGGGACTTCGGCCTGGAACTGACCGTGGGCAAGCTGGACTTCGGCGCCGTCCTCGCCCGCAAGCAGGGGGTCTCCAACGACATCCGCATGGGCATGGAGGCGCTGATGGCCAACAACGGCGCCGAGGTGGTCCTGGGCAAGGGGGTGCTGAAGGCCCCCGGCAAGGTGGAGGTCGACGGCAAGACCCTGGAGGCGAAGAACGTCATCGTGGCCACGGGCAGCGCCCTGGACATCCCCAAGATCCCCGGCCTCACCGACGCCTTCACCACGGACAAGCTGCTGGAGATGAAGGAGGCCCCGGCCTCGGTGCTCATCATCGATCCCACGTACATCGGCGTGGAGATGGCCATGCTCCTCTCCATCCTCGGGAGCAAGGTGACCTACGCCGTGCCCGGCCCCCGCATCCTCCCGGACGAGGACCAGGACACGAGCCAGCGCCTCTCCCAGTCCCTGCGGGAGCGGGGAGTGCAGATCATGGCGCGCCACGCGCTGGTCAAGGTCGCCGGGAAGACCTGCACGTTGAAGAGCGGCGACAAGGAGCAGACGGTCGAGGCGGAGCAGGTGCTCGTCTCCGGCCGCAAGCCCTTCCATGAAGGGGTGGGGCTCGAGGCCCTGGGCGTGAAGTTCAACGACGACGGCGGCATACAGGTGGACGAGCGCTGCTGCACCGCCGTGCCCGGCGTCTACGCCATCGGCGACTGCACCGGCGGCTGGCTCCTCAGCCACGTGGCCTCGGCCATGGGCATCTGCGCCGCCGAGAACTGCATGGGCAAGGCGTCGAAGTTCGCGGCCAACCTCGTCTCCCGGGCCATCTGGGGCATCCCCGAGATGGGCTCCGTGGGACTCTCCGAGGAGCAGGCCGAACGCAAGGGCCACGAGGTGGAGGTCGGGGGCTTCCCGTATTCCATCAACGGGTACGCCATGCTCCGGGGCGAGGTGGACGGCGCCGTGAAGGTGGTGGCCGACGCCGAGACCGGGGAGATCCTGGGCGTGCACATCGTGGGGAGCGATGCGTCGGAACTCATAGGCGAGGCGGTGCTGGCCATGCAGCTCGAGGCGACCGTCACGGAGCTCGCCAAGGGCTTCCGGGTGCATCCCGCCTTCTGCGAGACGGTGGTTGACGCCGCCCGTGACGCCGCGGGCTGGGCCCTCTACCTGCCGAAGCGCGGGTAGGCTTTCCGAAAGCGGGTAGGCTTTCCGAAATCGTCACGTCGCTCCGGTTCCCTCGCGGTCTCCAGGGGAGCCGGGGCGCACGTGACACCAACGACACCAGACCCATGGACGACGCCACCATCGAAACGGCCACCGAAGCGGGATCTTCGTCCGCGGCCGCCCCTTTGCGCCTCGAGGTCCTGGACATGGGCCGGGTCGCCTACGGCCCAGCCCTGGAGTTCCAGAAGGCCCGGGTCGAGGCGGCGATCCGGTGGCCGATCGACGACACCCTGCTCCTCGTCGAGCACGAGCCCGTGGTCACCATGGGTCGGGGCGGCGTCGCCTCCCACCTGCACGTGGGCGAGGCGGAACTCGCCCGCCGGGGAGCGGAACTCTTCTGGGTGGAACGGGGGGGCATGGCCACCTTCCACGGCCCGGGGCAGCTCGTTGCCTATCCCGTGACGCGCGTCCGGGACAGGGACCTGCACGCCTACATGGACAGGCTTCTCGCCGCCATCGCGGACACCCTCCGCGCCTGGGGCCTCGAGCCCGTCCTCGGGGTCCACGGGCCCGGCGTCTGGGTGAACGGCGGCAAGATCGCCAGCGTCGGCGTCGCCGTGCGCAAGTGGACCACCTACCACGGCATGGCCCTCAACGTGTCCACGGACATGGACTGGTTCTCCCTCATCACCCCCTGCGGCAACCCCGGGGAGCGCATGACCTCCATGGCCCGGGAACTGGGCCGTCCCGTGGACATGAAGGATGTCGCGGACCGTTTCACCCGATCCTTCGCCGAGACCTTCGGCTGCGTCCCGGACTTCGGCGCGCCCCCACGGCGCCCCGACTGGCTCACCGTGACCCTGTCCGGAGGAGGGGAGGGGGCCCCGGTGGAGGACATGCTCTCGGATCTCTCCCTCCACACGGTCTGCCAGGAGGCCCGATGCCCCAACAAGGGGGAGTGCTTCGCCCGGGGCACCGCGACCTTCATCATCCTCGGGGACGTGTGCACCCGGGGCTGCCGCTACTGCGCCGTGACCAAGGGCCGCCCCCTGCCCCCGGATCCCGGCGAGCCGGAACGGGTGGCCGAGGCGGTGGCGCGCCTGCGCCTGCGCCACGCCGTGATCACCTCCGTGACCCGGGACGACCTCCCCGACGGCGGGGCGGAGCATTTCGCGAAGACCATCCGTGCGGTGCGAAGACGGGCCCCGGGCGTCGCCGTGGAGGTCCTCGTGCCGGACTTCTCCGGGGATCCCGCATCCCTCGCCGTCGTCCTCCGCGCCCGGCCCGACGTCTTCAACCACAACATCGAGACCGTGCGGCGCAGGTTCCCGGAGGTGCGGCCCGGGGCGGACTACGACGTCTCCCTGCTGACCCTGGCCCGTGCGGCCGAGGCGGGACTCGCCGCCAAGTCCGGGATCATGCTGGGCCTCGGGGAGACCTGCGAGGACATCCATCGGACCCTCGGGGATCTCGCCCGCGCGGGCTGCCGATACCTGACCCTCGGCCAGTACCTCGCCCCCACCCCGGCCCACGCGAAGATAGCAAGGTACCTGCCTCCGGAGGAGTTCGACCACTGGCGGGACGTCGCCCTCGCCCTCGGCTTCCAAGGCGTGGCGTCGGCGCCCCTCGTGCGCAGCTCCTATCGCGCGGAGGCCATGCCGGGGCTCCCGGTGCGGGACGGATCCCCGGAACAACCCCTCACGGCTTCCCCCGTCGCGAGGGACATGGGCCGGGCGGCATGCATGTGAGGCGCCCGGGCGCCGGAATTTCACGCGGCCCGGCCCGGGCCGCAGGGGCGGGACCGACCCCGCCCGGACCCTTCGGGCCGATGGGGACTGCCGTCCCCGGACGATCTCTGGAGGTAGAGCGTATCCTGAATTTTCCGTGAAATGGCACTACACGCCGGTTTCCGGGAGTCAATTCAGGATCAGACCATTACGTTAACAATGTAATCCGCCTGCAGGGGAAGGACACCCATGAATGACGCAC
>JAISTH010000047.1 GCA_031272715.1 Desulfovibrio sp.
GGGCGCGGAAGAAACACGGTCCGATACTTTTCCCGTCGGATCCTCTGTCGCCGGGGTGCCAATGTCGCGGATAGCCGCTTGCACGGCGGCGTTCATTCGGGGTTGCTCCCGGCATGGACCGAACACGCGACGGGTCGAGGGAAATCGACTTATGGCGAAGTCCATGCGGCGAACGGGTCGGACGGGAGCGACCGTCCGGGAGGAACGGGGATGAGGGCCGAAGAGAGGTTGAAACTGCTGGAGAACGTCCAGGGCGTCCACCGCGTCCCGGTGAGGGATCGGCGGGACGGACGATGGCTCTCGCCCATGCGGATGGATCGGGCGATTCGTCTCGTGCGCAAGGGCGAGGCGGTCTGGGTGGAACACAAGCTGCTGGGAACCTGCGTAAGGCTGAAGAAGGAGGCGTCCGGGGACGTCATCGACGATTCGTACGTCCTAGGCGTGGATCCGGGGACGAGGTTCGAGGGCTACACGGTGCAGGGACGAGACTCCACTACGAACTACGAATTCCGTTTCTCGAAGCTCGTGCGGAATCCGGACGCCATCAAGGAGACGAGTGCGCGCAGGCGCGCCAACCGTCGCATCCGCAGGAACCGTCTGCGGCACAGGAAGCAGCGGTTCGACAACCGCACCGGGAAGAAATGGACGAAAACGGGGTGGTATTACTTCCAGCACCGCCGCAACAGGATACGGTTGCTGTGCGCGGCGTACAACGTCCGCACCGTCGTCATCGAGGACGTGGCGTTCAACCATGCGAAGGAGGCCGGCATCGCCCCGGAGAAAAGACGCGGACGCTGGTTCACGCCGGTGGAGGTGCACAAGAATTTTCTGCATCCCTTCGTCAGGTCGCCGGGCGTGGACCTGATCGTCTCCCCTGCGAGGAAGACGAAGGAGTTGCGGCTGGAGTGTTTCGGCTGCGATCCGAAGTCGTCGGACAAGGGGGACGGATCCTTCTTCGCCCACTGCGTGGGCAGCTTCGTCCTGACGAGGCGTGCGAATCCGGACTTCGTCCTGCATTCGCCGAGGGTCAGGCTGGTCGCGAGGGGCGTGGAGCACGATCCCGTCCGACGGCAGCTTTTCCGGCTCAAGACGAAGTACAAGGGTGCCAAGGAACGTTTCAGGTACGCCAAGGGCGGCGTGAAGGTGCCCTTCGTCCGGATGTCGAAGCTGAAGACCGTCCGCGTGAAGCCCGGAGACGGAACGTGCCGTTCGAACCACTGCAGGAAGTGGACGTACCTTCAGCCGGAGCGGACGGAATGCTTCCACATGTTCCTGTCCGCCTACGGCGGCACGACGGTCAGGGGGCAGTCGAGGGCGCGCGGCAAGGGGGAGAAGGCGAAACGGGACGACGAAAGCAAGTTCCGGACGCCGAAGGGATACGTCTACCACAACGTGGAGTCCCTGGACGGACTCCCGAAAACCAAGACGGGGAGCGGAACGAGGTGACGCCACAGGAGAGCGCAGGCTTTGCCGCGCGCAATTCCTCCCTCACGACCTTCGGGTTTAGCCTTGCATCACCCGTTCTATGGCGCTTCGCGCCGAGAACGGGTAGACCTTGCGCGGAGAAGATATGAAAAGCGCCGTTGCCCTCACGAAGGAACTGGACGACGCGAAAAAGGCGGCCGGGCAGCTCGCCGAGGCCATACGGGGGCGTCTGACCTTCGAGAGGCATGCCGTCGGGCTGCTCTTCTGCGACAGCGACATGGACGGCGCCACGGTGACCGGCGAACTCGGCGAGATTCTTGGATGCGAGGTGGCGGGGATGACGGCCCTCGCGGTCTTCGGCCCGGAAGGCCGCCACGACGCCGCGGCGGTCCTCACCGTGCTCACGGCGCAGGACTGCACCTTCATCGCCACGATGTCCTCGTCCCTCGCGGACGATGGCCGGAAGGACGCCATCGCCGACACATGCCGCAGGCTCGTCCGCCCCGACGACGGGAAGGCCCCGGGACTGGCCCTGACTTTCTGCCCCTTCGCGGTGCGGACTCCCGGAGACGTCTATCCCGCCGTCTTCGCGAAGCACCTGCCCGGCGTGCCCATGATAGGCGGCGTGGCCTCCGACGGCTACGACCTCGCGAATACCCGGACGTTCCTTTCCGGAAGGGAGAGCGCGGACGCCATGGTGGCGGTGGGACTGCACGGCGAGGTGCACCCCTCTTTCGCCCTGCGCCACGTGACGTCCCATTTCGCCGAACGCCTGCGCAGGGTCACCGAGTCCAGCGGGAACGTCGTTCGCAGGATCGGCGACCAGACCGTCGTCCAGTATCTGGAGAGCGTCGGCCTGAAGACCGACGTGACGGATCCGCTCCTGGCCTTCGCCGCCTACCCCTTGATGTTGATCCAGGACACGGGGGTCGAGGAGACGCCCGTCATGCGCCACATCGCCGCCATAGATCACGGGACCGGCGCCGTCACCTTTGTCGGCGATGTTCCCGAGGGGGTGCTCGCCAACGTCTGCATGGTCACTCGGCAGGATCTCGAGGCGTCCTGCCGCGAATCCTCCGCGTCCCTGCTCGCGGAACCCGGCGCGGCCCCGGGCGATGCGTCCACGGTCCTGTGTTTCTCCTGCTTCGGCCGTGCCACGCTCCTGGGACAGCATCCCAATGCCGAAGGGGACATCCTTGCGAGGATGCTCCCGGAGGGCATGGCCCTCTCCGGCGCCTACTGCCTGGGGGAGATATCCCCGACCGGCCACGGCAGGGACGGGATCCGCAACAGGTTCCACAACTGCTCCATCGCGTTCTGTCTCCTCTAGTCCGGGGTCCCGCATGACGACAGATTCCGCCCCCCAGGAGGCCGCAGAGAGCTTCCAGCAGCTCGAGCGCCGATACCGGAAGCTCGAGCGGGACTATCGTGCGCTGGCCCTGATGCACGAGCAGACGCAGAACCTGCATCGGGTCAACGAGGCCGCCAAGGAACTGACCGCGTTCTACAACCGGCTGCTGCTGAACAACGCCCCGGGCGTGCTCTTCATGCTGGATACGGAGATGCGCTTCGTTCTGGCGAGTTCCGGGCTGCTCACGCTGCTGGGACTCCTCGACATGCGGGAGGCCGTGGGCCACACCCTCAGGGACGCATTCCAGGATGTCCTGCCCGACGACTGGATCAATGTCATGGAACGGGAGTGCGCCGAAGTCCTGCGCAGTGCGGCCCCATACACCGTCCAGGAGAAGATGGAACTGAGCAGCGGCCTTGACGTGGTGTTCCGCACCCGCGTCACCAGGGCCGAGGAGAATGGGGTGTGCCGCGGCGTCATCGTGGTCATGGACGAGGTGACGCGCCTCTACCAGGCGCTGGAGGACGCCCAGAGGGCGAACGATGCCAAAAGCTCCTTTCTGGCCACCATCAGCCACGAGATCCGCACGCCCCTGAACGCCATCATCGGCATGACCTCCATCGCTAAGGGGACGGCCGACACCGCCCGCAAGGACGACTGCCTGGAGAAGATCGAGAGCGCCTCCACCCACCTGCTCGGCGTGATCAGCGACATTCTGGACATATCCAAGATCGAGGCCGGCAAGCTCGTCCTTTCCCCGGTGGAATGCAGCATCGAACGCGTCCTGCAGAAGGCCATCGGGGTGATCCAGTTCCGCGTCGACGAGAAGCGGCAGAATCTCACGGCCAGGATAGCCAGCGATCTGCCCTGCCTGGTCCTGTGCGACGATCAGCGCCTGACGCAGGTGGTGATGAACCTTCTCTCGAACGCCGTCAAGTTCACCCCGGATCACGGTTCCATCCGCCTGTCGGCCAGTGCCGTCGGGAGGGAGGAGGACGGCCGCATCCGCATCCGCATCGCCGTGAGCGACACGGGCATCGGCATGAACGAGGAGCAGAAGGCGCGGATATTCGTGCCCTTCGAACAGGCGGACCACAGGATATCCCGCAAGTACGGCGGGACGGGGCTCGGACTCGCCATCAGCCGACGGATCCTGGACATGATGGGAGGCAGCATCTGGGTGGAGTCGGAACCCGGGGAGGGAACCACTTTCACCTTCGAGGTCGCGGTCCCGGAGGTGGACGCGCCCCGGCCCCAGCGGCTTCAGGCGTCCCAGTCCCTGGAGAGCCTGCGGGTGCTGGTGGTGGACGACACTCCCGATCTGCTGGAATACTTCCAGGAGATCATGGGCGACATCGGGGTGCACTGCGACACGGCCGACAGCGGAGAGAGGGCTCTGGAACTCGTCTCGGAGCGGGGGCCGTACGACATCCATTTCATCGACTGGAAGATGCCCGGCATGGACGGGGTCGAACTCTCCCGCAGGATACGGCGTCTGACCAGCGACAGCGTGATCTTCATGGTCTCGGCGGCGGAATGGGGGGACATCGAGAGTGAGGCGAGAGACGCGGGGGTGGACGGCTTCCTGCAGAAGCCCTTCTTCCCCTCCGGCATCATCGAGTGCCTCCAGAGTTGCCTGCAGAGCAAGTCCGCCGGCGAGACGGCCTCGGCATCGACGGAAGTGCAGTTCGCGGGCAAGCGCATCCTTCTGGCGGACGACGTGGAGATCAATCGCGAGATCGTCGTCGCCCTGCTGGAGTCCACGGGAATCGAGATCGACGGCGTCGGGAGCGGCAGCGAGGCCGTGCGGCGCTTCGAGGAGGATCCCACCTACGACCTGATCCTCATGGACGTGCAGATGCCCGAAATGGACGGCATGGAGGCGACGCGGCGGATACGGGCCCTGGACGTCCCCTGGGCGAAGCGGGTTCCCATCATCGCCATGACCGCCCACATCTTCCGGGACGATATCGATGCATGCCTTCAGGCGGGCATGACGGACCATCTCGGGAAGCCGCTGGAACCGGAGGACGTGAAGGCGAAGCTGACGATGCATCTGTCCGGGGAGGGCAGGGACGCCCGAACCTGACGATCGCCGGAGTTCCTGCGCCATGGGGTGCGGAACCGCCGACGGGAATCCCTCCCTTGCCGCAATGAGTCTTCTGTCCGGCGATCACGATCCCCCGGAATTCCGGAGAATCGCGCCACGACATCCCCGAAATGCAAGGAGTCCATGTCGCCATGGACTCCTTGCGTATGACAGACATCCGATAGAGTCTACAAATCCTCAGGCCATCGAAACGTCCGCGCCGGGTTGAATTTCTCGAACCATGGATCATGCTTCGAAGACTGACTTTCATGGTCGGGATAGCTTTGAACCACGAACGTGCATGAGGCAGATGTCGCTATGGCAAGTATGTCAATGAATGTCTCTTCTGAAGTATCCTTGGTAATCGTTTTACAGAAGAATTCAAAGAAGTTCAAAACAAAGTGTGGATGACCGTCTATTATTTCAGTGTGCACCAATTTTTTCGCGTCGAGAGTGATCTCCTCAGATCTGATGGCGCTTGCCACTTTCTGGAGATACTTGTGCAGGGATGTGATATTCTTTTCCTGATCAGCATTGAGATTTCCGATCCATTCGTCTCTCCACATCGGACAATGTGTGACGAAATTGATTCCGACAAATTTAATGGGTTGGTATTTTTCTTCCCCATTTGTCACTGCGTGCGCATAGTTATATAATTCTTCGTAACTGCCTATTTCCCTTGGCATTGCAAACCTCGTGGTTTTATTGTGAACACAGTAAAATATAGATGAATCGGGGGGAAGGCAGTTTGCCGTCAATAGGTTATTTTTTGTTGATGGCTCGCTCCTGATACGCGAATGTCGATGACATGATCGCCTCGATATTGATCAATTTCCCAATAGTCGCACCCGCTTTCAGTTTTTCCGATACGGTGGATTCCGTCTCCATCATCTTGCGGGTCTTGGCGAAAACCTCATCACCCTTTTCAAGGGGGACGACGACGATGCCATTGCCATCGATCACGATGATGTCATTGGGGTTCACGGACACTCCGGCGCACTGGATCCGTTCGTTGATGCGCCCATAGCCGGCCATGCAACCCACATTCGGGCAAATGCCCCGAGCGAAGACCGGGAACCCGATCTTGCGGATTTCCTCGACATCCCGGCATGCGCCGTCGACCACGGCGGCGATGATGCCCTTGTTCATCGAGGAGATGGTTATGTTTTCGCCCCAGAATGCCGTGTTGACGGAAGCGTGCCCGTCCACGACGAGGATGTCCCCGGGTTCGGCGTGCTCGATCGCGTACACGACGGCGGACAGGTCCCCCGCGATGGTATGCACCGTGGCGGCGACCCCGGCAAGGCGGGCTTCCTTGCCGATGGGGCGCATGTCCGAGAACATTCCGTTCAGCCTGTCCATGCAGTCGCTTGCGGCGCAGGTCACGGAATCATACTTGTCCAGAAGTTCCTGGAATCCTTTGGCCAATTTTCGCGCTTTTTCTTTCATGGGGTTTCCTCCTGTAATGAAAGAATTATTATCTCCCAATGGTGCAATACCTGACTGAAATGAGGCGAATGCACCATTTCTTTAAAGAAGTGCGTAAAAAATTTGAGTTCATGTGAGGCAACGAGCGGTAGTCTGAATTTCTATGTGTTACTAATTGTAACAAAGTCATCAAAGGATTTTAATGTGTATTGGTAACTTTTATTTGCAATAATTTGTGAGCTGCCCTTGATTCTGCCACATAGATTCTATATATTTTTCTGGCATTAAGAATTCAACTGCAACTTTATTGCAGAAAATTTCTGTTTCATTAACTTGCCCAAAAATATCAATTTCATTAACATTAGAGATGCCTCCATCCCCTAGCCATATGTGGACGAGTTCATGAACAAAAGTAAATACTCTTGCCGATTTGTTGTCGTAAGGGTTAACTACTATAACAGGAGCAAATGGATTTACAAGAGCAATTCCACGGAATTCTTCAGGAGAAATTTTTGTGTGGTGTGTCCCGAGATCGCCTGCAACAAGCGTAAAGATGCCTACACTCTCTGCCCTTTCTCGCAGCATGCGTAGCAGCTCAGGCGGGTCATGAGCTTTTAGCTGTTGTTCAAAGGAGATGTCGAGAATATTTCTAATATTATCTGCAATGTTTTTAATAGTGAAATTAGAAAGTTCGAAGGTATTGATTTTAACTGAGCCGACATACGGCAATGGGTTGGAGAGCTCTTCTTGCACTAAGGGAATAAGCTCGCGTTGAAGAATAGTTACCTGACGGAGAAATGCAGCAAATTCTGGGGAATGATGTGCATGTTTATTCTCAGATACCGTACAAAAATCTGCATATTGAACAGATTGTTTCGGTATGTATGGTAGCAGGAATGTAATGGCAGGCCGCCTATACGCATTGGCGAGCAGCTCAAGTTGGTTATAGGTAGGAATGACTTCACCATTTTCCCAAGCTTCAAGTCTCCGTGCAGGTGAAATTTCAGGCGGTTTTTGGTCGCTTTTAGCGGGGTGATTTTTGCACGCAATGCGACTTCCTCCAAGCTTAAGCCTGTTTGGTTGCGTGCCCATCGTAGAACTTGAGGATTTACTGGCAATTGTTTACTGTCCATGGTCGCGACATATCCTATATTTTTATGAATCGTAGAGCTTTTGGTAAAAAATATCAGGTTTGTTTACGTTTAAAACAATTCAGGTAAACACGATGTTTTTAGGCCTTTAAAACCATTTTTGCAATTTATTCGTTTATCGTCAAGTTTAAGATATAGAGCTTTATTTATTGGTGTACTTTAGGGAATTCTATTGCTTTCCCCAACCTTCCTTGTCGAATCCATTCTCCCAGTTCATCTTGGGTAATGTGTAGCCCAGTGCGAACATAATCATCCCATGACTCTTTGAGTTGTCGCTTTATGGATTCAAGGTTCCCGAGCCTCTGATCGCCAGGGTTACTATAATTTTCGTCCCGCTCAATGACGTTATCGTTGTCACTGTGCCTCCCATTGATGCTTTTCAAGAAATTTTCTCCTGCAAGTACTGAGTATAAATTATGAGTTAGCCAATGGAATAAAATATCCACTCAATGTATTATTTTAAACACCTTTTGTGTATAAAAGTCAGTCAATATTTTTATCGCATATAAGGCAACACAAGATGTCAAAGTTTGCAACTTTTTTATCCGTCTCTTCCAACCAATGATGAAAAAGACGCTGAATCGCTGTCATCATGAAATATCATGATCTATCCTAGTTAGTGACTCCCATACTTTTTGTCAATATGTACCACATACTTCCCCAGTGGGAGAATTGGTCCTTCTGGTCCATCCATCTCTCTCATCGCCCTAAAATAGACCTCATCATATCTAGGGGCGGAATAGGTCTAGGAGGGGGACTGTTTCTTAGAGTCTCTGCTATTTTTTCCGCCATGATCTTTCGCCCTTGAATCACCCATTCTTGATGCTTTAGCTCTTCTTCTACTGTACGTGTTTTATGCAGTTTCTTATTTTCTGTTCTGGCAGAGAGTTCGGACGAGAGGCCACTGTCCTCAAAGGAGGGCGATTCTTTTGGCGTAGGTTTCCGCATTGATATATCCCTGATGTTCAGTAATGGAAGTCACAGGAAAGTTTAGAATTAATAATCAAATTGAACTCCATGTCAACGCCAAGTACAAGCACTTCATCGTAAACAATATTATAATAAGCTGTAAACCCACACTTGCCAAAAGAAATAAAAGTAGTTCTCTGGTATTTAGGCCAAATAAAGATGCCTGACGTCCGGTTCCTGATGACTTATTTAGTATTTTTAGCTATTAGTGAATTGCATCAAGGGTCCCAGCACGACATAATATTCTCCTCAGCATACAAGAAGAACTTTTGATAAATTTGAAAGTTTACATCGCATGAAAGAATTAGTCTCGGGAAATTCTATAAAAATTCCCACTTTTATTTGTGTGATCCACTGCTCAAGATCCTCAAGTGTAGTGTGCAACCCAGTGCGAGCAAGGTGACCTCGCGATTCTTGGGTACTATTTTTTACGGATTCAAAATTTTTTGCATCTGTTCGACGGTTATTGCATAATTTTCTTCAAATTCAAATCCTACGCCTTCCATCTCATCTGATTGAGTTTGTTCGTTTGTAGACACTAAATTTTTGTCTGCGGTGCCAGTATGTAACTTATACGACGATTTTATAAATTATATTGTCACATCGATAGTATAATGTATGCAAAAATATTGTATCCAGAACTCGTTGCCCGTGTCGTTTTTTGTGAGTGCGTCAAAAAGTTTGATCTTCGCAGGAATTTTTTGCAGGGTAAATATCTTGTCGAATTTGACTGTGGATGACACTCACGGTCTTTGTCAATATATACATCGACTCCGGAATGAATCTCTCACACATTCCTGAGGGACCGTGCCTGCCTGACGCCATGTTGACGGCATCCGGGAAATCGCCTTCCTCCCGGCATCATGAAGATGTATGCGCATCCCGATGCGCCAAACTCTGTCCACGTCTGAATGCCCAAACGGCAAATCCCCCCATCTTCCGTTTTCGAACGGCGCGGGTTCGAGAGCGGAGGATGGGGGGATGCACGAACGTCCCCCGCCCGGATTCCGGCGGACGCGGTTCCGCCGCCCCGGACCTACCCTTCCGGCTCCTCCGCCGGATACCAGAAGGGGCGCCGTATGTCGAGATGGCAGGTCTCACCGGCCTCGGGACCGGGACTGCGCCGCCCCGTCTGCACCCGGACCGACTGCTCACCCACCTTGATCTGGTAGTCCACCACCTCCCCCAGAAACGACTTGCGCTGCACCTCCCCGTCCACCGTCCCCTTCGTCCCGAATCCCACCTCCTGCGGCCGGAAGGCCAGGGAGAGCCGGGATCCCATGCCCGCGGGCGGGGAGACGGGGAGCGTCCCGCCCCCTCCCGCGACCCGGCAGGGGCCGTCTCCGTCACGCTCCACGTCCAGGAAGTTGGAGAGGCCGATGAAGCTGAAGACGAACCTGTTCGCGGGATGGGAGTACACGTTGAGGGGCGTGTCGATCTGCTGCACCACGCCGAGGCGCATGACGAGGATGCGGTCGGAGAGGGCCATGGCCTCGGACTGGTCGTGGGTGACGTAGATGATGGAGAAGCCGAACTGCCGCTGGAGGTCCTTGATCTCGAAGCGCATCTCCTCCCGCAGGTGCGGGTCGAGGCTGGAGAGGGGCTCGTCCAGGAGCATGACGTCGGGGTTGATGGCGAGGGCCCGGGCCAGGGCCACCCGCTGCTTGCCGCCGCCGGAGAGGGAGGCCGGGGACTTCTGGGCCACGTCCAGCAGGTTGGTGGCCTCGAGGGCGCCGTGGGTGCGGCGCTCGATGTCCGAGGTCGGGAGCTTGCGCAGCCTGAGGGGGAAGGCCACGTTCTCGTAGACCGTGAGGTGGGGCCAGACGGCGAAGGCCTGGAACACCATGCCGAAGTCCCGCTTCTCCGGCGGGAGATAGAAGCGTTTGCGGCTGGAGGAGAGCAGCCGGTCCCCGACGTGGATCTCCCCCTCGTTGAGGTCCTCGAAGCCCGCGATCATCCTCAGGGTGGTGGTCTTGCCGCAGCCGGAAGGGCCCAGCATGGAGAAGCACTCGCCCTTTTCGATCCCGAGGTTCAGGCGGTCGACGGCGACCACCTGTCCGAAGCGTTTCTGGACGTCCACCAGTCTGACGTATGACATGGTCTATCCCTTGGTGGTCCGCGCGATGAACCGGTTGATGATGGACTGACCCGTGATGATGAGCACGAGGGCGACGCCGGCCAAGGCGGCCGAGACGACGGTCTCGCCGTCCTCGTTCAGGGTGTAGATCGCGACCCCGATGGTTCTGGTGGTGGGGGCGTAGAGCATGATGGACACGGTGAGTTCCCTGAGGGAGGGGAGGAAGATGAGGAAGAAGGCGGCCAGCATGCCGGGGCGCACCAGGGGGAGCACGATGTCCTTGAGGGCCTGCCACATGGTTGCCCCGCAGGCCCGGGCGGCCTCCACGAGGGAGTCGTGGACCTGCTCCAGGGCCGCGGAGTTGGCCTTGAGGGAGAAGGCCATGTACCGCGCGATGTAGGCCAGCAGGATGATCCACACGGTGTTGTAGATGTTGATGCCGAACTTCCCGCTCCAGGCGAGGATCACGCCCAGGGCGATGACCGAGCCGGGCACGGAGAAGGGGAGCATGCCCAGGAACTCCAGCACCCCCTTGCCCCGCACCTTCATCTTCACGATGACGTAGGAGATCATGACGCCGGTGAACATGGTGATGAGGGCGGCGCTGAGCCCCAGGGACACGGAGTTGAAGATGGCGTCCTTGGTCAGCTGGTTGTCGAAGAGGATGAACTTGTAGTTCTCCAGGGACAGGTTCTCCCAGGTGAAGGGCATGCCGTACGTGGGCAGGGCCCCCACGAGGAAGATGACGGCGGTGGGCAGCACGATGGTGATGGCGATGTAGGTGCAGCAGGCGACGAGCAGGGGGATGCGCAGCCCCCGGAGCTTGAGTTCCATCGGGCGGAAGCTCTTCCCGGCGATGATCTGGAAGTGGCCCTTGCTGAGGATCTTGTTCTGCATCCAGATGATGAAGGCGGCGGAGACCACCAGCACCGAGGCCAGGACCGTGCCCGTCCGGATGGACTCGAAGCTGCCGGCGCTCTGGTGGATGCGTTCGTAGATGAGGGTCGGGATGTTGTAGATGCCGTTCTCGATGCCGAGGACGGCCACGGTCCCGAAGTGGGCCATGGAGTAGAGCATGATGAGCAGGGCGCCGGAGAGGATGCTGGGGAGGACCAGGGGGATTGTGATCTTGCGGGTGATGGTGCCGAGTCCCGCACCGGAGATCCTGGCGGACTCCTCCAGGGTGGGATCCATGCGTTCCAAGGCCCCGCACACCTGGATGAAGACGAAGGGGAACAGGTACATGATCTCGACGAGGACGATGCCGAGATAGCTGTAGATGTTGAAGAAGGGCTCGTCGAGATTGAAGATGTCCATGAAGAAGCGGTTGATGTAGCCCGCCCTCGGGGAGAGGAGCATCTTCCAGGCCAGGGCGCCGATGAAGGATGGCAGCATGAAGGGGACGAGGAACATGGCCTTCATGAACTTCTTGCAGGGAAGGTCGGTGCGGGTCACGAGCCAGGCGAAGAAGGTGCCTATCGTGGTGCTGCCGATGGTGGTCCCCGATGCGATGATCACGGAGTTCAACAGCGCCTGGTAGGTGTCCGGCTCCCGCAGCACGTTCATGACGTCGTGCAGGTTGAAGTTCCCGTTGTTGTCCCAGAAGGCGTTGGCGAAGATCAGCAGGACCGGGACGGCGACGACGATCACCAGGATGGCGATGGACAGGAACAGGATGATCTGGGCCGTCCCGAACGTTTCGCCTTTTTTGAGTGAAAAACTCATGCGTCTTCCGCACGGATACCCATGGATGGGGAGGAAGTGCGGCCCTCTCGGAGTTCCTCAGGTTGCGCGGGGGGCCCGCATCGCCCCGACGTGGGGACGCGGGCCGCTCTCTACACGGGCCGATGTCCCTCGGGGACGTCGGCGCCATCGAACCAGTGCAGGGCGTGGAAGCCGATGTCGCACGGATCGCCGTCCTGGAACATGAGATTCCTGGCGATGGCCTCCTGGGTCTCGACTTCCGTCCGCAGATACGCCCCGTCGATCTCGATAAGATAGTCCATGACGGCGCCGAGGAAGCTGGCCCGGCGGATCTTGCCCCGCAGGACGCCTTCGGGTGCGTCGGCGGTCCCGTCGGGTCTGCGGAGGATCACGTCCGAGGGGCGGCATCCGGCGACCAGGGATGCGACTCCGGCCGGTTGCGGCGGTCCGTGGAGGACCTGGGCCCCTTCGCCGACGCACACCGCGTCCCCCCTGCGGTTGGTGCGCAGGGCGTTGGCCACGCCCATGAAATTGAACACGAAGAAGTCGACGGGGCTCTCGTAGATGTCCACGGGGGCGCCCAGCTGCCGCAGCCGTCCCGTCTCGTCCATGATGGCGATGCGGTCGGAGATGGCCAGGGCGATCTCCTGGTCGTGGGTGACGTAGAGGACGGTGATGCCCAGCCGTCGCTGCAGTTCCTTGATCTCGAAGCGCATCTCCTCCCGGAGGTTGGCGTCCAGGTTGGAGAGGGGCTCGTCGAGGAGCATGATGGAAGGGTTGGCCACGAGGGCTCGGGCCAGGGCGACCCTCTGCTGCTGGCCTCCGGAGAGCTCGGAGGGGAGCCGTTTCTCGAGCCCGACCATGTTCACCAGTCCGATGGCCCGCATGGCCTGCTCGATGTATTCCTTCTCGGGGATCTTCGCCAGCTTCAGGGGGTAGCCCACGTTCTGGAGGACGGTCATGTGGGGCCAGACGGCATAGTCCTGGAACACCACGCCGAGATCCCTGCGGTCGGGGGGGACGCTCTCCTCGCCGGCCGACGCCACCACGGTGTCGCCGATGCGGATGGTTCCCGTGTCCGGGGTCTCGAAGCCGGCGATGAGGCGCAGCAGCACCGTCTTGCCGCAGCCGGAGGGACCCAGCAGGGTGAAGCACTCGCCGTGTTCCACCTGCAGATTGAGGTCGCTGAAGATGGTCGCGGCCTCGTAACGTTTGCTCACCGATTCAAGGATGATCGTCGCCATTGGCGGCCCTCCGGGGCGCTCCCGGCCGGCGTCGCGCCGGGCCGGGAGCGGGGAAAGGAAAGGGGCGTGGAGGCCGGGCCTGCGCCGCGGCTCATTTGCCCTGGAGCATGTCGGTGAACTTCTTGATGGTCGTCTGCTTCTCGGTCTTGAGGGCGTTGTAGTCGATGGGGATGGACCGCTTGACGGCCTCTTCGGGGGAGGCGACCTTGAGCGCCGGATGGAGCTTCACGTCGGAGCGCACGGGAAGCGTGCCTTCGGAGGCGACGATCTCCTGCGCCTGCTGGGAGAGGAGGAAGTCCACGAAGGCCTGGGCGGCCTTCAGATGGTCGGTCCCCTTGATGATGGCGACGGGGCTGGGCACCACGAGGATCTCCTTGGGATACACGAAGCCCAGCTTCGCGCCCTTCTGGATCTTGTCGATGGTGATGTAGTCGACGCCGATGCAGCCCAGCAGCTCGCCCGAGGACGTGTCGTCCACCACCTGCCCGGAGCCCTTGCCGATCTTGGCCTTGTTGGCGGCCATCTTCGCGATGAATTCCCATCCGAACTGCTTCACCAGCAGGGATATGGACATGTAGGCCGTTCCGGAGAGGGCCGGGTTGGCCACGCCGAAGGCGCCCTTGAAGGGGGGCTGGAGGATGTCGTCCCATTCTGCGGGGGCCTTCTTCGCCAAGGCCGTGTTGTAGACGATGCCGAGGGTGCCGAGCCGCGCGGCGGTGAAGCTGCCGTCGTAGTCCTTGAAGGGGTTGATCAGTTCGTCGAAGTTCTTGGGCTTGTAGACCTGCAGCAGGCCCTCCTCCTTCATGTTGATGAAGTCGGGCACCTCGCTGGTCCAGAGGACGTCGGCCAGTATCTTGCCGGCCTGGCGCTCGGTGGCGATCTTCGCCATGAGCTTGCCGGCCCCGGCGGACTGGTAGTCGACGGTGATGTCGGGATGCTTCTCGTGGAAGGCCTTGTAGATGGCCCCTATCAAGGACTCCTTCATGGAGGTGTAGAGGATCATCTTCTCGGCGGAGTGGGCGATGACGCCGGAAAGGCAGAAAGAGACCGCAAGAGCCACGACAAGGAATATCCTGCGCATGACGTTCTCCAGTGCAGTTGAGGGGTTGCTGGTCAGGAGGGGGCACGGGACGGGGGGCATTGCGCCCGTGCAGGGTTGGTGTAGCAGCCTGCCCCGTGCAAGGCAAGACCTCTGTCGGGCCTGTCGCATGCAGACCCGGAGACGGGTCTTGGCGCATGCGCCCGGACCGGTTCGCAATATCAGGTTATCGACCGCCAGGCAAGATGTCCGCTCGGTCTGCCGCAAAATTTTCGTGCGGTCTCCTGTCAAGGGGAATTTGGACGCCGAGGGTTTCCGCGACAGTGCGGATTCGGTGCCCGTACGTGTGTCCAGCGACAATGAGATCGCGCCACGCCCGCCGTAGTTCTTCCCATCGGGCGGGATGGGCCCGCAGGTCGTCCATGCGGTCCGCGAAGGCCTCGGGCGAATCCAGTGTCACGGGATCCGCGAGCTTCCGGGGAAACAGCCCCATTCCTGGCGTGGCGTCCGTCAGGCACAGCCCCCCGGCGGCCCACGCGTCGAAATGCCGCTGGCTGAGGGAGTGGGGGAGCAGCAGGCTCGTGACGTTGAGGACGGCCGAAGCGCGGGCGTACAGGTCCGGCAGGGAGCCGAAGTAGTCCACCGGAGGGGCCAGGACGATCCCGGGCGCCTCCCGTTGCCAGCCCATGTCCCCCACGATGCGGCACCCCGCCTTTGCGGCCGCGGTGATCCATGCGGCCCGTCGGTGCCGCGAGCAGGCGTCCGCAGCGAATCCGGCGTTCCGGACGTCCTGGGAAGGCCAGGGCCGGGCGCGCAGCACGGTGCGCCACCAGTGGAAATCCGCCCCCCTGTCCGGCGGGTGGATCGATCTGGCGCGCGCCATTCCCGTGTCCATGAGGTTCTCCGCGACATGCGCCGCGGCGAAGAACCTGTCGTGGTCCGGGAAGACGGATCGGCCAACGAAGAGGGGAGGGGCGGCGGGATCGGCGTGGGGGAGGGACTCGCCCCGGGCGATCATGTGGGGGGCGGCGGCCAGTGGCAGCTGGCGCACGTTCCGGGCGCCCGCGGCGGTCAGCTCCCGGATGAAGCTCGCGTCCGTCACGAAGAGTGACGCCTCCTTCCACCAGGGATTGGGGATGGACGTCAGGAGGAGGCGGGGATTGTCCACGAACCAGATGGCCACGGGCACCCCGAGGGCCCGCAGGCAGGCGAAAATCCGCCCGTCCCTGTCAAGGCCCCGGAAGTTCACGGACAGGAACAGGAGAGGGTCGTGGCCTTCGACGGCGTCGGCGAGGGACTGCATGTCCCCTTTAGATGACGTGTCGGGAGCCGGCGTCACCGGGGCGAGTCCCAGGGACTGCAGGGCAAGGCGCAGTTCGACGTGGAGGAGTTGGGCGTCGTTGCCCGGGAGCAGCACGGCCGGGGGGCGGACGCGTCCCTTGGTCGGCCGGGGCAGCTGCGCCGCAAGAGCGGCGCCCAGCAGGGGCGTCCAGAAGGCCGGGGCCAGCAGCAGTCCCTGCCGGTGGAAAAAGCACCTGCATCGGGCGGCGAGTTCCGGCACCTGATCAGGCGAAGCCTCGCGCCAGTCCTCCGGGACGATCCCTGCGCCGCGGGATCGGAGCCGCTCCAGCGTGACCGGTTCCTCCACCCAGTGGACGGTCGGGGCGCGGCCCGACGCCGGATCGGGCTCCTGAACGAATGGGAGGGCGGAGGGATCCCCGGGGCCGAGGCCCATGAGCAGCGCGTCCGGTCCGTTGCCGTGGCGTTCCCATGCCCCCGGGGCGTCGGACAGGGTGAGGACGCGGCCGGTGAAGTCCTTCAGACCGATGCGTCGGGGTCGGCTCGGTTGCGGGCAGGGAGTCTCGGTGCGGGACATGGGGGCGGCCGGGTTTTCGGGGTCGTGGGAGGACGGGAGAGGACGGGGCGCAGAGTACCCCATGGGGCGGGTCGCGCCAACAGGCTATGGGGGAGGTCGGCGAAGGGACGCCCGGATGCTGCGGTCGCGTCAGGCGTGGAAACGTGGTCCACCGTCGGGTGGCGGTCACCAGCACGAGGCTCGCGCGACGCTGGACCAAGCCTTCACGCCGATGGCCGAAAATGGAAATGCGTGTCCGAATCCCGGGCGGCCATCGCCCCGGACAGGTATCGGTCACTTGTGGAGCTTTTCCGAGATCAGCTCCCGTATGATGCTGTTCAGGCCCGGCAGGTCGGGCTTCGAGACCTGCCTGTCGGCCCCCGCCTTGACCCCCTTCGCCCGGAGCGCCTCCGTGATCAGGGAGGAGAAGAGGATGAGGGGCATGTTCTTCAGGGCCGGATTGGCGCGGATCTTCTCGGTCAGTTCGTGGCCGTCCATCTCAGGCATCTCGATGTCGGAGATGACCAGATGGATCAGGTCCGTGACGTCCACGCCCTTCTCCTGGGCCTTCGCGACCGCGTTCTGCAGGATGTCCCACGCCTCAAGGCCGCTGCTGGCGACGGTGACCGCATACCCGCACTTCTGCAGGGCGTTCCTGATGATGTGCCGCACGGAGGCGGAATCGTCCGCCACCAGCAGGTGGAACTGCTCCGCCCCCTCCACGGGGGTGGTGTCCAGCGTGACCTGGGACATGTCGAGATTGCTGTCCATGCTGGCCAGTATCTTCTCCATGTCCAGGATGAAGAGCACCCGGTCGTCGATGCGCAGGATGCCCGTCACGGACTCCCGGGAGTAGGCCTGGACGTATCTGTTGGGCGGCTGGATGCGGTCCCAGGTCAACCTGTGGATGCTGAGGACCGCCGAGACCAGGAAGGCCGACTGGACGCCGCTGAACTCGGTGACCAGCACCTTGGCGGTGTCCCTGGAGGCGATCTCTTTGCCGAGCCAGGCGGCGAGATCCACGATGGGCAGCACCCGTCCCCGCAGGTTGAACGTCCCCAGGACCGACTGGTCGTGCTTGCTGGGCACGTTGGTGATCTCCGGCAGGCGGATGATCTCCAGCACCTTGGCGACATTGATGCCGTAGTGACCGCTGTACGTGGAACCGTCGGCGAGTTGCTCGTCGATGAGGAATTCCACTATCTCGAGTTCGTTGCTGCTGATGTTGAGCAGGCTGTTCTGGGCCATGGCGGTTCCCGGGCTTGTGCTTTTGCTGGTGAAAGGCGACACCGTCTACATCGGCATTGGGGGAATTTTCTTAAGGCCCCTCGTCTCCGGGGCCATGGAAGCCGACGGGCCGTCCCCCCGAAGGTCAGGGCTCGCGCTTCGGGCAGAAGCCGGACATCTCGCACTGTCCGCACATGGGGCTTCTCGCCCTGCAGACGTCCCTGCCGAACCATACCATGCGGTGGTTGACCTTCCCCCATTCCTGCCTCGGGAAGAGTGCCGTCAGGTCGCGCTCCACGGCGTTGGGGTCCGTGGCCCGCGTGAGGCCGAGGCGATGGGCGATGCGTTTCACGTGGGTGTCCACGGCGAGTCCCGCGATGATCCCGTATCCGCCGTAGAGCACGATGTTCGCCGTCTTCCTGGCGACGCCGGCGAGTTGCATCAGATCTTCCATGGTTTTCGGGACCTCTCCGCCGAATTTTTCCGTCACGAGCTTCGCGGTGCGCAGCAGATTGGTCGCCTTGTTGTGGTAGAAGCCCGTGGGCCGGATCACCGCCTCGAGTTCCTTTTGCGTCGCGGTGGCCAGTTCCGCCGGCCCCGGCCAGCGCGCGAAGAGCGTCGGGGTGACGCCGTTCACGCGCACGTCCGTGCACTGGGCCGCAAGGATGGTCGCCACCAGCAGTTCCCACGGGGACTGTGCGGTCAACTGGGACGTCGGATGGGGATAGCGCTTGCGCAGGGCGGCGAGGACCTTTTCGGCCCGTTGCCTGACCGCGGCAGGGGGGGTGTCGTCGGGCATGGCATGGCCTCTTCGGGGGCCGCCCGGAGGCGGCCGGTTCTTGGGTGGATGGCGGGGCGTGCCGGGTCGCGTCGGCCGGGCCGACGATTTCCTTCCCGCGGTCGTCCGCCTCTGGAGCATGGCGCCGATCGGCGCGGATTGTCAAGACCGCGACTGCCGTGGCGTCGGCCGCCACGTTCCGTCTGCATGAGGGCGCAGGCCTTGAGGGAATGCGATTTCTGCCGATGGAGTATGAGAAGAGGCCGGCGAGGGCGTCTTTTTGTGTTGCCGGACCAATTCTGATACGGTTTTCGTGCGCTCCTGAAGGTCCTTGCGGGAGCGCGGACGCCGTCATCCACGTGCGGCCCGGCATCGTCGTCGCCGCAGCACAAAGCCACGGTTGCCCCCATGCCCAAGTTCGCCACGCTCCTGTCCAGAATGCCCCAGACCAAGGACGTGCAGATGAGCACGTCCGGGCATGTCCTGTGGCTGGCCTGGCAGGGGACGCTCTCCCCGGCCGTGCCGAAGACCCTCGCGGGCTACGGCGGCATGGACATCTGCGGGGACGACGACCAGTCCGTCTGGTTCTTCTTCACCAACGACGTCTTCCTGGCGCTGGCGAGGCTCACCATCTGGGGGAACTTCAACGCGCTGCCGCTGACCGTCCAGCTCTTCCCGGGGCGGCTGCTGCTCTCAAGCAAGCAGGCGGCGTCCATCGACATCGACGCCACCCTGCGCAACCAGGAGATCCTCGTCGGCGAGAATCTCGAGGTGTGGGTGCACCCCAAGAGCCGCGAGAACGTCCAGGCGATGGCGGGCATCTCCTTCGAGAGCCGTGCCGCCCGCCAGGGCATGTGCGCGGTGGACTGGCTCACCATGCTCGTGGACGCCAGGATGCCCTATTCCTCCACGCAGGCGTGGTTCGCCCTCATCCATCCCCTGGGCAGTCCCCTGGACAAGGCGTTCCAGAGCGGCTGGGAGGAGTCCTTCAAGGTCATCGACGAGATCCTGCGGGCCAACAAGATCAAGTTTCTCATCCACGAATACTTCCTCATGGTCTCCCTGGAGAACCTCCTCATGCTGCGCACCTTCCTGCGGGACTACCTGCGGGCGTTCGACAGGGAGGAGGGCGAAGTGTGGCCCTGCGTCTGCGTCGTGGCCGACAGGAACAACCTCAACTTCACCATAGACCTCCCCAAGAAGATCGGCATGCAGTGGGACAAGCTGATGCCCGGTTTCCCGTACATCAGCTACCGCAACGCCTATCTGCTCGGCAGCGACTTCGTGGTGCAGGATCTGCGCTACAGCCATTCCGACGCCGGCATGGACAGCTGGTGCAACGTGCTTCTGGGGGAAGGCGCGTCCAGCATCCACTCCCTTCCCCTTCGCATGGCCAGCAAGCTGACCGAACAGGGAGAGGGCGGATGGGAGTGCTTCTACTGCGGCATCGGCAGCCACACGGCGGCCGAATGCCCGACGCGCAGGATGCGCCCGAGCCCGGAGGACATCTGGGAACGGGTGGGCGAGCTGGACATCGAGACGATCAACGAGAACTTCCGGGACATCGAGGACGCCATCACCATCGACGGCGTCGAGGGAATGAACGGCATTCTCTCCAAGGGGGCTCCGTCGGCGACCCTCCTGGAGGCGATCATGGACATCACGCCGATCTGCCAGCTGCGCCATGTGGCGAGGCATTGGCTCAACAAGACCCAGAACATGGACCTGGCCCTGGAGGACATCGCCCGGGACGAAAGCCCCGCCTGGGAACTGCTGGACAGGCTGACGGCGGCATCCCCCGAGGATCTGTCCGACCTCGAGACCAGAATCGGGCATGCCGTGCAGCGCTATCCGCGGGACCAGCGGCTTCGGCTGCTGCAGGGGTTCTGCTGCGTGGAGAGGAAAGACTTCACCCGTGCCGAGTCCTGCTTCCGCGAGGCGGCCACCCTCGCCTCCATGACGCCCCACCAGGCCTGGTGCGAATACCTGCAGGCCCGGCTTGACGAGGTGGAGGGACGGTACGCCCAGGCCATCGAACGGTACACCCAGGTGCGTCGCATCATGCCCCAGTGGGTGGACGTGCAGTACAGGGCGCTGGTCTGCAGGGTGAAGATGGGGTTCGGCGAGCAGGTGCTGGAGCAGTTCGAGCAGATGATCCTGAAGGATCCCCACTGCTTCAACCGCATCCTCATAGATCCCGGCCTCGAGCGGGGCAGGCTGCTCGTCCTCTCCATGCTCCACGGCCTGTGGAGCAAGGCGTCCGAGGGGCTCGAGGACCAGAAGGCGTCCCTGGACGAACTGGACAAGCGGATGCAGAGTTGGTTCGCCGAGGGGACGGCGGAGCGGGACACGCTGGGCGGGCACATGGAGGAGGTGAAGCGTCTCAGCGTCACCCAGAACTACATCGCCTTCCTGCGGGTCGGGGACGCCCAGCAGGAGATCCGCAAGGAGGTGGAGCGGGAGATCGAGAGCCATGTCGAGGGCCTGCGCAACCGGTACAAGCGGTATCTGGACGCGCTGCAGGACATCCGGGACGAGGCGGCGTGGTTCCCCTTCCCCAGCACCCTGAAGGATTTCAGCAAGGAGTTCAATCAGTGCGCGGGCTATCTCAACTGGGCCTTCGCCTGCAATTTCGGGGACGTGGAGGCCTTCACCGAGGCGAAGCAGACCCTGCCCAAGCTTGCGGCCCTGCTGCGGAGCCTGAAGAAGCGCCTCAAGGTGCTGCGCATGGTCCGGGACGGCACCCTCTTCGGACTCACGCTGTTCAAGACCTTCATGTGGGTCGAGGTCCTGGGGCTGGTCCTGTGCTTCGTGGGCGTGCCGCTGGTGGTGTTCTTCGGGGACAAGATCTATCTCGGCTGGCTCAAGAGCCTGCTGGGCGACAACCAGTGGTCCATCCAGAAAGTGCTCACCGTGATCGTCACCATCATCGCCCTCGGGATCGCCGCGCTGCGCTCGACGCTCGCCTTCGACCGGCAGCGGGAGATGCTGCTGAGCAATGCCCGCGCCCAGCGGGAGCGTAGCCAGCAGGCGCGGGTGGAGGCCATACGCAAGAAGCGTCTGGAGGAGGCCGAGATGGAGCGCAAGGCCAAGAAGCAGGAAGCGGAGATGGAACTGCGGCGCAGGCTCTACGGCTGACCTGGGCCGCGCGGAACCCCGGAACGTCCCGGAGGTCGTCATGCTCGAGTGGAAGGATCTCGCCCTTGTCGACATCGACTGGAACCTCACCCCCGAACACGCCGTCACGATGTTCCTCGAGTGGGGGAACAACGACTGGCACAGCGAATATCCCCCTGTGCGCTCCAAGAGCGACGTGGTGCACTACTTCGTCGTGGACAGCTGGGAGGATCCGCCGGTGGTGCGGCTGGTCAGGCGGGACACGGAAGGGGCCGAGGATCTGCTGGTGGCTCCGCTGCCAGACGACCTGCTGGCGCACTTCAGGTCGGTCAACGGCACCCTGCGGGCCGTGAGCGCGCCGACGTCCGCCATCAAGGCCTGGCTGAGAAAGCAGGCGGGACAGGGGCGATGATCGGGGACCCCGGCATCCCCGGAGGCCGTCACGCCCCCGCGAATCCCGGCACGGCGTAGCGCCGCTCCAGCCAGTGCAGCAGCCGGGACGCCACCGTGACCATCACGAGATAGTAGGCGCCCACCGCCATGAACACCTCCGTGTAGCGGAAGGTGTCCGAGGCCACCACCTTGCCCTGTCCCATGAGTTCCATGCAGGTGACGAGATAGGCCAGGGAACTGTACTTGATCAGGTAGACGATCTCGTTGCCGCATCCCGGCAGCGCCCTCCGGGCCGCCTGGGGCACGACGATCCACAGGACCGTCTGCCAGGTCGTGAAGCCCAGGGCCTGCGCCGCCCGTATCTGCCCCAGCCGTATCGAGAGCAGCGCCCCCCGGATGTACTCCGACTGGTAGGCCGTGGTGCACAGGATGAATCCCGTCAGGGCCGCGCCGTACGGGGAGAAGAAAATCCCAAGGTAGGGCAGGGCGTAGTAGATCAGCATGAGCTGTATGGCCAGGGGGACGCCCCGGAGCAGGGAGGTGTACCAGTCCCCGAGCCGGCGCAGCCACGGGTGGGCGAAGACCCGCAGGCACCCCAGCAGCACCCCTCCCAGGAAGCCGAACAGGGCGGCCGGGACGATGAGGGCCAGGGAGACCGCGAGGCCCTTGTTCAGGGCCGGCAGGAGCGTCTGGGTGAAGAAGGGGACGTCCATGGCGTGGCGCGGCGCCGGGTCGGCTAGCCGAGTTCCCCCAGCCGCTGGCAGAAGTCCCGCGTCCGGGTGGTTTCGTCCGCAAGCAGTTCCTCCGGCGTCCCCTGCTCGATGATGCGGCCGTGCTCCATGAAGAGGAGTTCCGTGGCGAGGGCCCTGGCGAAGTCCATCTGGTGGGTGGCCATGACCATGGTCATGCCGTCCTTGGCCAAGGCCCGGATCACCGAGAGCACCTCCCCCACGAGCTCGGGGTCGAGGGCCGACGTGGGCTCGTCCAGCAGGATGACGCGAGGGTCCATGGCCAGGGCCCTTGCGATGGCCACCCGCTGCTTCTGCCCCCCGGAGAGTTCCGCGGGGTAGTGTCCGCCCCGGCCGCCCAACCCCACCTTCTCCAATTCCTCCCGGGCCCGGGCCGCGGCGTCGTCCCGGGACATGCCCCGCACCTTGCGCAGGGCGATGGCGACGTTGTCCAGGGCGCTCAGATGGTCGAAGAGGTTGAAGTCCTGGAAGATCATGCCGACCCTGGTCCTGAAGGCGCACAGCGCCGCCTTGTCCCGCGTGTCCAGCCGTTCCCCCTCCAGAAGGATATCCCCCTTGTCCGGGACGACGAGGCAGTTGATGCAGTGGAGCAGGGTGCTCTTCCCGGCCCCGGAGGGCCCTATGAGCACCTTGAGTTCCCCCCGGCGCACCGAGATGGAGCAGTCCTCGAGGACGGCCTTGCCCCCCAGGCGCTTGCAGACGCCCTCGACCTGCAGGACGGGCGGCTCGATCCCGTTCATGCCGTCAGCCTCCCCATTCCGTGGCGCCCTGTCCGGTCCCCGCGTATCCCGGGACCTGCATCCGGACTTCCAGCACCTTGAGAAGGCGCAGTATCGCCAGGGTGATCAGCAGGTAGAGGACGCCCGTCGCGCCGTAGAGGGCCAGATGCTCGTGGGTGCGGGCCGCCGCGAAGCTCGTGCGGGCCATCATGTCCTGGGGGCCGAGGACGAAGCAGATGGCGGAGTCCTTCAGCAGGATGGAGAACTCGTTGGCCCACCCCGGGATGGAAAGGCGCAGCGCCTGGGGGAGGACGATGCCGCCGATGGCCGTGGCGTCGCTCATGCCGAGGGCCCGGGCGGCCTGCAGCTGTCCCTTGGGCAGGCTCTGGATCGCCCCCCTGAAGATCTGGGACTGGTAGGCCGTGCTCGTGCACCCCAGCACGAGACAGCAGATGAGGATGGGCTGCACGGGCAGCGTGAGCGTGATGAAAAGTCCGTAGAAGAGGAAGAGGAGCACGAGGATGGGCACGCCCCGGAAGAACCAGACGTAGACCCCTATCAGGCGCCTGATCCCGGGCCCCCCGTAGACCTGCCCCACGGCGAGGGGGACGCCGAGGGCGAGCCCCATCAGCAGCGCCGTCGCCACGATGACCATGGTGACGGCGCCGCCGGCGAGGATGTCCGGCAAGGCGTGCCATACGACGGAAAGGGAGTGCATGGCGTGGCCGGTGGTGATCCTGGAAGCCGGGATGGGCTACTTCGCGAGATACTTGTTTTGGAGTTCCTTCCAGAAGGGATCGGCCATGAGCTTCTTGTACCCTTCGTTTATGAGGCCCAGGAGCGTCGCGTCGCCCTTGCGGACGGCGACGCCGAAGTTGTCGGGCTCGCCGTGGACGCCGGCCTTCTTGACGGGGCGGTTCTTGGAGATGGCGTCGTTGGCGGGCAGCTCGTCCATCAGGCCGGCCTGGATGCGGCCGTTGACGATGTCCTCGACGATGAGGGGGGCGGAGTCGTAGTAGCGCAGCTCGAAGGGGTAGTTCTTCTCCTTCTGCTCCTGGCCGATGGCGTTGGCCTCGGAAGTCCCCCGCTGCACGCCGAGGAGGATCTTGTCCGCAAGTATCTGTTCGGGAGTCAGGGAGGAGTCGGCCTTCACCAGAAAGACGCGGGAGACCGTCCAGTACGGGGCCGAGAAGTCTATGACCTTGGCGCGCTCCTCGGTGATGGACATGCCGGAGCAGACCATGTCGATGTCCTTGGCCTGCAGCGCCGGGATGATGCCGTCCCATGCGAGGGGCTTGTGGGTCACCTCGAAGCCCATGGCCTTTGCGATCCAGTCCATGGACTCGACATCGAAGCCGGCGGGCTTGCCGGTCTTCTCGTCGACGTAGGCGAAGGGGGGATAGTTGGGGTCGATGCCGTTCACGTACTTCTGGGCCGCAAGCGCCTGGGTGGCCAGCAGCAGGGTGAGCAGGCATCCGATGAGGATGTTTCGCATGGTGTGTTCCTTGTATGGTTGGTGACGTTGTCTCCTGACCCTGAAGTTAGCAGAAGCAGGGGGGCTAGGCAAGAAAGGGGGCGCCGGGGCGGCCGGACAGGTCGCGCCGATTCCACGATCGGCCCTGGATGGGATGTGGTCCAGTACGTGGGAGGGATGTATTGGTCATGAACGCTGCGGAGTGCCAGTCGTTCCCTCATGCGTTCTGGTCCAACCCGGACCGGATGTGGAAAGTGTCGGCGAAGCCTCGCAAGTCTGGCGCAATCGATGGACGTGGCCAGTCCGTATGGAGGAATCCGCCCACAGGTCGCGGGCGCCGCCATGCCCGTCACTGAGAAATTCTGGCCGGAAGTCCGGATTTGCAGACCCCTTGGAAGAACGCCTTCTCCTTCGAGGCGATCAGGCGTCCAGACCGTCCATGATGCGGCCGGATCCCAAGTCGCGGCGGTTTCGCAGGCAGGAACGGGTGAGGGGGATTTGCGGCGATGACCTGCGGTTGCTGCACGGCGACCACCCGCGCAAACCGCGGCCTTCAGCCTCAGAACATGGCGGGCCGTGAACGGCCACCCCACGACGTCACTGAGGACATGGCTTAAGGGCAGGTCGTCGAAGGGGCTCTGCCCAAGGACGCCGGTGCGCATCTCAAGGGACATATGTGGCATGGCCGTATGCGGCCCCCCGGGAGACCCTCGCATGCGTCCGCATGCCCGACACGGGGACGATCCCCCTCGACCTCGTCCTCCCCGGAGCCAGACTGCGGACAGGTGTGGCACGCCCAAGGCGAAGCCATTGCGCATCAGGCCCATCATCCGGAACTGCCTCGCCTTGATGTGGCGTTGTGCGCCATCGTGCTGGACTCCCCGGCTGGGTTTGCGCGCAGTCCGCGAAAAAGCGCATCCGGCAGGAGAAGCGGCCAGGCCAATAGTCGAAGATGGGGCCAACCGGCACATTCTCGTCGGCGAGAGTTGACTCGGGCAGCCTGTTGACCGCTCATCTCCTTTGTGCTATGACGGTTGACGAGGACGGAGCGCCAGGGAGCTGCGCCGGGCGGTTCTGGCAGGCCAATCCCGCAGCCATGAGTCGGAGGACTGCCCTTCGACCGGGCAAACTGAAGGATGAGCAGACGGTGTGGCTCGTCCGGGGTTGCATGAAGCATGGTGCCAGGCCCCTCAGGGCATTGGGGACATACGAGGCAACGATGGTGTCAACCGTGGAGTGAAGGTCGGTCAGGTGGCATTCCCACCAGGACGAAAACAGACTGAGGATAACTGATGGACATATTCGTAAAGAATGCCGATGCGACCCCGATGTCACTTGATGAACTTATATCGTTGCATACTGGTGCAGATAGATTTGGCACCGATTATCTCAGCATGCCTAGGTTTTTTCTGCCAGTTCTAAAGATATATCTCCCAGATGAAGCACAAGAACAAATTGATTTTCCGTCCATACGGCCCACGGATACTACATTTTTTTCTGTAGGGCTTAGAAAACTTTCCGGCGACATCTCCTACGACTTCCACTTGACGAAGTACGGATCCGAAAGTCTCGCCCACCGTTTTTTGGTCGAGCTGAAGTCCGTCCTCAAAAAAAGCGACACGTGGAATTTTTTCCTCTGCTTGCTTCTCATGATGAAACGAGTCTTCTTCGATCTTGATTCTAGTAAGCAACTTCCATATGCAATAAGGATTTTGTTCTACACTGGGTACGAGGACGACTCTCCGAAATCGATTTCCACAATGTTTGGGGACGATATATGGTTTCGGGACTATGTGCTGCGCGATCCAAAGTATATTTTTGCAAGTATTGTTCAGACAGAGATGCCAGTTTTTTGGAAACACTTTCCTGATTCCATTATTTTAATCCTCTTCAAACACGATACCAACTTAGATATTGCATATGACGTTATTGCCACGTTTGAGGCGTTTATTGATGAATGCGCGGTTAATAAGTTCTCTCTAAAATTTATCTTAGAACTTATATTTAAGTTTATGATATTCCTTAGTAGAAAAGGTTCAAAAAATAAAGAATTGGCTAAATCCATATATAAATATTTTATAAACCAACTAATAAATGGAGGTTTTGAAATGTTTGACGACACTGACACTTTGCTTAAGGAATACTGGAAGTTAGCTTGCTATACCCTCGGCGAAGCCAAGGGCGAAGCGAAGGGCAAATTGGAAGGCAAATTGGAAGGCAAATTGGAAGGCAAATTGGAGGGCAAATTGGAGGGCAAATTGGAGGGCAAATTGGAGGGCATGCAGGACTCCGTCATTCGCATTGCGACCAAGCGATTCCCTTCCCTTTCCGAATCCGTCTGCACAAAGATACGTAGCATACGAGAACCGTCCCTCTTGGGCGATCTCTTGGATGCAACGGACACGCAGGGTGGGATGGCGGCTTTCGAGCGCACAGTGAACAACACATACCAGCGGGTAGCTGCGCAATAGACGTCGATGGGTCATCGTCAAGATGACCTGCAGGCAGAACTATGGTGCGGGGTGCCTCAGGGCATTGGGGATATCGGGGCATGAGTGTGCCAACCATGGCATGAAGGTCGATCAGGTAGCATTCCCATTGGGGTCATGACAGTCCGTGGAGAACTGATGACTGTGTCCATGGAGAATGTTGATGTAACTTGATGCCGCCGATGAACTCCTGTCGCTGCATACTGCTTCAGATAGGTTTGGCATCTATTATCTGAGTATATCTAGGTTTTTTCTGCCAATCCTGAAGATCTATCTCCTAGATGAAGCACAAGAGCAAATCGCCTTTCCCTCCATACATCTCACGGATACCACGTTCTTTACAAACTAATAAATAAAGGTTTTAACATGTTTGATGATACTGACACTTTGCTTAAGGAATACTGGAAGTAAGCTTGCTATACCCTCGGCGAAGCCAAGGGCGAAGCGAAGGGCAAATTGGAAGGCAAATTGGAGGGCATGCAGGACTCCGTCATTCGCATTGCGACCAAGCGATTCCCTGCCCTTTCCGAATCCGTCTGCACAAAGATACGCAGCATACGGGAACCGTCCCTCTTGGGCGATCTCTTGGATGCAACGGACACGCAGGACGGGATGGCAGCCTTTGAGCGCGCAGTGAACAACACATACCAGCTGGTAACTGCGCAATAGACGTCGATGGGCATCGTCAAGATTTCCTCCAGACAGAACTATGGTTCGGGGTGCCTCAAGGCATTGGAGGATATCTGGGGCCGTATGATTCCAGCCGGAAAACTCCCACCTCTACCGTGAGGAATAGCACTTTTGGCAGAACCACTGTCCTGTCCCCCTGAAGCCCACGATAGAGCTCTGGGCGGTCGAAACGAGGATA
Source organism: Desulfovibrio sp. (assembly GCA_031272715.1). GTDB lineage: Bacteria > Desulfobacterota > Desulfovibrionia > Desulfovibrionales > Desulfovibrionaceae > Desulfovibrio. The sequence goes on from JAISTH010000047.1 coordinate 28,147, forward strand.
CCATCAAGAAGGTTTCTACACAAAATTTGGTCGCCTCGGATGAGTGCGGTGATGGGAGAGCAACTGATGCCTCTCAAGATGATCTGTGGTTCCTCAACAGACATATGAGCGTCTGAAATTGTGGATCTGGAGAATGAAGCCTGTGAGGGTATAAAATATTACTCTCTATGATATCACAAAAGTGCATTTTTGCACTTGTCCAGATAACAAAGGCGCCTACAAGAGGCGCCTTTGTTAATCATGTTAAGTCAAAAATTAGAATGTTACACGTACGCCTAGTGCGATTTGATGCGTGAATAGATAATCCATCTTACAGCTTTGTGTCGTTGTCTTTAGTTCTGGATCTACTGTCCCATCAAGATATGAATATGTTTCCGAACCAGCATCTACAGGTCCTAGTCCAGAAAAGCTATACCCAAGATCAATTGAAAAATAATCGTTTATGTCATAAGCAATGCCTAATCCGAGATTCCATGCAAAATTAGTGTTTATCTGATTCTTTGAGAGCCATCTATCATTGCAATGTGTTGAAGATGTATTGTAATATCTATAGCCAGCATTAATGAACGCTATGCAAAGTCCAGCACCAACATATGGCGTAAATTTTGTGTCGTTACGAAAGTCATAATATACATTTAAAAGTAATGTTTGAATCCCAAGTTCCAATTTCCACTCTTCATCAGAAGTCATGCCACCTTCTACATCAGCCTCATTGATTTTCGTATTTGTATTCCCATAAATTCCATATTCAATTTCAGTTCTAATTGGGACATTAAATTTTTTGAAGAAATCATAGCCAATTGCAAATTGACCTCCAAGAGCATTCATGCCGGTCGATGGCGAGCTGAAATCTTCTGAGTATGATCCTATTGCCTCACTCCGACTGTTAATCAGCGGGTCAATGGCGCCACCCCTCAGCGGGTTAATGGCGCCACAAAGTCAGCACCTAAAGGCGCCACGTTTTCAGCATGATAATGGCGCCAGGATTTCAGCACCCTAAT
>JAISTH010000034.1 GCA_031272715.1 Desulfovibrio sp.
TCCGTCCGTCACGTCCTTGTGGCACTTCGCGCACAGGGTGACGAGGTTCCCGGGGATCGTCGGCCCCCGCCGCGACCGGGGAATCACGTGGTGCACCTCGAGGCGCAGGCCGTTGCGGGACGTGGACTTCGCCCCGCACTGGCGGCATTCGTGGCCGTCCCTGTCCAGGACGCATTCCGTGACGTTCCGGTACCCGAACTTCGGCCCGAGCCGGTACCCCTCCCCTTCGACATCCGGGTTGACGAGCCTGTGGATGTCGAATTTCGTCCCCTCGATGACGACGTGCTTGATGGGGTACCACTTGCAAAGGTTGCGGATCACGCAGACGACGCCCCACAGTTTCGGCTGCAGCGTCGGGGGGAGCCTGCCCTCGCGGATGGACGCCGCCCGGTTCAGGAACCTCGCCTCGCGGGATCGTGTCTTCCTGCATCGCCGCTTTCCCCTGCAGTCTCTCCTCCTGTCCATCTTCATCTTGATGTCCGTGCGCTGCATCGTCTCCTGCTGGTGCAGGGTCTGCCTCCGGTCGATGTCCACCACGGCCGCGCCGACGTGGGTCGATCCGATGTCGATGCAGGCCGCGAGGTTCGATGTGCAACTGCGGGCCTGATGGGTCAGCTTGATGGTGAAGGGGCATCTGCGGAGCACCGTCGCCTTCCCGTCGCGGATCATGGCGTTGGCCCTGGCCGATGTCGTGGGATCCAGGGCCTTGCCGTCCCTGTTCACGACGAGGACCGTGCGTTCCGACGCCCTCGCGCGCATCATGCGCTCCGCCTCCGTGCCCCTGTGGCTTGATGGATTGGTATGGATGTTTCCTTCAGACATGTCCATTTCCTCGTTTACTTCATTATCAGTTTCTGACACAGTGCCCATGGGGGAGCGTCCTAATCCCTTGCGGGAGAGTGCCTACCACACCCGCCGTCACGGCAGGGGGATCGGTCTTCACCTCGTCAATGCATGGAGCGCCGTGCCCGTTGTGAACCGGGCCAACAGAGCCAGGATGAGCTGGTGCGTCACTCATGGGTGTACTCACTCCACACGTAGTTCAGGTTACCCTTCACAGAAACTGGCCTTGACCCGCCATATTCCCCCTACATTCGCTGTAGGGGGATTTTTGGTGAATCAAGGTTTCAATTATCGAAGATACCCTCATCGTCATCCACCTTCCGTGCAGATCCTCGACGGTGCGCCCCTTCCCGTCGACGAGCCCCATCACGTCGTCGGGGGCGTCCCACGGGAGCGTTCCATGCCTGGCGGCCTCGTGGGCCACGGTCGTCCCCGTGTCGTCGCACAGGTTCCACTGGTCGACCCCCCTGGGCAGACGCCCCCACTGCGCCGCGACGTGGGCCACGGTCCAGCCGCAACCGGCCTCGATGTCCCAGCCGTCGAAGCCGGAGGGCAGGCTTCCCCACTTCGCCGCCTCGTGGGCGACCGTCCAGTCGTCGAACTTGTTCGGACGTCCGTCCCGGGAAAATTGCTTCCCGGCGCCGATGTCCCACTTGTCGAATCCGTCCGGGAGATTCCCGTATCTCGCTGCGACGTGGGCCACGGTCCAGCCGAACCTGTCGGCGATGTCCCAGCCGGAATAGCCTTCGGGGAGCGTCCCCGACTGCGCCATCTCGAAAAGTTCCCTCTTCGGGACCCCTTGCCCGTTGATCCTCGACATGGTGATTCCTCCTCGATGCGGCGTGGCCGCAAGCTTGTCGTTCATGTTGAACATCGCCTACGGGGCAGGGGTCTCCGTGTCATTGACATCCCTCGGGCAGATGTCCCCGCATTGCCGCCAAATGGGCCACGGTCTCGCCGTAGCCCCAGGTGAGATTCCATCTACAAATATTACGTCAGACATGCTGAAAGATATCGATGCATTAAAGTCATTTAACAGTAATACTGACATTATCGCTGCAAAAACTCAAAAAAAACAAGACAGAACTCTTCAACTGATAATTGTATATCAGCTACAAATACACTGAGTGAGACAAGTTCTGCTTCTATGAATATCCATACCAATCTGAAGAAAAATATACCACCTTAGCAGTATATGCTCATGTGTCCGCCCCGTTAAATTTTAGATCGCCCCGCAAGCTGTAGCCTGCTGTAGGGGGACCGTGGTGACCACCAGGCAGATTTCCCGCAAGGAATTCGTAATGCGCCCAACCAATTTGTTTTCTAAGGCAAAGTGGCGTTCGGAGGCATAAAAGTGCGAAACTACAGCAATCCATTGCCTCGAGATACACATGCGTGACATCCAGATGTATGTTAGCATGGAACGTTGCCGCAATGTCTTCGAACTCTGTGTCGTCACGACTGCAGTTCAGCGTGAATCGTCAAACAATTCTACATGAAGCAGCCCTGCCAGTGCAGGTCATAGTGTCTTGCCAATTTCCTCTAACCGATCAGTCGCGTCGAAAAGGCATTCTTTGCTTCAACAATGGCATCATTCGCCGTTTTCGGCCATGCCGTTTTCCACCTTTCGGATCGAGAAGGACTCGCTTTCCTCGAACTCGAAGACGCAGGGTTTGCCGTTCTTCGTCCCCTTGGCGTCGAACATGTCCTGGACGAAGAAGATGTCGCCTTCCCTCATTCCGCTCATACCGCCGTCCTCCACCCTCTCCAGGGCATTCAGGCCAAACCGGACGCGGGGCTCCGTCGATGGACTACACGTCCTCGGCCTTCGGCCCAGCGGCTATTTTCTCCAGGTCTTCGCGATCCAGGAAGTGATACACGCTGGTCTCGCTGTCCTCCTCGAAATCGAACTCGATGCCGAATTTCGTCAGGACCGGATCGCAGTACCCTCTGTCGGCGTTTTCGGGACTTTCGTACTTCCCGAATTCGATGCGGCTCTCGTCCCATGGCACCCCCGATGGCTTGGATTCGCCGTACCACATGTAGTCGTGGACGCCCGAAAAATCGTACCTGAAGACGATCGGGCACCGCTCCTTCATCGTCGGGAACTTCCCCTCGGCACGAGCCGCTTCCTGCCAAGCGCCGAGCCGTTCGATCGCCACGAGGTACGCCTTCGCCGCATCGGGGTGGATTCCGGCGCTGAACGTCGCTTCTTGCTCCTCACCGCTGACGTCCTCGAAATAGCAGGTCGCGACGATGCACCCCACGGGTTCCTTGACGCGAGGATCGTCGCTCTGCCACCCGTACAAGGCATCCTGCAGTTCCTGCAACCTGTCTACGGCATCAAAGAACGCATCTCTCGCCTTGGCCACGCCGTTTTTCCCGGCCTTGCCTTTTCCGGCCATATGCCCCTCCCTGCGCCTTCGGCGCGAATCCGTTTTTTTGTTCCCGCGGACCAACCTTCGGGAGGCATGCCCGTCATCGGACCATGGAGATGGACGCACCCATCAGCATGGCCGTGGACGATGGGCAACAACGCGCAGAGGGCATGCCCCGGAGGTCGGCAGGGACGCAAGTCCCGGCCTTGCTCATCTGTCAAACTGTGGGGGTACGAGCGACTGTGATTTTACGAGCGACTGTGTGGTGACGTGCAGTGTGGCTGGACTGGCGAGGCCCAGGGGGATCGTTCGTTCCTCGGGAGACCTTCGCCAGTTCGCCGGCACGCACAGTAAACGAGAAAAACTCACCTGTCAACACCCTACGATAAAACCTGTCATCCCGCTTCCAACAAGGCCGCAAGGGCCGATGACATCGACAACCGGGACGCCAGGCATCGAAAATTTTTCCACTGCCTGCATCCAGGTGACCTTCTGACGTCAGAAAGTCGGACATGCCAGGAGTCGGTGCCGGGCAGCCCCCCTGGCAAGGGCACCCGCCAATGGCTCAAGGGGGCCGTCACCACGCGCTTGACGGTGGGGCGCCCTTGCCGTATCGTTTCGCGCTGCCGCGGGAAGGTGTTGGTGCCTCCCTTCCGCCCGTGCCTTCCGCCCGACCCTGCGCCCCATGACCGCAAAGCCTCTCCCCTGGAGGATGGGACGGATCCACACAAGGTGCGCCTCCGGCGCAGGTTGACTGCGAACTTGTCTGCAGACTCCCTGAAGCGCACGGACGGCGCACCCGAGGCGACATGTTCGAACTCTGCCCGATCAGAGACCCCTGTCCAACAACAATTGACGAGGGATGATGTGCATATGTGTGTTCACGCATTTCCCGACTCTTCCCCGAGGGAAGAAGCCGACGCTCCCCGCGACGTGCGGCCCGATGCCTTGGCCATCCCCTCGCGGGCCAGCACCCCGAAAGGCCTGCGGATCGGAAAGACATACTCGAGGCTCGCGGCGGCCCTTTGGTTGCGCCATGTCCTCCTGGCGCTGGCGTTCCTCGCCCTTGCCATCCCGATCCCGGGGAACGCCGCCTCCAAGGATTGGGGACAGGACCTTCCGGGGATCGTCCGGCACATCGACGCCCCGGCCCTGGCCCTCACCTTCGATGCCTGCGGCGGCGCCTACGACGCCTGCATCATAGACCTTCTGCGCCGGGAGAACATTCCGGCCACCCTCTTCATCGCCTCTCCCTGGATGCGCCGACATCCAGACACGTTGCGGGAACTCGCCGCCGATCCCCTCTTCGAGGTGGCGGCCCACGGTCTGCGGCACGTGCCCTGCTCCATCGACGGCAAGTCCGCATACGGCATCAGGGGGACCAGGTCTCTCGCCGCCGCGGTCAAGGAAGCCGAGGGGAACGTCCGGGAAATCGAGGCGGCCATCGGCCGCAGACCCGCATGGTTCCGGGCCGGGACGGCGTTCTACGATGCGCCGGCCGTGGATGCCATCCGGGCTCTCGGCCTCGGCATCGCCGGCTTCTCCATCTCGGGGGACGGAGGCGCGTTGCTGCCGCCGGACAAGGTCGCGGAACGCACCCTAGGGGCCCGCCCCGGCGACGTGCTGCTGTTCCACTTCAACCACCCGGAAAGCGGAACCTGCGCCGGCCTCAAGAAGGCCCTGCCGCTGCTCAAGGAACGAGGGACGTCCTTCGTGCGGCTCTCCGACGTCCCGGGGGCGGCGAACCCGCCCGAGTGACGGGCGATGGCGTTGCGGCCCTCAGGCCGTTCCCGGATCGCGTCCGAAGGATTCGGGAACGCCATGCGATGCATCGGGAGGATGCGGGAAACGGCGGGACTGCATCGTGGGTGCGTCCGATTGGCCGCCTCCACGGCCCCTCGCGCCTGATGCAATATCCCGTTGACACGCAAGACAGAGGCGGATATCCTGCCTCGCGAACCATCGTTCCCCATCCTTCGAACCTCACCCGTCCGCGTCCCCCGGCGCGCCCAGAACCTCACCAACGCAACCTCCCCGCCTCCAGGCCTGCGGTCTCGCGTCTCCCGCGCGCCCAGTGCCCCAGTCGGCCCGGCACGCAACAGCGTCGCCCCCCTCAAACGGCCCAACAAAGGAGCTCCCATGAAAGCCCTCCTTCGCCTCCTGTCGGCCCACGCCCTTCTCCTGCTGCTCTCGGTTCCCTTGCTGCTGTCGGTTCCCTCCGGCGCGGCCGCCGCGACCCAGGACGCCTACTCCCTCCCGGAACCCTACATCACCTGGGAGAAGGCCTACCTTGCGGACTTCCCGCAACTGCAGCCCCTCATGGACACCATGATCGCCAACAGCGTCAAATGGCTGAAGAAGCCCGACCAGGACATCCTCCACAACCGCATCTGCGCCGCCATCGCCTACCACATGGCCGTCGACGCGAAGCAGTCCAAGCGCGCCCAGATGCTCACGGCGGCCGGCGACATCCTCCACAACATCTGCAAGGACAACAAGGACTTCATCCTGACGGACCTCGCGAATCTCGTCCGGGTCAAGGACACCGTCGCGCGTCTCAAGAAGGCCGGGTACTTCAAGGACTCCCCGGAATTCTTCGCCGATCCGGACCTGAAGGTCCTTTCCAAGATCGGCACGGACCTCTCCCTGATCCACCACCTCTCCGGCGCCGTGGTGGCCGGGGACATCCTGCGCAAGGCGGGATTCCCGGAGAAGGACGTGGAGGACATCGAGGCGGCCATCATCAGCCACTCCACGGGGTATTGGTACTTCAGGGACTCCGTGGACGCCGCCGCGCAACGGCCCGGCGCCTGGAAGGCCGTCTTTCCCGAGCCCCAGAGCCTTCTGGACAAGTACGTCCACGATGCCGACCTGATCTCGCAGTTCGACCGTGCCTCCGTCTCCCCCGACGGCAGCAAGTGGCGCAACCTCGCTGTGAAGCGGTGGGGCGCCAAGTCCAAAAATGACGAGGGACACGTGGTCTACTACGTTTTCAGCCGTCTCTTCGACGAGGCCAAGACCCCGGAGGGGGCCGCCATGGCCAAGGCCCAGTGGGACGCCATACGTCCGGACCTGCTGATCCTCATGGAGCTTCCCCCGGATGCGGATCCCTTGAAGGCGAAGGGCGTCCCGCCGTTCTGGAGCGGGAAGGCCGCGAAGTGACGATGGCGTAGGGGACGCGGACGGCATGGATAGGGACGCCCCCGGGGTCGCGGCCCCGGGGGCGTTCACGTCCCCGTTTCAAGGAAATCTTCCCCCGCAGGCCCGAACCGGCCCGGATCCTCCGTCGGCAGGCCGGCTTTTCTCTAGACTTTCTCTTGAGTCGTTCTCCACGCATTCCGCGATCGGCCAACGACGCGTCTGGAGGATGCCGCGTTGCAGTGAGAAAACGGTTCCCGGCTTTCCGTCCCGCACAGTCTAGACTTTCTCTCAAACCGTCCTCGAAGCCTCTTCCGTGACCCGCGATTCGTCCCGGGATGAGACGAATCGTCGGGAAGAGCCCTTCGGGCATCCCTTTCCCGATCACACTCTAGACTTTCTCGTGAGTCGCCGTCGCCGATTTCGGACGACCGGAACGCACCGTTCCGCAAACGTGACCCACTCCGAAACGCCCTCCCAACCCGGCCATCCGGCGGCCCTTCTTGCACGCCGCCGTGAACCGGGGAACGCCTCGGCCATTTCGCGCCTGTTCCCCTCGACGCATCTCGGGACGACTTTCGCAAACCGCATTTTTTTCCCTTCAGCGGTGCAGTTGTGGTTGACAATGCCGATGAAAAGATGATAGAGACATTCGGAACCATTGATGCGTCCCGGTTTCATGGTTCATGAGTTATAAACAGTCGCGGTAAAGGGGGGCCTTTCGGCACCCCCCTCCCGCACAGATCCGGACGTGCGGCGCTACCGCATCCGGCTCCTCAGTCGGGTCAACACGCAATGGCTTCGATGAACTGCGCTGC
>JAISTH010000061.1 GCA_031272715.1 Desulfovibrio sp.
AGCGCCCTTCCCGTGCCCGGATTGCAAGGGCGGGACGGCATTGGGCGACATCGATGCCTGGAATCGCGCCGTGACGACTGCTTCCGGCGTCTAATTTTCAGAAGCAGGCGAAACGAAAATAGCGTCGAGAGATGGTCTCCACCTGAAGAATAGGCATGGACCGTGTGGCATTGGCCGACTTCTGGGGGAAATCCCTCCGGGAACTCTTGACACCGCCCCTTTTCCCGCATAACGTGCACCCCTGCGAGCTGGCGACGATAAGGTTTCCCTGAGGCGCAAGCCCAGCTACACTGTCGCCACGTATCCTCAACAGAGTCGTAAAATCAACAGAGTCACTCTCAGAGGCGACAAACATTTGAAAAAAATCATCTACTGAGGTTTAGAAATGAATCGTACTCAACAAGGCAATTATGTTGTCGTGTCTACATACGGCGAATCCGTTCAAGCCTTCGTCCCACCCCCTCTTCCTCCCGAACCACCCATCGAGTGGACAGATGCGCTTCGTGATAAATTTGAAAAAGCCTCTTTTTCCATTGGACAATTGAGTGGCTTTTCTTGTTTGCCACAGGACACACAAGAGACCCTATCGTACTTGTATGCCCGCAAGGAAGCAGTATTTTCGTCAATGATTGAAGGTACACAATCATCTCTTTCTGACATATTCCTGTATGAACTTGAGCAAGCACCTCGTGCGCCAATCCATGATGTAGAGGAAGTCCACAATTATGTTGCAGCACTGGACCACGGATTAAAATTACTGGACGATGGTGACCTTCCGCTTTCCCTGCGACTGTTCAAGGAAATGCATCGCATCTTATTAAGTGATGGACGCAGTGCCAATAAGATGCCGGGTGAATTCAGGTCCAGCCAAAATTGGATAGGCGGAACACGGCCAGGAACAGCCACTTTTGTTCCTCCTCCAGCAAATGAAGTAATGAACTGCATGGGACAGCTCGAACTCTTTCTGCATGATGAATCGATACCCATGTCAGCTTTAGCAAAAGCAGCTTTGGCACACGTCCAACTTGAGACGATCCATCCCTTCCTTGATGGAAATGGGCGGATAGGAAGGATGCTTATAACACTGTTGTTACGTGAAAGTGGACTTCTTAAAACGCAAGTTCTTTACATAAGTCTATACTTCTTTACTTATCGAGAACGCTACTACGAACTGCTTAACAATGTTCGCGTAAACGGAGACTGGGAAGCTTGGCTTGACTTCTTTGCAAATGCGGTCATTGAAACTGTACGTCACGAAATGGAAACAACTCAACAGTTACTTGAACTCGCAAAAAACGATCTCGAGAAGAGCATGTGTGGAAGGAGGGATAAATACGCCGCAAGCATCCATCTTGCAATGATGCAACACCCGATCGCATCGTCTGATTTATTGGTAAAAAGGACTGGCATCCACCTGTCGATAGTCAACAGAATACTGTATTTTCTGGAGAAGGCCGGCGTCATCAGGGAGTTGACCGGGAGGAAAACCAACAAACTCTATGCCTACGACAGCTGCCTTGGCATTCTGCTGCGTGGAATGAGAAAAGCCGGTGAAGAAGATCCCGCCATCCCATCCGGGGAATGACAGACACTGCGCTTCACCCCGTCGTTGCAATGGCGGAGGATGTCGTCAGATGGCGGCGTCAAGCAGCATGTTGTCCCTGTGGACGACCTCGGGGTATTGCGCATCCCCCAGTATGGCCGCCACCTGGTGCCGCTTCAGCCCCATGATCCTGCGCAGCTGCGCCGCCGTGTAGTTGGAAAGGCCCACGCCGAGATTGCCCCCCTCGTGGACGATGCGCACAAGCGCCCCCTGCTGGAAGTTCCCCTCCACCTGACGGACGCCGCCCGGCAGAAGACTCCCCCCCTTGTGCAGGAGCGCGTTCGCGGCGCCCTCGTCCACCGACACGACGCCCGCGGGATCCGTCTGGTAGGCCATCCAGAACTTGCGTCTGGGGATGGCGTGGGCCGCCGGACGCACCCAGGTTCCCGGCAGCTTGCCCCCTTCGGCCGCGCCGGCAAGGACCGTGCTCAGCACGTCCGGTTCCCTTCCAGGCAAAATGAGGGTGGGAACCCCTATCTGCGCCGCCCGCCGCGCCGCCATCAGCTTCGAGTGCATCCCCCCCGTCCCGGAGAGGGTCTTGCTGCCGCACAGGCCGGCGATGTCCAGCGCCCCCACGTCCTCGATGCACTCCATCACGGGGGCCCCAGGGGACGTCCCGGGATCCGCCGCAAGCACCCCCGACGCCGACGTCATGTTGACGAAAAGATCCGCATTGCAGAGGTTGACGAGCAGGCTCGCCAGACAGTCGTTGTCCCCGAACCGGAGTTCCTCCACCGACACGGTGTCGTTCTCGTTGACCACGGGCAGGATGCCCCGGTCCAGCAGTTCGGCGAAGGTGTTGCGCACGTGCAGGAACCGGCTTCTCGCCCGCAGGTCGTCCCGGGTGAGGAGCACCTGGGCCGTCGTCATGCCGTGCCGGCCGCAGGCCTCGTCCCAGGCGAGGATGAGCCGGCCCTGCCCCACCGCGGCGACCGCCTGGCGCTGGGCGAGACCGACGGCGTCCGAGGGCATGTTCCGTTCCGCAAGCACGGCGCGGCCCGCGCTGACGGCCCCGGAGGAGACGAGGATCACCCGCCGCGACGCGTCGCCGCCATTCCGCAGCAATGCGAACTGGCGGGCGAGATTCCCGAGCACCTCGCCGTCCAGGCCGTGACTTCCGCTCACGACGGCGCTGCCGACCTTGACCAGCACCGTGCGGGCGTTGGCGAGATGCTGACTGCGCTCCTCGCGCCAGTCCTGGATGGCGTGGGTCATTTCCGGCCCCCCATGCCGTCCGGCCCGGCGGACCGGGGACTTCCGGCAGACCGCAAGACCGCAGTGGCGCAACCTGGGCAGCTAGACATACTCGACATCGACGTCGAACTCCTTCCCGGCGTCCGGCGTCTCCTCGCCACCGTCCAGCGGCAGGCTGTGCAGCAGGGGCGCATGGAAATCCACCTCGACGTGGAGCTTCCACATCCGCTCCCGCAGTTCCGCAAGTCCCGCCCCCTCCTTCGCGGACACGAAAAGCACGTCCCGCCCCTCGGCGTCGGCCAGATCCTTGAGCCGGTCCAGCCGATCCCCATCCAGCAGGTCGATCTTGTTCACGACCTCGATCTGCTGCCGGGAGGCCAGCGTTTCGTCGAATCGGCGCAGTTCCTCGTTGATCATCTCGAAACCGGCCCAAGGATCGTCGTCGTCCAGATCCTGCACCCCGAGGACATGCACAAGGAAGCGGGACCGCTCGACGTGCCTGAGGAATCGGTGCCCCAGTCCGCCTCCCAGGTGCGCCCCCTCTATCAGGCCCGGGACGTCGGCGATGACCATCCGTCTGTCGGGGTCGTCCTCGTCCACCATGACGCCCAGATTCGGGGTCAGGGTGGTGAAGGGGTAGTCGGCGATCTTCGGGCGCGCCGCGGACAGACGCGAGATGAGCGTGGACTTGCCGGCGTTGGGGAAGCCGACGATGGCGGCATCCGCCAGCATCTTGAGTTCCAGCCTGAGCCGGCACTCCTCCCCCGGCTCCCCGGGCTGCGCGAAGCGCGGGGCACGCATGGTGGAGGACTTGAAGTGCTCGTTCCCCTTTCCCCCGCGCCCTCCCCGGGCTATCACGACGCGCTTCCCGGCGACGGAGAGATCCTCCACCGGCACCCACGCCTCCTCCTCCCGCCGGAAGACCAGGGTCCCCACGGGCAGACCCAGCACGAGATCCTCCCCGTTCCTTCCGTTGCACTGGCTGCCCTGGCCGGGTTGGCCGTTCCTGGCCTCGTAGCTGCGTTTCAGGCGGAAATCGTACAGGGACAGCAGGGACGGCTCGGCCGCCAGGATCACGTCGCCGCCATCCCCGCCGTCGCCGCCGTCGGGGCCGCCCCGCGGGACGTACTTCTCCCGGCGGAAGGACACGCAGCCGCGCCCGCCGTTCCCGGCCTTCACCTGGATGATCGCCTCGTCGACGAAGCGCATGGGGAACCCTCACCGTCCCTGGGACTCGAAAAGGGGAAGAGGGACACGAAAAGGGGAAGAGGGCCGCGCCCTCTCCCCCTTGAAGCCTTGTCCGATCCGGCTCTCGTTACGTCTTGGGCTCGTCGACGTGCACCCGCGTCATGGCGCGGTGCTTGCGCACGTACTGCTCGTAACGCACCACGCCGTCGATCTTGGCGAACAGGGTGAAGTCCCGCCCCATGCCGACGTTGACGCCGGGGTACACCCGGGTCCCGAGCTGCCGCACGAGGATGTTGCCGGCCAGGACCCGCTGGCCGCTGAACCGCTTGACCCCTCGCCTCTGTCCGGCGCTGTCGCGACCGTTGCGCGAAGAGCCGCCTGCCTTCTTGTGAGCCATGGTGTCCTCCTACTCCTCGTCCGCCCCGTCCCCGTCGGCAGGGGCGCTCACGGCCTCGGGCGTGGGGTTGATGCTCTTGACGAGCAGGGCCGTGTATTCCTGACGATGCCCCCGCATCTTGCGGGAGTCGTTGCGGCGCCAGCGCTTGAAGACCTTGATCTTGGGGCCGCGGCCCTGTTCGGTCACCTCGGCGATGACCGATGCGCCCTCCACGTAGGGCGTCCCGACCTTGAAATCTTCCTCGTCGCCGCCCAGCAGCAGCACCCTGTCCAGCGAAACCTCGCTTTCGGGCACGGCCTCGAACCTCTCCACCATAATCCGGGAGCCTTCCTCCACGCGGAACTGCTTTCCCCCGGTCTCGACAACAGCGTACATCTCCAAACCTCCGAAAAAGGAACTTGGGAAGATGCACCAGAAGCGGCGCGTTGTCAAGATGGCGATTCACTTTGCGCGACGGCGGAGGATCGGCCATCATCGCGGCCAAGAAGGCCTCGTCCGGAACGGCGACCGGGGCTGGCCCCTTGCCTTTCCCCCGGAAAGGCATAAGATGTCGATTTTTCGTCAGCCTTTCAGCTCCCCAGAGGCCGCGCCCGCATCCGGCGGCGCCCGGCCCGCGCACATCCGGGAGCCACCCCAAGGAGGTTCACCTTGTTCTTTCCCAGCACAGCCTTTGCCATGGGCCAACCGCAGGCGGGAGGAGGCGCGGCGGACGGCGGCGCCATGCTGATGCAGTTCCTGCCTCTGATCCTGATGTTCGCGATCTTCTGGTTTCTGCTCATCAGGCCGCAGCAGAAACGGGCGAAGGCGCACAAGCAGATGTTGGCCGACCTCAAGCGGGGCGATCACGTCATGACCTCCAGCGGCGTCCTCGGCCGCATCATCGAGATCAGCGACGAAGACTGCATCATCGAATCCGGGGAGGCCAAGATACGCTTCTCCCGCAGCGCCATCGGCGGACTCGTCACCCCGGCCAAGGGCGGCAAGGACAAGGACGCCAAGGACAAGAGCAAAGACACGGACAAGAAATAACACGGGACATCGCGATGGCTGCACGATGGCGTCTGCTCCTCTCCATTCTGGTCTTCGGCCTGTGCCTGATCTATGCTCTGCCCAACATGCCGGGCATCCCCGCCGTCCCCTTCCTTCCCTCCGGCAAGATCAACCTGGGCCTCGACCTCAAGGGCGGCATACACCTCACCCTCGGCGTCGAGGTGGGCAAGGCGGTCACCAACGCCCTGGCCCTCGCCGGACAGGATCTGCGCCGGGCCGGGCAGGAGGAGAAGATCGTCATCCTTCGCCCGAGGGTGGTGGGGGAGACGAACCTGGAATTCCTGCTGCCGAGAGGCGCGGACGAACCCAAGCTGCGGGAGCTGCTGGCCAAGCACTTCCCCCAGCTGGCCGTGGACGTTCCCATGGAGGGCGAGTCCGGCCAGTTGCGCTACGTCGCCCGGTTCACCCCCGACGAAATCACCCGCCTGGAAAACATGGCGCTCGACCAGGCACTGCGCACCATACGAAACCGCATCGACCAGTTCGGCGTGGCCGAGCCCGACATCCGCAAGCAGGCCGGCAACCGCATCCAGATACAGCTCCCAGGCATCTCCGATCCCAGCCGGGCCGTCCAGATCATCGGCCAGACGGCGCACCTGGAGTTCCATCTCGTGCGGGACGACGTGGATCCGACCAAGCCCGTGCTCCCGCCGGGGGTCATCACCCTTCCCTCCCTTGAGCGGGGACCCGGCAACACCCAGAAGGAAAGCAGACTCCCCGTGGAGAGGGACGCCATGCTCACCGGCGAGGACGTCTCCGACGCCCGCCCGTCCTTCGACAGGATGAACCAGGCCTACGTGTCCCTGAACTTCAACAGCCGCGGCGCCCGCATCTTCGAACAGCTCACCGGGGAGAACGTCGGCAAGCGCATGGCCATCGTGCTGGACGGAAAGATCTACTCCGCCCCGGTCATCAGGGAGCGCATCGGCGGCGGCAGGGCCAGCATCTCCGGCAACTTCACCACCGCCGAGGCCCAGGATCTCGCCATCGTGCTCCGGGCCGGCTCGCTCCCCGCCCCGGTCACCATCCTGGAGGAGCGGACCGTGGGCCCGTCCCTGGGACAGGAGTCCATCGACAGCGGCATCACGGCCGGCCTCGTCGGGGCCGGCTGCGTCCTGGTCTTCATGGCCATCTACTACGGCATGAGCGGCGTCATCGCCGACTTCATGCTCTGCTTCACCCTGCTCATGATCATGGCGGGCCTTTCGGCCTTCGGCGCCACGCTCACCCTTCCGGGCATCGCCGGCATCGTGCTCACCATAGGCATGGCGGTGGACGCCAACGTGCTCATCTACGAGCGCATCCGGGAGGAACTGCACCACGGCCTGACGCCGCTGGCCGCCGTGTCCGCGGGCTTCGAGCGGGCCGCCATCTCCATCACCGACTCCAACCTGACCACCATCATCGCCACCGTGATCCTCTACCAGTTCGGCACCGGGCCCATCCGCGGCTTCGCGGTGACCCTGTCCCTCGGCATCATCGCCTCCATGTTCACGGCGATCTTCGTCTCCCGGGCCATCTTCGAGAGCCGGGCGCGCTCCTGCGGCCCCAAGGGCCTCAGCATCTAGCGGGAAAGCATCATGCCCATCACCTTCATCAAGCACGATCTGGCCATCGACTTCATCGGCAGGCGGCGCTTCGCGTACGGCCTCTCCATCGCCGTGTTGCTGGCGGGCCTCGTCTCGGCCATCTGGGGCAACGGCGTCCGGCTGGGCATAGACTTCGCCGGCGGCGTCATCGCCCAGCTCCAGTTCACGGCCCCGGTGGAGGACAACACCCTCAAGCAGTCCCTGGTGAAGTTCCCGTCCCTGGCGGGCCTGAGCACGCAGCGATTCGGCGAGGGCGGCAAGGACTACCTGCTGCGGCTCACCTCGGACACGGCCAACGCCACGGAACTGCGCGCCACGCTGACGGAAGGCCTCAAGGAGGCGTTCCCGGACAATCCCGCCGAGATACAGCGCCTCGAGGTGGTGGGCCCCAAGATCGGCGCCGACCTCACCAACAAGGCACTGGCGGCCCTCTACTACGCCGTCCTGCTGATCGCCGTGTACATCTCGGGGCGATTCGAGCAGCGGTGGATGGCGGGCGCCATCATGGCGGCCGCCCTGTGGGGCGGCATGTACCTGATGGGCTTCACGGGGCTCGGCATGGGGGTCCTGGTGATCATAGCGCTGTCCATCACCCTCGCCGTCTGCCTCGTCCTCAAGCTCAACTACGCCTTCGGGGCCATCGTGGCCCTCATCCACGACGTCTTCATCACGATTGGACTGCTGTCCATCTTCAACGTGGAGATCGACCTCAACGTCATCGCGGCCCTCATGACCCTGATCGGCTACTCCCTCAACGACACCATCATCGTCTACGACCGGCTGCGGGAGAACTTCCGGGGCAAGGAGAAGCTCCCCCTGGACGCCCTCATCAACAAGAGCGTCAACCAGACGCTGTCCCGGACCGTGCTCACCAGCGGCACCACGCTCCTCGCCACCCTGGCCCTCTTCGTCCTTGGGGGCGGCGTGATCCACGACTTCGCCCTGACCATGCTCATCGGCGTCTTCGTGGGCACCTTCTCCTCGGTCTTCATCGCCAGCGCGATCCTGCTGCCCTTGGGGGATGCGGACTTCTACAGGGTGCGGAGCGAGACCGCGGCATACGTCCGGCCGGGAGAGCACGGCGTCGTCTAGCGCGGCCGCACTCTGCGGGCACGGCCGCCAGGTTCCCGCGATGTCGGGAAGCCACTGGACGCACATGTCGTTCAGGAAGGAACGCAGCGTGCGGCCTGCATATGCGGGTGTCCTTTCAGAAACGCTCGACAGACCCTGAAGTGTAGATTCCTTGTTCGGCGATTTGCACGTCAACATCGGACCGAAGAAGAGCATGGACACTTCAAGTCGGTAGATTCAACTGATTACATTGCACAGCCGCTTCTAGCGCTTTTCAGGAACTTCCGAAGCCGCTCCTTCCAAATCCCATCACTACCAACTTCCCGTTTGCGCAGTTTGCTGAAAAGTGGTGTTCGCCTTTCGTTTTGAAGCATTCAGGGGAAGAATGCACGGTGAAGGGACAGACATTCGCTGTAGAGAGTCTTGCCCATGGCTGCAACGGCCCTGGGCTAGGATACTGACCTAGTCCAAGTTATCACCTAGTAACAACATAGAATTAATTATAAACTTTCAAAGGACAAACACAATGACCAAGTTTTTTGTAGGGTTGATTCTTTTGGTTTTGGCTTTTCCATCTATTTCCTATTCAGCAGAAGAGACTGCGGTGGAGAAGTTAATTCGGATTACGGAGTCGAATTTGAAAACACTGAAAGATAATGAAAGTTCATGTCAAGAAAAAACAGAAGGGATAACAGTAAATATTAAAGACTGTCAATATGAACATTTTGAGGGATTGGATAAACTATATGATATTGTATCGAAATCATGCGTAAAAGTTTTACCGAAAGCGGAGCAGCAATTGATGGCGGCAGATAATGAAAGTTTTTTGAAGATCAGGAATTTGGCTATAGAAAAAGCTACCGCTAAATATGAAGGGGGCACTCTTGCTGGTGTCGTTGGCAATAGTATTTATATTGACTTAACGAGGAAAAGAATTCGGTTTCTCCTTTCTGTAATTAGTGCGACAGATCCTGACAATGATAATTAGAAAGGATAAACTCTTCAAAACATCCTGTGATTGGACTATGCACAGCCTGCCGCCCCTCTCCATTGGAGAACAAAGCTTCAGTGAACTCCGAAAGAGCGGATTCCTGTACGTTGACAAGACAAAATATCTTGTCGATCTCATTGACGGAGGCAGCGCTTACTTTCTTTCCCGCCCTCGCAGATTCGGCAAGACACTCACTGTTTCGACACTGGAATCCATATTCAAGGGCGAGACGCAGCTCTTCAATGGCCTTTATGCCGAGCGATGGCTCAAACGGAGTGATTTCTCCGCATTTCCAGTGATACCTTTGAGCTTTGGCTCCGTCAGCGCTGCCATAGGTATTGACAAAATGCGGACTCAATTAAAAACGCGACTACTTGCCATAGCAAAAGACAACAATCTTTCCTTACATGAAACAGATCCTTCAGAAATGTTTTTTCAACTCGTTAATAAAATGAAGCTAAAGTATAACAAGAATGTTGTCATCCTAGTTGATGAATACGACCACCCGATGCTTGAATTTATAAATGACAAAGAAAAAGCAACTGATATTCGTGCTGAGATACAAGATTTCCTATCCGTTATCAAAGGCACTTATCGAGATATAGAGTTCACATTCATTACCGGTATCACGAATTTTCGCAATCAAGGCCTTAATTTAGTGCTTGACAACTTAAACGACATAACGCTCGACAAAAATTATGCTGCGATCTGTGGGTATACACAAGAAGAACTTGACAAATACTTCTGCAGATACATTGAATCACTGGGCAAGAAAAAATCACTTTGTGATGAAGTCATCAATAATAGAATAGTTGAACTTTATGATGGTTTTTCATTTGACGGCGATACGCACGTCTACAATCCACTCACAATCAATTCACTGTTCAAGAAGCAGAGATTCGCAAACTACTGGTTTGGCACTGCGACACCTACATACATAGAAAATTATCTTTTAGACAAAGCGAAATCTCCATGTGACTATATTGAATATGACGTGCCATATGACGTAATCACTAGCCCGCAAGAAATAGAAGACGTAAGCCCGGCGATTCTGCTCTGTCAATCTGGCTACTTGACGTTACGCACAGCCGATGACAGCGACATCTTTTCCATTGTGTACCCAAATAATGAAGTGGCAAATTCCATCTTGCGTCTCGCATCAAACAACCTATTTAAATCGGCCGATAACATTGCGGCAAAGAAGAAATCTTTTGTTGATTTTTTCAGCAAGGGTGATGTTGCCAACATAATTCGTGAATTCAATGATTTACTTTCTCAAGACATATACGATTCATACGCAATGATGACAGGAGAACCTGTAAACCATGCGTGTTACAACCGGGACATTCTCTCTACTTTTATATGTAGCACTTCTTGGATTGATGTCTCGAAAGAAGTCTATGGATCCCATGGAAGAACTGATATCCTCGCAAAGCTAAGATTAAATGGCACTGAAAAAATTTATGTTTTCGAACTAAAGATGCTTAAGGATGGCTCAACGCCTGAAGTCACACTTGCTGAAGCCAAGAGCCAAATAATCCGACGAAAATATACTGAAGCAATTTTTCTTTACGACAGATGTTGTCACAGCGGTCTCGATTGTCATAGACAAGGTGTCACGAACCATTCTGCTCTATGACGAAATGCAGCTCGAGAAGTCGCATGTACTCGCAAGCAAGCAACACACAGTAACAGCGTAAAATTTACCCCAAAAGGAGAATGATCGTGTGCAGAAAATTCCAATGGATCGTCCCAAGGGCATGGACAGTGGTGTTACTGCTGGCAGCTATTCTGTCTCTAACCATTGTGCAGCCTGCAAGTGCAGCATCACTCTCAGGCATTGACAATTTTTTCTTAAAGAGAGATAATTTCATAATCGCAGAATCGAACTCTCTTGATGCTAGGTTTTCGCTTAGCGGTATTTACGGAATCATCTATGATGCTGATATTAATCTTAAATACACACAGAATCAAGCGCAAAGTGACAATTCGAGAAACGAAAAATACTATCGTGAATATCAAATTGCCCTGGCTTGGATTAGATACGTATACGCCTACATAGTCAACCACAATAAACTTATGGAAACAGAAAATTATAAAGAAATAAAAAATGATCTGAAGACGAAACTCGTAGGGATGTGCCGAAAGAATTTTAACATGACAAAAAAGGGCCAATGCAAATCATTGGTTAATGCCACAATACAGACCATTACATCACGAAGGACGATAGAGCAAAAAAACATCAAACTCGGTGATTATGACTTAGTGACTGGTGACTCTGGGCTTTTAAAAGTCAGCAAGGTTAAGAATTTGTATGGGGTATACATAAACACCGTCAACGCCCAGACGCATACATGTGAATACAATGGAGTTGGCCAAATAGTGAACAATAAACTGTCACTGAAGGAGTCCGACGATTCCGGTAACATCGGCGATGGCTCAGGCTGCAATCTGAATTTAGTGTTAGACAATGATGCAATCATGGTCTCTTTTGAAGAGGCCAATTCGTGCTCTGCGAACTGCGGCTTGAATGCCTCCTTTGGCGGCATATACCTTAAAGACTAATGTTGGCGTTATCCATATAGCCGATCAGCCTGCCAGACGCAAATCATGCAAAACAGAGATGGCGATCTTGTCATTCCTTGACAAGATCGCCATCTCTGCAAATCCTTGAGACACTTTTACACCGTCATTATTGGAAACCGCTTGGCATTCAGCTCGCTGACGTATCCGCTTCTCCAGCATCAGCCATTTTCTGTGCTTCCATCCTCGACTTCTTTTCGGCTTCATGATATTTCTCCATGAATTCACAATCTAAAAACATCAATGAAGAAAGCCATGCGGCATCGCGCAGTGTCTGCTCGACATACTCGTCAAATGCCATACCTCCCTCCTTCGCCATTGCCGCCAACCTCGCATGCAAGGAGGGATCCACTTTGACAGAGAACCGCCCGGAATACGGCTTGTCCGGTTCCTTCCCGATGCTTGCACAATACTCCAGATAGTCGTCCACGGCATTGCCGAACGCCACCCGCAACTCCTCAAGCGTCCTCGCCTCATAGGCGATGACATCGATAATGCCAACGACCTTCCCGTGAAGACTTGTGCCGTCTTCATCTTCGTATTCCGTCTCGACAGTCCATTTGTAACCCTTATACATCATCATGGCCAATACTCGAAAGTGTTGATGATTTCGATGTAGTTCCAGATCATGTCGTGCTGAAAGAAACTCATCCGTTCCGCATCTTTTTTCCTTGTAAGCATCAGTATGTGACCGTGGAGGTCTACGGTCATTCTGTTCTTTGGCCCATACGTCACTATTGCCCCATACCCCTTAAGATACTTGTCAAATTCCTCCCTATCGTCTATGATTGTGCGCATTTCATGAGGAATGGCATGAGCCCAAGCAAGATCCCGCAATCCCTCCTTCATCGCCAACTCCTTCCCTGTTTCATTCCTCCACCCGCAACGCCGCCAAAAACGCCTCCTGGGGAAGCTCCACGTTCCCCATCCGCTTCATCCGCTTCTTCCCCTCCTTCTGCTTCTCCAGCAGCTTCCGCTTCCGCGTCACGTCACCCCCGTAGCACTTCGCCGTCACGTTCTTCCGGAACGCCGACACCGTCTCCCGGGCGATGACCTTCTGCCCGATGGCCGCCTGGATGGCCACCTCGAACAGCTGCCGCGGGATCGTCCGCTTCAGCTTCAGGGCCAGCCCCCTCCCGTAGGGGTAGGCACGGTCCCGGTGCACGATGACCGCGAGCGCGTCCACAGGATCCCCGTTCAGCAGGATGTCCAGCCGCACCAGGTCCGCCGCGACGTACTCCGCGGGCTCGTAGTCCATGGAGGCGTAGCCCCGGGTGACGGACTTCAGCCGGTCGAAGAAGTCGTAGACGATCTCCGCGAAGGGCATGTCGTAGGTCAGGACCACCCGGGTGGCGGTCAGGTAGTTCAGGTTCTTCTGCGTGCCCCGCTTCTCCTCGCACAGCTTCATCACGTTCCCCAGATACTCGTTGGGCACGTGGACGTCCATGCGCACGTGGGGCTCGTAGAGGGTGCGGATCCGCACCTGGTCCGGAAGCTTCGAGGGATTGTCGATGTCACGGGTCGCCCCGTCCACGGTCTCCACCCGGTAGACCACGGAAGGGGCCGTGGCGATGAGGTCCACCTCGAACTCCCGCTCGAGCCGCTCCTGGATGATCTCCATGTGGAGCAGCCCGAGGAAGCCGCACCGGAACCCGAACCCCAGCGCCTGGGAGGTCTCGGCCTCGAAACGGAAGGCGGCGTCGTTGAGCTGCAGCTTGTCCAGGGCCGTCTTCAGCGCCTCGTAGTCCTCGGAGTCCGAGGGGTAGAGCCCGCAGAACACCATGGGCTTGACCTCCTTGAAGCCCGGGATCGCCTGGCCCGCCGGAGCGTCCGCCAGGGTGATGGTGTCCCCCACCCGGGCGTCGCCGATGGTCTTGATGGAACCGCACAGGAACCCCACCTCCCCGGCCGACAGCGTCTCCACGTCCTGGGCCTCCGGGGAGAAGACCCCGAGGCGCAGCGCCTCGAACTCCTTGCCGGTGCTCATGAGGCGCACCCGGTCGTTGAGCCGTATGCAGCCGTCCACGACCCTGAAGAGGGTCACGACCCCCTGGTAGCTGTCGTACCAGGAATCGAAGATGAGGGCCTTCAGGGGGGCGTCTGGGTTCCCCCTGGGCGGGGGCAGATGCCGGACGATGGCCTCCAGCACCTCGCCGACCCCCTCCCCGGTCTTGGCCGAGACGGCCAGGGCCCCGGTGCAGTCGAGACCGATGGTCTCCTCGATCTCCCGGCGCACCCGGTCCGGGTCGGCGCTGGGCAGGTCGATCTTGTTCAGGATGGGCACGATCTCGTGATCGTGGTCCAGGGCGAGATAGACGTTGGCCAGGGTCTGGGCCTCCACGCCCTGGGTCGCGTCCACCACCAGCAGCGCCCCCTCGCAGGCGGCGAGGGACCGGGAGACCTCGTAGTTGAAGTCCACGTGGCCGGGGGTGTCGATGAGGTTGAGCTGGTAGCGCCGCCCGTCCGCCGCCACGTAGGGGATGCGGACGGTCTGGGCCTTGATGGTGATCCCCCGCTCCCGCTCGATGTCCATGCGGTCGAGATACTGCTGGCGGGACTTGCCGGCGTTGATGAGCCCGGTCAGTTCCAGGATCCTGTCCGCCAGGGTGGACTTGCCGTGGTCGATGTGGGCGATGATGCAGAAGTTGCGTATGGCGTCTTGGCTGGTCATGTCGTGGACGGTTCTCCTCCTCGCCCCTCCAGAATACGCAAAAAGGCCGCTTCCGGAAAGGCGCCATGCCTTTCCGGAAGCGGCGGGAACCTGTCTTTCGGGGGACGGCTACCGGTGGGTCGCCACGTTGAGGCGCATGACGGCCCTGTGCAAGGCGGCGTCGGCCCTGGTCGCGTCGACCTTCTCGTCCCGATGGGCGAGCCGTTCCTCGGCGCGCCGCTTGGCCGCCTCGGCCCTCGCCGTGTCGATGTCGGCCGCCATCTCGGCGGATTCCGCCAGCACCGTCACGAGGTTGTTGTTCACGTCGGCGAAGCCTCCGGAGACGAACACGTACTCGTCCTTGCCGTTCACCCTGTAGCGGAGGGCGCCGATCTTCAGCGCCGAGAGCAGGGAGACGTGGTTCGGCAGGACGCCGAACTCTCCCAGCACTCCGGCACAGACGACCATTTCCGCCTCCGCGCTGACCACGGTCCGGTCAGGCGTCACTACATCCAGATGCAGGGTGGCCATATATGCGACTCCTTGGGACTTGGTGGACTACGCTTCCTGCTGCTTGCGCTTCTCGTACTTGGCGACGGCCTGCTCGATGTCGCCCAGCATGTAGAAGTCGTTCTCGGCCATGTGGTCGTACTTGCCTTCCAGTATCCCCTTGAAGCCCTTGATGGTGTCCTCGAGCTTCACGTACTGGCCCGGCGTGCCGGTGAAGGTCTCGGCGACGTGGAAGGGCTGGGAGAGGAAGCGCTGGATGCGGCGGGCGCGGCTCACGGTGAGCTTGTCCTCGTCGGAGAGCTCGTCCATGCCCAGGATCGCGATGATGTCCTGGAGTTCCTTGTACTTCTGCAGGACCATCTGGACCTGCCGGGCGACGGCGTAGTGCTCGTCCCCCACCACCCTGGGATCGAGGATGCGGGAGGTGGAGTCCAGGGGATCCACGGCGGGGTAGATGCCGAGTTCCGCGATCTGCCGGGAGAGCACGAGTGTGCCGTCCAAGTGCGAGAACGTGGTGGCCGGCGCGGGGTCGGTGAGGTCGTCGGCGGGAACGTAGACCGCCTGGACCGAGGTGATGGACCCCTTGTCCGTGGAGGTGATGCGTTCCTGCAGGGCGCCGAGGTCCGTGCCCAGGGTGGGCTGGTAGCCCACGGCGGAGGGCATCCGGCCGAGGAGGGCGGACACTTCGGAACCCGCCTGGGTGAACCGGAAGATGTTGTCGATGAAGAGCAGCACGTCCTGGTTCTCTTCGTCGCGGAAGTACTCGGCGCAGGCGAGGGCCGTCAGGGCGACGCGGGCGCGGGCTCCCGGGGGCTCGTTCATCTGCCCGTAGACCAGGGTGGCGCGCTCGAGGACGCCGGCCTCCTTCAGTTCGAAGTAGAGGTCGTTCCCCTCGCGGGTGCGCTCGCCGACGCCGGCGAAGACGGAGGAGCCGCCGTGCTGCTTGGCGATGTTGTTGATCATCTCCATCAGGATGACGGTCTTGCCGACGCCCGCGCCGCCGAAGAGGCCCATCTTGCCGCCCTTGGGGAAGGGGATCAGCAGGTCCACGACCTTGATGCCGGTCTCCAGGAGTTCCACCTTGGTGTTCTGCTCGGTGAACTCCGGGGCCTTCCTGTGTATGGGATAGTGCTTTTCGGCGTTGATGGGGCCCAGTTCGTCCACGGGCCTGCCGATGACGTTCATGATGCGGCCGACGGCGGCCTTGCCCACGGGCACCAGGATGGGGCCGCCCGTGTCCAGGACCTCCATGCCGCGCACGAGACCCTCGGTGGCGTCCATGGCGATGGTTCGCACGACGTTGTCGCCGAGGTGCTGGGCCACCTCGCAGACGAGATCCGGGGCGTCGGTGTTGTTGGGATTCTTGATCTCCAACGCTGTGAAGATGTCCGGCAGGTGGCCTTCGCCGAACTCAACGTCCACGACGGCGCCGATGACCTGGACGACCTTTCCGATGTTTTTTTTCATTGAAACTCCTCCAATGCGGATGCCCTATCGTCACCTGTGCCGGGCCGACGGTCCGGCGTTCGGGGTTCCCGTTGCGGGCCCGTGCCCTCCGGCAGGGAGCCTACCTTGTCCACATGTGCACCGTCGATCTCGCGGCAGCGCCGCCACGCGCCCTTCCGGACGCGACGTCATTTCAGCGCCTCGGCGCCGCCGACGATGTCGATGAGTTCGCTGGTGATGGAAGCCTGCCGCGTCTTGTTGTAGAGCAGCGTCAGGCTGTTGATCATCTCGTTGCAGTTCCTGGTCGCGTTGTCCATCGCCGCCATGCGGGCCGCATGCTCGCTGGCGGACGTGTCCAGCAGTCCGCGGTAGATCTGGACCTTCACGTAGCGGGGGAGCAGCTCGGCCAGCAGCTGCGCCTCGTCGGGTTCGTAGACGTACTCGCAGGTCGGCCCCTGGTCGACGGCGGGGGAGGACTCCTCCTGCTCCGGCGCCTTGAGGGGGAGCAGCGCGAGGGTCCTCGGCGGCTGGTGCCCCATGGACACGTACTCGCCGTAGACCAGCCACACCTCGTCGAAGGTGCCGTCCTCGAAGCCGCTGATGACCGTCTGGGCGACCTCGCTGGCCAGGGGGAAGTCGATGCTTCCCATCCGGTCGGGGTATTGCGAGACCAGGTTGAAGGAACTCTTGCGCACCGTGTCCCGGCCCTTGCGGCCGATGCAGGAGAAGCTCACGGTCATGCCGGCCGCCGCCTTCTCCTTGGCCAGCCGCATGGCCTGGCCGATGACGTTGCCGTTGAAGCTGCCGCACAGGCCCCGGTCGGAGGTGACCAGGACGATGGCGCAGCCCTTCTTCTCCGCGCGCTCGGCCAGCAGGGGGTGGGCGGCGCCCTCCACCTTGCGGGCCAGCTCCGCCAGCACTTCCTTGTACTTGGCGGCGTAGGGCCGGAAGCTCTCTATCCGGGCCTGGGCGCCCCGCAGCTTCGCCGAGGCCACCATGTTCATGGCCTTGGTGATCTGCTTGGTCTTCCGGACCCCGACGATCTTCATCTTGACGTCTTTGAGCGAAGGCATGCGTGTCTCCCGGGGAGATGTCGTGTCCGGCTAGGCGGCCTGCCAGCCCTGCTTGAAGGCCGTGATGGCGTCGTTCAGGGCGCTTTCCACCCCGGCGTCGATGACCTTCTTCTCCTTGATGTCGTCCAGCACCTGCTTGCGGGTGTCCCGGAAGAAGGTGAGCATGTCGGACTCGAAGCGCCGGATCTGATCCACGGGCACGTCGTCCATGAAGCCCCGGGTGGCGGCGTAGATGGACGCCACCTGTTCCTGGGCCGGCATGGGCTGGTACTGGGGCTGCTTGAGCAGTTCCACCAGACGGGCGCCCCTGTCCAGACGGGACTTGGTGGCCTTGTCCAGATCCGAGCCGAACTGGGCGAAGGCGGCGAGTTCCCGGTACTGGGCGAGATCCAGCCGCATCGTGCCGGCCACCTGCTTCATCGCCTTGATCTGGGCCGCGCCGCCCACGCGGGACACGGAAAGGCCCACGTTGATGGCGGGACGCACGCCCGCGTTGAAGAGGTTGGGCTCGAGGTACACCTGGCCGTCCGTGATGGAGATCACGTTGGTGGGGATGTACGCGGACACGTCGCCGGCCTGGGTCTCGATGATGGGCAGGGCCGTCAGGGAGCCCGCGCCGTGGGCGTCGTTGACCTTGGCCGCCCGTTCCAGGAGCCTGGAGTGCAGGTAGAAGACGTCGCCGGGGAAGGCCTCGCGTCCCGGAGGACGGCGGAGGAGCAGGGACATCTGCCTGTAGGCCACGGCCTGCTTGGACAGGTCGTCGTAGATGATCAGGGCGTGCTTGCCCGAGTTCCTGTAGTACTCCGCCATGGTGCAGCCGGTGTAGGCGGAGATGTACTGCAGGGGGGCGGGCTCGGAGGCCGTCGCGGAGATGATGGTGGTGTACTCCATGGCGCCGTAGCGGCGCAGGGTGTCGGCCACAAGGGCGACGGACGCCTTCTTCTGGCCTATGGCCACGTAGAAGCAATGGATGTCCGTCTCCCTCTGGGCGAGGATGGCGTCGATGCACACCGCCGTCTTGCCGGTCTGGCGGTCGCCGATGATCAGCTCCCGCTGGCCGCGCCCGATGGGGGTCATGGCGTCGATGGCCTTCAGGCCCGTGGGCATGGGCTCATGGACGCTCTTCCTGGCGATGATGCCCGGGGCCTTGATCTCCACGGGCCGCACCTCGGTGGTCTCGATGGGGCCGAGACCGTCGATGGGCTGCCCCAGCGGGTTGAGAACCCGGCCCATGATCTTGTCGCCGCAGGGCACGGAGAAGATCTTCCCGGTGCGCTTCACCGTGTCGCCTTCCTTGATGCCCACGTCGGAGCCCAGCAGGGCCACGCCGACGTTGTCCTCCTCCAGGTTGAGGACCATCCCCATGACGCCGCCGGGGAACTCGAGCAGTTCCATGGACATGGCGTTCTGGACACCGTGCACGCGGGCGATCCCGTCGCCCACGTACAGGACGGTGCCGGTCTCGCTCATCTCCACACGCTGTTCGTAGTTGCGGATCTGATCCTCGATGATCTTGCTTATCTCTTCGGCTTTGATCTGCATGTGCTATCCACCCCTCTTGAAGGTCTCCCGCAGAATTCCCAGCTGTGCGCGCAGACTCGCGTCCAGCACACGGTCGCCTATCTTGAGCACCATGCCGCCAAGGATGTCCTTGTCGGTGGCGAAGGTCAGCTCGATGACCGAGCCGGCCTTCTCTTCCAGCTTGGCCTTGAGCTCGGCCCGTTTCTCCTTGGACAGGTCCACGGCCGTCGTCAGCCGCCCCCTGATCACCCCTTTGGCCTCGTCCAGAAGGTCCCCGTACATCCCGGCGATCTCCCCCAGGAAGCCAAGCCGTTCCTTGTCCGCCAGCAGGAAGCAGAAGTTGCGCACCGTGGCGTCGGCCTTCAGCCGGTCCAGCAGCTTGCCCAGCACTCCCTTCTTCTCTTCGGCGGTGATCACGGGGCTCTTCAGCGTCGCCGCCAGGGGCGGAGACGCGACGAGCATCTCCCCGAGGCCCGACAGGGCGCTCCCATAGCGGTCGCGAGCCTCGACCCCGTCCTTGCTGCCAATCGCGAAGATCGCGTTGGCGTACCTTCGTGCCACCACTGTGTCGGTCAACGGAGCACCACCTTGTTGAGAGAGTTGACGATCAGCCTCTCGTGCTCGGCCGCGGAGAGCTTGCTCCCCAGCAGGGCGCCCGCCGCGTCGACGATCTCGTCGGCGATCGTCGAGCGCACCTTGGCGAGCACGGCCCGGCCCTCGTTCTCGGCCGTCAGCCTGGCCTGTTCCACAATCTGCTCGGCCTGCCGCTTGGCGTCGGCCAGAATCGCCGCCTTGAGCGACTCGGCCTGGACCTTGCTCTCGGCAAGGATCGCGTCGCGCTCCCCGGAGAGGTTCGCGATGCGGGTCTCCACCGACTGCAGGTCCTGCTCGGCCTTCTCCCGGCGCTCCCTCAGGGACGACATCGAATCCACGATGCCCTCCCGGCGGCCCCGGAAGTAGTTCACCGTCATCTTCCCCACGAAGTGCCAGAGGATGGCGATGAAGATGGCGATGTTGAGCACCCTAAGCCCGAAGTCGCCCCAGCGCGGCGCGGCGTGCCCCTCGTCCGCGAAGGCTTCCGCGGCGACCAGCACCAGGCCCAACGTCACAAGACACCATGCTACGCGTGTCCACCTGCCCAAGGCGCCACCTCCTTTCTTCACTGTGTCGTTATCCCGATTTGCGCGCATCGCCGCCATCCCTCAGGCCTTCAGGAGCCTTTCCGTCAGGCTGCCGGCAAGGCCTCCCACCTGCTTGCGCAACGCGGCCAGCGTCGCCTCGGCCTCGGCCTGGACGCCGGTCCGGGCCTTCTCCAGCATGTCGCGCGCCTCCTGCTGGGCGGCACCGACCATGGCCCGCTGCTCCTCGGCCCCCTGGGCCCTGGCGGCGGCGCGGGCGACGCCCGCCTCGTGCCTGGCCGAGGACAGGGACGCCTCGTAGTCGTCCAGACGCTTGGACGCCTGACCCGTGAACCCGTCGATCTCGGCGGTCAGGTCGGACACGATGCCCTTGCGCCGCTTGATGACGTCCCGGATGGGACGGACCAGCAGGTAGTTCAGGCCGATGACGGCGATGAAGAAGTTCGCCAACTGGAAAAGCAGTGTGATGTTCAGTTCCAGCATGCCGCATCCTCCCGGAAGGCGATGGGGTGGACTTTAAACGGACGGATGATATCCCATGGATCGCATGGCGTCAATGGGTCTTCCGCAAATCGTCGCGAAGTCGCGAAACTTTTTTTCGACCCGCCCCCCGGGGCCCGTCGGGGCCTCGGGGCGCGGGCCGCGCCAGAAGTTCCCTGATCCGCAGGCAGACGGCCTCGGCCGGAGCCGCGCCGTCCACCGCGTGGTGGCAGGCCGCCCGATAGAGGGGGAGGCGTTCGGCAAGCACCAGGGCCACCTCGTCCACGGGATCCCCTCCCGCAAGGGGGGGCCGCTGCGCCGCCAGGGGGTCGGCCCCCAGCCGTCGCCGGAGCTCCTCGGGAGGCACGTCCAGAAAGAACACCCTGCCCGAGGCCCGCATGAGACGCCTGTTCCCCTCGTTGAGGACGATGCCGCCCCCGGTGGCCACCACCGCGTCGGCGGGCCCCTTCGAAACGATGTCGGCGAGGGTCGCGGCCTCCCGCAGGCGGAAACCCTCCCAGCCCTCCCGGGCCACGATGCCGGCCACGCTCTCGCCGGCCTCCCGCTGCAGGATCCCGTCGGCGTCCAGGAATGGCGTCCCGAGCGCCTCCGCCAGCATCCCCCCGATCGTGGTCTTGCCGCTGGCCCTGGGACCCACGAGGAAGACCCGTCCCATGACCCGTCAGAGGACCCGCGCCCCGTCGGCCTCGACCACAACGGCGTGCTCCCAGCGCAGGCCGCCCCAGCCGGGATGGTAGAGCCCGGGCTCGACCGTCACCACCATGCCGGGCTCCAGGACCTGGTCGCTGTTCACGGAGAGGCTCGGCTGCTCGTGGGTCTGCAGCCCCACCCCGTGCCCGAGGCTGTGGGTGAAGGCCTCGCCCTCCCCCGCCTCCTCGAAGACCTTCATGGCGAGCCCGTGGACGTCCCGGCCCTTCATCCCCGGCCGCATCCCGTCGATGGCGGCCCGCTGGGCCTTCTGCACGAGATCCAGCAGCCGGCGGAAGCGGTCGTGGCCTGCGCCTCCCGTCTCCCCCACCCAGAAGGTGCGCGTCTGGTCCGAGCAGTAGTCGTCCAGGCGGCAGCCGGCGTCCACGAGGACCATGCCGGAGGGGGACACGGGGGTGGATCCCGGAAGGGCGTGGGGCATCGCGGCGTTGGCGTCCACGGCGACGATGCTGGGGAAGGCCAGCTCCGAGGCGCCGTTCTCCCTGAAGAACCGCTCGATGGCCCAGACGATCTCCCCCTCGCTGCGTCCCGGGACCAGCCAGCTCCCGACCTCCGCCATGAGCCGATGGTTGAGGGCGTAGGACCGGGCGATGGCCTCCAGCTCCAGGGGATCCTTGATCTTCCGCAGCGACTCCACGAGCCCCTTGCGGCCCTCAAGGGCCACCCCGTGGGCGGAGTTGGCGAGATGCCGGGCGAACTCGCAGGTCAGGACGTCCTCCTCGAAGCCGATCCGCCCTCCGCAGTTCCGCAGCAGTTCCGCAATCCCCTTGTGCCTGTCCTGGCCGTAGACCAGGATGCGGCCTCCGTCCCACAGCCCCTCGGCCGCCTCGGAGAACCGGGCGTCGGTGGCGAGCCAGTCCCGTCCGTCCGCAGCGACCACGAGCAGTCCTGAGGACTCGTCGCACTGGGTGTCGTGGAGCTCGAAGCCCGAGAGGTAATAGCGGTTGGCCGGCTTGGCCACCAGAAGGGCGTCAAGGCGCCCCTCGCGCATGAGACGGCGCAGTCTCTCGCGCCGCTCTTCATGGACGGCGGCCATTCAGATGCGCCTTCCGCAGCATTTCTTGTACTTGAGTCCGCTGCCGCAGGGGCACAGGTCGTTGCGTCCCCGCTTCGGCGTCTCCCTGACGGCGCGGGCGGACTTCCGGGGGGGCCGTTCCTCCCCGCCGTCGCCCCCGCCGGTGTAGGTGAGCCGGTCCTCCCGGCTCTCCTTGTGCCTGGGGACCTCCCTGTGGCGGGGGGACTCCTTCTGCCCGGGGGACTCCTTGTGGAGGGAGGACTCCGCCGCTTCGTCCTCCTGGCGCTCCTCGACCCGCAGACGGGTGAGCACCCGGAACACGTTCTCCCGAACCTGGAAGAGCATGTCCCGGAACATCTCGAAGCCCTCCCGCTTGTACTCGAGCTTGGGATCCTTCTGCCCGTAGCCCCGCAGGCCGATGCCGTCCCGCAGGGCGTCCATGTTCCGCAGATGCTCCTTCCAGCTGGTGTCCACGCCGTTCAGCATGAAGTAGCGGACGATGGAGACGAACTGGTCCCCGAGCTTGGCGGAATGGGCGGCGAGGCACTCGTGGACCATGCGGACGCAGTCCTCCCGGGTGGGCGGCGGGACGTCCACGCCGAGGACCCGGTCCATGGCGAAGAGATCCCTGAGCCTGGCCCGCAGGCTCTCCGCCGTCTCGCGGTCCATGGGCTTGCCGGCCTCGGCCTCGGGGTAGATCGTGTCCAGCAGGTCGTCGAGGAACTCGTCCAGCAGAGGCTCGAGGTCCTCCTCCTGCATGATGTCCCGGCGCAGGGAGTAGATGACCTCCCGCTGCTGGTTCATGACGTTGTCGTAGTCCAGCAGGGTCTTGCGTATGTCGAAGTGGTGGGCCTCGACGCGCTTCTGGGCGCTTTCCACGGCCCGGGTCACCATGGGGTTCTCGATGGCCTCCCCGTCCCGCAGCCCGAGCTTCTCCATGATGCCGGAGATCCTGTCGGACCCGAAGAGCCGCATCAGGTCGTCCTGCATGGAGAGGTAGAAGCGGGAGGAGCCGGGATCGCCCTGGCGGCCGGAGCGGCCCCGGAGCTGGTTGTCGATGCGCCGGCTCTCGTGGCGTTCGGTGCCGAGGATGTGCAGGCCGCCCAGGGCCGCGACGCCCTCCCCGAGGACGATGTCGGTGCCGCGGCCGGCCATGTTCGTGGCGATGGTGACCTTGCCGGGCTGGCCGGCCTGGGCCACGATCTCCGCCTCCTTGGCGTGCTGCTTCGCGTTCAGCACGTTGTGGGGGATGCCCATGGCGCCCAGCATGCCGGACAGCATCTCCGAGGTCTCGATGGAGATGGTGCCCACGAGGATGGGCTGGCCCGTCGCGTGGATCTCGGCGATGGAGGCGGCGATGGCGTTGAACTTCTCCTTGGCCGTCAGGTAGATCTTGTCCGGGTGGTCCTTGCGGATCACGGGCCTGTGGGGGGGGATGGAGACGACCTCCAGCCCGTAGATCTGCTGGAACTCCACGGCCTCGGTGTCGGCGGTGCCGGTCATGCCCGAGAGCTTGTCGTAGAGGCGGAAGAAGTTCTGGTAGGTGATGGATGCCAGCGTCTGGTTCTCCGCGGCGATGGTGACCCGCTCCTTGGCCTCCAGCGCCTGGTGCAGGCCGTCGGAGTAGCGCCTGCCCGACATGAGCCGGCCGGTGAACTCGTCCACGATGACCACCTGGTCGTCCTGGACGATGTAGTCCACGTCCCGGCGGAAGGCCTGATGGGCCTTCAGGGACTGGAGGATGTGGTGCTGGATGATGACGTTCGAGGGGTCGTAGAGGTTGTCCACCTTGAAGAGACGCTCGCAGTACTGCACGCCGGCGTCGGTGAGGGTGGCCGACCGGGTCTTCTCGTCCAGGGTGAAGTGCTCGGGCTTGAGCCTGCGGACCAGGTCGTCCACCTGGCGGTACATGCCCACCGTCTCCTCGGAGCCGCCGGAGATGATCAGGGGCGTGCGGGCCTCGTCGATGAGGATGGAGTCCACCTCGTCCACGATGGCGAAGTTGTGCTCCCGCTGCACCATCTGTTCGGGATAGAACTTCATGTTGTCGCGCAGATAGTCGAAGCCGTACTCGCTGTTGGTGCCGTAGGTGATGTCCGCGTGGTAGGCCTCCCGGCGCTGGTTGTCGTCCAGGCCGTGGTGGATGACGCCGGTGGTGAGGCCGAGGAAGGAATAGAGCCGCCCCATCCAGGCGGCGTCGCGGCCGGCCAGGTAGTCGTTCACCGTCACCACGTGGACGCCCCTGCCGGACAGGGCGTTGAGGACGACAGCGAGGGTGGCCGCGAGGGTCTTGCCCTCGCCGGTCTTCATCTCCGCGATCTTGCCCTTGTGGAGGACCATCCCGCCGATCATCTGGACGTCGTAGTGGCGCATCCCGAGGACCCGCACGGAGGCCTCCCTGACCATGGCGAAGACCTCGGGCAGCAGCTCGTCCAGATCCTGTCCGTTGGAGACCTGTTCCCTGAGCTCACCGATGCGGCGGGGAAAGTCCTCGTCGGCCAGGGCCTGCATCCGCGGCTCGAGGGCGCCGACGGCTTCCACCCGGGGCCGGAGCTTGCGCATGTAGCGCTCGTTCTTGCTGCCGAAGACCTTCCTGAAGATGTAGGTGAGCATTTACCCGCCTTGGGATGAGTTCGGGACCGCGTCAGTCCACGGCGATGCCGTCGGACCGGTACTCGTTGATCTTGTTGCGCAGGGTCCGCACGGAGATGCCGAGGAGTTCCGCGGCCTGCGTCCGGTTCCCGGAGGTCGCCTCCAGTCCCTTGAGGATCATGATCCTCTCCATCTCGTGGAGGGGGATGACCGGCCCTCCCCGGGCGGAAAGGGGATCGTCGCCGGGGATGCCGGGGGCCCCGGAGACGGCGCCCTCCCCGAAGGCGGGGGCGGCCTCCTCGTCGAAGAGGGGCCAGGAGTCCTCCCCCAGCAGGAAGTGGGCGGGAACGATCTCCCGGCCGTTGGAGATGAGCACGGCCCGCTCCATGAGATTCTGCAGCTCCCGGATGTTCCCGGGGAAGTCGTAGGCGGCGAGCCACTCCCGCGCCTCCTCGCTCAGGCCCGTCTTCGGCAGGCCGTAGAGGGACGCGTACATGGCCACGAAATGCCCCGCCAGCCTCTGCACGTCGTCCCCCCGCTCCCTGAGCGAGGGCAGCCGCATAGGGATGACGTTGAGCCGGAAGTACAGGTCCTGGCGGAACTTCCCCTGGGCGACCCAGTCCTCGAGATTCCGGTTGGAGGTGGCCAGGACCCTGACGTCCACCTTGACGGCCTCGGCGCCGCCGACCCTGTCCACCTCCCGCTCCTGGAGGACGCGGAGCAGCTTCGCCTGCAGGCCTATGTCCATCTCGGATATCTCGTCCAGAAGCAGGGTCCCCTTGTCCGCGAGCTCGAACTTGCCGAGCTTGCGGGCGATGGCTCCGGTGAAGGCGCCCTTCTCGTGGCCGAAGAGCTCGCTCTCCAGCAGGTGTTCGGGCAGGGCGGCGCAGTTGACGGCCACGAAGGGGCCCTGGCGGCCGCTTTCGGCGTGCAGGTATCTGGCGAAGAGTTCCTTGCCGGTGCCGGACTCTCCCGTGATGAGGACCGCCGCGGCGGACCGGGCGACTTGGCGGGCGAGCCTGAGGACCCTGGCCACGGAGGGGTGGTCGCCGACGATGGCGATGCCCGGCCCGGGCTCGGGTCTGTGCCCTCCGAGGGAGGTGGCGGGGGGGACCGGGGCGGCGGGGGGGGCCACCTTGCAGACGGCCAGCACCCGCTTGACGTCCAGGGGCTCCATCCAGTAGTCCTTGGCCCCGAGGTGCATGAGGCGCTCGGCCTCCTCGGGCGTCCCCTTGTCCGCTATGACGATGATCGGGGGAAGCGTCTCCTCGGCGGCGGCCGCAAGCATCTCCTCGACGTCGTATCCCGGAAGCCGGGGACGGGAGAACACTATTTCGGCGCCGCTCTTGCGGACGAACTGCAGGGCGCTTTCGGCGTTCTCGGCCAGGCCTATTTCGAAGCCCTCGTCCCGCAGGGTGGAGAAAAACGGGGAGACCACGTTGGGTGGCGCCAGAAAGAGGAGACTTCTCAATGACATGGGCGCTTTTCTACCCTCTACGGCACGACAATGCAACCGCGCCACGTTCCCGGGGGCCGAAGGCGGGCGTCGACGCGCCCGGCCGCGCCGCCGGCGGGGGCCATGAGGCGGACGGCCGATGAAGGACGATGTCCTGCGCGCGCAGCGCGCCGTCCTGCTGGCCTGCAGGGAGGGAAACATCTCCGTCGACCAGGCCATGGAGCGGCTCGGCGCCGCCCAGGCGACGGACTCCCTGCTGGGACTCAGGCTCGACCACCAGCGGGCCCTGCGCACGGGCATCGGGGAGGTGGTCTACGCCGAGGGGAAGAGCGACCAGCGCCTGGTGGCGGCCATGCGGGAACTCTCCCGCCATGGCCCGGCGCTGGCGAGCCGGGTCTCGCCGGAACAGGCCGCGGAGCTTTCGGCCCGGCTCGGGGAGGGGGTCCACTGGACCGAGGCGGGACTCTACGGCATCGGCGGCCCGGAGGCCTTCCGCACCGCCATGCGCGGCCCATACCCCGCGACCGGGGCCGCCCTCGTGGTGTCCGCGGGGGCGGCGGACGTCCCCGTGGCCCTGGAGGTCTTCGGCACCCTGGTGTTCTGGGGGGTCGGATGCGGCCTGATCACGGACGTCGGCGTCGCGGGCCTGCACAGGCTCGCGCCCCACGTGACCGCATTGCGGTCCGCCCGGATCGTCGTGGCCGTGGCGGGCATGGACGGGGCGCTGCCGGGGGTCCTGGCGGGACTGACGCCGGCTCCCGTGGTCGCGGTTCCCACGTCCGTGGGCTACGGGGTGGGGGCCGGGGGCCATGCGGCCCTTTCCACCATGCTCTGTTCCTGCTCCCCGGGAGTCGCCGTCGTCAACATCGACAACGGCATCGGGGCGGCGGCCTTCGCGGCGAAGACCGTCATGGGCGCCGGGGACGAGGGAAGTCCCCGGGCCGATCCGTAGCCGGAGGCCCCACGTCCTGGCGGCAGAAGGAACTCCAACCGCAGCAGAAGCGCGGCAGGAGCCGTTCAGTAGATCCCGTTCACCACCGCGCCGACCCCGGCCATGTTGGCCGAGACGCTGCGCCACTGGTCCTGCATGAAGGACCGGGTGCTCGCCGAGTCGGTCAGCTGCGCTATGGCGGCGCTGCTGTCGGTCACCAGGGTCGGCGGATAGGATATCACCACGAACTGGTCCCTGGCGGAGCTCTGCACCACCGCGGTGCCTTGGGATATCGGGTCGTAGAGTATCATGTCCCCCCCTCGCCGGTCGACATTGTGCCCCATTCTCCCGTCCAAGGCAAGAGGAACGGAAGCGTCCGGCCGAACCCCGGGCAGGATTCCCATGGCCTTCCGCGCCCTTTCCCGCCAAGGACACGGCCCCTTGATTTCCCCCCGCCCCCGGGGTATAAAGCCTGTTTGCTCCACAGCGCCGCAGGCACACCCTGCCGCCGTCCGCCCGCCGGGGAACGCGGGGCCGGACGGGGCCTTTGCCGCCGTGACGACGATGCGGGTTCCGCCGCACCGGACGGCACTCCGCAACATATATATGGGCCGTGGAAACAACGTTGCGCACACCCCGGTCACCCCCGGTGTGCGAAGCGGTGGAACGGACCGCGCTTTCCCCCGGCGCGCCGGTTCCGCCGTGACCACTGTTCCCCGCGGGTCGATTGCGATGTGCGCGATTTTCCCAATGTTTTCGGGGGGTTGCCCTCGTTAGTGACAAAATCGCCGGACCTAAAGCATAAGGATAGAAGTATGAAATTCACCATTGCGAAAGAGCAGATAGCCGACGGCCTCCAGATGGCCTACGGCATCATCCCCTCCCGCAGCGGCTCGCTGTTCCTGCGCTCCCTGTGGATGAAGGTCGAGAACCAGCACCTGACCATCATGGCCTCCAACGGCGAAGTCGAGTACGGCGCCATCTTCCACGCGGACGTGCAGAAGGACGGAACCATCGGCGTCCAGGGACGCGAGTTCATCGAGCTTGTCCGCAAGCTGGGCCCAGGCGATTTGAATTTCCAGCTGGAGGAGAATGGAACGGCCCTTTTCATGGACCAGGAACAGCAGAGATTTTACGAGATACCGATCGTCAATACCGATTGGTACACGCCACTCGCCGAATTCCCAGAAGAAGGAGCCGCATCCTTCAATGCAGAGATTTTCCGAGAAGCGATAGACAAGGTTGAGTACTGCATTGTGGAAGGTGAGGAAAACCAGAAGCCCGTGCTTGAATACATAAGTGTACAGAAAAGTGAAAATGACATGGTAGAAATATGCGCGTTGAATAACAACCAATTTGCAGTCATGGCCTTTGAAAATAAATCGTTGGCCGACTGGCTTGGTGAAGAAGGATTGTTCATCCACAAGAAATTCTTGAATGACATCCAGAAATGGATGGATCAAGGTGAAGCTCAAATAAACAGAAATGATAATTACGTTTTTTTTAGGAAAACCGACAAAACCCAGGCGTTAACAATACGTTCCATGAAAGGGACGTTCCCGCAATACCGAGGTGTCTTTGAAAGCGTTGTCAGCAACAAGACCACGACAGTGACCCTCGATAGAAAAGAAACGATCGCAGCCCTCGAACGATTGGTAGACTTCACATCGACTACCTCACCGGAGGTAATAATAGAATTCAGCGAAACCCAAGCTCGCTTTAACTGCCAGACGCAAAATATAGGTAAAGGTCAAGAAATACTCGATATTACCTATTCTGGCACAGTCGATAAAATTGTTTTCATGTTAAAACAGATACTGCCTTGTCTAAAACATCTTTCATCCAAGAAGATCGACTTGCTGATCGAAGCCCCAGGCAAGCCCTGCGCAATAACCGGCATGAATGATGAAAACTACAAGATCATCATAATGCCTTGCATCTTCACGGAAGAAACCTATTACGAGGAAAAACCCGCATGAGCATGGTTCCCAACGAAGGCCAGGACGATTACAAAGCAGACAAGATAACCGTTCTCGAGGGCCTTTCGGCAGTACGCCTAAGGCCGGCGATGTACATAGGCTCGACCGATGGTCGAGGTCTCCACCATCTCGTCTACGAGGTCGTCGACAACTCCATCGACGAGGCGATGGCGGGCTTCTGCACGCACATCACGGTGACGCTGCACGCGGACAACAGCGTGACGGTCCGGGACGACGGCCGGGGCATCCCCGTGGACATCCACCCCAAGGAGGGGGTTCCGGCGGTGCAGGTCGTCATGACCATGCTCCATGCCGGCGGGAAGTTCGACAACACGAGCTACAAGGTGTCCGGCGGCCTGCACGGCGTCGGCGTCTCCTGCGTCAACGCCCTTTCGGAGTCGCTGACGGTGACGGTGCGGCGCGACGGGCACAGGTACCGCCAGCATTACTCCCGCGGCGTGCCCGTGGACGAGCTCGCCATGATAGGCGACGTGGAGGGGCACGGAACGACGATAACCTTCAAGCCGGACGACGAGATATTCGAGGTCGCGGAATTCTCCTACGAGATACTGAAGAAGCGGTTCGAGGAACTGGCCTATCTCAACAAGGGCCTCACCATAGAGTGCAAGGACGAGCGCAACGGCGAGGAACACGTCTTCTTCGCCGAAGGCGGCATACCCCAGTTCGTCAAGGATCTGAACGCCGGCGAGGAGACCATCCATCCCGTGATATCCGGCGAGGGGGTGGAGGAGGGCATCACCGTCGAGTTCGCCCTGCAGTACAACACCTCCTACAAGGAGAACGTCCTCACCTTCGCGAACAACATACGGACGCGGGAGGGGGGGACGCACCTGGTGGGCTTCCGCATCGCCGTGACCCGGGCCATCAACGCCTACGTGAAGTCCCAGCAGGACATCGTCAAGAAGATCAAGGGGGTGGCCCTGACCGGAGACGACGTCAGGGAGGGGCTGACGGCCGTGATCAGCGTGAAGCTCCCCCAGCCGCAGTTCGAGGGCCAGACCAAGATGAAGCTCGGCAACAGCAACGTTGCCGGCATCGTCTCCTCCCTGGTGGGGGAGAAGCTGAACGAGTACTTCGAGCGCAATCCCGCGGACGTGCGCAACATCGTGAGCAAGGCGGTGGACGCGGCCCGGGCCCGGGAGGCGGCGCGTCGCGCCAAGGAGATGGTCCACCGCAAGGGGGCCCTCTCCGACCACTCCCTTCCCGGGAAGCTCGCCGACTGCCAGAGCAAGGATCCCACGGAGTCCGAACTCTTCATCGTCGAGGGGGACTCGGCCGGAGGATCCGCCAAGCAGGGCCGCAATCCGAAGCACCAGGCCATCCTCCCCCTGCGGGGGAAGATCCTCAACATCGAGCGGACCCGCTTCGACAGGATGCTGGCCAACGAGGAGGTGAAATCCCTCATCACGGCCATGGGCGCAGGGATAGGCAACGAGGACACGGACCTCGCGAAGCTGCGCTACCACAAGATCGTCATCATGACCGACGCGGACGTGGACGGCTCCCACATACGCACGCTGCTGCTCACCTTCTTCTTCCGCCAATACCAGGAGATGGTGGAGCAGGGCTACGTCTACATCGCCCAGCCCCCCCTCTACCGGGCCCACAACGCCCGCATGGAGCGGTTCATCAAGGACGACGCGGAACTCAACGGGTTCCTGCTGGGGCGCGTCAGCGAGGACGTCTCCGTGGTCGCGGCCAACGGCAGGGAGTTCGGCAAGAACGAGATGCTCTCCTTCATGGAGGGCATACAGAGGCAGGAGCATCGCATCGGCGAGGCCGAGCGGGGGGGCGTCCCCCGGGACCTCTTCCTCGCCCTGACCCTCTATCCCGGCCAGATCGACGTCCAGCGCATGGAGACCCCCGACGGGGACCTCCTCTCCTGGCTCGACGGGCGGGGATACCAGATGACCCTCGAGCGCGAGGCCGGGGCCGAGGAAGGGGAGGAGGAGCGGCTCTTCGTGAGGTTCCAGAGCCACGGCGGCCATCAGACCCGCAGGGGCGTCGATTTCTTCAATTCCCGCCTCTTCCGGCAGACCTGGGGCTACTTCAGGGACGTCCGGGAGCAGTGCGGCGACCTGGCCTTCACCGTCCGGTGCAAGGACGCCGCCTACCGCGCCGAGGACGTCTTCCAGCTGCTGGGGAAGGTCCTGGAGGAGGCGAGGAAGGGCATCAACATCCAGCGCTACAAGGGCCTGGGGGAGATGAACCCCGAGCAGCTCTGGGAGACCACGATGAATCCCGAGCGGCGGGTGCTGCTCAAGGTTCGCGTGGACGACGCGAACGAGGCCTCCGAGGCCTTCGAGGAACTCATGGGCGACCGGGTCGCCCCGAGACGGGATTTCATCGAGCGGAACGCCCTTTCCGTCCAAGATCTCGACATATAGGCCCGTGCCCGACCATGGCGGCGACGCGGCCGGCCTGGCCGCACGTTTCAGGACAATCCCCAAGCAGAGGCGACCGTGACTGATTTTCCCGAAGTGGACATCGAAAAGGAACTGCGCAAGTCCTATCTTGAATATTCCCTTTCGGTCATCATAGGGCGGGCCATACCCGACGCCAGGGACGGGCTCAAGCCCGTGCACCGCCGCATCCTCTTCTCCCAGCACGAACTGGGCAACTACCACAACCGGCCCCACAAGAAGTCCGCCCGCATCGTCGGCGACGTCATAGGCAAGTACCACCCCCACGGCGACGTCGCCGTCTACGACGCCCTGGTGCGCCTCGCCCAGGACTTCTCCATGCGGGACCCGCTGGTGGACGGGCAGGGGAACTTCGGCTCCATCGACAACGACCCCCCCGCGGCCATGCGGTACACCGAGGTCCGCATGTCGAAGCTCGCCCAGGAGTTCCTGGCGGACCTCGGCAAGGGCACGGTGGATTTCCGGCCCAACTACGACAACACCCTGGAGGAACCCTCCGTCCTGCCGACGAAGGTGCCCAACCTGCTGCTCAACGGCACCTCGGGCATCGCCGTGGGCATGGCCACCAACATCCCCCCCCACAACCTCGGGGAGCTGTGCGACGGCCTTCTCCTGCTCCTGGACGACCGGGAGACGACGGTGGACCGTCTCATGCAGTGCGTGAAGGGTCCCGACTTCCCCACCAAGGGGCTGGTCTACGCCGGCAAGGGGCTGGCGGAGGCCTACGCCACCGGGCGCGGCTCGGTGAAGCTCCGGGGCCGGCTGGAGGTCGAGGAGTCCAAAAAGGGGCACGTCTCGGTGGTGGTCAAGGAGATCCCGTACAACGTCAACAAGGCGGCCCTGGTCAAGAAAATCGCGTCGCTGGTGAACGACCGCAAGCTCGAGGGGATCACGGACCTGCGGGACGAATCCGACCGCAACGGCATACGCATCGTCGTCGACCTCAAGCGTTCCGCGTCCCCCTCCGTGGTGACCAACCACCTCTTCAAGTACACCCAGCTCGAGTCCTCCTTCGGCATCAACATGCTGGCGGTGGTGGAGAACCGCCCCCAGATGCTGAACCTGAAGAGCGCCATGACCTGCTTCCTGGACCACCGGCGGGAGGTGGTCATCCGGCGCACCCGCTTCGACCTCGCCCGGGCCGAGGCCAGGGCCCACATCCTCCTCGGGCTCAGGATCGCCATCGACAACATCGACGCGGTCGTCGCCCTGATCCGCGCCTCGGCGAATCCCGACGTCGCGCGGACGGGCCTGATGGAGCGCTTCTCCCTGACCGAGGTGCAGGCCAAGGCCATCCTCGAGATGCGCCTGCAACGCCTGACGGGCCTGCAGCGGGAGGAACTGGAGAACGAGTACCAGGAACTGCTGCGGTGCATCGAGTTCTTCAAGTCCGTCCTCGCCGACCCCGAGGTGCTGCGGGGGGAGATCCGCAAGGAGATCGTGGAGATCAAGGACACGTACTCCACCCCCAGACGGTCCGAGATCGTCTACGACGATGCCGAGAGCATCGACGTGGAGGATCTCATCGCCGACGACGAGATGGTCATCACCCTCTCCCGGGGCGGCTACCTGAAGCGCACGAGTCTCGGCAACTACCAGCAGCAGCGGCGCGGCGGCAAGGGCAAGACCTTCAGCATCCCCGCGGACGACTCCGTGCAGGAGTTCCTCACGGCGACCAACCTGCAGTACCTGTGCATTTTCACCAACAAGGGCCTCATGCACCAGCGCAAGACCTACCAGATCCCCGAGGTGGGACGGCAGGCCAAGGGGACCCACATCAACAACATCCTCCCGCTGGCCGAGGAGGAGAGGGTCACCAACGTCCTGAACCTGCGGGAGTTCTCCCCCGAGGAGCATTTCCTCTTCGTGACCAGCAGCGGCATGGTGAAGCGTTCCGCCGCCAGCCTCTATGCCAGGGCCGCGAAGAACGGCATCATCGCCATCCAGCTGAAGCCCGGGGACTCCCTCGTGGGGGTGCGCTCCGTCAGCCCCGACAGCGAGGTGATCCTCGCCACGGCCATGGGCATGGCCATCCGCTTCTCCGTGGCGTCCGTGCGGGCCGTGGGCCGCAATTCCATGGGCGTGAGGGGCATATCCTTGCGCAACAACGACCGCGTCGTGGGCTTCGTCACCCTGGCCCCGGAGGACCAGTCCATGGAACTGCTCTCCATCAGCTCCAAGGGCTTCGGCAAGCGCACGAAGGTGGACCTCTACCGATTCCAGTCCCGAGGAGGGGTGGGCGTCCTCAACTTCCGCGTCTGCGAGCGCACGGGGCACGTCGTGGGCGTCATGCCCGTGCACGACGGCGACGGACTCGTCTTCCTCACCTCCGACAACATGGTGCTGCGCATCAGCGCCGCCAGCGTCCGGATCACCGGCCGCGTCGCCCAGGGCGTCAAGCTGGTCTCCCTGGAGGGGGACGCGACGGTGGTCGGGTTCGACAAGCTGGAGGAAGGGGAGCAGACGGAATCGGACGACCGGCCGGCAGGAACAGGAGACGGCGACGATGCGGCGCCTGCGGACCTTCCTTCTCGGGACGGCTAGGGTCGCGGCGGCCCTCGCGCTGTGCCTGCTGCCGCTCCTTTCCGGCTGCGAGAAGCCCCTGGCCGCCGACGACCTTTCCTCGGCCGTCGCGGCGGTCGACCACAGGGACTGGAGCGAGGCCGAGAGGCTCCTTCGCCGCTGCCTGCGGGAGGAGCAGGCGCCGGACAGGCGGTGGACGGCGTGGCGTCTGCTGCTGCAGGTGGCCAACCTCGCCGGGGAGGAGTCCAAGACGAGCCTGGCGTATCTCGACGCCATGCTGGAGGAGTTCGCGGACGACGACGCCCGGGCCAGGGACATCCTCCTGCAGATGGCCGCCTTGAACGAGGCGACCCACCGCTACGCCAGGGCCGTGGACGTGTGGTCCTCCTTCGTCGGGCTTGCCGGGCTCCCGCCGGAGGAGCTCGTGCGGGGATACAGCGGACTCGCCATCAACCAGATGAAACAGCGGCTCTTCGAGTCCGCCGAGGAGACGCTCCAGCAATGTCTCGGACTGCCCGTCCCCTACAAGGCGAAGCTCCCCTGCATGTTCGAGCTGGCGGATCTGCGCTCCACCCAGGAGCGCTGGCAGGAGGCCGCGGACTATTCCCAGGAGATCCTGGACTTCCTTCCCGGGAACGAGCTTCGCGGCCTTGCGGGGTTCCTGCTGGCCGACGCCCTGGAGCAGCTGGGCAGGAACCAGGAGGCGCTGAACCGCTTCGAGGAGACGCGGGAATTCTTCCCCAACGACGCCGTGGTGGACAACCGCATTGCGCAACTGCGCAAGAAGCTGAACAAGCGTTCCTGACCGACGCGGCGGACGTGCCGCCGCGCAAGGTCGCGCCGTCTTCCTTTCGTCCTGCGAGGTCGCGATGATACCCCACGAATGTGGCCTGTTCGGCATCTACGGACATCAGGACGCGTCCCGGCTCGCCTACTTCGGCCTCTACGCCCAGCAGCACAGGGGGCAGGAGAGCGCGGGGATCGTGAGCTTCCACGAGAACGGCGTGGAGGAGCGCAAGGGCATGGGACTGGTCCCGGACGTCTTCTCCGAGGCGGACCTGCAGCGACTGAAGGGCATGACCGCCATCGGCCACGTCCGGTACTCCACCACCGGCATATCCCAGCTGCGGAACGCCCAGCCCCTGCTCGTGCGCTTCAAGGGGCGCTACATCGCCCTCGCCCACAACGGGAACATCGTGAACGCCCAGGCCCTGCGGGCGGAGCTCGAGGACCAGGGCTACATCTTCTCCACCTCCAGCGACACCGAGGTGGTCATGCACCTGCTGGTGAGCGCCCTGCGCACGCTGGAGCTTCCGGAGGCCCTCAGGGACGTGTGCGCCAGGATATCCGGGGCCTACTGCCTGCTGGCCGCGGCCGGGTCGACCCTGGCCGCGGTGAGGGACGGCCACGGATTCCACCCCCTCGCCCTGGGCAGGCTCGACGGCTGTCCGGTCTTCGCCTCCGAGACCTGCGCCTTCGACCTGCTGGAGGCGGAATACGAGCGCCCCCTGGCGCCGGGCGAGATCTACATCGTGGACAGCCGGGGGGAGCGGTCCGAACGCCTCCGCCCGCCTCTCCCGGAACGGCCCAGGCAGTGCATCTTCGAACTCATCTATTTCGCCCGGCCGGACTCCTACGTGTTCGAGGAGCAGGTCTACCTGTGCCGCAAGCGCATGGGGTGGCAGCTGGCCCACGAGTCCGCCCCCGACGTGGACTTCATCCTTCCCTTCCCCGACTCCGGGGTGTATCCGGCCATCGGCTTCTCCCAGTGCGCCGAGCTGCCTTACGAGCACGCCATGATCAGGAACCACTACGTGGGGAGGACCTTCATCCAGCCGAGCCAGAGCATGCGCAGCTTCGGGGTCCGGGTGAAGATCAACCCGGTCAGGCCCATGATCGAGGGCAAGCGCATCTGCATCGTGGACGACTCCATCGTCAGGGGCACCACCATGATGACCCGGGTGAAGAAGCTGCGGGAGCTGGGGGCGCGGGAGGTGCACATCCGCATCAGCAGCCCCCCCGTGAAGTACCCCTGCTACTACGGCATCGACTTCGCCTCCCGGGGGGAGCTCATCGCGGCCCGGTACACCATCGACGAGATCAGGCGCCGGCTTGA
The DNA here is from genome assembly GCA_031272715.1 of Desulfovibrio sp. Taxonomy (GTDB): domain Bacteria; phylum Desulfobacterota; class Desulfovibrionia; order Desulfovibrionales; family Desulfovibrionaceae; genus Desulfovibrio. The sequence continues at coordinate 36,271 of JAISTH010000061.1, forward strand.
CGTCGACTCCATCCACTATCTGACCATCGACGGTCTGCGGCACGCGGTGCTGCATCCCGAGAACTACTGTGTCGCCTGTTTCACGGGCGAGTATCCCGTGCCGTGCAGCGAATCCGGCAAGCTGCGGCTCGAGACGGGCTGTCTGCCCCTGACGATGTAGGGCCCGTCCATGGGAACGCCGGAACGACGAGGAACGCGCATATGAGCCGAATAAGCAGAATCAAGGGATTCGCCGACATGTTTCCGGAGGAGAGCGAACGCTACACCTTCATGGAGGCCCAGGCCCGCCGGATCTTCGGCGTCTGCGGTTTCAGGGAGTGGCGCACGCCGCTGCTGGAGCTCACCGAGCTCTTCCGCAGGACCATCGGCGACGAGACCGACGTCGTGCAGAAGGAGATGTACACCTTCGTCGACGCCAAGGGGCGGAGCCTGAGCCTTCGCCCCGAGGCCACCGCCGGGATCGTGAGGGCCTACGTCCAGGAGTCCTGCTACGAGCGGGAGCGGGTTTCGCGGGTGTTCACCTGCGGCCCCATGTTCCGCCACGAGCGGCCGCAGAAGGGGCGCATGCGCCAGTTCCACCAGATCAACTGCGAATGCCTGGGCGACCCGAGTCCCATGGCCGACGCCGAGATGATCCTCATGCTGCTGGAGTTCCTCAAGGCCATCGGGATCGGGAAGACGGTGCTGAAGCTCAACTCCCTCGGGTGCGTCGCGTGCCGTCCCGCCTACGTCGAGCGCCTCGGGGAGTTCCTGGCCAAGGTCTCCGGGGATCTGTGCCCGGACTGCAAGCGCAGGGCCGCCGCCAACACCATGCGGGTCCTGGACTGCAAGCGCCCCGAATGCCGGGCGGTCCTGGAGCGGGGGCCGAAGATGTCGGACTTCCAGTGCGCCGACTGCCGGGACCACTTCGGCCGGGTGACGCGCCTCCTCGATGCCGGGGGCGCGGCCTACGAGACGGACCCCTGCCTCGTGCGGGGCCTCGACTATTACTGCCGCACCGCCTTCGAGGTCCTGAGCGCCGACATCGGGGCGCAGTCCGCGGTGGCCGGCGGAGGCCGCTACGACGGTCTGGTCTGGAGCCTGAACGGCCCCGACATCCCCGGGGTGGGCTTCGCCTGCGGCCTCGAGCGCCTGGCCATGCTGATGCCCCCCACGGCCTCCGCGGTTCCGGATTTCCACCTGCTGGTTCTCGACGAAGGACTGCTGGAGGACGGCTTCGCCCTGATGCAGGACCTGCGCGGCCGGGGGCTTTCCGGGGTCATGAACCACGAGGTTTCGGGATTCAAGGGGCTCATGCGTCAGGCGGACAGGTCCGGAGCCTGGTTCTGCCTGCTGCTGGGCCCCGACGAGGCGGCGGCCGGCGCCGTGACCGTCAAGGACATGCGGGAGGGCGGCCAGCGGACCGTGCCCCGCGAAAACGTGTACGACATCCTGGCCGGAGACAAGTCATGAGCGACGCCCCACAGGACCTGCAGCAGGAACACCGGCAGTACGTGAAGCCCCTCGGCGGGTGGCAGCGCACCCACGACTGCGGGACGCTGAAGAGCGAGGACATCGGCCGGCGGGTCTGCCTCATGGGCTGGGTGCAGCACCGCAGGGATCACGGCGGGCTCATCTTCATCGATCTGCGTGACAGGGCCGGTCTCACCCAGGTGGTCTTCAGCCCCGACCACAACGCCGCCGCCCATGCCGAGGCCCACGTCCTGCGCATCGAGTACGTCCTGGCCATCCAGGGGACGGTGCGGGCACGTCCCGAGGGGATGGAGAACCCCGCCATGGCCACGGGGGGCGTCGAGGTCGTCGTGGACGCCTGGAAGCTCCTGAACACCGCCAGGACCCCCCTCTTCCCCATCGAGGACCGGACCGAGGCGTCGGAGAGCCTGCGTCTCGCCCACCGGTATCTGGATCTGCGCCGTCCCCGGCTTCAGTCCAACTTCGCCCTGCGGCACCGGTTCTACATGGCCGTGCGCAACTTCCTGGACGGCCGGGGCTTCTACGAGGTGGAGACCCCGATCCTCACCAAGTCCACCCCCGAGGGGGCCAGGGACTTTCTCGTGCCCAGCCGCCTCAATCCCGGCAGCTTCTACGCCCTGCCCCAGTCCCCCCAGATCTTCAAGCAGCTGCTCATGATCTCCGGGATGGACAGGTACTTCCAGATCGTCAAGTGCTTCAGGGACGAGGACCTGCGGGCCGACCGCCAGCCGGAGTTCACCCAGATCGACATCGAGATGAGCTTCGTGGAGGAGCCGCAGGTGATGCGGCTGGCCGAGGACATGGTCGCCCACGTCTTCGACGACGTGCTTCACGTGAAACTTTCCCCGCCCTTCCCCGTCCTGACGTGGCGGGAGGCCATGGACCGCTTCGGCGTGGACAAGCCCGACACGCGGTTCGGGATGGAACTCGTGGACGTCACGTCCCACGTCCGCGGGTCGGGGTTCAAGCTCTTCGCGGCGGCGAAGGTGGTGAAGGGGCTCAAGGTGACGGGAGGGGAGCGGTTCACCCGCAAGGAGATCGACGACCTGACCGAGTACGTGAAGGCCTTCGGCGCCCAGGGACTCGCCTGGATCAAGGTCCGGGAGGGGGAGTGGCAGTCCCCCATCGCCAAGTTCCTCTCCGACGCGGAGCGGGCGGCGATCGCGGAGGCCTTCTCCCTCGTTCCCGGAGACATCGTGTTCTTCCAGGCGGGCTCCTTCGAGATGGTCAACGCCGCCCTGGGCAACCTGCGGGTGCATCTGGCCCACCACCTGGACATCGTGCCCCGGGACGCGTTCAATTTCCTCTGGGTGACGGAGTTCCCCCTCTTCGAGTACGACGAGACGGAGAAGCGCTACGAGGCCTGCCACCATCCCTTCACGTCCCCCGCGGTGGGCGACGAGGACCTTCTTGAGGGCGACGTGGCCCGGGCCAGGGCCAGGGCCTACGATCTCGTCCTCAACGGGAACGAGGTGGGGGGCGGATCCATACGCATCCACACGGCGCAGATCCAGCGGCGCATGTTCCGGGCCCTGGGCTTCGACGACGCCACGGCCGAGGAGCGATTCGGCTTCCTCATCCGGGCCCTCGAGTACGGGGCGCCGCCCCACGGAGGCATCGCCTTCGGCCTCGACCGGCTCGTGATGCTCATGGCCGGGGCCACGAGCATCCGGGACGTCATCGCCTTCCCCAAGACCCAGAAGGCGAGCTGTCCCCTCACCGAGGCCCCGACGGCCGTGGATGCCCAGCAGCTGCGCGAGCTCTCCCTCCGTCTTCGGGAAGTGGCGCCGACGGAGAAGGCGTAGCGACGCGCCTTCCAAAGCCGCCGGCTCCCCGCATCTGGCGCGGTCCGGCACGCGAGGTTCCTTGATGGTCCTGGATCTTGTTACCTATCCCGATCCGCGCCTGAAGCAGACGTCGGCGCCCATCGAGGAGATGACGGACGAGTTGCGCACCCTGGCCGCCGACATGAAGGAGACCATGGTGGCGAAACGTGGCGTCGGCCTCGCCGCGCCGCAGGTCGGCCGGTTCGTGCGGATGCTGGTCGTCTCCCTGAGCGAGACGTCCGACTCGGAAATCCCCCCGCAGGAGTACGTGCTGGTCAATCCGGTCCTCACGCTGGGCGGGGAGGAGAAGTGCAGCAAGGCCGAGGGGTGCCTCTCCGTCCCCATGAACTTCAGGGCCGACGTCATGCGCAAGGACCTGGTCACCCTGGACGCCCTGGATCTGGAAGGCAGGCCCATCCACATGGATTTCCACGGATACCCGGCCTTCGTGCTGCAGCACGAGTGCGACCATCTCGACGGAGTCCTCTTTCTCGACAGGATCAGCCGCATACGGCGCACGCTCTATGACGGAAGGCTGAAGAAGTGGCTGGCGCGGAAAGACGGCGCATAGCGTTCATGGGGACGCCGGCCTTCGCGGTCACGGTCCTGGAGGCCCTGCTGGGCTGGGAACCCGGGGAGGTGGTCGCCGTCTACACCCGGCCGGACAGGCCCAGCGGCAGGGGGCGCAAGGTGCTCCCCACCCCCGTGAAGACGCTGGCCCTTTCCAGGGACATCCCCGTGCTGCAGCCGCGGGACTTCAAGGACGAGGCGACGGTGCGGGAACTGGCCGACTTCGCCCCGGACTTCCTCGCCGTGGCGGCCTACGGGGTGTTGCTGCCCCAGGCCGTGCTGGACGTCCCCAAATTCCCCGTCCTCAACGTCCACGCCTCCCTCCTTCCCCGCTATCGCGGCGCCGCGCCCATGCAGCGGGCCATCATGGAGGGATGGCGCCCCGGCGACGTCACGGGCGTCTCCATCATGGAGATCGTCCTGCAGCTGGACTCCGGGCCCGTCCACGCGGCGCGGTCCGTCCCCCTTGCCGGACAGACCGCCCGGACCCTCCACGACGCCCTCGCCGACATCGGGGGGAGGCTCTTGGTCGACGTGATGGAGGCCATGCTGCAGGGACGCGCGAAGGCGACGCCCCAGGACGGGGCCCTCGCGACCTATGCCGAGCGGATACTGCCGTCGGACAGGGACGTGCGGTGGGATCGTGAGACCCTGGCAGTCGACGCCCACATACGCGCAATGTCCCCCGCGCCCGGCGCGCGCACGGTGTTCCGGATCGAGGGGGGCCAATCCATCCCCTGCCTCGTCCGTCCGGGCCGTCCCGTGTCCGTCGGCGATCCCGCCGTCCCGTGGACCGGCGACATCCCCCCGGGCACCCTGCGGCGGGCGGGATCGCGGCTGTTCGTCGCCTGCGCCGACGGATGGTACGAGCTGACGGTCCTGCGGCCCGAAGGCGGCAGGGACATGGCGACGGGAGACTTCTGCAACGGGCGGCTGCGGGGGGCGGCGTCCGGCGTGTGCGGCATGGCCGCATCCGCATGAAGCGGGTCCGGGGCGTCGCCGACCTGCCGCAGGGATCCCGCAGGACGGTTCTGGAGGCGCTGGCGAGGCTGGATAGGGATGGGGTCACCGCACAGGCGGCCCTCGACGCCGCCCTCGGGGCATCGAGCCCGGATCCGCGCCGGCGGCGCCAGACGGCGGAGCTCTTCTACGGCTACCTGCGGGAGCAGATACGCTGCGCCCATCTCGTCCGCCGCCATCTCCGGCGGCCGGAAACCCTGCCCCCTCTTCTCCTGCGCCTGCTGGAACTCGGCGTCTACACCCTCCGCCGCCAGGACGGCGTTCCCGCATACGCGGCCGTCCACGAGACCGTCGAGGATTGCCGGAGGCTCTTCGGCAAGGGGCTTGCGGGTCTCGGCAATGCGGTTCTGCGGAGCGTTCAGCGCCTCGGGGACGCGGTGGAGGACGTGGCGTACTACCGGGAAGGCGGCGCCGACGAGGAGCTGGCGCTTGCCCTGCGGCACTCCCTGCCCCGGGACGTCGTGACGCTCTGGCGGAAGGCGTACGGCGAGGCCGACGCCCTCGCCCTCATGGAGCGCTCCCAGGCCCGTCCCTGGCGCGGCGTGCGGCTCAATCCCCTGCATCCCGGCCACGAGGAACTGCGGCGGGCCCTCGTGGAGGCCGGCGGCGTCCCTTGCGGTTTCACGGGGCTGGCGTTCGCCCCGGGCACCTTTCCGGACGAAGCGTCCGGTCGCGGCACGAGGGAGCTTGAAAGCGCCGGGGCCCTCTCCTTCCAGGCGGCCGGATCCCAGCAGGTGCTTCGGGAACTGCACCGGATGGCGCCCGTCGCCGGTCCGGTGTGGGACGGCTGCGCCGGCCGGGGAGGGAAGGCCTTGTGCCTGTCGGAACAGGGCGTGGCGGTGCCGTGGTGCTCGGACGTCTCCCCGGGCCGGATGGAGGCGCTGCCGGCCCGTTGCCGCGTCCTCGGGCTCGAGGCGCCACGTCTGTTCCTGGCGGACATGGCCCGGCCGCCCTTCGGGAGGGGGGCGATGGACATCCTTCTGGACGTGCCCTGCACCGGGCTCGGGGTGCTGTCCCGGCGCCCGGATCTGCGGCGGCGTTTTCGCGGGGAGAGCGTGGAACGGATGGCCCTGCTGCAGCGCGCGATGCTTGAGGCCTGTCTTCGGAGGCTGGCGCCGGGACGCCGGTGCTGGTACGTCACCTGCACCCTGGACCCGGTCGAGAACGGCGGCGTCGTCCGGGGGGCGCTTGGCGCGGTTCCCGGCTGCGAACTCGTCGGGGAATGGACCACCCCCCATGGGCACCGGTGGATGGAGGGGATGTACGGGGCCGCGATCAGGCGTTGACGCCCATGCGGTGAAGAAGCCCCTGGAGTTCCTCCTTCGTGGCGTAGGGCAGGGTGATCTTGCCGGCCTCTTCCGTGCCGCTGACGAGGGCCTTGCACCCGAAATGGACGCCCAGATCCCGCTGGAGCTTCGTCAGCGCGGGAGGCTTCTTGCGCGAGCGGGTCCGGCGGGCGCCGCCGGAGCGGGCGGGGGCGGCCTCCTCCTCCTTTCCCCAGGGAAGGGTCCGATGCCGTCGCCAGTGGTCCAGGGCCTGCTCGGTCTGCCGGACGCTGAGGGTGCGGGCGACGATGGCGTCGAGCATTTCCTGTCTGGCCCCTTCGTCCTCCACGGCGAGCAGGCACCGTGCGTGGCCGGGGGATATGGAGCCGTCGCGAAGGGCGGTCTTGGCCTTGTCGGGCAGTGCCAGCAGCCGAAGCGTGTTGGCCACGGTGGACCGGTTCTTCCCCAGTCTCCTGGCGACCTCGTCCTGCGTCATATCGAGGGTCCTGCGCAGGTCGTCCATGGCCATGGCCTGCTCCATGGGATCGAGATCCTCCCGCTGGAGGTTCTCGATGAGGGCCACCACCCTGAGGTCGGCGTCGTCCAGCTTCTTGACGAGCACCGGGACTTCCGCGACGCCCGCCATCTTCGCGGCCCGCCAGCGTCGTTCCCCCGCGACGATCTGGAGTCCGCCCGCCGGATCGGGGCGCACCAGCAGCGGCTGGAGAACGCCCTGGTTCCTGATGGAGTCGGCGAGTTCCTGGAGGCTGCTCTCGTCGAAGGTCTGCCGGGGTTGGTGCGGATTGACTTTCAGGGAGGCGACGGACACCATGCGGACGTCGCCGTCCTGCTTCCCCCCGAAATAGTCGCCTTTCGACTTGAAGAGCGCTTCCAGGCCTCGACCCAATTGCTTGTTTGGCATGGCTATCTGAATCCGTTAAAAAGGTTCGTGGTCACTCCCCGATCCGGGTGGGGGCGGACGGCGCCCACCCATTACCAGAAGCGAGGCGGCGGTGGATTCGGTCCTGTATCTGACGGACGGGCAAGGAAGCGTCAAGGCGGTGCAGATCCCGGTCGACATGTGGCGGCGGCTGGAACCCCATGCGAGGGTCCTGGCCGGGGCGCCCCCGGAGCCCGAGGAACCGATGGGGGAGTTCCAGGAGTTCCTGCGGCTCTGGGATTTCCGCTATTCCTACGACCCGGCCGTGAGCTGCCCTCATTGCGGCGCCGCCACGGAGGATTGGCGGGAGGGGCCGGATCGGCCCTTCCGGCTGACGACGGCAAGCTTCGGAGGGTTGCTGGTCTTCCGGTGTCAGCGGTGCGGCGCGACCGTACGGCAGAAGCATTTCCGCGACCATGTGAGCCACGAGCACACGCCGCCGGGCGTCTAGCCCGCGCCCTCCTCAGGGAGTCCGTCCTCGTCCCCCCAGTCCTCCGCGAATATCTTCGGAAGGCCTCCCTGCCCTCGCAGCACCACCTCCTTCGCGAGTCCGACGTAGGCTTCGCCGCCCCTGGACTTGATGTCGTATTCGATGATGGACTTGCCGTGGCTTGGGGCCTCGGAGAGGCGCACGTTCCTGGGGACGACGGTCTCGAAGAGGAACTCGGGCAGGCAGCGGACCACCTCGTCCCTCACGTCCTTGGTGAGATTGGTCCGGATGTCGTACATGGTGAGGATCACCCCGAGCAGGGTGATGTCCTTGTTGAAATGGTCCCGGACCCGTTTGAAGGTGTCCAGGAGCTTCACGATCCCCTCTAGGGCGAAGAATTCGCACTGGATCGGGATGAGCAGTTCCGTGGCGGCGGTGAGGGCGTTGATGGTGAGGAGTCCCAAGGAGGGAGGGCAGTCGATGATGATGTATTCGTAGTCGTCCCGCACTCTCTTGATGCATTCGGCCAGGTAGTGCTCGCGGTGCGGCTTGTCCACGAGTTCGAGTTCGGCCCCCACGAGGTCTATGCTGCTGGCCAGCAGATCCAGATGGGAAAGGCGGGTGTTCGTGATGCAGTTCCGGATTTCGTCCGGCCTGTAGAGGGTCTGGTAGAGGTCGCCGTTCAGCGACTCCTTCGTGAACCCCAGTCCGCTGGTGCTGTTGGCCTGGGGGTCGCAGTCCACGAGGAGCACCTTTTTCTCCATGATGCCCAGTGCCGAGGAAAGATTGATCGCGGTGGTGGTCTTCCCCACCCCCCCTTTCTGGTTGGCGATGCAGATGATGCGGGCCATCAGCCCCTCCCGTTGGTGATGTGCGTTTCCTGCAATGGATCCTTGGCCGTTCTTCGGGATGTTTCACGTGGAACCGATGCCGTTTCACGGGAAACATTCGTTCCTGGAAAATGGCGTCGGACGGCCGGGGATGTTGCAGGTTGAGGGCAACCTACATGGAAGGATGCAGGATTGCAAGGATGCGGGAGGGAATGTTCGGTTCGAGGCGCGTCACGGGTGCTGCATGAGGGGCCCCGACCTTGGCGGGATCGGCCATGTCGGCCGTTATCCTTGCCTGCATGCATATGCGCCGCGTTTCACGATGGACGTGCGGGGACGCGTTTTTCCGCGTCCGGATCCGGGCGTTTCACGCCTTTGGAATCCGTCCGTTTCACGCCTTTGGAATCCGTCCGTTTCTCGCCGTTTGGCGGCCGCCGCATTCCCGCTCCACAGGATCCGTTTCGTTCCCGCCGCAAAGATCCGCTTCGTTCCCGCCCTCAAGGAACCGCCGGCCACCCCGGCCCGTCACCCTTCCCGGCCGCCGGAACCGCCCGTCGCCGGATCTCCCTACGGCCCCGTCATCGAAACTGGACATGTCCCTCCGGGACGTATATGCTGCCGCGCCATCGGAGACGCGACCACCATCCGGAGACACTCCCGTGCGGCGATCCCTTGGCGACCGCCGACGTCCCGCTTCCGAAAACCACACCACAAGGAGGCCGCGGGCCCCAATGCCCGCGGATCCGTCTCGCCCATGAGAAGACACGTTCTGCCCATTCTTCTGGCCGCGCTGCTGGCGATGGCCGCCCTCCTGCCCATCCCGGCCCTGGCGGCCGCCGGCATGGACGAGGAGACCTTCGTGCGCATGCTGCAAAAGGCGCTGCGGGACAACCCCGATCTCGTGCTCGACGTGCTGCGGGGCCACAGCGAATCCGTCCTGGACATCGCGCAGCAGGGCTCCATGAGCCGCCGCCGCCGCAGTCTCGAGGCCCAGTGGCGCAACGACATGAAGACCCCGAAGAAGGTGCGCCTGGAGGGAAGACCCACCCTGGGCCAGTCCGGCGCGAAGGTCCGCATCGTGGGCTTCACGGACTTCACCTGCCATTACTGCCAGCAGGCCTCCGAGATGCTGAACGTCGTCCTGAAGGAGTACGGACGCAACGTCTGTTTCGTCTTCAAGAGCATGACCTTCGAGGAGAAGGGGGTCGCCGGCCTTGCGGCGTCGTACTTCCTGGCCGTGAACCTGCAGAGTTCCGAGAAGGCCTGGAACTTCTACATGTCCCTCTTCGCCAACCGGGACCGTCTGATTGCGGAAGGGGAGGAGTTTCTCCGCAAGACGGCGTCCTCCCTCGAGGTGGACATGAAGCGTCTGCAGAAGGACGTCAAGGGCAAGAAGGTCGCGGAGATGCTGGCCGAGGATCAGCAGGACGCCCAGCAGCTCGGGATAGAGGGGACGCCTTTCTTTCTGGTGAACAATCTCGTGGTCCGCGGGGCGCTGCCCCTGGACCTGTTCAAGCTGGCCGTGGACACGGCCCTGAAGAAGCAGTGAATCCGGCGGGGGCCTTTCAGCCCGTCCCGGCGGAAGACCGGGAGGGGCGGATGGCCTTCGCCACCCAGCTGCGCACCTGGTCGAGGTCGGCCTGCATGGTCTTCTCCGAGGAGTCGAGGAGCAGGCGCAGCGTCTCGACCTCCCGGCGCAGTTCGTCCGTCCCCTCCGTCCCCGTGGGCGGGGGGATCCGTTCGACCATCGTCTGCAGCACCGCGGCGAGGCCCTCCAGGGCGAGGGTCTGCCGCTCCAGCAACAGCAGCGCCGCCGTCCAGGGCGGCTCGGCCATCGGCGCCATCTCCCCGGCGACGTCCCCCGTCTCCGCCGGCGTCTCCCTTGCGACGGCGACGGCGTTGCAGGGGAATCTCGACTGCAGCACCTCCTCGACGGCGGAGGCGGTGCGGGAATGCCGCATCTGCTCCAGGATGGTGGTGATGACGTTCAGCGTCTCCTTGCGGAACCGCCGCCGCCTCCCTTCCCCCACGGAAGGCACGTAGGCGGCGAAGCGCTTGCAGTAGTAGCGGGTCGTGGATTCAGGCAGGGAGAAGTGCCTGGAGATGTCGGCAATGCTCAGAAGTCCATCGGCATCGCTGGCGGCATCGGCCATCTGCGCACCTCCGGTTGGGGACGCTTCAAGGTTGCGTGACTGCGCAACAGGGTTGCGCAACGCTTGCGTGTTCGTCCGCTTGCGGTCTGTCAAGCCCTGCGCATCGGCCATGGGAGGGGGGATGCCGGCGGCGCTTGCGCAATGGCAGGTGGCGGAAACGCTTTGGCGAACCGCCAGGCGCCAGCATTACCCCGATTTCGAGGGATTGGCAACAGCATTGTTGCGAAAATCTCTGGAACGGGATCCCTTGCGGTACGGGGACGGACGGCGGTGGGCGGTCAGCCGGTGACGCGGCGAACGGCGATGAGCTTCCCTTTCCAGTAAGGCTCCGCGATGCTCTCCATGCGGACCCGTTCGCCTCGCCGCGGGCTGTGGATGAAGGAATCGTCCCCCGCGTAGATGCCTGTGTGCAGTCCCCTGGGACTGCGGCTGGTGCGGAAGACGACGATGTCTCCGGGACGGGGTTTGGAAAGCGGGACGGCCTTGCCGATCTTCGCCTGGTCCACGGTCAGGCGCGGGATCTCGATGCCGTGCTGCCGGTAGGCCCACCAGAGCAGGCCGGAGCAGTCGAAGCCCTTGCGGGGGGACGTGCCGCCGGGGACGTATTTCTTCCCGATCTGGCTGTAGGCGGTCTTCACGACGCCCCGGGCGGCGGCCGGAGGGCCGGAATCGGTGTGCTTGGTGCCGCAGCCGCCGAGGACGAGGCAGGCCGCGAGCCCGAGGCAAAGACACCAGAGCCGGAGCAGGCGGCAGGTGCGCTTTTCCACGTTCGGTACTGGCTGGTTCAGTTCAGGCATGTCCGTATCTCCCCTCTCTCACGGGATGCCCTGTTGCATGTATCGGGCCACACCTTTCATATCGGCCGCCGGCGCGAACATCATTAGCCCGGGCCGCCCCTCCGCCCCGTCCTGGAGGCCCGCGGCGCCGCGGCCGTCGGGATTCCGTCGCCCCGTCCCGGGACGGCGGAGGAGTCCGGTCCGATGCGTTTTTCCACGGAAGGAACAGGGGAGGGGTGCTGGTCCAGCGTCGTGGAAAGATTGTGCTGGTGAAATGTGCACGTTCCGGCCCGTCCGGTCAACACGGTGTCCGAGGTTGGCCGTCCATGGGGCGTCCGGCGGCCGTTTTCGCCGTCCCCGCCGTCTCCCGGTCCTTCCTGTCCCAGTTTTCGGGTTTGGTCCACTACGCGTGCTCCTTGTGCTGGTCGGAAGGCCTCTAGTGTCGCAACCGCCGCCATGGCGGTTCCGACGGGGAAATTGCATCGCCCCGATTTTGCGCCGGCACGAAAACACGCAAGTTCCGAACGTGGAATTCGGCCAACGGGGCCATTTTCCCAAGAGGTCCGCATCCCCGTGGACAAAAACGTCTTTTCGCCAATACATCGGAACGACGAATCTGGTCCAAGTTCCGTTCGTGGAAACGGCTTTCGATCCCGGAAGACGTCTTTTCGAAAAAAAACGCGGGGGCGCCCCTTCCGGAGCGCCCCGGTGGCGGTCGACGCAGCAGCTCCGACCGGTCTTTCCCCGATGGATCCCGACTTCGCGACGCCCTTCGGCACGACCTGCCCGGACCGCCCCGATCCCGGCGTCGCCCCATGTCCGGGGGCTTGTCACGCCCCCCGATTCAGACTACATCCATACCAATCTCTTAGCTCTCTTCAGGTAGTGTGTTGATACCCCCATCCTCCCACATATACTTCTGCCCCCCCTGTCGTGCGATGCGAAATCATTACGCACCATCGATGTTTTTCTCCTCGTCGCCCATGGC
>JAISTH010000006.1 GCA_031272715.1 Desulfovibrio sp.
GCAAATCCTGTCAAGACTCATATTCTATGAGACTCCATTTAATTTTTCATGTATCGTGATTTTTCTGTGACTGCAACACTCTTAAGTTTGGCTGGAATAAATTTTTGGATAAGCTCTTAATAGAGAAGTAGAGAATTATCGTATGGAAATTGATAATATTAAAAATGATGTTTTTCAAGGGCGCAAAAATAAATACTACAAAAAAATCATTCCGATGTTCACATCAACACCACTTATACTAGAATTTTTCGGAGTTGACAAAGACGATAAAATACATGCATCGGAATTCATGCTTGGACTTTCATGGCATACCATACAAAATATCATAGAAGGAAAACATCAGATTACATTTGATATACTTAAACGATTACCTGTACTAATTATTGATCCTATAGCAATATACGATAGTAGTAATGAAAATGAACAACCGACGATAGTTTTTATTCTAGATATTATTGATGTGCGTAATAGACCGGTAATAATGCCAATGCAATTAACTTATATTAATTGTGAAAATAAAAGAATACCAAACATAATCCTCAGTGTATATGGCTTAGGAAATGAAAAGATTAGTAACCCGGCAGCATAACTATCACAGCAATTGATGGAGAATGCGAGATACATAAATTCTAACAAATGGAAAAATGGGCAAAAAAAATTAAGAATGGCGCTATCGTTAATATTAAACCATATAACTATATCGTTGAAAATATTATTAAATACGATAATCTGCTTGAATACCGCAAAAACCATCCTGGTAGATATCAAGACGATGGAATACTGCGGGGCGAGGTCTCCTTTGACACTCCTTCCGGCGCATCTCTCATCACGCTATACAAGGAGGCGGACGCGACGACTTTCCTCCACGAAAGCGGCCACGTCTATCTGGAGATGCTCCGCGCTCTCGGTGCGCCCACGAACGCTAAAACGGAGGTGGCGCGACTGTGGCGGGACGTTGCATCCGTCCTCGGGATCGAGGGAGACCGGATCGACACGGCCCAGCACGAGGCCTGGGCGACATCCCTCGAGGCCTATTTCCTGCGCGGCAAGGCTCCCGCCCCGGGACTCAGGGGGGCCGTCGCCTCCTTCTCCGACTGGCTCCGGCCCATCTTCCGGACGTTCCCGGAAAGGACGAAAATGGTCAATGAGGCGCTTTTTCCGCTGTTCGACAGGCTCTTCGGGGAGGACGCACCCAAGGAGACACGCCGGAACCTGCGTGCAATGCTGGCCGCATCGCTGTCACCTCTCGCGTCCCTTTTCGGCGGCCCTGCCCCGACCGGACCTGGCGACGACCCGCCCCGCAAGCCGGAATGCTCCCGGAACCCGCAGTTCCGGGAAATAAGCCGTGGCGTCCGGCAACTTCTCGAGACCGCCGGGGAGGACCCCGAGGTCGCCTGGGCGAACGGGATCCAGCTGGCGTCCTTCTATACGGCCATGGCCGGACGTTGCGAAGGGATCACGGCGAGACGCCTCCTCGACCTCTTCCCCATGGACATCCGCGGACGGAACGGCGTGCTCGTCAGCACCCGGGATTTTCCATTTTCGGAACTTGGTCCAGTTTCATCTGTAGAAGCGAACCGGAAGGACAAGTCCACGGCCGGATCCTGCTCGAACTCCCCCAACCCTCCGGCAGATGCCGAAAAAAACCGCGCCGTGCGGCCTGGAGCAGGGACGAAGAGACATGTTCCCGCAGACACATCGAACCATGTCCCTCCTGCGCCACGGCCTGCACCCGAGAGGGTTTCCCGCCCGACAGGCGGAAGCGCGGCCACGTCACGGAGGAACGCAGCTCGATCCGATGTGCCGATGGAATCCCCCGCCCCTGAGGCGACTGCACGTCAGATGGACGGAAGCGAGACCACATCACGTAGGAGCGAAGCGGGACCCGGCATGCGGCCCGGGATGCGGGCTGCGGACGACTTCCGCGATGCTGCCGTCCCCGGCCGCCACGGGAACCGGGACGATGCCTGCGAGCCTTCGCCGCCGGCCTTTACAGCGGCCGAACTGGGGGATTTCCTGTGGGATCTGGATGCGACCAACATCAGGGAAATGGCCCGCCGCACCGGGGCGCTCCTCTCCGACGCCGACGGTTCGGACTTCCTCGATGCCCTGTCTGCGGCAATGTGCCAGGGCAAGGCATCGGAAGAGGGGATCTGTTCCGCGAATGCCGGGGATCCGTCGAGAGGGCGCTCCGTCTCGTGCTCGACACGTGCTGGCGGTTTGATCACGCCAACGGATCCCGCCCGGGACGCCGGCAAGTCCACGAGGAATGGGACCGTGTGCTGCACGCATGCCGGGAATGGCTCTCGGAGGGGGTGACGCTCGGGTTGCTGGAGCGTTTGGGGGATCGGGAGACGATGGCCAAGGCCGCCGCCGCCATGAACGATGTCGCGGAACGGCTCTCCGGGAGGGAATGCAGCGACGCGATCCGGGGCCCGGCGGAGGGTCTGCGCCGCCGGTCGGCTTGCGGGGAGGCCTGGATGGCGGAGGAAACGCCTCGCGGACCGCGCCCGTGAAACGCGTCCTGCGTGCATCGACGATGGTGGTTGACATGCGTCCGCAGGTGTCGGGAAAGGCGTTTGCCCTAGAAAAGAACGTGTACGAATGTATTGGTGAAAACGATCATTTTACCAGCACAACCTTCACGCGACACTGGACCATTCCACGGGTACTTGACAAGGTGGAAGGTCGCCCCCGGAACGCCCCCGTGCGTGCGCCGTCGCCGCCTCCGGGACGGCGCCCGTGCGGTCTCCGGGCGTTGGACAAGCCCCGGTCCTTGGTGTATGTAGCGAGGAAGCGGTCCGGATCGGCCGGCCCGCAGCCGATGTCCCCTCCCGGGGACATCGCCTTGTCGACGCGCACGGGAAGTCCGGACGCATCCCGGCCACGGGGCGATCCGCCTTCCGGAGGCCCTCCGGGGCGACCCGCCGCCTCCCATCGACCTTTTCCCGCACCATCTCCCCCGACCTCATGAGAAATCTCCTCCCTCTCCTGCCCCGCCCCAGTCGCTACGCCGGCATCGAGAACGGCGCCGTCGTCAAGGATCCGGGCAAGGTCCGCCTCCACGTCGCCTTCGCCTATCCCGACACCTACGAGGTCGGGATGTCGTATCTCGGCCAGAAGATCCTCTACGGCATCGTCAACGACGTCGACCGCTGGTGGGCCGAGCGGGTCATGGCCCCGGACGTCGATGCCGCCGAAATCCTCCGCCGCCACGGTGCGCCCCTGTGCACCCTGGAGTCCGACACCCCCCTCGGGAAACTCGACTGCCTGGCCTTCTCGATGACCCACGAACTGGCCTGCACCAACGTCCTGCTCATGCTGGACCTTGCGGGGATACCCCTCCGCACGGCGGATCGCAGCCAGGATCTCGCCGCCTGCCCCCTGGTCGTGACCGGAGGCGGGGCCCTGCCAAGCGCCGAGCATCTGGCCCCCTTCATGGACCTGATGGTGCTGGGGGACGGGGAACGGGCCATCGTGGATCTCCTGGCGCTGCTTGAGCGGCGCAAGGCCGCGGGGGGCACCCGGAACGCCCTGCTGGAGGAGGCCGCGGGCATCCCGGGGGTGTACGTGCCCTCCCTCTTCAAGCCGGGCCCCGACGGCGTCCCGGTCCCGATCCGGAAAGGCCTGCCGAGGCCCACCCGGCGCATCGTCCCGGACCTGGACGAGGCCCCCTATCCCACCCAGCAGGTGACGCCCCTCGGCACCGTCCACAACAGGCTGTCCATAGAGATAGCCCGGGGATGCACCCGGGGGTGCCGCTTCTGCCACGCCGGCATGGTCTACCGTCCCGTCCGGGAGCGCACCCCCCAGGAGATAGCCATCCTGCTCAGGCAGTGCCTCCGGAACACGGGCTTCGACGAGATATCCTTCCTCTCCCTCAGCGCGGGGGACTACTCGGCGCTGAAGACCGTGTGCCTCGCGGCGATGGACCGGTGTTCCCGGGAGCAGGTGGCCCTCTCCCTGCCCTCCCTGAGGGTGGGGACCATCGACGACGGGATCATGGAACTGATGGCGGACATCCGCCGCACGGGCGTCACCCTCGCCCCCGAGGCGGGAACGGCGCGCCTGCGGGACGTCATCAACAAGGGCGTGACCGAGGAGGAGCTTCTCCTGCACTGCGAGAAGCTCCTCGAGCACGGCTGGCGGCAGGTGAAGCTGTATTTCATGATAGGGTTGCCCACGGAGACGGACGAGGATCTGGCGGCCATCGCGGACCTCTGCCGCAAGGTGCGGGACGTGGCGGGCCGGGGCGGGCCGAAGCTCCAGGTGACCGCATCCCTTTCCCCCTTCGTGCCCAAGCCCTTCACCCCCTTCCAGTGGGAGGCGCAGATAGGCCTTGCGGAGATGCGGCGACGGATCGACGTGGTGCTGGACACGTTCAGGGGCCAGAAGATGCTGAAGCCGCGATGGCACGATCCCGAGGCCAGCCATCTCGAGGGGATACTGTCCCGGGCGGACCGCAGGCTGGCGGACGTGGTGGAAAGCGCCTACCGCAAGGGGGCCGTCTTCTGCAGCTGGGCGGAGAGCTTCACCCTCGCCCCGTGGCTGGAGGCCATGAAGGAGGCGGGGCTGGATCCCGACGCCTACACCGGGGCCAGGGACGTCGACGGGCCTCTGCCCTGGGACCATCTCGAGGCCGGCATCGACACGGATTTCCTGCGCCGGGAGCGCAAGAAGGCCCTCGCCGGGAAGACGACCCGGGACTGCCGGGACGGGACCTGCAACAAGTGCGGGGCCTGCGACACTCCCGCCGGGCCGTCCCGCCTCGTCTCGGAGGGCCCCTGCGTCATGCGCGTCGCCCTGCGGAAGCGGGACCAGGAGGCCCATGGCCCCGGGCGGGACGAAGAGGGTCGGCTCGTCTGCCGTCCCGGTGGCAAGCCCCCCCAGATCGCCCCCCATCTCACGGCCAAGGCGGTCATGTATCGCGTCTGGCACACCAAGACGGGCGGCTGCGCCTACCTGAGCCAGCTGGAGCTGCAGCAGGTGCTGGACAGGGCCCTGCGCCGCGCCGGGATACCCATGGCCTTCTCCCAGGGTTTCCATCCCCTGCCCCTGGTCTCCTTCGGCAGGGCCCTCCCCGTGGGGGTGGAGAGCCGGGCGGAGTGGTTCTCCATCACCCTCCACAGGGCCGTGATCGCCAAGGACGTCTCCGAGGCCCTCGGCCCCTGTCTGCCCCCCGGGATGGACGTCCTGAAGGTAGAATTCGTGGACAACGTGCGGCGCAACGAGCAGTCCATCGCCGAGACCTTCCTCGTGGCCATGTCCACCGCTGAGGACAACGCGAGAGCCGCGGAACTGTTCGCGGCCTTCGCGGCGGCCTCCGGCCATCCCTACCTGCAGACCACGAAGCACGGCTTCCGCTCCGTCGACATCCGCCCGCTCCTGAAATCCTGGGACACGGTGGACGCTGCGACGGAACCCGGGGATCGGGAAGGGAGGCTCGTGACCTTCGTCGCCGACTGGGTGAAGGGGTATCTCTCGCCCCTGGCCCTGTGCCTCGAGGTGCTGAAGGACATGGGGGACGAGGCGACCCTGAAGGCGAAGCTCTCCCTGACCAAGACGTCCCAGATCTTCGCCTCGGGCGTGCGGCCCTGACGCCGTGGCCCGGGCCCGCACCGACGCCTGGCTCTTCTTCGGGGACTCCGTCACCCTCGGGGTCAACGACCATGCCGTCCTCGGCGGCTGGACGAGCCGTCTGGTCCTCGGAGCCCGGGACATGGGGCTGTGCCGCATCCCCCCGGACACCCTCTACAATCTGGCCGCCCGGCGGCAGACCGCGGGGGCCGTGGCGCACCGGTGGCGAGGTGAGATGGCGTCCCGGGAGATGCCGGGATTCGCGCCGCGGCTCGCCTTCTGTCTGGGCGTCGTGGACGTCGTGGCGCCGGGCGGCGGGGAGCCGGTCCCCCTCGAGACGACCATGGGGGATGTCGCGGCGATCCTCGAAGAGGCGGTGAGCCTGGCCCCGACCCTACTGGTCGCTCCGCCCCCGGTGGCGCGTGCCGCGACCCTTGCGGGACTGCGGACCCTGAGGGACGCCCAGGCCGAGGTCTGCACGCGGCTGGGGGTCCCCTTCGCCGATGTCCAGGACGCCCTCGCCGCATCCCCCGAATACATGGACGACCTTTCCGACGGGCTGCACCCGGGTCCGGCGGGCTGCGCGCTGATGGCGCGGCTGCTGCTGGAGATCCCCTGCGTGCGGGAGTTCCTGCGCACCGTGCCCCGCGAGACCTGATCCCCTTTCCTCCTCCGGTTCCGATCCTTTTCCCGCCTCCGAAGCGGCCCCGAGGGGGTTCGCGGTCAATCGGCCGCGGCCTGCAGCGCTCTCGGCCAATGCGCCGCAAATGCGGCATGCATCGAAAAAGTCTGGAGAATGTTTAAAACCTGCAACCCCTTGTGCCGCGGCCGCAGCGTGCCGCAAGGAGCGCACTGCCGTGCAGGGCATCCACCCCGCACACGGCATCGTCACCCCCCGTTCCCGCGACCTCAAGGATAGGTCCTCATGTCGTCCCAGCCGCCATGGGGGCCGCATCCCGAAAAAAAATCCCCACACTGGCACTTTTTTTATATCGAGGTGTTGACAATTGTGGAAAAAACATTATATTGAGTCGTGCCAAGCCCGCCGCACCGTGTTCCACCCCCCTGGGCACGGTCCGCCGACGCGGCGGGCTTGGCCTCGCCAACCCTGCCAATTCATCCGGCGTCTCCCGACCGCGGAGGAGGCGTCCGCAGCGGGGGGCGGGCGGTCACCCCCCCCCCATACGCCCGTCTCCCCGCCCAAATCACCCGACAGCCAAGCGCCCCAGTCTCGCATCGGTCTCCGGACGGATGCGGGGCTGCTGTCGGGCATGCCCGGCACGATGGAAGGGGCGGCGGGCCTTGTGGACGACGGTTTCACGGGCTGAGAGATCGCCATCGAATGCGGGATCGGGGGCGTGGGCCAATGGTCTGGATGGTTTCCAAGCCGCCTCCATGGCCGAGAATCAGGTCGGCCATGTCCCGGGAAGCTCATACCTCAAAAAAAAATGCTTTTATTTCATTTTTTTCTGTTGACATGCAGAACGTCAGGCTGTACCTTGCTTCCACCGGCGGCCTCCAACGTCATCACCCGTACGCACCCCCCTGCGTTGCGGGTTCGGCAAGCGTTGAGGCCGCCGGCATCGTTTTCCCCGCCCCCTTCCCTCCGTCGCGACCCTGGCCGTCCCGGGGGCGCGACGCCTTCCTCTCCCCCGCCTCGCAAGGACAGTCGCGACTGAAGAGGCGCACCGTGACACGTGACGCCTGGCCGCGCCAAGGGGGCCAGCGGCCGATGCGGACCGCGTGCGCTGGACGCGTGTGCGCCATTGCTGCAAAGGGAGTCGTTGCCGCAGAGGGAGTCCGGCAAGGAGATCCCGTTGTCGAACCGAGGGCAGAGACGGCCGGCGTGACGCGGCATGGCCGCATGGGGATCGAGGAACCAACGGGCGGAGGGACGTGCCTAGGTCTGGATGTGAACGATGTCTGGAAGGGAAGACGTGGCCAGATTGCCCCGCCAGGCGTTCTCCGCTTGCGTCAGGGCTTGGGGGCGGACGCAGCGACATCCCGGAGACGATGGCGAAGATGCCTCGGCAGGTTCCGCGGATGGGGACACGGAGAGCCATGTGCAGGCCCCTGGCCATCCGTCCCGACATGAGGCCACGACGATTCCCGGCCTGACGATCCTCGGGACGACCCTGCGCAAAATATATGCCACAGTCCCTCGAATTGCGGCCTCGCGCTCCCTCCAACCTCACGATGCGTCACCGCCTGACGGTTCCCGGGACGACCCTGCGATTGCCCCAATGCCCATATGCGCCACGGCCCGGCGCAAGATATATGCCACCCCCCTCGCATCCAGGCCCGTGGCCCTGCAGATGGCGGTTTTCCTGCGTATGCCGGTCTCCGTGGGGGCAAATTCCCCACATCATGAGTTAATTGTAAAGCAATAATAGACTTTATCGACAGAAAATTTTATTCCGACTCCTCCCCTCCCTCCCCCACCCGAGGGTCCCGAAACGCCGAAGAGCCGCGCCATCCGCGCCTCCATGGCCGATGCGACAGGCCGCCCGTCCACATGCACACCGTTCCCGGCCCCACATCGATGGATCTCCCTCCGCGCCCTGATTGCAGCGGTCCTGCGGCCTTCACGGCCCGTCCCACGCCGGGACGCCGGCACTCCCGGGGACTGGACGGAGGGCATTCCCCTCTCCACGATACCACGGAATCCGCCTCCATGGCCATTGGAAGACACTTGGGGAACCCTGGAATCACACATGGCAAAAAAACATCAAATTATTTCATTTTTTTCTGTTGACATGCGTTTCGACGGCCTGTATGCTCTTCACATCGGCGGCCGTCAACGGCCCCCTCCTGGACATACCCCCAATGATTCCAGACCGTGTCCGTTGACGGCCGCCGAAGCCTTCTTCCATCCGGGAGGCGATCGCGCCCGGATGCGGGCGAGTGTGGCAGACTGTCAGGAGTCGTCTAGACTCGTATCCCCCGCAGATGCCGCCGCTCGTCATAGTGCCGCTCCATCCCGCATCTGGAGCGGCATCCTCGCCGCGGCCCCCGGGTCCCTTGCCCCGGGGCGCGCCGCGGCATGCCGGGGCGACCGGACATCGCCGGTCTTGAGCCATAGTGCGTCACCACGATCTGGAGATGACCAATGCAGATATTCCTCTTCGCCCCCGCGTCGCACGAACGCGTGCCGGCGACCGTGCACGACACGTCCTACGTCCTGACATTCCCCATATGGAAGGCGGCCGTCTACAGGCCGGAGCATTCCTACGACCTCGTCTTCTCCTTCAGCATGAGCCGGACCATCGAGATCACGGGGTTCTTCAAGGTCTTCGCCGCCAGCAAGATGCCCACGTTCGAGATGGACGGACTGTCCGTCCCGGCCGACGAGTTTCTCCGCGCCTTCGCGGTGCAGTCCGCACCGGCGGCCTGACGGCCGGCAGAAACGCATGATTGGGGATGGCCTGGAGCAAGGTCTCCCCATCTCACGTCGAACGATCCTCCAAGAATCGTCCCCCTGCCATGCCCAAGGCGCCTGCAAGGCGGAAAAGAGGCTCATCGGCCGGGCGGGAATTTTTTTTTGCGGAAAGGATTGCTTTCTTCTTGCGGCCGGAGTATTGGGAACCATTCTTCCCATCACACTCCATCAGGACAAAGAAGGAGCAGTCGCCACCGGACAACAGCCTACCTCCCCCTCAGCGCCGACCATCACGTGCCTTGGCCAGGTCGGTGCGCAACGTTCCAGGAGGCTCGCATGAACACCCTTCTCTTCACCCCGGCGGCCCGCGAACGCGTGCTCGCCACGGCAGACGACACCCGTTACATCCTGACCATCCCCTCGAGCCAGGTGACCGTCTGCCGCCCCGACGGAACGGACGACCTCACCCTCACCCTGACCGGCAACCGCACCATCGAACTGGCCGGCTTCTACAGCATCTTCGACGAGGACAACCTGCCGGAGTTCGAATTGAACGGCAAACTCTTCGCGGGGGCGGACTTCATCACCGCCTTCTGCCCCGCCGAACTCTCACAGGCCGCCGCCTAGCCCGACGGCAGACGAGTTTCACGAGGCAAGGGCCGGGGACGTTCCCCGGCCCTTGCCTTTTATTTGGGAAGGGCGGATCCCGGATCCCGCGAAAGAGGTCCTGAAAGACGCGCCGCCGCGCCCTTCCTCCCCCGAATCCCCGGCTCGCCCTCGAGATGCATCCACGCAACCGGGGCACGCACGCCCGAGGAGGGCCCCCTCCCCCTTTTCCGTCCACGACGGTCCCGAAGCGAACGGACTCCTCCCCTCATCCCGCCCCCCCGGGGCCGCCATGAACTCCCACGATTCCCCCGAAAGGCGCACGCATCGCGGCCACAAGGCAAAATCCGCCCTCATGGCGGCGAACCCCGATCGACCCTCTTGACTAACGAATGCAACTGCCTTACACATAGGAGATCATGCTGGGACGGACAAGGCCGCATCGGCTCACGCGGCCCAAACGCACGTCCCCTTCCCCGCACCGTCGCCCTCCCCCAGACGATGGCGCGTCACCTCCACCGTGGGGGGAATGTCCACGATATAGGCGCACCGCGCCACGTCCCTGCAAGACCCGCCAAAGACGCCCGCCATCGGCGTCCATCGGACGAGGTCAGCGACCATCCAAGGAAATCCCGCCGCCCCTGACGTCCCGAAAATCCGGACGCCAGGCCGCCCGGCGCCTCGACGATACACGGGGACGCATCCCTTGCGCGCCCCCTGTCCATCACCGAACGAGGAGCACGCCCCATGGCCGAAAAGATCACCCTCTCCCGCCCCCCCGAAGGCGCCGCCACAGTGGTGCACATGTCCCCGGGGAGCACGCTGGTCCTGGACTTCCCCCGCGACGCCGCAACCGTCGACCGTTCCGGACAGAGCCTCGTCTTCGTCTTCGACGACGGCTCCACGATCGAACTCGCCGGCTTCTACGACGCCAAGACCGCCGACGCCTTCCCCGACTTCGAGGTGGACGGCCACATCCTCGCCGCCACGGACTTCCTCGCGGCCTTCGGCCCGGACATCGCGCCCGGGGCCAACAACGGACCGATCCGCGCGGAACGCTACGAACCCTTCGACAATTCCCAGCTCGCCCATGGCATCAGCCATCTGGACGGCCTCGACTACAACTTCCGCGACAAGACCGAGACGGAGTACCACCCCGAGACATACGGCCGCCTCGGGGATCATGACGGGACGGATCCTCATGGGGATCCGGGCACGCCGATCACCCCCTCCGACCCCGGGATCCCCCCGCATCCCGACACGCCTGTCACCCCCCTGCAGATCGAGGCGAAAGTCACGCTCTCCGTGGACAAGCCGGACGTCATAGAAGGGACCGGGCTCGTCTACACGGCCACCATCGACCACGCCCCCTCCGAGGACGTGACGGTGACGCTGCAGAGCGGCCGCACCATCACCATCGGGGCCGGGAAGACCTCGGGTTCCATCGCCGTGGACACCCGCACCGACGACTACTACCGCCAGGGCACGGACACGGTCACGGACCGCATCACTGATGTCTCCGGGGGAAGCGACCGCGAACACATCACGGCAGACACCACCCCGGTCTCCACGAATGTCTCCGACGACGCCGATGTGACGAAGGTCACCCTTGCCGTTGACAAGCCGGAGACCGTCGAGGGGACGGCACTCGTCTACACCGCCACCATCGAGCGACCCTCCTCGGAGGACGTGACGGTGACCTTGCAGAGCGGCCGCACCATCACCATCGGGGCCGGCAAGACCTCGGGCTCCATCACCGTGGACACCCGCGCCGACGAGTACTACCGCCAGGGCACGGAAGACGTCACCGACCACATCACGGGAGTTTCCGGCGGAAGCGATCTCGAGCATCTGGTCGCCGACACCACCCCGGTCTCGACGAAAGTCTCCGACGATGCCGACCCCACCACCGTCTCGGTCTTCTCCGACGTTATCTCCGCCAACAGCGGGGATTCCGTGTCCTACACCATCGTCCTCGACCGCAGACCCGAAGGCCCCGTCGACCTCACCCTCAGCAACGGCGAACGCCTGACCCTGGCGGAATCGGACTTCTCCCACGACCCCGCCACCGACCGCTACACCTACGACTACACCCACACCGTCGCCACCGGCGAGGACCTCTCCCTCAAGGTCACCGACGCCTCGGGAGGCAACTTCGAACGCCTCGTGCCCGGCCCCGGCGTGCAGATCCCGCCCCCGGACATCATGACCTTCGGCACCACGGGGAACGACACCATCGGCCCGGCGACCGCCACGGGCCAGGGAACCGGAAGCGGACTCGGGGACGACATCATCGTGGCGGATCCCGGGGACATGGTGGGGAAGGTCGACCCTCCCCCCGACTACAACGTCGCCATCGTCCTCGACACCTCCGGCTCCATGGACTCCGCCACCACCGGCGACAGGATCACGGCCGCCAAGCTCGCCCTCGTCGGCCTCGCCGAGCAGTACGCCCACTACGACGGGAAGGTGAACATCTCCGTCGTCGGGTTCGAGAACAACATCTCCTTCGGCCCCTTCCAGAACCAGGACTTCGGCGACAGCGACCTCGTGACCACGAAGGTGGTGCGCACCGGGGCCGTCGCCTCCTTCGAGTACCCCAGAGGATCCAAGGTGATGGTGCACGTCGACAAGGTCTCCCCGGACGGGAAGACCTTCACCCTCTCCGCCGACGACGACGAACACAGCTACAGGATCTCCGACGGCACCCTCATGGCGTCCTCCGACGACGGGGCGTCCTGGACCGCCATCACCAACGCCTCGAACGTCAAGTGGACCAGCGGGACCCTCATCGACCAGATATGGTCCATGCAGGCCGCCGGGGGCACCAACTACGAGGCCGGACTCAACGCCGCCTCCAACTGGTTCCAGGCCCAGGCCGCGGACCCCACCTTCGGCCACTACGAGAACGTCCTCTACTTCATCACCGACGGGGAACCCACCCACTACTACAAGGACGCCATCAACTACGGCGGCAGGACCTTCGACGTTCCCGACCTCTACGTGCAGGGGGAGGTCGTCTACTACGACGCCGACGGCGACGTCGTCGCCTCCGCCCGCGACGCCGCCTACCGCATCTCCGCGAACGGGACCTTCCAGCGCATGCACAACGGCCAGTGGACGAACACCGACCAGAGGGTCCTCGGCGGAGACGGCTGGTACGCCCATCCCGAGGAGTACGCCCAGTCCAGCGACGCCTACGACGCCCTTATGCATGCGGTGAACGGCAACATCACGGTCAACATCGTGGGCATCCAGGTGGGGGACGACGCCCTGCAGTTCCTGAACACCATGGACAGCGAAGGCAAGGCCAGCAACATCGACTCGGCGTCGCAACTGCTGGCCGCCCTGACGGGCAGCACGACCTTCCTCAACCAGGAGCGCGGGGCCGGCGGGGACACCGTGTCCGCCGGGGAGGGCAGCGACGTCGTCTTCGGGGACGTGCCCAACGCCGACTGGCTCCTCTACCAGCTCGACGACGCGCACAACACGGTCATGCTCCATGGGGCCCCCCACGACCTCTCCACGGGGGACTCCCTGCTGATCATCAAGGCCTACCTCAACCAGCAGGCCGGCCGGGACGTGGACGCCCCCATCTCCGCCGACGAACTCAAGGACTTCCTGCTGGACAATTCCGTGGCCCTCGGCATGAGCGAGAAGGACCGGGGAGGCAACGACACGCTGCTGGGAGGCGACGGCAGCGACATCCTCTTCGGCCAGGGGGGCAACGACACGCTGGACGGCGGCAAGGGGAACGACCTGCTCTTCGGGGGCAAGGGGAACGACGTCCTCACCGGCGGCCCCGACGCCGACGTCTTCGTGGAGTACAAGGGGGACGGGACGGACACCTTCACGGACTACAACGCCGCGGAAGGGGACGCCATCGTCCGCGTGGACGGCGGGACCGGAACCTTCGGGGCCGTGCCCGAAGGAGCGACGGTGTACGATGTCGAGCAGGTCCGCCAGGGGCACGACGTCACGGGCGACGACGCCCCGGAACTCATCGTGGCCGCCGGAGGGCAGGGGACGAAAGTCGCCGTCGACAACGGCGAGACGAAGGGCTCCTTCTCCACCGCCCTGCGGGGCGGGGGCGGCGACGACGTCATCATGGGCGGCAAGGGGGACGACTACATCTCGGGAGACGCCGGGAACGACCTGCTCTTCGGGGGGGCCGGGAACGACACGATCAAGGGCGGTGCCGGGGACGACACCCTCCACGGCGGCGAGGGCAACGACGCCCTCTACGGCGGGGCCGGGAACGACACCCTGAAGGGCGGCGAAGGCAACGACTTCCTGGACGGCGGCACGGGCAAGGACAAGCTCTTCGGGGGCGAAGGCAACGACATCATCCGCTACAAGTCCGGAGACACGGTGGACGGGGGCTCCGGCGTCGACTTCCTCGTGGGGGACGACGAGTCCATAACCGACCTGCTGAAGGGCAAGGGCAAGGAGGACGTCTCGAACGTCGAGGTGTTCATCCGGGGCAAGGACGTGAACAACCTGACGGATCTGGGGCAGCTGGCGAAGATCGGCATATCCGTCAGCCAGGACGGCAAGGGCGTGACCCTCGACTCCTCATGGACCCGGGACGACTCCCAGCAGAGCGCGGACGGCTACACGGCCTACACGAACGGCGCGCACGTCGTGGAGGTGCCCGAGGATGTGGCGGCGTCCACCGCCGTCATGGTGGAGGAGGTTTCGGAAGGCCAGCAGTAGCGGAAGCCTTGCAGGGAAATGCCGCGCAAGGGGCGGAGAAGATGCGGGGAACGGCCCCGTCTAGTGGAACGTCACGTTGGACTCGTCGGGGACGGGGCTGACCCCCATGACGATCCTGCTCTCGGCGAGGCTCTTCCTGACGTTGCCCTCGTAGCGTTCCTTCAGGTACGCCTTCAACCGCTCCACCGCCGCGGCCTGCGCCTTGGTCATCCTCTTCTTCTGGCTGCCCCGGATGTCCCTGAAGAAGGTGTTGTACGCATCCGCGAACCCGCAGGAGAAGCCGATATTCCCGGATCCGCCCAGAAGCTGCTCGACCACGTTGTCGCGGGCGTCTATCTGGAAGCTGTCCGGGGTGACGGGCTGGAACTCCGGCATATCCAGGACGTCCTCCTTGAAGGCGTCATCCTCGAAGGCGTCCCGCTGCTCCTCGGGGCCGCCCTTCCCGGGCTTCTTCGCGGCTGTCTTGGCCATGTGGCTGCGCTCCTGAAGGCTGTTCGTCCCGTTCGGCCCCCGAAGGGGGCGACAATCTCTCCAAGACGGCATCGGGACCGGGACGCGCCTTACGAGGGTATCGCGTCCATGGCGGCCCGGGGCGATCCCGGTGCGCCATGGACGATGCCGTCAAGGGCAAGGATACGATACCTCGACGAAGAATGCAACACCCGTCCCGGCGGTGCGGCATTTGCCGGGGAGACCGGCCGATGGCGGGCTTCGGGGCGGCCTCCGGAAAATTTGTCCCTTTGCGTGGGGGGCTTGACGGCCTGCGGGACATCGTGTCCCGTGTACCTCGGCGGGGTTGATGAAGGTGTAGAGGGGGATCTCGGGCTTGACGGCCTGCGGGACATGGCGTACCCATCGATCGCGTGGTCGCCCACGTGGCCGTCCGCCACGGAAGCGGGGGCTTGACGTCGCACCCGGAAGTGTCGCATGCTAGTGTCGCGGTGCATCCCCACCTGCGCCAGTGTGCGCCATGCTACAATGCGGCAGCCACGGGAGGCGCCCCTCCGGGACTTGCCGGAAGAAGGGCCCCACCGGCGCCTCGCCCGGCCGGGGAGGACGTGGGCCGAAGGCGGTCACTTCGAGAAACGGCGCGGAACGATGCCTGCCCGGCATCCCATGTCGATGCTTGCGGACAGACGGCTTGGACGGCATGGCGTCAGGATTTTCGAAGCAATTGCTCCAGGGGGTGACGTTCGAAAGGCCAGAAACCAAGCTGCGGGATCAGATGCCCCACAGAACCTGCACTGGAAAATACGAGAGGGAAAGAGAGGCAGCAAGACCGCTCCACGCATCGGGATCGAAAGAATCTTTCTGAATGCGCTCACAAAAGACAATGCCATATACGCATTGATCTCACATTTGCCGGACAAGGGGTTGGTCTCGGATCTCCATCCACGGAATATGATCTACAGACCGGAGAAGGAAAAGCTGATCGGGATGGACTATCGCGGCTTGGAGCCTGACATCATGATCGCCTGTTACAGGAGAGAGGATCAAAACCTGACAGGCGCTAACATCGAGGTGACATCCAGTATCCCTTCGGTTCTCCTGCACATTGAACACTGGACGGAACCCTACAAGTACGCCCTTCTCAGGGTGAACGCCTACCAGTCCTGCTACAGATGGCGTTGCATTGACGTCCTTGGATATGCCCGTGTCCCGCAGTTGATATCCATTGTTGTCGGCACGGGACCCCAAGGCTGGACCATAACGCCGGTTAAGGAATTTGTTGGTACCGATGAATCCATTCCGGATGAATATCAGTTTGATGTCCCCCACTATTCGTTCCACATACGTGACGTGCCGGATGAGGCATGGCTTGCTGTAATTGATTTTACCGCAATCCCATACATGTGGAAAGGGCTAGGACTGAAAAACTGCGAGAAGGAGTTAGGCAACAGGATAGGGTATGTACTTTCAAACTATGAGGGCGATCCCAAAAGAATGTGGAATGCATGGTATTTTTTGGGGTATCTGCTCCGCAAACAGTCTGGCTTTAAGACAGATATAATGTACGCGGCGCTCCGCCGTTGGGGAGATAGAGTCATGACAAACGCAGAAAAACTGGTCAGAGAGAGCTTGCGCGATGCGGCCAGAGCCATGGAGCGCGAGGAGGGGCGCAAGGAAGGGCGCATGGAGATACATAGCGAAATCCTACAGTCCTGCTTACTTGACATGTTGCATGTGCGGTTCAAGATGGTGTCGCAGGCGATCTGCGAGCAAATTAAGCAGATCCGTGATCTCGACATCCTGAATCGCCTCTACAATGCCGCGAAATCGGCTACGAGCAAAAAGGCCTTCGAGCAGGAGGCTTTCGCAGCTCTGGCAGGACGATGATTTCGTATGTCACGGCAATTCCAGATCGGTTGCGCCGTGGCCGTTGGAGCGACCTTCGCCGCCCCGGATGCCCTCCTGCGGTCGCATCCGGACCGACCGAACCTGCCCCCGTCTTCTGCGGCACCAACCCCGCCACGCCCCTCCTGCGAGACGGGGTTGCCCTGCCCCTGTCTGAGCGGAACGGGAACGCGGTGTACCTATCAGGCGTCCCCAAGGCGTTGGACGACCAGAATATGGGGAGGGTCGCCCCGGACATCGTCGCCTCGGCTTTCTTGCACTACTTGGCGGCTTGGCTATACGACGGCGCGGTCGAGTCGTCTCCCCCGGGCGACGGAGACGGCCCCGGCCATAGGCCCGGCATCGGCCAAAGCCGCCACAGCCATTCGTCACATGGGATCTCCGCCGATGCCGTGGGCAGCCCTTCTCGTCCCCGGCATCTCGCCTCCGGCGAAAAAAATGATTAGTCTTTATCGTAGGGTGTTGACATCCTCTCGGACTTGTAGCATCATAAAAAAATTGAAGTGCCGCACATCGACGCGGCCGCCCATGCCCCCCCGGAAATGGCCGGCTTGCCGCCTTTCCCCACTTTACCGCAAGCGGGCATGGTGTGGAGGAGCGACCAGCGGAACAGGATCAGGGACGGGAACGGGCGGATCGTGGCCGCCATCGGCGACCGTAGCGGTCCGCCTGCGGACGTGCAGGACGTTGCTCCGGACAGCGGGAACGGGGCACTGGACGCCCCAAGCACGCGGTGTGCGGGCATGCGTGCGCCGATAGACCACAGGAACGAAAACGGGAGGATGCGGTACTTTCGCAGTGGAACGACAACGATGCCACAAGTGAGATGATCACGAAGTCGGCCATGCAGGCCGACGGGAGCTTAAGGCTTAAGGCTCCCATGCTCCGAACGACTCCATCGTCTAATCGGTTAGGACGACGGCCTCTCAAGCCGTTAACACGGGTTCAAGTCCCGTTGGAGTCGCCAAGCCCAGAGCCACTTTCCGGGAATCGGGGCATAGAGACAGACCCCGGAACACATCCTGACCCCACACCTCGCATCCCGGCGCAACCGCCCCATCGCCCTCCGGACCGGACTCCAGGCCGGTTGCAGGCCATGCGTGTCACTCACGCCCTCGGCTGGCTCCAAATGGCCGTCGGCATGCCCGGATGGTGACATCCCATGGCGGCCGTCCATGGCCGTCGGCGCAGGGTTGACGCCTGCGCCGGGGCGGAACATCGTGGGACACTGGGCGGATGCGTCCAGGACATCGAAGTGCGGGTCAAAGGGCTCCCCGCCGAAATCGTCGCAGGACTCGAGGACCTCCGCGGCGACCGTGTCGCGAGATGGGATCCCAAGGCCCCCGGCGGGCCCGACGACTTGCGGGAAGAGTTCCTTGCGGTGATGGGCCACGCACTCCCGATGAGCCCTGCCGACTTGGACGAGAACGATGCTCCGATTGAGGTGCGTGAGTCGAGTCCGACCCGGGGGCTGGAGCCCGATGAAGCCGTGTCGCTCGAAGAGGCTGAGGAGTTCGTCGAACGCTATGGTTTCGTCGTTATTTCCGGCGAGGAGCAAGAGATGCGGGAGCCCGACCGAATTGCCCCAGAAATCAAGATGCTCGCGCAACTCTATGCCGAAACAGGGGATCCTAGGGTTCGGCCGCGGCTCGAGGCCCTGCTCAAGAAGATGGACACACCCCGAGAAGGAGTCTGACGAAAAAACGGCCCCACGCTAGGCCGGGGCAGTTTAGAGGATAAGACGACAGAAATCTAAAGGAGAAATTTCATGCAGCCTGTAAAACAAAAACTCTCCGTTGGACGACAGAACTTTCGGAATCTTCGTAACAGCGGCTGTGTTTACGTTGACAAGACAAGACAGATTGTGTCATTACTTGACAATTATGAATCTTGTTTCCTCGCACGCCCTCGCCGTTTCGGGAAGTCTCTGACCGTCTCCACCATTGAGACTCTCCTCTCTGGAAACCGGCAATATTTCAATGGGCTTGTTGCCGCAGAAGAATTCCTCGATCGCCCAACATTCAAACCCAGGGGCGTGATCTCATTGGATTTTTCTAGCGTGTCCATAAAGCACGGCGTCGACATTATGAATGTACGTATTAAAGACGCCGTCGATACAAGTGCGCATTTTAACAAAATCAGCATTGATGCAAGTGATGCGCCTACTGCATTTAGCCAACTTATTAGGAAAGTTTATGATATACACAATAAAGAAATCGCAATATTAATAGATGAATACGATAAGCCGATAACTGCTTCGATTGACAACCCTATCATTACGAGCAGCGCAAGGGAGCTGCTTGAAGAGTTTTGTTCAAACCTAAAAAAAATGAACAATTACATCTCATTTACGCTCGTCACTGGGATTACGTTTTTCGCTAAATTCGGGTTTTCATCGACGCTAAATCATTTGACGGATATTTCACTTAAACCTGAATATTCTGGTTTATGCGGATATACTCAAGATGAACTGATAGGGTACTTCTCGCCATCAATTAGCCATATCGCTGAAATACAGGGACTAACGGAAGACGAAATACTGGAAAAAATAAAGTTCTATTATGACGGATATTCATTTGATGGAGAGATGCGCGTGTATAACCCATATTCCGTAATCACACTATTTGACGAAAAAGTCTTTGACACACATTGGAGCAATACATCGTCACCAACATTCGTCGAAAAGTATATGGCAAGAAAGAATAATACAATGGATGAATTTGTAAAAGTTAGAGTGTTGCGAACTGACTTGGTCAACGCCAAGGAAATTGAAAGTGTAGATACGGCAATTCTGCTTTATCAAGGAGGATATTTGACGATTTCAAAAAAAATCAACTCTGGCACATTTATACTAGACTACCCCAATCAAGAAGTAATGAAGTCTATGGCTCGCATACTGGCATCGAATTTTTTTAAAACTGTCAAAATGAGTAGAGAACTTAGCGCAAGAATTGTAAAATTCTTTATGGCGCGTGATATAGCTGCAATTCTTCAGGAACTCAACATCGTCCTTAGTGACGTCGGGTATGATGCCTATAACGAACTTGCAAAGACTCGCAACATTAGACATGAATTTATCTATAGAGAATTGTTTTCAATCTTTATGATGGGAACATACGATATAGATGTTTTACAAGAGGTGTTCGGTTCCAAGGGCAGGGCCGATATCGTTGCCCGCTCTAGCGGAAATGTTGTAGTGTTTGAGGTGAAGGTTGCTTATGAAGGTGACGACCCCATCGAAAAACTTAAAGAGGCTGAGAACCAGATATTGGAAAGACGTTATCTCGACCAGCATTTCTTCACGGCAGACATAGTAACTATGGTCGCCATGGTTGTCACCCACGCCGAACGTCGCATTACCCATCACACTTGTCGGAATGTCCGCAGGGAAGATGTGCTTTCAAGCAAGTTGGTTGAAATATCGGCCGTCTGAATCTATAATCGTTATGTTCACAGGACTTCACGGTCTTAATGTTGGCCGTTGCAAAATTTGAATTCACTAGTTTACACCCAACAACGATGTGTGGGGCTGACCATGTCCTCTGACTCGTTACCCTGCTCTTGTCCGTCACAGGCAAGGCTTTGCGAGACTTAGACCCAATACTGCCAAGCTATCGAGCATCTTCTGGGTACGTATAACCCTCCGGACGAGCGCCCATTGCGACTGACAAGGAAGCGACCACAATCGTCATGCGCATGGATAAGGCCCTCATGCGTGTGGACAATGTCCACAAGGACACGAATACGGCCACTGAGCGCTTGGATTGGACTCTCGAGTGCGGCAGACGATGTCACTGCATCGCCAGAGCGACTAAGCGCTAACCCACGGATCCGATGGTCGTGGATGCTTCAGGGAGCGGATGGGATCGGGGAAGCAGGGGGCGTGGCCGAGGGGGATGTGGCTAGAGGAATCCTCTCCGCGCAATCGGGTTTCCTCTATGGCCCGGGCGGTTCGGCCCCCTCGTCCGCATCCTGTATGTGATCGACATGTTCCCGTTGCGCGGCACTCTTTGCGAGTCCAATCAAAACAGGCACGCGTTTCTGCACATATCTTTCGATAGCCTTGAGACGCCACTTAGGTATATTGTATCTCCGATGCGGCCTGAATTCGAAGCCGATCAGTCTGCGCAACTTCGCGACTTGTCGTTGCGTCAGTACGTCTTCGGCCATTGATTCAAACGTCACCGCCTTGAATGCAGGGAAAAGCTCTGATACATATCCGTCGAGATTCCTGAAATCACTTTTCATCGCCTGGTGGAAAAGTGAAGCGCCGTTGTCGAACACTGGTGCCGGCGCAACTATCTCTCCCGTTGCATTGTCGCGCAATACGCCGAAATTCCCGAGATGCCTATCGATGTTGTAGACAACGGCATCAAAGACAAACATATCTCTTACGCTGTTTTCGAATTCTTCGCCAAGTCCCTTGCAATACGACAATA
This sequence comes from Desulfovibrio sp., assembly GCA_031272715.1. Lineage (GTDB taxonomy): Bacteria > Desulfobacterota > Desulfovibrionia > Desulfovibrionales > Desulfovibrionaceae > Desulfovibrio. The sequence continues at coordinate 21,073 of JAISTH010000006.1, forward strand.
TGGACTTGATATTCCAGTGGTCCTTGTCGAGAAGCTTCCACATGGGAATGAAAGATGTATTTATGTCGGTGAAAAGTTTGCATTTCGATGCAAGTATTTTCTTCCAGCTCTCCAGATCATAATGTACATGATTGATGTCCATTCTTTCGGCAATCTGCGCGGCGTAAAATTCGCTATACGGCTCCATGCCAGAATTCGCGGAACCGATCGTTCCCCCTTTATACAGAAAAATGCCTTCACCCTCGATCAGGCGCCACGCCTTCGGGAGCGCCCCGCCGGATGTAAGCTCTGGACTCGTCGCAACGCCAACGTTTCCGACGCCCACACCGGTATATGCGACAAGCGCCAAGATTTTCGAGAACCTGTTCTCATACAGGTTGTATTCGGAAAATCTTCCAGCGAATCCGGACGGCACCACCCAGTAGCTGTCGTTCAGGGACAACCCCATGCATGCATCCATGATCCCTTTGACATCGTTTGCCTTCAGGCCGAACGTCTTCAGGATCTTCCCGACGAAGGCGCGGTACTTCGGGATGATGCGGTTGTCCAGCCATTTCATCAACTCGCCATCCGGAAATTCTTTATCGGAAAGAGCAAGCTCGATGGGATACAATTTCCGATTGGCGGAATGCATCGCAACGATTTTCGTGCCAATACCCGATGTTCCGCTGCCGACGAATTCAAATGTCAAAAGCGGATCGTCGAAAAGCCGCAATTCGTACCGTTCCGTGCCGAACATGATACTCTCCCGCCTACATGGTATCAGGCAAAAATCACCGCAGAGCGAAAAACTCGCCCCCTGCCTCACGCCGCCGCAGGGTCGACGGCCCGCACGGAGACCCCGACCCTGGGAACGACTCTACACCCAAAAACGCTTTCTGTCAAGCCCCCTCTTCCGGCCAACCACGAAATTCTCTCGTCAATGAGGGCTTCGCCGACTGGGCCCTCGCCGACGAGTTCGGCCGGACGGTGGCTCACGAAGCCGCAGAGAATGGGACTCTCCACGCACGGGTTCGACGGATGGACCATGGTCGGCGGCGATCCCGAGAACATGTGGGGGCTGGAGTCGGTGATGGTCGCATTGGTCGCTGCGAGGACTGGCACCCTGCCGGCGGACATGCCGGACTCGATGCTGGCCTTGCCCTGGGTGACCGAGGCCCTTGCCTCAGGGGGCGCACCGCAGTCGAGGCAGTTCCGCGAGCGCGCATTCCGCACCCTGCAGGAGCGCGAGACGGTGGGTAAGACCGAGAGCGAGGAGGCTTCCTGATTGGCGGCGCATGCTCGTTTCCCGTCCGTCGCGATCCCATCCCGTCATTCCCGTCTCGTCCACGTCGTTCCGCGTCCATCGTCCATCGCGCAGGGGGTGGCCTGCGTCCGGCGGCGTTTCCCGTCATTCCCCGTCCCCGTAAGCGGAGGGGTCTCCGTCTTCGGGCGATCCCGCAGGTCCCGTCGGCATGTCGATGCAACCAGAACGGCGGCTATGCCGCAGGAAAAAAGTGACCATGAACAGGATCGGGAAGGCCTTGTTGCGGGTGTCGCCGCCCGGCCCTTGTGGTTGTGGGGGGGTAGGACGGCATTGCTGACCCCGGTCTGGGCCGGGGATTCCACATCGTTCACTCCGCAGTTGACGGGTGTCAGAGGCGGATCGGGCGGCGGCGTTAACAAGGCGGTCAAGGCGTTGCACAGGCCGCCGTTGAAGAAGGATGGGCAACAACATGATGGAAAGAGCCATGGGAGCGGCCAGCGGGGCCGACCGGAATTGGTCGACATGACTGTACCGAGGTGCCGGATGACTCGACATGCATAGCCTCTCTGACGGCTTGAGAGGCCGTTAACACGACGGGGCAAGTCCCGTTGGAGTCGCCAAGCGCAGAGCGGCTTTCCCGGAATCCAGACACACCTACCCCACCCCGTACCCCACTCTACCCCCCACTTGCCCCACCCTATTGCAGCTTCCGCTGCGCACGGAGGAGTGCGGTTCTGTAGTCCTTGATGGACTCCCCGATGTCGTCCAGAGGCTCCCTCTCGGCCCTGCCGCCGGCACTGTTCCCTTCGGCAACGGGGGACTCTCCCGGCGCATCGGACGCGGCCTTGTCGGGGCGGACGGCCTCCTCGGGCTTCTTTTCGGCCATGATGCATGCCTCCTGGTTTGTCGGGGCAGGCTGCCATCAGGAGTGTCCGGCGCGCCGCTCCCGTCGACGGGACACCTTACCCCGGTTCGGGCGGACTCGCAAGCGAATGGACATGTCCGTCCTGCCGACCGCTCAGGACGGGCCTACCAGGACACGGGCACCCGCACCTTCGCCCCCGCCTTGTTGGTGAAAAGCAGGTGGCCGTTCTCGTGGCCGAACTCGTAGAGCCTGCGGGTCAGTTCCACGTCCACCTGGCAGTATGCGGCGATCTCCTCGATCCTCCCCTCCTTCCACCACTGCAGCGCCTTCGTCCCGTCCGCGCTCTTCGGGACCCCGAGGGTCGCGGTGGCGAGGTTCCCAAGGGACACCGGGTAGGCCAGACGCTTGCGCACGGCGACCAGCATGTCGAGGCTGGGGAGGGAGCGGAGATCCATGCTCGTGAAGGGCTGCAGCACGTTGTAGTCGAAGCGCAGCGTGTTGAACCCCACCACGAGTCCAGCCTCGCCGAGCTTTTTGAACATCTCGGGCAGTTCCTCCTGCCGGAAGCTGCAATGCCGCTCCCCGTCCCAGAGGACCGCGACGCTCACCCCCATCCGGTCGGCCCTGTGCCAGCCGCCCACTTCCTTGGCCGAGCGTCTCGTCTCCACGTCCAGCACCATGACCGTCCCCTCGGGTTCGGGAAGCTTCTGGTGGGGCGGAAGGGCCTCCACTGGCGTTCCCGGCGTCTCGATGCGGGTCGCGTCGGGGGCGCCGGATTCCGCCTTGGGAGCGTCCTTGGGCCCGTCTTTGGGGGCCGGCGCGGGGGACTTGCGGCCAGGCTCGGACCCGCCCAGACGCTCCGGGATGCAGCACCGCATGGTCTTGGGGGGCGGAGGCCCGTCGTGTATGGCCTCGGCGAGGAAAAGGGCGCCGGCCTTGTCGATGGGACGGTTGCCGGAGCCGCATTTCGGGGAGTGGGTGCAGGAGGGGCATCCGGCCTCGCAAGGGCAGCTTCGCAGGGTGTCCCTGACGGCCTTCACGAGATCCGGGAGCATGGAAAAGGCGGCCCTCGTGAGTCCCGCCCCTCCGGGCATCCCGTCGTAGATGAAGACCGCGGCGTTCCCCACCTGGGAGTGCATGGGCGTGGAGATGCCCCCGAAGTCGTTCCGGTCCGCCATGACGAGAAGGGGCATGAGGCCGATGGACACGTGCTCCAGGGCGTGGATGGACCCCATGAAATGGAGGAGCTTGTTCTCCGTCGCGAGACGGAGGGCGTCGGGCACGACGATCCAGAGACCCTCCGTCTCGAAGGTCTGGGGAGGGAGATCCAGGGGCAGGACGTCGATGAGCACCATGGTGCCGTTGTTCCGACGCTCGTAGCCCGTGATGAGTTCGGTCACCCTGAGCCTGCCGAAGCCCGCCGGCACCCCGCGGACCGTCCCCTCCTCCAGCAGTTCGAGTATCTCCGTGGACTTGTTGGCGCGGATGCGGGTGTGCCACCGCACCTTCTCCTCCACCGCCTTCACGCGTTTCGCCCCGATGTCGAGTTCCCGGATGGTGTAGCTGCGGCCCCGGTGCAGGTAGACGGCGCCTGGATGGGTCTCCCGGAAGGCCTGGTTTGCGTCCACGCTGCCGATGACGGTTCCGTTGGCGTCCTCGATCTGGAAACGCTCCCCGCTCCCCCTGAGTTCCACGTCCCGCTGGGGCTGCCTGCGGGCGGCCACCCAGGCGTCGCCTTCGGCGGTGCGCAGGAGGGTTCCGTCGTCCTCGAGGCGGCGGACGAGTTCCATGCATCCGGGCATGCCGAGCCACGCCTCGTGGATCCGGATGGGGGACTCGTCGGCGGCGCACTCCAGATGCCGGGCGAGGACGACCTCGTTGGCGGGATTGACCACGGCCTTCTCCGGCTGCCTGAGGAAGAGTTCCCGGGGGTTGTTCACGAAGAACTGGTCCAGGGCGTCCTCCCCGGCCACGAGGATGACGGCGGATTCCTGCCCCTTGCGCCCCACTCTCCCCCCTCGCTGCAGGGTGGACACGATGGTGCCGGGGTAGCCCACGAGGATGCAGAGGTCCAGATTCCCGATGTCGATCCCGAGTTCCAGGGCGCTTGTGGAGATGACGGCCAGCAGGGCCCCGCTGGCCATCCTGGCCTCGATCTCCCTGCGCTCCTCCGGCAGGAACCCGGCCCGGTAGGAACTGATGCGGCTCCGGTAGGGCCCCGCCTTTTCCGAGGCCCACATGCTGATCAGTTCGGTCATGCGTCTGGAACGGCAGTAGACGATGGTGCGCATCTGTCGCGGGAGGGCCGCCTGGAGGAGCCTGATGGCCATGGAGGATGGGCTGAGCTCGGGATCCACGAAGAGGAAGTGCCGCTTCCCCCTCGGGGCGCCGGACTCGCTGACCACCACCGGCGGCGCGTCCAGCCCCATGAGGTCCCGGCCGAGTTCCCCGGGATTGCCCACGGTGGCGGTGCACATCACCCGGACGGGACGGGCGTTGTAAAGGTTGCAGATGCGCTCCAGCCTGCGCAGCACGCCTGCCATGTGGCAGCCGAGGACGCCCCGGTACGTGTGGGCCTCGTCCAGCACGATGAAGGAGAGGCCGGCCAGGAATCTCGTCCACTTCTGGTGGTAGGGGAGGATGGCCAGATGGAGCATCTCCGGGTTGGTGACGAGGACCGTGGGGAGATGCTCCCGTATCTTCCTGCGGAAGTGGGGGGTGACGTCGCCGTCGTAGATGGCGGCCTCGGGAGGGGCGAGTCTGGGGTTGGCCTCGTGGAGCCGCTGGCCCATGGCGTTGAAGCTCTGGCACTGGTCCCGGGCCAGGGCCTTCAGCGGGAAGACATAGAGGGCGCGGATCTCGGGGTCGCGGGAATAGGCCTCGAGCACGGGGAGGTTGTACACCATGCTCTTGCCGCTGGCCGTCGGGGTGGCCACCACGACGTCGCGGCCGCTGCGCACGGCGTCCGTGGCGAGGATCTGGTGAGTGTAGAGCCCATCCATGCCCGAGGCATCCATGACGGGGCGCGCCATGGGCCGCAGGCTCTCGCCGAGGCAGGCGTCCCGGCCCTCCTCCACGTGGTGGAAGGTCACCTGCCGGGCGTACTCCGAGGTCCCCAGCATGGAACGGACATAGTCGCCGACGGCGTTCACGGGCGCGAACCGGCTCCCCACGCGGGACGCGGAGACCGACATCGGGGGATCCCCCCGCATGCGGACGTCCCGGGAAGAAGGAGGATCGGACCGGATCCGCGGCATCCGGATCGTGCACGTCCCCATGCGTCCCTCATTGCGGAAAACGTCGACTTCCCCGTTGGGGAAGGGATGCGGAGGGCGATGGAACCGGGTCTGGAGGGCATCTGGACTCCGGGGGGAAGATGCGCGGACCATGGAGAACGTGGACGAGGACGCCGAAGGATGCGAAGCGAACATATGCCCGGGGGCCGTCGCCGTCAAGGGCGCGGTCATGGATGCGCCGGCGGCGGATCAGCCGGAAACGGGGTCCCGGGCGGACCCCCGTCCCGGCCGCCCGGAAGCCGCCTCGCCGCGCCGTGCGACGATGCCGGAAAAGGGGCGACCTTCAGGATTTTCCTTGCGGCCCTACCGTTGACAACCCGTCTCGAAAGGACTATTCTATTCGGCCGTCGCTTTTCCCGGTTCGCAAGGGACGACGCCGCCCCCCCAAGCCGGACACGCGGCGAACGTGCAGTCCCGGAGCGTCGCGGCCCGAAGGGCGCGCACCTTTTCCGGGAATCCCATCGCCCAGGAGCTACCGCCACCCATGTGCGCCAAAATCATCAGCTTCAGCGAGGCCAAGGAGGCGCTGGAGCGCCGCAAGGACAACGCCCTCTCCGAAACGGAGTGGATGCCTTTGGACGACGAAGCCCTCGATCTCGCCGAGGACATCGCCGGAGAGGCGATGAAGATGATCGAGGCCGGCTGCGAAGACCGGAAGGTCGCAAGGCGCACCCTGCGCCGTCTCCGGGAGGCGCCCGGAGACCTGGGGAGACGGTGTCTCCGCCTCATGAACGCGGTCCGCACCTTCGCCGTGAGCACCCCCGCCGGCGAGGACATCCAGGACGAGGGCATGCTCATCTACGTCGGTCCCTACCCGGAGATCAAACGCAAGCTGCTGTTCATGTACGCGCTCTTCAACGCGCGGGAGAACGCCACCGGGAAGAGGGTCGTCCGCAAGAGCGAAAGGACGGACGTCGCAGAGGCCATAGGGGATCTCGAGGACGACGACGATTTCCGCTTCAGGGCGCCCCGCGGCTGGACCTTCGCCTGCACGACCACGGGATTTGCGCAGTACTGCGCCCACATCGGGGACGGACGGTTGGTCGATCGGCTGACGGGGGACGCCGGGGACCACGGCCGGAAGGCGCGCTTTACGGCCTTCCAGGAGCGAACGGCGACGCCGGAGGACGGGATGGAGGGCCGGCCCGGAACGCCGAAGGGAGAAGGCGACGGCAAGACGCGCGGGAAAAAGGGGCGCAGCTGAGGCGAGACCCGGATCCCGTGGAATCGGCGAAGCGGCGCGGACCGCGCTCGCCACAACGAACATGTCTATTTGCATGCGCCCTCGCGACGGACAGTGCGCGGAGGGCGAGAGGAACGTCATGCAGCAGCAGGGAAAATCGGCCGTGGCGGCGATGGCCCAGGCCCAGAAGACGGCGAGGTTCGAGAAGACGATCGTCGATTTCGTCAACAAGCGCGGCGGGAGGTTCGTCCTCATCACCGACGACAAGGCGTTCCAGACCCTTCTGCGCGGCACCCTGGCGAAATACCTGGGGCTGGACTGCTCCACGGTCCTCACGACGCTGCCCGACGCCAGCCGCATCGTGAAGGTCGTCAAGGACCTGGAAGCCGACGGATGCATCCCCTTCGCGATCATGGAGCGGATGATGCAGGGGCAGGACATGGGCTACATGGTCAGGCAGATGAAGGAGGCCTTCCCGAACCTGCTGGTGACGATCCTGACGGCCGAGGCGGACCAGCACCGGATCATGTACCTGCACGAGATCGGGGTGGACAACTTCATCGTCAAGCCCGTGTCCACCCAGACCCTCCTCGAGAAGCTCGCATCCACCATACGGCCCCAGGATCCCTTGGGCCGGCTCGTGGAGGAGGCCAGGGTCATGCTTCAGGAGGGCGACGTGGAGCAGGCCAAGGAATTGGCCCTGCACATCGTCGAGACCAGGCCCGGAAGCCCCGCCGGACTCATGGTGCTGGGGGACGCCGAACTCGGCCTCGGCAACGTCGAGGCCGCCCGGGAAGCCTTCCAGAGAGCATCCCAGAACGCGGATCTCTACCTCGACCCCCTGCGCAGGCTCGCCTCGCTGGCCGAGAACGAGGGCGACTACGAACAGTGCCTGGACTACCTGGAACGCCTGGACAGCCTCTCCCCCCTCAACTTCGAGCGCAAGGTCAACATGGGGGAGATCAACCTGAACCTGGGGAACGAGGAGAAGGCGGACAGGCTCTTCTCCAGCGCGATGACACAGGTGACGAAGGAGGCCATGGGGCAGATCGGGAACATGGCCGAGCGCATCGGGGCGGTGTACAGCGACAAGGACCCCGTAAAGGCGGAAGGCTTCCTGCGCAAGGCCCTCAGCGCGAAGAAGGACTTCCTGACCCGGGAGGACCTGCGCATCTTCAACCAGCTGGGCATCAGCCTCCGGCGCCAGGGCAGGTGGGAGGACGCCATCGAGGAATACAAGCACGCCCTAGAGGTCGCGGACGACGAGGTCACGATCCACTACAACATGGGGATGGCCTACGCCGAAGGGGGCCTGTTCCAGGAAGCCAAGGTCTGCATGGACAAGGCCCTGTCCATCGACGGCCGGCTGCTCTACGCCTCCGCACCCGTGGCGTTCAACATCGGCAACGTCTACCTGCGCAACGCCATCCGGGGCAAGGCGAGGGAATGCTTCGAGGCGGCCCTGAAGCAGCGGCCCGACATGGAGAAGGCCCGCAGGGCCCTGGAGCGTCTCTGAGATGCGAGGCCGCGGACATGGAGAGGGGCGGACGGACTCCGGACGGGGCGGGCCGGGCATTCCGCGAGCACCCGAGAGGAACGCGCGCCCAAGGCCCCGAAAGGCGAAACCGGCGCCAATGGCGAAACCTCCAACCCCATTGAAACACACGGACGACACGACATGAAGGGAGTCTTCTTCCTGGCGATGGCGCTGGCCATCGCCCTCGCCTCCACCAGCACCCGGGCCGAGGATCTCTTCAAGAGCTCCACGGAGAAGATCGCCGCCATCGACAGGAAGCTGCTGGCCTGCCAGGACAGGGCGGGGGAGCAGACCGAGGCGTACCTGAAATGCAACGCCGACGCCTCCCGGGACATGGACGCACTGCTCGGCCGCCTCCAGGCGAGGCTCCTGAGCACGGGCAAGGGGGAGCAGGATTTCGTCGCCCGCCAGACGAGGGAGCACAAGGCCTGGCTGGCGCTGCGGGAGGCCACGGTGAATTTCGAGTTCGAGGCGGCCGGGGGCGAAGGGGACGTCGCGAAGATCACCGCCGCCGACGAGTACTACCAGTTCACGAAGACCCGCACCGAGGACGTGCTGGACAGGATAATGGACTCGGGCCGCTAGCCCGGGCCCCCAACCGGGGCCGCTTCGGGCACGGTTCCACGACGGAGCGGCCATGGCGATGCAGGACGAGACGGCCGATGCGGCCATGGCGCCCCTTGCGGAGATCGAGAGGCTCAGGCGCGAGAACGGCCGGCTCCGGGCCCTGCTGCTCGCACACGGCATCCCCTGCGACGAGCCGCCAAAGGACCTGACGGCGCAGCCGACATGGCAGACGGCCCAGGACCGGGCCAACACCCCCGCTCCCCTCCCGCCGGACACCCCGTCGGCCGACCCCATACCCCAATGCATCGCCCCGCCGGCGACAACGCCTCCGGCTCCATGGACGGGCGCTTCCGGATCCGCTCCCCCCCGGGGACAGGCCCGGGGCGTCCCCCCCACGGGCGCCACCATGCCCCCGATGGAGAAGGTGCGGCTCTTCCGGAGCCTCTTCCGGGGCCGGGACGACGTGTACCCGGTCCGATGGGAATCCAAGGGCCGATCGGGATACTCCTTCGCCTGCGCCAACCTCTGGCGGGGAGGCGTGTGCCGGAAACCGAAAGGGGGCTGCGCCGGCTGCACGGGACGGCAGTACGTCCCCCTCACGGACCAGACCGTCTACGACCACCTCGCCGGGAAGATCACCATCGGCGTCTACGCCCTCCTCGAAGGTGACATGTGCCGGTTCCTCGCGGCGGATTTCGACGAAGAGGACTGGCGGCTGGACGTCACGGCCTTCGCGGCCGTGGCCCGCAAACACGGCCTGCCCGTCCACGTCGAGATATCCCGTTCCGGAAACGGCGCCCACGCCTGGCTGCTCTTCACCGAACCCGTGCCCGCACGGGATGCGAGACGCCTCGGCTCGGCCCTCGTCAGCCGCACGTGCGCGGACACCGGACGCCTCTCCCTGAAAAGCTACGACCGGTTCTTCCCCAGCCAGGACAGGATGCCCAAAGGCGGCCTCGGCAACCTCATCGCCCTCCCCCTCCAGAAACACCCCCGGGAACAGGGCCGCAGCGTCTTCGTCGACGAGGAGCTGGTCCCCCATCCCGACCAATGGGCCTATCTGCTGAAGGCGGAGAGGATCCCCCCGAGCCTCATGGCCGCGGCCACCGCCCTCCTCTGCCCCTCCGCCGACGACGAACTCGACACCGCCTTCATGCAGGAGGATCCCGAGGAACCGTGGCGCCCCCGGAAGAAAACGCCGAAGCTGCAGGTCCCCCTGCCGGGAACGCTGTCCGTGGTGGTCGCCGACCGGATATACGTCCCCAGAGACGGTCTCCCCGACCAGTGGCGGAACCGCATCCTCCGCCTCGCCTGCTTCCCCAACCCGGAGTTCCACAAGGCGCAGGCCATGCGCCTCCCCGTCTGGGACAAGCCCCGCATCGTCTGCTGCGCCGAGATGTTCCCGCACCACATCCTGCTGCCCAGAGGATGCATGGATTCCCTGGCGGCCCTCGCCGCGGAGAACGGCGCGACCCTCGAGACGCGGGACGAACGCTCGTCGGGGACGCCACTGGAGACGGCATTCACCGGAACCCTGCGTCCGGACCAGAAAAAGGCCCTGGACGCCATGCTCGCCCACGACATCGGCGTGCTCCACGCCCCCACGGCCTTCGGGAAGACCGTCGTCGCCGCCGCGGCCATCGCCGGCCGGAGGACGTCCACCCTCGTGCTCGTCCACAGGGCCGACCTCATGCGGCAATGGCGGACGCGCCTCGGCGCCTTCCTCGACCTCCCCCCGGAAGGGATCGGGACCATCGGAGGCGGCGCCTCCACCTCCAACGGCAAGCTCGACATCGCCCTCCTCCAGACGCTCATCCGCAAGGAGAATCTCCGGGAACTGCTGGAATGCTACGGCCACATCATCGTGGACGAGTGCCACCACATCTCCGCCGCATCCTTCGAGACCACCGTCAAGCAGGCAAAGGCCCGGTACGTTCTGGGACTCACGGCCACGCCTTTGCGCAGGGACGGCCACGACCCCGTCATACACATGCAGTGCGGGCCCGTGCGGCACAAGGCGGCGCGCCCCGCAGGCACTCCCGGGGACCTGAAGGTGCTGCTGCGCAGACTCGCGGCCCCGGTCTTCCCCGAGGACGCGAAGGTGCAGGACGTGATCGCCGGACTCGTCCAGGACGAACCCCGGAACCGCATCCTCGTCCAGGACGTCCTCGCCGCCTGCGGAGAGGGTCGCAAGGTCCTCGTGCTCACCCAGCGTCTGGACCACCTGCTGGCGCTCCACGAGGCCGTCGCGCCCCAGGTCCAGAACTGCTTCCTGCTCCACGGACGTCTTGCGGCGAAGGTCCGGCGCCAGACCCTGGACGCCCTCGCGGCCCTCCCCGGGGACGCCCCCCAGTGCGTCATGGCCACGGGCGCGCTCATCGGCGAGGGTTTCGACCATGTTCCCCTGGACACCTTGGTCCTGTGCCTGCCGGTCTCCTTCCGGGGGACGCTGCAGCAGTACGCGGGCCGTCTCCACAGGGAACACGCCGGCAAGAGGGACGTGCGCATCCACGACTACGTCGAGACGGGAACGAGGCTGCTGGAGCGGATGTGGGAGCGCAGGCGCAAGGGGTATGCGGCCATGGGCTACGCCGTGAAGGAGATCCCGGCCGATGCCGGATCCCCGGCCTGAGGCGGCCGAAGACCGGGGACGCGGACGGGCGAGGCGCATCCCGTCTTCCGGGCATGTGCGGGGGACGGTGACTGTGGGCCGCTCTCGACGGGAGGACGGGGGCCGGCTTCTGCGAGATCCGCAAGCCGCGCCCCACAAGGCTCCTGCCGAAACGGCAATGCAACAATGCAAGTTGGCAATATTTCTGTCAAAAGACGAGCCTTGGAATAGACACGAGGCGAAAAAGAAGGCGGGAGATGGATAGTCTCCCGCCTTCGTCAATGATGGGATCTGTTGGCAGTGTCGTTATTGCGTGTCTGGGTTTCAACGACACAATAATGGCATGGGAATGGGAAGCATGTCAGGCCTTCTTCTACTTCTGCTTCAGGAGGATAGCGTCCACCATGCATTCGATGGACTTCAAATCCCCCTGCGTGCCGACAGCGTCCAACAGGTTTTCAAGCACTTCGGTCGTCTCAATCTTAGAAATCTTGTTGCGCAGGGTCTTGGATGGAGGGGCGAAGCGACGGGACACGGAGCGGATCAAGTATTTCTGCAAGCCTTCATGCAAGCCTTCTTGGAAGGCTTCCTGTCTGGCCATCTCCATGCCTTCTTCCCTTCCCTGCTCCCTCGCAAGGTAAAGGGAGTCCTTACCAAAAAGTTTCCACGACAATTGGCTGAATGTCATGCTTCCACCTCAATAGCACTGTCATATTATATCTTCAACGGTTGTGTAGTGAGCCTTTATCTTAATGGAGAAAGTTATGACTGCATATCGTGTATACCATTTGAAGAATTAGACATGGACAATTACTAATAAATTTTTTAATTTCGGAAACAATGCATCGCAAGCATGTTAATTTTATGTCAGTATATGATTACGGGAGAATAAGAGTGCCTATTTCTCTCCGCCATCTTCTAATTTGAGATACCAGAGATAGCTATGGATCCGTGCCATTAGTGGTATCTGCTAGCGGCCTAGGCCTGGAATTATGGAACATGTCAGGCCTTTTTCTTCTGCTGCTGCAGGGCCGCGTCCACCATGTTTTCGATGGACTTCAAATCCCCTTGCGTGCCGACAGCGTCCAGCAGGTTTTCAAGCACCACAGGCTTCTCGATTCTGGAAATCTTGTTGCGCAGGGTCTTGGAGGGAGGGGCGAAACGACGGGACACAGAGCGGATCAAGTAATCCTGCAGGCCCTCCTGCCTGCCCTTCTGGAAGCTAGCCTCCACGGCCATCTTCCTGCCTTCTTCCCTTCCCTGTTCCCTCGCAAGGTAAAGGGAGTCCTTACCAAAAAGTTTCCACGACAATTGGCTGAATGTCATGCTTTCACCTCCAGCATGTTGTTGGATTGCATCATTAACTTCTTGAATTGTACGCCCCTTTTTAAGGGATACAATATAAGATTTTGTATACTCAAGACTACTTCCAAGGTCAGACGATAAATTTTCAACCTTGAAATATTCGTGATCTTGAACCTTTTTATGAATACTTGCAAAGATGTTTACGATATCCTCGTTTCTGTACTCCTTCATTATTTCCACTGGATACGTGTATGGCCAACCTTTCTCAATTTCTTCTTCCGTGAACTCAGAGAGGTCAATTATTATCGGGTTTAGCGTAGGAATAAATTTTGAAATTTTACAAGTTATCTTTAACAATACGTCTGAAAGAGGTACAAATTTCGCCCTCTCCCCTTGCAGGATAAGTATAGGGAAAACAAATGGCAGTTTCTTCCTTTTGTATTCACCTGACATGGCAAAATGCCAAAGAAGTAGAAAATAATAAAGAAATAATTTTATGGCGATAAATCTATTGTAATACGATCGATGTTCAAAGATCAAGTATACAATTGCAGGTTTTCCTGTAATTGTCGTGCATCTGAAGAGGAGGTCCGGCAGAAACTTCCGGGACACTTCCGATACGATAGGGGGTCTTCAATGGTCAAAGTCGAAAGTTGAAGAACAGCCAAAACCTCCGGAGGCAACTTGATGGAGAGAAGCATGGTCACGAATAGGAGGATGCTGAATATCGCCTTGAATTAACCGTCATGTTTCCCAGCGTAACCCTTTGTCATCTTGACTAATTTTTCCAATTCTTTTAGCTTTTTCTTCTTACTCATGGGGCATACCAATTGTTGAAGTAGTGGATAATGAGCCCTTTGTGATTCAGACTCTGCCTTCAACCCAGTCTTTTCGTTGTTTTTGCAAGTGTTTCGTTGGGACGGATTCGCATGCCCGAACATGTGCGCTTCCGCCAGGCATCGACCCAAAAAGCGCCACCATGGCCGTCCTTCGAACGGGTGGGCGGACCGGCACCGTGCCTCGACCTTGGCCCCAAGCGCACCCACGGCCGGTCGCCGTCTGCGGATGTGCGGACCCTGTCCGGACGCCCCGGACTCCGCTCGATGGGCCCTGGCGTCCCGCCAGTTGCAAAACCTTTGCCGCTCTCAACATATAATAGGGTTTGCCCTTGCCATTTTAGAAATTTTCTAGTATTCCCTCGCGCCAACCGGAGGGAATCACATGGCACGGAAGAAAGCCCCGGACATGGCGGATTTGGCGGCCAAAGCCGA
>JAISTH010000033.1 GCA_031272715.1 Desulfovibrio sp.
GCAAATCCTGTCAAGACTCATATTCTATGAGACTCCATTTAATTTTTCATGTATCGTGATTTTTCTGTGACTGCAACACTCTTAAGTTTGGCTGGAATAAATTTTTGGATAAGCTCTTATGCTAGGGAATGGCAAACATAGGCGGAGCGCATCAAGAACACTCGTTTTCCCAGTATTGTTTTCGCCGATCAAAACGGTGGTTCTGTCGAGTCCAAGGGTAAAATCACCATAGCATCGAAAATTCTTGATTTGTATTTTTTTAAGTATCATGTGAATTTCTCCTTTTTGCTTTGAGGATATTCTATATTCAGAGACCTTTGACAAATATCCTGACTTAAAACGAAACCAATGCATTGAACTTTAAACGCAATGCATGTCGTTGACAATTTAAATGCAGGGTTTGATCAATTTGTCTCAGTCCTTCCAATTCCAAAGTTTGCATCTAAACGACAGTTTAGATAAAAAATTGAATTTTTAGATTGGGGACGACACGGAGGTATAAATATTTTTAACGGTATATTTTTTGGGCGGCAAAATAGATGTCTAGGTATAGTTTTTTCAGGTTTTAGTTTTCCACACATTTTTTATGAAAAATTTCGCCCTCTTTTTTTGAGTGAATCCAGTGTCAGGGCGTGACCTCGTCACGGATTCAGGGTCCAATGGAAAACTCAGAAAAACGGGCAAAATGTCCCCCGCTCCATGAGGCAAAAATTATTAAAAAAATATCCTCGCCGTTGCCCCCAAGGCCTCCAGAAGGAACCGGGGCGCCATGTCCGTGCGAAAACGGGGGCCGCACCCGCCATGGGTGCCCGCCCCCGCCGTCCAGCCATGGAAAGACTACCTGTCTGACCTCCATCCTCATGCACTCCACGACCTCGACGGCCATGCGCTCCATGCACACCGGCCCGGACCGGATCCCGTCCCTGGACGGAAACGCCGCCCCCGGACGGGAGGACCCCCTGCACGGAAGGGACCCGCCCCGGCACTCCTTCGCCCCGCCGCCATCAGACGAAACCCACCGTCTCCCGCATCCACATCACCAAGGTGTCGTGGTTCTCCGGGGCGCGCATGATCGACCTGTACACGTCGTACGCCCGGCGGTTGAAATCGATCAGTTCCACCTCCGCCCCCATGGCCATCAGCCGCTCCTTCACCCTGGTCACGTGGGCGTTGAAGATGTTCGGGGAGACGGCCTTTATCTGGGGGTAGAAGCGCCGCAGATCCTGGGTCTTGAGGAACCTCGCGAAGACGAACTGCGTGCCCCGCAGTTCGTCGGGCTTCTCGGGGCCGATGGCGACCTTGCGGAGATCAGCCATCTTGTTCCGGAGATCCTTCACGAGCTTGTCGTCCATGGCGCTGAGGACGGGCCAGATGCCGTCGAGCATCTCATCCGCATCGTCGGGCAAGGGGATTTCCCCCGCCTCCCACCGACGGACCGTGTCCACGGCGACGTCGAGGTGGGTGGCGGCAAAGGCGCGGGAAATGCCCATCCACCGGCGACGCTTGCGCCACTCGCGGCCGCGGGCGGCGCGATCCTTGACGTCGGTGGCGGCGCTTGCGGAAGCGCTGGTGCCTTCTCCGTCCCGCACAGGATCCATGATCTTGCCTCCAGATATGTGTCAGGCCCGAAGGAAGCCAGGGCCGTTGCAGCCTTGCAGGGGGTCAGTCGCCGGGCGTGCTCGTGACCGCCAGCGTCCCCAGCATCTCGGCACGGTTTCTGGTGAGCCAGAAACGGTGCTCGCTTCCGGCGATCCGGGAGATGTTCCCGCTGCCGTTGATCGCCCTGACATGGGAGACGGCCTCCTCCCGCAAGGCCCACCATGCGGACTGGTCCCGCTTGAGGGCCTCCACGTACTTCACGTCTCCCCCTATGTTGACGAGGAGCTTGCCGAAGGAATCCTCCATGATGACGTCCATCTCCGTGATGGCGTCCTCGTAGCAGAGGAGGATGGCCTTGGTCGTGCCGGCGGCCTTCTCGATGCAGGCCTCGAGGGCCTGGTCCACCTCGACGATGCGCATGGCGTACTTGGGCATGTTGCCGTCCTCGTCCGCGAGGACGGCAACGGGGGAGAGCCATGGCAGAAGGCACGTGCAGAGCGCGAGGACAAGTCCGGCGAGGCCTTTCGGCGGTTTCGCCGGGGGGCGCGCCCCGTGGGGGGAGATGGAAGGACGGG
Source organism: Desulfovibrio sp. (assembly GCA_031272715.1). Taxonomy (GTDB): domain Bacteria; phylum Desulfobacterota; class Desulfovibrionia; order Desulfovibrionales; family Desulfovibrionaceae; genus Desulfovibrio. The sequence goes on from JAISTH010000033.1 coordinate 2,175, forward strand.
ACGGAAGACGCCCGCCGTTCCGCATGGACGACGTCGCGGATTGGGGACGGACCTTGGCGCCTGGGCGGCGAAGGCCCGCAGAGGGTTCCCTGCGGTCTCCCTTCCGGACATGCGGTCCGATGATGTCGCACTGTGTCATGGAATACGGCATGCTCCACTCCAAGGCGCCGCCTTGCGTCCTCAAATCCCTTGCCAGACCGGTTCCGTCCATGCCCTCGTCCCGCAGGGCGTCGCCGCCCTGCCGATTTCCGGGAAGACATCCTGTGCCGCCTTGCATATGGCAGGCCGGAACAATCGCCCCGCGACGGTCCCGAACCTCCGGCGCGACGCGCATCCCGGCATCGGCGTGCCGGAACGCCTCCCGCGCCGCGCCCTGCATTCCCGGACAGGCATGGCGGCGATGCCTCGGCCATGCAGGGACATCGGCATGGCGGGGCTTGCGGGACTTCGGCGTCGGCATGCACTCCCGCACTTTCCCGTTGTCGACCCGCAACACGGCCTGCAGCCATCGCATAGCACGTACGCGGCGACTGCGCAAGACCCGGGGGGCGGAAAATCCTCCCTCGACCGGAACTCCGGACATCTTCCCCCGCTCAGGAGGAGGCGATGCCGTGCAGGCGCATCCCCACGCGGACGAGGCCCATGGCCCGTTCCGCCGCATCCTCGAGATAGCCGGCCGCATGGGTGATGCACGCCTCGGCGTCGGACACGCCCCGAACGCTGCACGTCACCGCGTCCATCCCCCGTTGCAGCAGATCCCGGTATCCCTCTCCCAGACATCCCGAGACGCACACCACCGGCTTGCCGCAGGCGACGGCCAAGGTGGCGACGCCCATGGGAGCCTTGCCGTGAAGCGTCTGGGCATCGGTGCGTCCCTCGCCGGTGACGACGATATCCACGTCCTGCATCATCTTCCCGAGTTGCAGCACATCCGTCACGAGTTCCACTCCCGGCACGAAGCGGGCGGCGGTGAAGAAGAGCAGCCCCGCGCCGAGGCCGCCGGCGGCCCCGGCGCCGGGGCTGTCCGCGATGTCGCGTCCCGTCGTTTTCGAGGCGATTTCGGCATACCGGGCAAGGGCGGCGTCCAGTTGCGCGACCTGTTCGGGTCCGGCTCCCTTCTGGGGCCCGAAGACGGCCGAGGCGCCGGATGGGCCGCACAGGGGGTTGTTCACGTCGCAGGCCACGAGGACGTCCACGCCATCGAGAGCTTCCGTCATGCCCGAGACGTCGATGTCCGCGAGCCGGGACAGTGCCGCGCCGCCAGGAGGCAGTTCGTTCCCCCTGTCGTCCAGGAACCGGATGCCGAGGGCCCGCATGCACCCGGTGCCTCCATCGTTGGTGGCGCTTCCGCCGATGCCGACGATGAGCCGCAACGGGGCGTTGCCGGAGTCGGCAGGGTCTTGTCGCAGACGTTTCAGGGCCTCCAGGAGGAGTTCCCCGGTTCCGTGGGTGTCCGCCTGCAGGGGGTTGCGTTCCTCGGGACGCAGCAGAGGGAGTCCGGAGGCCGCCGCCATCTCCACGACCGCAGTGCGGCCATCCCCGAGGATGCCATAGGCGGCCGTCACCGGGGAACCCAAGGGGCCTTTGACCCTGGCGGAAAAGGTGCGGCCACCCGTGGCCTGCACCAGGGCGTCCACGGTTCCCTCGCCTCCGTCCGCCATGGGGGCGAGACGGCAGTCGGCATCGGGGAAGACGCGACGTATGCCAGAAGCGATGGACTGCGCCGCCTCGAGGGCCGTCAGGCTCCCTTTGAACGAATCGGGGGCGATGAGCACGCGCATGCCGAACCTCCTTCATGGATATACAAGGATGGGCAAGGGGACGTGGCAGGGAAGGGACTGCCTCCGGTCCAGTGGGACGGCCTCCGGTCCAGGGGTGCGGCGGGCCCGCGGGCCAACGGAGGGGCCGGACATGGCCGCCGATCCCGGGACAACGGACCCATGGTTCCCCGCCACGGAGCCGGCTTCGCCGCGGACGGCCACATCGACGTCAAGAGAACCCTTGCATCGCGACCGGGGCGACCGCCCCGACGACATCGCCAAGGGGCTTCCCCACCACGACCGCGGCGGCCGCATCGGGCACGATCCCCGTCCCGGCAACGACAGGGACGCTTGCGCCGCAACCAGACGCCGGCGGACGCCGCGCCGGCGCGCGACGTCCACCGGCGACATTCGTCACGCCTTCTCGAAGGCCTTCTTCCCCGCTCCGCACACGGGGCACTTCCAGTCCTCGGGCAGCTCCTCGAAGGGCGTTCCGGGCGGCACCCCGTGCCGCTTGTCCCCCCTCGCAGGATCGTACACGTACCCGCAGTTCGTCGTCTGGCAACGCCATATCGTCGCATCGGACATCGTTCACCTCCACCGTCGCGACCCGAGACGCGCGCATCCCCCCGGGGATCACACCCGGTCGCGAAATCCGTCCGACTATACCGACCTTGACGCAAAGACGCCATAGGCCCGGAAAAACTTTGGCTCTCTTCAGGCAGTGTGTTGATACCCTCATCCTCCCACATATACTTCTGCACTTCCTGTCGTGCGATGCGAAATCATTACGCACCATCGATGTTTTTCTCCTCGTCGCCCATGGCCTCGTTCCACCACCCGGGGCATTTGTCGAGA
>JAISTH010000051.1 GCA_031272715.1 Desulfovibrio sp.
CGCAAAGCGCCGTAGATCTACGGTGCGTAGGCGTTCCCCGCCGTACGCACCGTGATGCAGAGCTGCGGCTGATGCAGAGCTAATCCTTGACGTGAGAACAGGAAGACAACGGCCCGTGACGATGCATGCGCCACGCCTGCGTCCGCCTCACCAGGAACGGCGGGGTGCCGTATGTGCGGGATGCCATTGCAATCAACACGACGCCACAACAGAGCGAGGACAGAGGGGAAAGGAGGGGGCTGCTGTCACGGTTTGCAGACCTGTTCGCTTCCTCGGGTCTGAAAGCGGAACTGCGGGAGCGCATCAGGGGACTTCCCGCCGACTCCCCCGGTTGGGGGGCGCCGGTGGACGGACTGGTTCCGGTCGTCACGTATGCGCACATCGCGGCCATGCACGGCCTGCTGCCCGAAGGATTCGACCAGTGGGACCTGAAGGACTCCAACGGGGAGATCGTGGCCAACTACGCGGCCTGCGCGGGACACCTCCCGAAGGGTTTCAGGCATTGGGGCCTGAAGAACGATCGCGGCCTCGCCGTGGCCCACGTCGCCGCCAGCGAAAGAAGGCTGCCGGAAGATTTCGACCAGTGGGAGGTCAGACACGGGATGGGGTTGTCCGTTGCGCACATGGCCGCCGACAACGGCACGCTCCCGCTGGACGTCCCCGAACGGGTCTGGATGCTTCGGACCGATGGAGGGTACACCGTCGCCCACAGCGCCGCGATGAAGGGACATCTTCCGGACGGCTTCAGCATGTGGGACGTCGCCGACAACGACGGTTGGACGGTTGCGCACTTCGCCGCCGACGGCGGGCATCTGCCGACGGACGTGCCGGACGAGATTCTCCGCTTGCGATGCGCAGCGGACGGTTCGCCGGGCACCAGCGTCGCCTGCACCGTGCTGGCCTTGGAGGAGAGGGAGACCGGGCGGGTCGATCCACGCCTCCTTGAGCGCGCGAGGGCCATCTATGAGGAACTGCTCCGGGAGCAGGCCGCAAACGAAGAGGGCGGGGATGGCCCGGAGGGGGACGCCCCGGAGGCCAGGACCCCGTCGAAGGATCCGGCCCCGCCTCGGAAATCGAAGAAAACATCCTCTTCCGCCGGTCGTTGACGGAAGGCGTTCTGGACTTTTTCTTGAGTTTTTCATGAACGGCGACCCATGGAGACGAAAATCCTTGGAGCCGAGCGAACCATGAAACCGGAAGGGCGGAAGACGCCAGGAGTTTCGGACATGACAGCAAGAACGGCGTAAGCGGGCCGCACTCCGTCATCCATTGCCCAAACGACGTGCAATGCCGTTCGCATGCACATCGCTTTTCTTCTGTCTCGCATCCTGCTCCTGCCGCCCTCGAAGGATGCGTTTGCCTTCGACATCTCAAACCATGCCGATGACACGCCAACGCAATGGATCGTTCCAAAGACTGAGAATTAATGTCGATCGGGACAATTGAGAAGAGGATGAAGACGATCATGCAGAAAAACACTGGAGTTGAGTGATGAAGACGAAACGAAGAAGGCGCAGAGGAGACAGAAGGGGATTGACGTCACGGTTTGCCGATCCGTTCGCATCGGTGAACATGAAGCCGGAGATTCTGGAACACATCATGGGACTTTCCGCAGACTCCCCAGGTTGGGGAGAGCCGGTGGACGGGTTGATCCCCATCATCACATACGCGCACGTCGCGGCCAAGCGCGGCTTGCTGCCCGAAGGGTTCGACCAGTGGGACCTGAAGACGTCCACAGGGGAGAGCGTGGCCCACTACGCCGTTCTCGAAACGTGTTTCCCGAATGACTTCAAGCATTGGGCGCTGAAGAACGATCACGGCTTCTCAGTGGCTCACTTCGCCGTCAATGCAAAGACGCTGCCAAAAGATTTCGAGCACTGGGACATCACAAATGACACCGGAGTTTCCATAGCGCATATGGCTGCCGCCACCGGCGATCTTCCGCCGGACGTCCCGATCCGTGTCTGGGCGCTGCGGGACAAAAATGGATGGACGGCCGCACATGTCGCAGCGGACAGTGGACATCTCCCCCCGGACGTGCCGGACGAGGTTCTCCGTCTGCGACAGGTAGCGGACGATTCGCCGGACTCCAGCGTTGCCGCCACCGTGTTGGTTGCGGATGAAAAGAAGACCGTGCAGGCTCATCCCCGTGTCGTCGAGCGCGCGAAGGCCATCCATGAAGAGATGCTCGGAGAACAGGCTGCGGGCGAAGCGGAAAGCGGGGGTGGCCCGGAGAGTGACGTCCCGGGGACGGTGGCTCCAAGGAAGGACTCGTCTGCGTCTCGGAAATCGAAGCGAACGTCTTCTTCCGCCAGGCGCCGAGGCAAAAAGGTTTAGACTTTTTCTTGAGTTCTTCGAGAGTGTCGGCCAGAGATGGCGAAAAACGCTGGAGCGGAGCGGGTCGACTGACCGGACGGACGGAAGCCGCAAGGAATTTCTAATGCCATCAATAGCGGCATGAGGCATATTGCATCCCGTCATCCATTGCCTAAATTGCAACGCAAGGCAAGTCACATGCACATTGATTTTCTCCTGTCGCCCATCTGGTTTCCCTTGTTTTCAAATGATGCATTTTCCTTTGACATCTCAAACTTTACCGATGGTACGACAACGCAATTGCCTGTTGCAAATTCTGAGAGTTTGCATAAAATTCATAGTGTTTTAAAATACTAAATGCTAACATTTGAATAAACTTGTAATGTGTCTCAATATTGCGACTGCTACATGTCAATATTTACAATGGTGACGTTTTGTGAAAATATCTCTTGGTGTGTAAAGTGCTTATGTACCTATCGATTTGTTGCATTTAATGAAATAATTTGACTTTTGCTATTGCGCCATGTCTTTAAAAATATAAACTATATCAAAAAATTATCTTAAAAAATTCTTGTTGAAACTTTAATTGATTATGGTGACTATGGATAAATTCAATATGAGTTAGAATCAATATTCACCATAATTGTCAATAATCACTTTATGAGTGATATATGTTCCGTAGGCAATGATGAATAACATTATCGAAACTGATCATGAGAATTGAGAAGAAATCTTTGGCAGTTAGAATAGATAATGAATTATGTCATTCAAATTAGCTGCGAGGTGTAGAGATGAAGACGAAACGAAGAAGGCGTAGGGGAGACAGGACGGGATTGACGTCGCGATTCGCCGGTCCAGATGCGCAGCTGACTCTGAATGCAAAGACGCTGGAACACATCAATGGTCTTCCCGCAGATTCCCCCGGGTGGGCAGTGCCGGTGGACGGACATGTCCCCATCGTCACTTACGCCCACATCGCAGCCATGTACGGCCTGCTGCCGGAAGGGTTCGACAAGTGGGACCTGATGAGTTCCGAGGGTGAGACCGTGGCCCATTACGCCGTCCATGCGGGATACATCCCGAAAGGTTTCAAGCATTGGGCATTGAAGGACGGTGACGGCTTTGCCGTAGCCAACTACGCAGCCTGCAAAAAGACGCTGCCGGTGGATTTCGACCAGTGGGACATCTGTGACGAGGACGGGTTTTCCATTGCCCATCAGGCTGCGGCCTCCGGCATTCTCCCGCCTGACGCCCCGATGCATGTCTGGGCGATACGGAACAACGAGGGGTGGACGGCTGCGCATTCCGCAGCACAAACGGGGCGTCTGCCGACTGACGTGCCGGACGAGGTTCTCGGCCTGCAACGGATGGTGGGTGGCTCGACGGGCATCAGCGTCGCCAGCACCGTGATGTTCCTTAACGAGGACAAGTCCGTGCAATACGACCCCCGTCTCGTTGAACGCGCGAGGGCCATCCATGATGCTCTGCTCCGGGAACAGGCCGCAGGCGAAGCGAAAGAAGGATGTGGCCCGGAGAGTGACGTCCCGGATGCAGCGGCTCCTGGGAAGGACTCGTCCGCGCCTCGAAAATCGAAGCGAACGTCCTCTTCCGCCGGACGTCGAGTGAAGAAGGTCTAGACTTTTTCTTGGGTTTCTCGCGAGTGTCGGCCCGGGAAAGCGAATGGCATTGGAGCGGGACGGGGCGGCTGGCCTGATGGACGGAAGCCGCAAGGAGCTTCGGAAATGCCATCAAAAACGGCATGATGCATATTGCATCCCGTCGCCCATTGCTCAAACCGCAACATAAGGCAATTCACATGCGCATCACTTTACTCCTGTCCCTCATCCTGCTCATCCTGCCCTCGCATGACGCATTTTCCTTCGACATCGCTAAGTATGCAAATGGCACGCCAACTCCATGGACCGTTGGCGATTCCGACGACCGGCATGCAATCCCCGAGCTTTCCACGTACGGAATGTCAACGCATGCAAAACTTGCCATAAACCATACTAGTGACTGCAACAAGTCCTTGTTTACGATAACCGCGCCAAGCAGCACAGTCCATAAACTGTACAAAAATATGTTTGACATTTTTGTCGACTCAATTTTCAGAAGAGATGACGGCACTTAGGTCACTGTGTCACGGCTTCTCAAATCTGAAGTCGTGGCAGAAAAGAACGGTGACAACGTGCTGTTTACGACAAGTATCAATTGTGATGCTTTAATTTATTTTTTGAATGATGTCGAGTCGACATTTATTTTAGTTGTTAGAAATGGAAAAGACGGCGACATTATCTTTGCAGATGCATTTTCAAAAGAAGGATTTAACGAATCCATCGAAAGCCTCTTCAACACTTGCAAGGAATTTTACAAAAAACAACGAGTCAAACATGTATGTGCTCAATGGTCTTGCCAAGACATGCAGGATCATTGACATCATCGCAAATTCATACGATGGCATGGATACGGTGATAAAGCATCTTGATGGTCTTGACGATCGTGGACTTGTCGAACTCTCTCAAGTCCTGCAATATATTTCAAATCTCGACTCAAAGGCTTGGAAAGAAGGTGATGGAGACAAATTGGTTCTGCGCTACGGGCCACTGCAAAGAAAGGCGATATGGCTTGAAAATTACATTGACGACAGATTCGGAAGGCTTGAATGTAGTGCCGTTGTAGTCGGGAAGATTGACCGTTCGTCTCTCGAGGGTGGCCTTGGAGGGAGCATGATGTTCACGATCAACACAGAAGACGGTGAACGGATCGACGTAACAGAGGGAGATTCGACACTCATTCAGAACGACACGGGACTCAATAATCTTGACATGTCTGAATACAATGGCGACATCAGCATATGCCTGTCGTCAAATGAAAACGTCAATTTTGCCAGAAAAATGACGTTTCTTTGTGATGTCCCCATTGTCAAAGACAAATGGTCGACTTTGAACAGCCAGGAGATATTTTCCAAGAAAGACCCCAAGTAGATTCCAGCTATTCTCTGACATTTATGCATCGCGTGCAATCGGCAAATCGCCTTGCATCCGGTCGTGACGCGTCCGTTTTTCATGGCGCGCAAGTCCATGCATCCCTGCGGATGCCGCTGACGCATCCCCCCGATACGCCTCTTGCGGTCCCGATCATGCCCGATGCGCCACTGCGGGCGGCCTTTCCCGGAACGACCCGGGAAGAATCCGCAAGGCGACGGTGCGCCGGCCTCCGCCGCTCCCCGGAAAAGGGCGGAACGCCGCGATGGGGCGACGGCCAGGGAAGCGGGATGCCCGGACCTTGACCGATGTCCCGTTCCGTGACATGATTGTCGCCCGGTCTCACCGGTTCCGGGCAGTGGCGCCGACCGTCGCCGTCTCCCTCCCCGCCCCCAGAACGTCAGCCCCAACGCGCCACCGGACGACATAACCCCATGCGATCCCTCGTGCAGGCCGTCAAGAGCCGGCTGAACATCCTCGACCTGGTCCGCCGCCACGTGAACCTGAAGCGGCAGGGGAACAGGTGGGTCGGCCCCTGCCCCTTCCATCAGGAGACCAAGCCGTCCTTCTCCGTCAACGAGGAGGAGGGCGTCTTCTACTGCTTCGGCTGCCAGGCGGCCGGGGACATCATAGAATTCGCCTCCAAGATCAACGGGACGGACTTCAAGGAGACGCTGGAGCAGCTAGCCGCCGAGGCCGGACTGGACACTTCCGCCGCCTTCCGCCGCAAGGGCCGCGACGGGAACGATCGCCCGTCCCAACGCTCGGCCATCCTCCAGGCGATGAAGGTGGCCCAGTCCGTCTTCGTGGATGCGCTGCGGGGTCCCGCCGGCCAGGACGGCCGGGACTACGTCGCGTCCCGGGGACTCTCCCCGGAGATCGTCGAAGGCTTCGGCATCGGCTGGGCCCCCAGGGAGTGGCGCAACATGACCGACGCCCTGCGCAGGGCCCGCGTTCCCGACGACGTCGCCCAACTCACCGGACTCGTGGCCCGGTCCCCCAACAAGGGCAACGTCTACGACAGGTTCAGGGGACGCCTGATCTTCCCCATCAAGAACCTCTCCAACCAGATCGTCGCCTTCGGGGGGAGGATCGTCAACGGGGCGGAGGACGAAGCCAAGTACATCAACAGCCCCGAGACCCCCGTCTACAAGAAGGGGGAGCACCTGTACGGACTGGCCCAGGCCCGCCAGGCCATCACGGCCAAAGGCGACGCGCTGCTCACCGAAGGCTACATGGACGTGCTGACCCTCCACCAGTTCGGCTACGGGCACGCTGTGGGCGTGCTCGGCACGGCCCTGACCCCGGAGCAGATCAAGCGCATCTCCGGCTTCACCTCGAAGGTGACCCTGCTCTTCGACGGAGACAGGGCGGGCCGCAAGGCCGCCCTCAAGGCGGCGGAAATGTTCCTCGTGCGAGGCCTGACCTGCAGGGTCGTCCTGCTGCCCGAAGGCAAGGACATCGACGAGACGCTCCGCCAGGACGGCCCCGAGGCCTTCGATCTCATGCAGCGTCGCGCCAGGGAAGGCCTCGGCTACTGCGCGGACGCGCTCCGGGAGCAGTCTCCGAAGGACCGCGTGGAATGGGCGCGGAACTTCCTGAAGGCCGTCACGATGCCGGAACTGCTGAACGGGTACATCTCGGAACTCGCCACGGGCCTGGATCTGGCCGAGGACGTGCTGCGGAAGACCTCGACGCGGCGCATCGTCGCGCCCGGGAAGCCCGCCGCCGCGATTCCCGCCAGCGGCACGCCGATGTCCCTGCAGGAACGGCAGGTGCTGACGTTCGTCGTGCGCTATCCCGCGCGACTGCCCGAACTGCAGGATCTGGGGGCGGACATCCTGCTGGTCGGGGGGCTCGCCAAGAGGCTCTGGGGGAAGATCGAACGGAGCGGGGAGGAGGCCTTCCGGGAACTGGACGACCAGGAGCGGGGATTCTGGAACGGGTGCCGGATGGGGGAGGCGGCCCCGATGGACGACGGCGAGAAGGAGTTCGCGCTGCTGAAGGCGTATCTTGAACGCACCCAGGCCCAGGCGCAGCGACGTTTCGCCGCGAACGCGCTGCGCAGGGGCGGGGGGAATTTCGAGTCGGACGCCGTTCTCCTGGGCCTGGTGAAACAGACGGTGGATCGGGAGAAGGCGGCGGCCCGGGACGATCCGGCAAGCCCCGGAGGGACTTCCCAAGGCGGATAAGTCGCCTGACGGGGCGCATGCGGGGACGTGACCTTCACGGCGGTCGGCCGCCGGTTCCGGGTCTCCCCCCGCCCCTCCGCATCCCTGGACAACGGGCCGCCCTGACGGCCACGGCGGCGGCCGTCCTCCCGCCTTCGCCACATGTCCCTTGACATCCTCGCCCATTGCGCGCACATTGCGCTTCGGCACGACATGGGGCGAAATGCACGGACGGGGGGATCCGTCCCTAAACCTGACGGGGGCAAGCATGGACAATCTCGAGACGCTCAAGAGCGAATACCTCGCCCAGTGCCAGCAGAAGCCCTCCCTCCGCCACGGGCGCGACATGGCGACGATCGAGAGGATCCTCGACATGGTCGAGGACCCGGACGACCGGCTCGACGCGACGTCGATGAAGGCCGCCTTCGAGGAGGCGCTGAAGGACTACACGGGCAACAAGCACAGCGCCGTCATCGCCTACAACAACTTCATGGTCTGGCTGCAGGGCGCGAAGGGGGCCGGCTCCGACGACGGCTTCATCCGGATGCCCGTCAACGTCTCCGACAAGCTGGAGCGCATCGTCCACTTCCTGAAGAAGATCCCCGAGAGCACCGCCAACGCCGAAGGCGTCACCAACGAACTCTACGTCTCCAAGAGGGTCGCGGAGAGCGACATCGCCACGATCACCGGACGCATGCTGGACGAAGTGTTCATGTGCGTGAAGAGGAAGGGCGAGGACGAGGAGGACGAGGAGCAGGAAGGACGGGAAGGGCAGGAAGACCGCGAGGGTGGCGTCCGCTCCGGCGGCAAGCTCATCTCCGACTCGACGCTCCAGCCGATCTTCATCCTCGCGAATCTCGGCGAGATACTCATGCTCCTCGGCGGCCTCAAGACCCAGTCGGAGAAGTACTCCGGCTACTCCGAGCAGACCGCGCGGGTCATCTGGTGGCAGCTTTCCCGCTACGCCAGGGAGCGGTTGCTGGACCTCGTCCGCGACCGGTACGGCGATTCCCTCGAATGGTTCGAGAGGCTGGACTCCAGCACCAGCGACTTCGAGCCCTTCTTCCTCTACGAACGCCACCCCACCGGCACGCTGGACAGGCTCCTCCACTGCCTGCGGAGCAAGATCCCCTGCGACGTGGAGTGCGCAGACGAATCGGACGACGTGGAGCACTACAAGGGCTACGTCGTCTCCGGCCTCGAGGACGACATCGTGACGTTGAGGAAGGGGCGCAAGGAGGTGCGGCTGGAGATGAAGAGCATCAGGTCCGTGAGCTTCGACGAGAAATCCGCGCCCCAGGCCGCCATGAGCCAGATGCTGGGAAACCGCTGACGCCGGGACCCGTGGCGTCCGGGCCTTCCCCGGACGGCCGCCGTGGAACGACCGCGTCCGGGAACGCCGGATGCGGGCAAGACAAGGAAAGACGCACCCCATGACAAATCTCGCGGACCATCTCCGGACCGTCCGGGACTTCCCCAGAAAGGGCATACTCTTCTACGACATCTCCCCCTTGCTGGACGACCCCGTGGCGTTCAGGGAGGCCGTGGACAGCCTCTGCGCACGCTGCGAGGCGAACGGCTTCAGCCGCGGCGTGACGAAGATATGCGCCGTCGAGGCGAGAGGGTTCCTCTTCGCCCCCGCCATGGCGTACAGGATGGGCTGGGGCGTCGTCCCCATCCGCAAGCCCGGCAAACTCCCCTGGAAGACGATCCACGAGACCTACGATCTCGAGTACGGCTCCTCGGAACTCCACGTCCACGCCGATGCCATCGGGAACGAGGACACCGTGCTCCTTTTCGACGATCTCCTGGCGACCGGCGGGACCGCCGCCGCGATGGCGAGGCTCGTCCGGCGGCTGGGAGGGCGGATCGCCGGCGTCCAGTTCCTCGCGGAACTGACCTTCCTGAACGGCAGGAAGATGCTCCGGGACTGCCCCGTGGACAGCCTCATCAGGATCGACGAATAGCCGGCCCCTTGACGGACGGCGATGCCCGGACTTCGGAAACCCGGCATTGGGGCCCCATGTCTCGATGCCAAGGGGAAAGGCCGCCCCGCCGATCCGGATGCAGCGGGATCGGTCCGGAGTCCGTGCGACTCTGCATCGCCGATGACGGCGCCACGATTCTCCGGTTTGACGCGACGTCCCGCCGACGCGAAGGGGACGCGACGCATGCCGAATGCAAGGAGGGCCGTCCCCGATATTGGGACGGCCCTCCTGTGGTTCAGTCCATGTTCCCCGGAAGGGGAACGTTTCAGCTTCGCTCGATGGCGATGGTGCGCGTCGCCGGCTCCTTCTCGACCTTCTTCGGGACCGTCACGGTCAGGACGCCGTCCTTCAGGGACGCCTTGATCCCGTCCATGTCGGCATCGTCGGGCATGGCGAGAACCCGCCGGAAGGATCCGTGGAACCGTTCCTGCACGTGGACCGTCGTCTGCGGCTTTTCATCGCCGCCGTCCTCGCCGCCCTCGCGGGCCTCGGCCGTCCTCCCCTCCTCGGGGGCCTTCGGGGTCTCGACCCGCTTTTCGCCCCGGAGCGTGAGGATATTCTCCCTGGTCTCGAGGACGATGCCGTCCATGGGGACGCCGGGCAGTTCGGCCACGATGGTGTAGGCCTTGTCGTCGCTGCGCATGTCCATCCTGGGGATCATGGAGCCCATGGCCCGCGCCTTGGATTCGTCGGAGCGGGGCAGGTCGTAGTCGAACCAGGGGGAGGCGAAGTCGTCGAACAGTCTGTCTATCTCGTCGTCGAACCGGGCGACGGGGCGTCGGGCGACGATGGCGGGCGTGGAACGGAATCCGGGAGCCGCGTTCGCGATCAATCCGATGGGGGTGATGTACGTTGTCATGGTTTTGTCCTCCTGAAGTGATTTTCTTCGTCTGCAAAAAAGATAAGGTCGATTTCGGAAGTGTCAACAGGCGGCGGGAAAGTTTTCTTCGAAACGGCCTCCATGGCCGCCGCCGGGGTGCCCCACCGGTTTCGCCGGCGGGGTTTCGGATGGCAAACCTGTTCGTCATCCATCATGCCGGGCATCTCCGGTTCGTGCATGCGGCACGCGCATTCGTGTAACGATATGGCAAGGCGTTTGACCATCCGTGTCATGGCAGGCGTCCTTCCGCTGCCAGGGATGCCGGAAAGGCGCCGTCCTTCTTTATGTCCTCTGCATCGGCGAGATGGCGATGCGGGCATCCATTCCGGATACGTTTCGAATCGACAGGATGTGTTCGTATCGAATTGATCCGTATAGGGCAGGGCGGACCGCCGCTCCGTACCCTGCGCCCCCGTCCCGCGATTCCCCGTCACGAAGGGCCGGGCAGGCCGGAGCCTCGGAAGCCCTCCTGGCGGGCGGATAGTGTCAGGAAGGCCGTGTCTTCGCTGGAATAGGGGGTCCGTCTCAGACTTCGTCGCATCTGCGGCGTGCACAATGTCCTTCGAAGAGACGTCCGGTACAGACCGGCCGCCCCGGCCCGAAGCCTCGACGTGCTTCCCGAAGTCCGTATCCGGCCACGCCAGTATCCCCTGCCGTGGAACTTCGGGCCCCTTCCCGTTGGCGGGATCGCCCCTTCCCGAAGTCTTCCTTCATGGTGCAGGTGCCGAGGCCGGTCTCGGAGAGACTTCCATGGCGAGTGGCAAAGGTGACGGTCCAACTATGTCCCGTATGGCGCCGCATCCGCTGTTGCCGCCTATGGAGGGGCGAGGCCGGCCCCGTGGCAGGTCGCCCCGGAGGGGACGGTCAGTTCCCGGCCCAGTCCCTCGGCCATGTGCCCGGCCAGCACCTCCGGCGACGCCTGTGTCTTCCCGGATGCGGTTGCCGGTGGCGGCAAGGGCAGGGCACATATGGCGCAGATGCACCTTGAGAAAGCGATTGCAGAAAAAAAACTTGCACAACCGGACATTGTAGGGTATCCTTTGGCGTGCAGGGCAGAGAAAAACGGCCGTATGAGCACGTCCGGCCAACCTCGCTTTCGTTCCCCGGAACGGGAAAACCGGGCTGGCAGCCCCGGCGGCCGGGGGAACCCCGGCTCGCCAATGGTGCCGAGACAAAACATAGGCCATGGAGGACAGACGCATGGATGACAACAGGATATCGCGCCCCCTCGAGCCGGAGACATCGACATCGGCCACGGAGGGCAGACACGTGGATGACGAGAGTGCGCCGTGCGCCCTGGGGAACAGCATCGCCGCCGCGTTGGACAATGGCCAGGGCATCAACGGAGGCAAGGAATTGCCTCCCCTGCCGACCCACATTGACTCGTTCCCGGAAATCCGAAAGGATGGTTTCATATACGTTGACAAGACGAAGTACATCGCCGAACTGTTCAGGCAGAAACGGCGTATTTTCTGCGCACGCCCCAGACGGTTCGGAAAGTCTCTGATGCTTTCGACCATAGAGACACTCTTCTCCGAAAAGCCGGAACACCGAGCGTTGTTCGAGGACCTCGATATCGCCCCCCACCTCTCCGAACCGATTTTTGAGCCGCGTCCCGTCTTGCGGCTCGACATGAATTACATAGGCATAGCTGATGCAGAGAATCTGCACGGCAGTCCTAGCAAAACTGAAGGCAAGAAAATTTCTGTTCGTAAAAGTGATGAAATCTCGTATGAATATAGACAACGATTGTTACGGTATATAAGTGTTATTTCCGAAGACCTGCATGTCAAACCTATAGGTGAAGCCCCAGATGAAATCTTTGGAAACCTAATTAGGACCTTGAGCCAGAAGAGAGGAAATATTGTCCTCCTTATTGATGAATATGACTATCCTTTAGTTCAGTCAATCCAACAACCGATAATTCAAAATAAAATACGTAAGACATTAAGAGATTTTTACATGCAGATAAAAGCTTCAAATAGATATATTTACTTTATTTTTTTTACGGGGATAACAAAATTTTCAAATATTGGTATTTTTTCAGAAATGAACAATCTTGATGACATCTCGATTGATAAAGAATATGCGGCTATGTATGGGTATACAGAGAAAGAGGTTTCATGTTATTTTAAAGGTTATATCAAAAAACTTGCGAGTGATATTGGCGCTGACGAGCAAGGCTTGATAAAGCAAATTAAAGAATATTACGATGGATATACATTTGATGGCAATACCCATGTATATAATCCCATTACATTGCAGAGTTTTTTTGCAAAGGGTGATTTCAGGCAGTACTGGATACAGACTGGTAGGCAATTATTTGTAGAGGATTTTTTTCACAAAAAAAATATTAACTGGGAAAAACTTGAAGGTCAAATATTGACCCAAAGTGCAGTGACAGAGCCACGTAATATCGGGGTAAAATCAGACCCCAAAATAGTGCTATATCAATCAGGGTATATGACTATCAGAGAAATTCCAAATACCCGTACTTACAAATTTGTATATCCAAACCATGAAGTTAAAGCTGCGATGGCAGCAATGATGGCGAATAACTACTTTGACAGTATAGCTGTTGCTGAGGCGGCCCAAGCATATGTAACGGTAGCTGTGGAGAATGGAGACTATGAAACAATTGTGAAGACATTAAATAATATGTTCTCAAATATTTACAAATCAGATAAAAAAGCTATAGAGGAGAAGGATTCAAAAAAGAAAGAAGATTTTTTCAGGGGGCATGTGAAAACTTTTTTCCAAGGTGCAGACTTTTTTGTCCATGGTGAAGTCCCTTCCAATGAAGGGAGGTCTGATGTCGTCGCAATACATGAGGAGAAAGTAATTGTTATTGAAGTCAAATATGTTGATATCAAGCCCAAGGAAATTCATGACAATATAGTGTCGCAATACACGATAGAAGTAGACTGTCGTGAAAAATTGAAGCAAGCCATTTCTCAACTCTATAATAAGAACTATTTTGATCAATATAGAGGTCCGTTGCATTTGGCTATCGTCTTAGACGAAAGCCGCTCTGCTCGTGTATCGCATGCGGCATATAATGAAACTGCATTTTACCTTAAGGGCAAGAAACCTGACTTCATCGAGATTGGGAAGGTCGAACAAGATGGCCTAACATGGCAACTCTCTTACACGTCTGATATCTCTGCTTCAAAGAAAGAACTGTCCATCGCTGATATCCTTCGAAAACCAAGGCAACGGAAAGCTCGAGGCAAGAAAAAGACGCATTCAAATAATGATGGGTCTTTTGAGAGTGGACACTCTATTGTAGAGCCAGCATCACTATATGTCTCAGACTATTCCTTTTCAAATCTAGAAATGAGTGTATGCCGATTGCTCGTGCCATCACACCAAATTGAATCCTTCGAAACCGAACTCAAAAAATCCAATACAGGCTATATACAAGGTGTAGTTTCAAGAATTGCCCAGGCATATACCATGATCCCATCGACATCTTTCTGGCATGCATTGACTCAGGAAGAAAAAAATAGAGCATTTCAGGATGCTGTAAATTCAGAATCGCTGGCGATATTAAATTACGTCACACAGGACGGTATGTTCTTCTTGACTTCCATCGATATTAGTCACAGGGAAACTATAGGTCTTCTAGTTACCCTTTCGCATCATGCAGCATATGGACCATATCCGCTATCGCGACTGCTTGATGATACCTCAAGGCTTCAGTTGTCCTTCGTTGCAGTACCTTTACAATATGTTTGCAAAGAACAATGCCTTGACGAAACACTTCCGCTGCCGACCCCAGAACAGCTTCTCAAATGGGATGAAGAGAAATGATGTCAACGCATCCCTTAGGGCAGGCGTCGAATGTCCATCCCTGCCATGCACGCAATCTTTTATAAATTAGCATCTGAAATATTTGCATCAATATCAAAGAAGTCATGCTAAAATGCCGACTTTTCATTTCAGATTATTTGACTGACAAAGAGCTATCGCTATTGACTGCATGAAATGCGCATGCTCAATGTTTCAGTGGGCATCCTCTTCGCCGACACCATCAGAAAATCCCGACCGCCGGAAGACATGGACTGGATTTCGTGCACATCATGGGATGCCGGGTCATGCCGCACCTTGGGGTATAGACGCCCATGGGCACGACGATGGGAACCTTTCGGGTTCTCCCCATGATGCGCACGGATGTCCCCGTGTCGCCGCCAGTCGGCTTCCCGAGGTGCAACCCCGGAATGGCTTGTGCCTGCGGGGCGGAGCATCGTCCAGGGGGACGTCGGCGGAACGGCGTGCCCCGCATCCGGGATGCATTCGGATCGAATTGTATGGATGATGGGTGAGCCCCGCCGGGGGGGCATCCGGCGGGGCGTCGTTGCACCGGCCATGGGGGACGACCGATGCAAGTCTGTCGATTGCATCCATGTCCGCCGGGCCCGGGAAGCGGACATGGATGGGCCGGTCGGGGTCGCCTATGCCCCGTGGACGGCCAGGAAAAATCGTCAATACTCGAACCGTATCTGTATGTTGCCGGCAAGTCCCGTGCGCTTCCCCGTGAAGCCCTGCACCCCGATGTCCAGGAAGAGGGGGATTTCCCCCGGGAGAGGCCGCACCGTCAGCCCGATCTCCCCTATCCCCGTGTCTCCCCGCAGGCTGGGCGTTTCGACGAACCGTCCGTTGATCCTGGCCTTCTGGTCCCCTTCGAACTCCCGTTCGAAATACGCCCCGGCGTAGGCGGTCACCCGGTCGCTGAAGGCGTAGCCGAGACGCCCTCCGACACGCAGCCGCAGGGAGTAGGCGTCCTCGAAGTGCAGTTCCTCTCCGTGCACTGTCGTGGCGTTGGGTTTCAGCTGCGTCCAGAGCGCCTTCGCCCCGAGATCCATCTTCGCCTTCCCGTCGGTGCCGGGGATCGCGAAGCTCCAGCCGAGGCCCGCGATGGCCCCGTAGTAGTCGGCATCGGTGTCGAAGCTCGCCTTCGTCTTCATGTACTCGATGTCGTCTGTCTCGAAGTGGAGCCTGCCGCGGCCGTACCTGCCGATCCCCTCGAAGTGGAGGCCATAGCTGTTGTCGAGACGCACCAGCACTCCCCCGCCCCAGTAGGACGCGTTCCCCTTGCCGTCCACGGGATTCGCGTTCGGGAAGTCGTTGTGGGACCTGTACGTGCCGGTGCCCATGTCGAAGAAGGCGCCCAGGGAGAGTCGTCCGATGGGCGTGTCGCCGCCGACGCCGATGCCCGCCAGCACGTTCTGGCCGAGGAGGTCGATATGTGAGCCCGTGTCGTAGCGGGACCTGCCGCCATCCATGCCGCCGAAGGCGCCGATGCGCAGGCCCTCCCCCTTGGTGGCCGCGAGGACTTCGGACATGCCCCTGTAGGCGATGTATTCGCCTCCCTGGTTGATCAGGGCCATCAGGGC
>JAISTH010000093.1 GCA_031272715.1 Desulfovibrio sp.
ATATACGGTTCAAATTTTGTAATAATTTCGTCATGGGTATACCCAAGCATAGTCCCATAATCTTTCCGGATTGAAATATCTTTAAGATTGTTGAGCGCAGAAAATATACCCATTCTCGAGAATCTACTTATACCTGTAAGAAATACAAAACGAATTAATTCTCCATTTGATTTAATTTGTGAAAAAAAGCCACGGAGATTGTTCTTAACTACCTCAACATCCATTTTCATTCTTATGGCATCAATTATTGGGTAGTCGTACTCGTCTACAAGAATAACTACCTCACCATAATTCTTATGTAAATCTCTAATCAAATTACGAAATATTGAGTCAATATCATCTCCACGTAATTCGACGTGATTATCGGAAGCATTGTCTTCCAGCAAACTCTTTATGCGCCGTTTCATTCCATCGATGCCATCTATTACCAGTGCGCCGCTCATGTCGAGACGAATCACAGGTCCGGGACGAAACATTTCATCGTCCAAGTACTTCTCTATATCCAGACCAACGAACAAGTCCTTCCTGCCAGAAAATAGCGCATGGAACGTAGAGACGGTCAAGGATTTCCCAAAACGCCTCGGTCGTGCGAGAAAATAGTATGATCCATCCTGAATCATCTGAGCGATATAACGAGTCTTGTCTACGTAAAGGCGATTTTTTGTACGTATCGACGCAAAGGACGGATCGCCAACTGGCAACTTGAGTAAGTTTGACATATGTACTCTGGTGTATCAGAACCCATGAGAAGTTGCGGTTAGGAAGTCAGTCATGCCCTTCTCCGACTCGATCTTCAGAATGCGGGAGATTCGCTCCCACAATGCGGCATCAATCTCCCGTCGACCGCATATCGATCGCTGCGGTTCCTTGTGCAGCAGAAAACTCGCAAGACTGGAGGGTTGACGGCCGTCCAGGATGAGGAAGCGTCCCCATCCCGATGCCGGGCCGTGAAGGCGCGCTCGACCTTGGGGAGCATGCCGCCGCTGACCGCCGCATCCTGCCTGGGCATTGCGGTCTGCTTCCGGACCGGGCCGGGGATGGGCCTGCCCTCTCCCCGGCCGGCGCTCCTGGCACGTCGGAAACCACGCCGATGCCCGCGGCCCGGACGTTCCCAAGAGAGAAGCGCCGGACAGCGAGAGAAGCGCCGGACAACGAGAGAAGCGCCGGAAGACGCCCTTGTCGGCCGTGCCGCACAGGGCCGTTTTCTCGGCCTGCATGGCCGCTTCGTCAGGGACTCGCGGCCCGTCCGCGAAACGGCTCCCGCTCCGCGGACGTTTCAGGGGCTCGCCGATCCGGGCCCTCCGCCCGTGGACGACGATCCTCGCGCCCTGGCCGGCCAGCTGCGCAACATCCCCTGCGAAGGCCTCGCTCGAAGCCGCCTTGTCCATGGCGTGTCCGCCGTGTTTGTTGACGACCGTCCCGCGCATCGTTCCCCTCCATGTTCCCGGCCGTGCTCTTGGAGGACGACTCGAGGATAGCCGCGGCACCGCGTCTTTGCAAGCGGCCCTGCTTGGCTGCAGGGCATTTGCGCGAACGGAGGGCCGGTTTGGCGACGCGGGCCTGTCCCCATGGAACTGCGCCCGGTTGGCCGTCGTGCGGGTTTCCCCCGCCGTCCATCCCGGGACGGGATGGCTCCCGGGATCGAGAATGCCGGACGTTGGGGCGTGGAACATGTGATGCGCAAGGCCATGCCCCCTCCATGGGAGGGCTTGCACGACCAGGAAGGCGGTGAGGGAGATGCGGGACGCCAGGGAAGCCGGCGGCAGTGCATGCCGCCGCTGATCCCGTCGGTCCGGCCGGCGGTCAGGGCCGCTCTTGCGGACGTGCGGATGGCGGGACGACCAGAGGGACGCCGGACTGGTGCTCCTGCTCGGGCTGGGGTTGGGGTTGCATCCCCTTCCCCATGCCGGCGCCGTGCCGGGACTTGAAGGCTTCCCACTCCGGCTTGTTGATGACGCCGTCGCGATCGGAGTCGATGGCGTCGAAGGCCCCGGGCCGCATGGAGGGGAATCGGGCCAGGAACTCCTCCTTCGTGATGCGGCCGTCTCCGTTGGCGTCCACGGCGGAAGCCCCTTCCTTTCCCGGGGCGGCCTTGGCTTCCGCCCTGGTTTCCGCCGCCGGTCCTGTCGCGGCTGCGGATGGGGCTCCGGTCGCCGCGGCCTCAGGCGTGGCGGCCATGGCCGCATGGAAGGCGGGGCGTGCGCGGTCAAGCTGGCAGGAGCCGATCAGGCCGGCCAGAAGCGCTATGGCGACGAGGCGATGCAAGGGCGTTCTCCGATCCGGCGTCATGGAGAGGCGACGGATCCTGACGGCTCCGCTAGGCGGGGCCGTCCGACTTCAGGGTCTCGATGAACACGGCCAGGTCGTCCGGCTCCCCCTTCTTGTGGTCCGCCGGGTAGAGCAGGGCGGACATGTAGAAGATGGAGCCGAGTTTCAGCGCCGTGCGGGCGCTTTCGGAAAACCTCACCAGACGGTGCGCCGTCTTGAAGCGCCTCTCTCCCGGCAGGGGTTCCAGCACCGGCTTGGCCGCCTTGTCGATGTCGGCCAGGAGCGTCGCCTTGGCCCGCATGTGCCGGGCATGGCCGTCCCTGTCGCCCTGCTCCAGCAGGGCGAGGGCCTGGGCCTCTTCGGCCATGACCTTGGCGTGATAGCCGTCGAGCCACTGGGCGACGGCCTCGATGGGCGTGGAGGGGGATCCGTCCATGAACGTCGTGTCTCCTTGCGTGTCCTCGCGCGTGTCTGGATGGGGGGGCGCGATGCGCAGCTAGTCCCACTCCCGCTTGTCGTCGATGGGCCGTATCTGCACGGGCAGTGTGCCCGGGTTCAGCTTGCGCAGTTCGGGACGCAGCTTGATCTTTTCCCGGAACTGGTGGAGGAGCTCCTCCTCCCGCTTGAAGTCCGTGGCCTCTATGGAAAGGGTCATCTCGTCGATGCCGTCCGGGTTGGTGACCTCGATCTGCCACCGCTTGATCTCCTCGAAGCGGCTCATGACCTGCTCCACCTGATGGGGGTAGACGAACATCCCCATGATGCGGGCCGTCGTGTCCACCCGGCCGACGATGCTGCCGAGCCTCGGGTTCGTCCGGCCGCAGGGACAGGGGGACTTGTCGATGTAGGAGAGATCCCCGGTGGCGAGGCGGATCATGGGGTAGGTCTTGTTGAAGGCCGTCACCACGATCTCCCCGACCTCCCCGTCCTTGAGCGGGATGCCCGTGTCGGGATGGCATATCTCCACGAAGCAGCGGTTGGAGATGTGCAGGCCCGTCTTGTGGAGGCACTCGTAGCCGATGCATCCGACGTCCGCCGTCCCGTAGCACTGGCGCATGATCAGGTCGTACTTCTTCTCCATCTGGGTGCGCATCTTCTCCGAGAGGCGCTCCCCCGTGACCAGGGCGACCTCGAGGAACAGGTCCTTGCGCAGGTTGAGCCCCTTCTCCTCGGCCTTCTGGGCCAGATGCATCAGGAAGCTGGGCGTGCCGATGTAGCCGGAGACCCGCAGCTTCTGCATGATGTCCAGCTGCGTGATGGCGTCCGTGGGGCCGGCGGGGACCACCGCGCATCCCAGGTTCCGCAGGGGCTCCTCGAACATGAAGCCGGCGGGGGCCAGCTGGTAGCTGAAGGTGTTCTGGACCGTGTCCCCCGGCCGGAATCCCACCGAGTAGAGGGCCTCGGTGTATCCCCAGTACTCCTCCCCCTTGTCCTCGGGGTCGAAGATGGGACCCGGGGAGAGGAAGATGCGCTTGAGCTCCCCGATGTCCTTGGTCAGCAGCCCGCCGAGGCGGGGCCCCATGGACTGCAGGAAGATCAGCTCCTTCTTCTTGAGGATGGGGATGTGCTTGATGTCGGCGAGGGTCTTGAACTTGTCCACGTTGAACTGGGCGCGGTCGAAGCGCTTCTTCACGTCCTCGGAGTACCTGTAGGCGTGGGCCAGCAGATCCTTGAGCTGGATCAGGCAGTACTGGCGCCGCTCGCTCTCGTCCAGGACTTCCTTGCGGTTGAAGATTCCCTCGGTGCGGTCTTTGCGTGTCATGGAAACTCTCGGAGGTTGTGCGTGGTGGGAGGGAGCGCCTTGCCTCGCGCCTACTCCACCGTGACGCTTTTTGCGAGGTTTCGGGGCTGGTCGACGTCCTTGCCCAGATAGTCGGCCATGGCGTAGCTGAAGAGCTGGAGGGCCGGGAGGGCCACGAAGGCCGAGAACGGGGCGGGCATGGCCGGGATGTCCCACCGGTCGTCCACGGGCAGGTCCACGCCGGGGTTGGTCAGGGCGATGACCTTGCCGCGTCTGGCCTGGATTTCCTTGATGTTGGATTCCACCTTGGGCAGGAGCGCGTCGTTCAGCGCCAGCACGAAGGTGGGGAATGCCGGGTCGACGAGGGCTATGGGCCCGTGCTTCATCTCTCCGGCCGCGTAGCCTTCCGCGTGGATATAGGAAAGCTCCTTGAGTTTCAAGGCTCCTTCGCAGGCGAGGGGGAAGCAGTGTCCCCTGCCGAGGTAGAAGAAGTTCGTGGCCTCGGAGTAGGCCCGGGCCAGTTCCACGGCCCTCTCCCGCATGGCCGGCATGTGGTCGTCCAGGATGGCCGGAAGCGACTGCAGCAGTTCCACCGCCTCCATCACCGACGGGGTCCCCGGCGCGCCGCCCTCCTTGCGGCCCTTCCAGTGGAGGGCCAGCAGGGCGAGCATGACCATCTGGCTGCACATGGCCTTGGTGGATGCCACGCTGATCTCGGGTCCGGCCTGGGTGTAGATGACGGCATCGGCCTCCCGGGCGATGGAGGATCCCACCACGTTGCACAGGCCGATGACCTTCCCGCCCCGCTCCCTGACGCTTCGCAGGGCCGCCAGCGTGTCGGCGGTCTCGCCGCTCTGGCTGATCACCAGCACCATGTCCTCGGCGTCCAGCAGCGTGGCCTCCCTGTAGCGGAACTCCGAGGCGATCTCCACCTGGGTGGGGATGCCGGCCCAGGGTTCCAGCAGGTGCCGGCCCCAGGAACCCGAGTGGAACGACGTGCCGCAGGCCACGATGTGCAGCCGCTTGGGCGTCGGCAGATGCTCGAGTTCCGGGAGGAGGACGCCCTCGTGGCCGTGGGGGATGCGTCCGGTGAGGCAGTCCGTGACGACCCTGGGCTGCTCGAAGATCTCCTTGAGCATGAAGTGCCGGTATCCGCCCTTGCGCGCGGCCTGCATGTCCCAGAGGATCGTCTGGGATTCCCGGCTGATCTCGGAGAGATCCGAGAGATGCATCAGCTGGTAGCCGCCGGCGTCCGCCTTGACGATCTCGCCGTCCTCGAGGAAGACCACCTGGCGCGTGTAGGGGAGGAAGGCGGGGATGTCGGAGGCGACGAAGTGCTCCCCTGTGCCCACCCCGAAGATGAGGGGGGCGGACATGCGGGCGGCGTACAGGGTGTTGGGCTCGTCCTTGTGCATCATGCAGACGGCGTAGGCGCCCTTGGCCTCCCGGAGGGCCGAGGCGAAGGCGTGGAGCAGGTCCGGCTCGCTGCGGCGCCGTTCGGCGATCAGGTTGACCAGCACTTCCGTGTCCGTCTCGGAGTAGAAGACGTGGCCGAGCTTGACCAGTTCGTCCTTCAGTTCCTGATGGTTCTCGATGATGCCGTTGTGGACGATGGCGATGGTCTGGTCGCCGGAGGCGTGGGGGTGGGCGTTGCGCTCGGCGGGGACGCCGTGGGTTGCCCACCGGGTGTGCCCCATGGCGCAGGTGGCCGTGACCACGGGTTCCGTGACGAGGCGCTCCTCGAGGTTCGCGAGCTTCCCCTGGGAGCGTATCACCCGGAGGGAACCCCGATGGACGAAGGAGACGCCGGCGGAGTCGTATCCCCTGTATTCGAGGCTGCGCAGTCCCTCAACCACCACGGGCACGGCGGGTCTGCGTCCTGTATAGCCAATGATGCCGCACATGGGCGTCCTCCGGAAACCGCGGGACGTGACGTCCGCGCATGGGTTCGCTCGCCGTCGCTTCCGCTCCGCGCCGTCCCTTCCGCTCCGCGCCATCGCGGCCGGGGAACCGGCGCCGGGACGGGCTAGATGTTGCGCTCGATCACGTCGGCGTTGACGATTTCCACCTTCGCCCGGGAAAGCATGTCCTGGACGAACACCTGGAAGTACCCGTCGACCCGCTCGCGGTTCGAGATGTTGGCCAGCAGCGTGCCCAGGGTCTCCCATTCCTTGTCGTCGGGGGGGACGATGGCCGCGATGCGGCACAGGATCGCGCCGGGACCCGCGGTCTCGCTGACGACGGCGGTCGGGCCGGGGAGCCACTGCCTCTCGTCGGCCTCGAAGATGGCCTTCACGAGTCCGTCGTTCTGGAGGAAACCCGGAAGGGCGCCCCCGCGCTCGACGGGGCCGCTTTCCTTCGGCGTCAGGCGCGCTTCCTGGGCCTCGCGGCCGTCCCCGGACAGTTCCTTCGCCTCTGCGCCGGCCTTTTCCATGGCGGCGAGAAGGCCTTTCTCCTGCTTCAGCCGGTCGGCGATCTCCCCCCTCACCTCGCTCAGGGACTTCGACGTGGGGGCGATGCGCTGGACCATCTTCACGATGAGATAGCGCCCCTTGCCCTCGATGACGGCGTCGCTGACGGCGCCGTCCCTGAGGGAGAGGATGGTGGCGGCGTCGGCCGGGGAGATGCCGAGGGCCTCCGCCAGCTGTTCCTGGGTGGCGAGTTCCGTCTTCCCGACCTCGAGGCGGTGGCGTTCGGCGCTCGCGGCGAGGGGCTTGCCGAGGATCGCGTCCTCGATGAGCGAGTCCAGCACGTCGTGGAGCATGGCCTCGCCCCGTTCGAGGGCCAGGGTCGCGCGGATTTCCTTCTCGACTTCCCCGAGGGGCTTGAGGGCCTCGGGCTTCTTTTCGGTCACCTTGATCAGGTGCAGGCCGAAGGGGGTGCGCACGATCTCCGACACCTCGCCGGGTTCCAGCGCGAAGGCGGCCTCCTCGAAGGCGGGAACCGTCACGCCCCGGGGTATCCAGCCGAGTTCCCCTCCGGGGCCGCTCGCGTCCTTGGGATTGTACTTGTCGGCCAGGGAGGCGAAGTCCTGGTGCAGGCTCTGGCCCCTGAAAACCTTCATGGTGGCCATGGCCTGGTTGACGGTCTGCTCGTCCGCGTCCTGGGAGAGGGGCAGGAGGATGTGGGAGGCCTTGACCTGCTCCTTCTCCGTGTACTGCTCAGGATGGGACTCGTAGCGCTTCTGCACGTCCTCGTCGGGGATGTCTTCGGGGCGGACGAGCAGGTCGGGCCCCACGGCCAGGTATTCGACCTCGCCCCGCAGGGGGATCGCGAAATCGTTGATGTGGGCGTCGTAGTAGGCGGAGATGTCCGCGTCCGTGGGGACGTAGTCCTGGGCGAAGTCGCTGGCGGGGTGGAAGACGTAGTCCACCTTGCGCTTCTCCCTGATGAAGTTGAAGAGTTCCCTGGGGCGGTCGGGGGAGGACCAGGCCGAGGCCACCACCCAGGAGAAGATCTTCTGCCGCAGCATGCTCGTGCGCAGTTCGCTCTCGTACTGCGCGGGGGTGGTGCGCTGGGCCGTGAGGATGTTCTGGTAGGCCTCGGGATCGAAGGTGCCGTCCTTCTTCTGGAAGGCCTGGATCCGTCCGACGGCCTGGCGCAGTTCCACGTCCGAGACGCCGATGCCGTTGCGCCTCGCCTCCTGGTCAAGGAGTATCTGGACCACCAGGTCCTGAAGCACCCGCCGTCCGAGTCCTTCCTTCTTCAACTGCTCCCGGGTGATGCCGGGGCGCTGGCGGATGGCGGACTCCTCGGCGTTCCGGTAGGCGGTCTCGAAGTCCTTCAGCAGGAGGGGGTCGGTGTTGATCATGGCCACCACGTTGCCGACGTTCTTGTCGGTGAGGCTGCCGACGCCCCAGAAGACGAAGACGAGGATGATCAGGCCGAAGGCGAGCTTGACGCCGAAGGATTGGGTGTTGGATCGGATGTAGTCCAGCATGGGGGCTCCGTGGTGGTGACCTATGCAAACGTCCCATGTTACACCTGGAGGGCGGCGAGGACAAGGTCCGGACCTGTCGCCGGATCGGGGTGTCGGGCGTGGAAGACGGCCAGCATGGCCGACCGGGGCATGTCAGCCCTGAACTGCGCCCGGTTGGCCTCCGTGCTGGCATTTGCCCTGCCGATCATGGCCGGAGGCGGGAAGGGCACTGCGATCGTGCCGTCTGGCCGTTGGACGGAGGACTGTGTGGAGGCTGGTGCCGCAAGAAGCCATGCCGGCCGATGGGCTTCGGGGAGGAGGATCCGGTCCCCTCGTCAATGGGAAAACGGCGTGGCTCCGCGGCGCCGCACCGGGTGTCTGACGGCCTCTCCGAGCCAGGTGGGGAACGATCCCGCTCTTGATGGGGTGCCCCGACACGATGGAAATGGGCGCATGGGCGGTTGCGGGACGAGGGGAAGTTCGAGGACGCGATGGCGTTCAAAGCGCAGATTGCCAACGATGGCGGCCGTGCGAGTGCGGTGCTCCAGGCTCCGGTCGATTGACGTCCGCAGGCCGTGCGGAGCGATGGGCTTGACTGAAGACGATGTTGCGTCATGAAGAGACAGGCGTCCCAAGCAAACCCGGACGCCGGGAGGAGGAAGATGCGCCGGACCGGGATTTTGGAAATGCCCAGCAGGGAAGGCTTGCATCCCGAGCACTTGCCCCCTGCTGCCTTGAAACCGGTGAGACCGGCCTTCGACCCCACCGCCTGGCGGCCTGAGGGAGAATTTGCCGATGTCCAGGATGTCGCCGACTTCTTCCTCACCGAGCGACCTGACGGTGTCCCGCTGAGCAATTTGCGTTTGCAGAGGTTGTGCGCTTACGCGCAGGGGATTTTTTGGGGCCTGCGGGGTAGGCGACTTTTTGGCGAACCGTTGGAAGACTTGGGGAAAGGGCCGGTGGTTCGAAAGCTCTGGAATCGTTATGGGGATTTGTCACAAAAAGATCCCTTGAAGCCGGTATATCTGGGGCCGCCAAAGCCCATTCTCCGTTTTGCGCCCGATGAGAGGCTCGTGTTACTGACGGTCAATGCACGCTATGGATTCTACTCCATGGAAAGATTGCGCAGATGCCTTCGCAGAGACTTTCCGGAAAAGCTCTCCGATGATGCTCTTGAGAGGCATTCAAGGAACATGGTGTCGTAAGATTGCTCAGGGAATGCAGCTGATATGCCATGCGTAGTCAAATGCGATGCACTGAAGGCATCATGCATGTCTGCAACAGTGATGCGAAGGCCCCCTTTCGGGGGCCTTTGCAATATGTTCAATAATAGGTTGTTCCGCATAGGACATGCCCTTTGCGCTGTTTGCCGCAATGGTGTCTATTGTGGGGGATCTCGCGACTGGCCTACAGGTACGGGGAGAAGATCCAGCAGGCGGCGTTGCGCAGCCTCTGGGGCATGGACTGCCGTTCGAGGTAGCGCGGCGTGATCTCCTGGCTCCGCGAGATGGCGTCGTCGATGTGCGCCGCCAGCCTGTCGTGGAGGGGGCGGTCGAAGACCTCCATGTTGAGTTCGAAGTTCAGCCGCAGGCTTCTCGGGTCCAGATTGGCCGAGCCGACCTGGCTGTAGCCGCCGTCGATGGTCAGCAGCTTGGTGTGGACGAAGGGCCCGGGCTGCAGCCAGACCCGCACGCCGGCCTTGAGCAGCTGGGGCAGGAGCCGCAGCATGCCCCAGTGGACGTAGGGCAGATTGTTCTTCCGGGGCAGCGCCACCCGGACGTCCACGCCCCGGTATCCGGCGCTGCACAGGGCGGCCATGAGCTCGTGGGACGGCAGGAAATACGGGGTCATGATCCGCACGACGCCCTTGGCGGCGCTGATGAGGCCGCAGTAGAGATCGTTCAGGGTGTCGGTGCCGCTTCCGAGGCCGTCGATGACCAGGCGGCAGAGGCTGTCCCCTTCCGGGGGGACGTGGCGGTGGATGAAGGCGTGGGGGGCGTCGCCGCAGGCGTAGCCCCAGATGCGCAGGAAGGAGTTGCGCAGTTCCGCGACGACCGGGCCCCGGCACCGGAAGTGCACGTCCCGGACCCCGTGCGTGCCTTCGGGATGGGTGTTCTCGTCGGCGATGTTCATGCCTCCGGTGAAGGCCGTGTTGTCGCAGACGAGGATCTTGCGGTGGTTGCGCAGGTTGACGCTCAGGCCCTTGGGGATGAGGCCCGGGGGCAGGAACCTGGCGAGGCGCACCCCGTGGCCTGGCAGGCGCTTCCAGGGCTTGCGCAGGGAGTAGAGCGCCCCGAAGCCGTCGATCAGCACCCGGACGTCGACGCCCCGTTTGGCGGCCCGTCCGAGGACGTCCACGAATTCGTCCCCCACGGCTCCCGCCTTGAAGAGGTACGTGGTGAGGAAGATCTCCTGGGTGGCCTCCTCCATGGCGGTGATCATGGCGGGGTAGGCCTCGTCGCCGTCGATGAGGGGGACGACGGTGTTGCCCGGCAGCAGCGGCTGGTTGGTGAGGCATTCCCCGAGCCGTTCCAGGGCGGCGTCCTCGGGGGAGACCGTGGCCGGGGGGAGGACGTGGAGGGAGACCGACTCGTCGGACGGGACCGGGAGCTGGTTCAGGAGCTTGTTGGCGCGGTGTTCGGCGCGGCTTATGCCGAAGAGCGCGTAGATCGCCGGGCCGACGGCGGGGAGCAGCAGGCAGGTGACCGTCCATCCCAGGGCCGATCTGGGGTCGCGCTTGCGGAGCAGTGCGTGGCAGGCCGCAAGCCAGGAGCATCCGTGGACGACGAGTATGACCAGCGTTTCAAGTGCGGTCGACAATCGGTCTCTCCGGGTTTCCCGATGGTCAGCGTCGCACCGCCAGCAACGCGATGTCGGTGCCCCGCAGCACCCGTTCCGTGGTGGTTCCCAGCAGCAAGTCCTCGAGGCGGTCCACGCCGTCGGTGAACATGACGATCAGGTCCGCCGGGATCTCGTCGGCCACCTGGACGATGGTCTCGGCGACGGTGCCGGCTTCGATTCTGTCGGTGACGGGGACGCCGGCGGCTTCCGCGAGAGCGTGCAGTTGGGCGAGGGTGGCCGTGGCCTCTTTCCTGCGCTCGTCGAGGAGCTGTCGATGGGAGTCGCCGCCCACGAGGCCGGGGATGGGATCCGTCACGTGCAGCAGGACGATCTCCTCGGGGTGGAGTGCCAGGGCGTGCCGCAGGCTGGCGGTCGAACGTCTTCCTCCGGTCTTGCCGCTCACGGGGATGAGGATCTTGCGGTACGTCACCGGGGAGTCCGCGGATGCGGGATCCGTGGCGGGGCCTTGTGAGGGTGGGGTGTGGCCGTTGTCGGCGGTGGCGTCCATGGCGTTGGCATCCGTGTGGAGTGGTCGGTTTTTTTGGAGGGTCGCGGATCTGGCGTCACGCGGCCCTCCTGGGGCCTTCCAGGGAAGGTCGCGGCTAGATGGCGTCTGGCATCAGCTCGATCCGCTGGCGTTCGACGGCGAGGCGCAGGTCCGGGAGCAGGTCCTTCAGGGCGTCCATGTCGCCGTTGTCGGCCGCCCGTTCGACGCAACCGGCCATGCGGGACAGGGTTCGCCATCCGAGGACGTTGGTCTGGCTGCCGAGTCGCCTGGCCGCCTCGGCGACCAGGGTCGGTCGCTGTTGGGAGAAGCCGCTGATGATGTCGTTCATGGTTTCGGCCAGGAACTCGCACTGGCGGACCGTCTCCGCGGGATACCGCTGTTGCGCCGCATTGGGGGCGGGCGCGCGGTGCGGGGCGGGGGCCTGGGCCGGTGGCTCGTTCGTCCCGGCGATCATTCCCAGGATCGAGGATCCGTCGAAGAGGGATTCGTCCTGAGGTTCCTCCTGGGAATCTTTCCCGAGGGGCGAGGGCTGGGACGGGGTGCCCGTTCGGGGGATGGGGACGGGTTCCCCCACCCATTCCCCGGCATAGGCCGGCGCGGCGGGCTCTCGTGCCGGGCGGTGGGGTCCGGGGGCGGGTTCGTCCATGGTCGGCCGGCTCTGCCTGGAGTTCTGTATGGGGGTGGGCTCGCCGACCCACTCATCTTCTTCTTCATTATTGTTGAAGAACACGTCCATGGGCGAGGAGCGTCTCTGGCCCGGGGCGATCCTGGTCTGGGCGTCATCGGCCGGGGAGGGCGCAATGGGCTCGGTTCTCGCGCTTGGGGCCGGCTTCTGCAGTCGCGTCGGCGCGGGGGTGGCGACGGGCGTCCTGGTTGGGCGGACGGTGGAACGCACGCCTCGTCTGGCCGCCGTCTCGTGGGGTCTTTGCGTGGTGGATGCCTGCCCTTCCTCGTATATCGGCTGGACGGGCACGGACGGTTCCCGGAGTTCCGGCGCGGCGGGCTGTGGCTGGACGGATGCGGGCTGGGCCGGTTCCTGGATGAAGGAGGACGGCGGCGCAGCGTACTGCGTTTGCGGCCATTGCTCGGGCGCGGGCTGGACGGGAGTTGTCGGCGCGGCCGTCCAGGGTATCGGTGTCGGCTGCACTGGAGCGGGTTGGACCGGCGATGGCTGCATTGGCGCGGGCTGTATGGGCGCAGGCTGCATTGGAGCAGGCTGGACTGGCGTGGGCTGGACTGGAGCAAATTGTACCGGCGCAGGCTGTGCTGGCGATGGCTGCACGGGTGCGGCGAAGGACTGCGGCGAAGGCGCGGCGGGAGGGGACATGTCGAGAGGCGCCATGTCCAGCGGCCGGGACTGCTGAGGGGGCGTCGAAAGCGCGCCGGAGGCGCCCATGTCCAGAGGGGGCATCGCCGTCGCGGTCGGCGTCGTGGGCGTCGCGGTGAAGTCCGGCAGAAGGTCGAGGGACGGGATGACGTCCGGCACCTTGTCGATCGGCTGGGGAGACACGGGAGGCTGGACGGCCTGGGGTTGCGCCGGGGCGCCTCCGGAAGGGGGGGCCCCGCGTTGGCCGCTCTTGTCCAGGGTCAGTTGCTCCGGGGCGCCGCCGAAGGGGGATGCCTGCGTCGGCGCGGTCCCGGCATCGGCGGGCTGGAGTCCCTCGAGGTGCCCGAAGAGTCCGGAGTCCTTCTGTCCTTCCCCAGGCTTGAGGGGGTTGGCCAGGCTCTGGGCCAGGTCCAGCAGATTGGGAAGCGCCGTGAGATCGGGGATCTTCAGCGGCGACGCCCCGAATCCCGGCGTGAGGGTCTCGCCGTGGACGTCCATGGACGGGTCGGACTCGGGCAGCCGCAGCAGATGGCGGATCGTGTTCTCGAGGGTGTCGTCCCGGGCGGCGTCTTCGGTCAGGCAGATGATGCCGAACCGTTCGAGGTCCGTGACGTCCCGTTCGCCGGAGACGATGGCCATCGCCTGGAAGGGGACGCCCTCCTTGGCCTCCGTTTCGAACTGTCCCATCAGCGGTCGCAGGTTGTCCACGCTCGCGCCGTGGACGATCAGCAGGGAGACGGAGCGGTCCCTGTGGATGCGGATCGCCTCGGGGAGGCCCGCGACGGGGATGCAGGTGCAGGGAAGGACGTTGAGGCGGGCGGCGAGCGCCTCCCTCTCTTCGGCCGTGTCCGCGGTGATGAGCATGAGGGGCAGGTCGGCCCGCTCGTCGCCGTCCTCCTGCATGGGGACGAGATGCACGGTGAAGGCGATGGTGGCGCCTCTGGCACTGCAGTCGAGGCCCAGGAATCCCTTGCAGGCGTCGGCGAGTTCCCATGCCTGCATCAACGCGAGACCGGACCGTTCCTGGGGCGGCATGGCCGCGCCGGTGTCGGTGATGGTGAAGAGCAGGTGCCCGGCGTCGGCGCTTTCGGGGACGCGGCGCACGGAGAAGTGCACGGCTCCGTGTCGCGTGGCGCGGATGGAGCTTTCCAGGAGCGAGCGCAGGGTGCTGGCCAGTGCGTCTCCCGCGCCCATGTAGGTGTGTCCCAGATGGGGAGGCATGTACCATGCGAGGCCGATGCCGGCATTGGCGGCCATGCCCTCCACGGCGTCGTGGCAACTGCGCATGAGGTGCTGGAGATTGAAGGGGGCCGGGGAGAACGTCGCGTTCTTGCGGGGGCGGTTTCCCGTCGTCATGCCCACGAGATCGGCGATGCGCTGCGCGTCTTCCTTCATGGATTCCACCTGCTGGCGGACCGGCGGGGGCAGCGGGCCCTCGGCGATGGCCGTGGCGTCCTTGAGCAGCAGGTCGCAGGAACTCTGCAGCCTTTCGGCGACCTCGGGCGAGAGGGCCTCCCCCTGCGGGCCGCCCTTCGCCGTCGGGCCGTCGGTGCTGGGCACGAGGCGCAGGTTGGGATCCTTCAGGGCCTCGTCGAGGTCGAGGGCCGCCATCCGGTCGGTGCCCGCGAGGACGAGACGGTCGGGCTCCCCCTCCGTCGGGGTGTCCTGCTGGCGCTGCGGGGCCGGGGTGCAGGCGATGAGCATGGCGCAGGCGGCGGCCCCGATGAGGGGGAACGTCGCGGCCAGCGCCGGAGGCACGATGGATTCGGGGAGGAACAGGCCGAGGCCCGTGGCCACGATGCAGGCGAGGCAACCCGTCAGCACGCGGCCGGCGCCCTTGTGGCCGGAGAGGTATGCCCCGAGGGTCGTGGGCACGATGACCGCCGTCCCCAGAGGCCACAGTTCCAGGTAGCGGCTGACCCACCCGAATCCCGGGATCAGGGGAGCCAGCGCCACCAGCGCGCCCGGCAGGGTGAGGGCGAGGTACTGCAGGTCGAAGGACCGGGAGACGTGGGGCGTGTCGACGAGGTGTCGCGCGACGTGGGGCAGGAGCAGCAATGCCAGGCCCGGCATCATGAGGATGATGGCCGTCATCGGGCTCGTCCCCGTGGCGCTGGGCGCGACGGGGCCAAGGACGCCGTAGAGGAGGGTGAAGCCCACGAAGAGGACGGTCCACAGGCGCCACTGGCCTCGTTCTGCGAGAAGGCGCAGGAAGCACAGCAGCATGACCACGCCGAGGGCGAGGACGACGGCGGGCTTGGCCAGGTGGACCCAGTCGGCGGCGGCGTTGCGGGGTGTGCGTATGACCGGGGAGAACCAGGGGCCGGGGACGCCGGGGAGTTCGAGATAGAAGGTTCTGGGCTCGCTGCCCTGTTCCGGCAGGATGAGCATGTTGGTGCCGCTGGGCCGGTCCTCGATCCAGTCGTCGGTGCTCTGGGGGGTGGCGAGGTAGTGGAGCTTGGCCTGTCTGGGGACGCTTTCTCCGAGGTCGAGGAAGAGGGGGGCGGGCTTGGCATCGGGTTGCAGGGGGGCCAGGGTGAACCGCAGCCAGAAGGCGCCGGTCTTCCTGGGGAGGCGCTTCATGTTCAGGGGGCGGAAGCGCGTGGCCTGCTGTGGCGCGGCCACCTCCTCCACGGTCATGTCGCCGGTCTCGTCCATCATGCTGTCGAGGCCCGGCAGCAGGGAGACGGGGGCGGCGGCGTACTGGGACGCGTGGGCGCAGGGGATCCAGCACAGTCCGGCGAGCAGCAGCGCCGCGAGCAGACGGCCTATCGTGAAGGCGTGAAGGATGCGGGTCATTGGCATCTTCCTCGGAGGAGTGGTCACCGGTCTACTTCAACTGCCGCAGCAGTTCCGTCACCGGCCGTCCGTTCGGCGCCAGGGCGCCGGGATTGAGCTTCACCAGCGCCTGCCATGCGGCGATGCAGTCGCTGGTGCGATTGAGATCGTTCAGCAGGACCACGCCCTTGTTGAACAGGGCGTTCTGGTGTCCCGGGTCGGCCGCGATGGCTTTGTCGAAGGATTCCAGGGACTTCTGGAAGTCCCTGATCTCCCGGTACATGATGCCGAGGTCGGTCAGGACGTCCGGGTTGCCCGGGGCGATGGAGAGGGATCGCTCGTAGGCGGCGATGGCCTTGACCGGCTGGCCGGTGTCGAAATACAGGTTGCCGAGATGGGTCCAGAGGGCGGCGCTTTTCGGCTTCTGGAGCAGCTCCTTTTCCGTGGCGGCGATCTGCTTCGCGAGTTGCGGGGATATGGGCGGGGTCTTGGCCCCGGATTGGGGCGACCCGGGAACGGATGCGGGCGTTTTGGACGCGTCCGCGGCCGCCCCCGGCTCGGCTTGCGCGGGCGGGGCGCCTTCGGCCTTGCGCAGTTCCTCCCGCAGGCTCTTCTCGAGTTCCGGCGTGAGATCCGCCGCCGCGAGTCCGGCGGCGAAATGTGCCCTGCCCTTGGCCGGATCGTCCAGGAAGTAGGCGTAGAGGACGCCCAGGCTGTAGCGGGCGGCCGCGGCGTCCTTGAGGTCGAGGGATTTCTGGAGGAAGGCGGCGGCTTCCTTGGTCTTGCCCTGGTTGTGGGCGATGACGCCCTGCAGGTAGTGGGGGTAGGGGTCCGAGACGTCCAGCAGGCTGGCCCGTTCGGCGAAGGTGGCGGCGGCCTCCCAGTTCTGCGCCTGTATCAGGGCCTCCACGAGGTGGGTCATGAGCTTGAGGTTCTGGGGGTCTTTCGCGACCTGCTGCATCAGCTGGCCGATGTGTCCGGCATCGTCCGTCGTCTGGACGGATGTGGGGGGAGGGGTCGCATGCCGGGGCGGGCGCAGGAAATTCGAGGCGATGGCCACGTAGGCCATGACGACGAAGGAGAACGCCAGCAGGCCCGCCATCGCCCGCTGGTTTCCGGCGAGCCTTGGCAGTGCGGGGATCGTCCGTTTCTCCTCGTTGTTCTCGGCATGGGATGACATGGCTTCTCCTGGTCGGCGTTTCGGACGATTCACGTCCGCCGCGGACCCTTTCCGCTCGTGGCGGCGTTCACCCGTCGATGCGGCGGGCCGCCGACTCCAGCAGGGCCAGCCGTTGCGCCAGGCGGCGCTGGCTGAGGGTGATGAATGCCAAGTATCCCCCTATGCCCAACCATGCGATGGCGTTGGCGAGGACGACCACTGTCAGTGCTTCCATGCGGTGGTGCTCCCAGGAGACGGTCCGTCGTCCGCAGGGCGTGCGGAAACGGCGGACGGACTCCTTCGTCCGGGCGAAAAGGCAGACCCGTCTCCGGGCAAAGGGGGGAGACCCGGCGAAGGGAAGGCGGATGATGCCTGCCGTAAGCGCCTTAAAAACGCAAAACTACAGTGCGCCATCGTGATTGTCAACTTGCGGGATGCCGATTTCCGTTGAAATGCCGCATCGCCGACCTGATTTTGAGGCCGGTTCCGGCGTTCAATCGTCCTGTCCGGCCAGTCCCTCAAGGGTCTCGATGCGTTCCTCCTGGGCGATCTGGCCCGTCCGCAGCGCGAGAAGTCCGGCCCACAGCAGACCCATGGAGAGGGTGCAGGCGATGACCGCGAGTTTCATCTCCGGTTCGAGGCCGCCTCCCTTTGAGGCGAAGACGGCGGGGTGGATGGAGCGCCAGAGACGTGCGGAGAGGAAGACGAGGGGGACGTCGCAGAAGGCCGCGATGCCCAGCACTGCGCATGCGACGCGCTTGCGGGGGGCGGGCATGTCCAGACCCCGGAGCACGAGGTAGCCGGCGTAGACGAACCACATGACGAGGGTGGTGGTGAGTCTGGGGTCCCATGTCCACCACACGCCCCATGCCTGCCGTCCCCACAGCATGCCGGTGAGGAGCGCCAGGCCGCTCAGCAGCACGCCGATCTCGCAGGCCGCCCGGCACCATGCGTCCGTCGCGGGGTTGCGCCGGAGGAGAAAGAGGATGGATCCGGCGAACACCACGAGGAAGCTTGCAAGGGCCCACCAGGCCAGCGGCAGGTGGATGTAGAAGATCTTCTGCGTCAGGCCCATGGTGGCCTCGACGGGGGCGTGGCGGAAGACGAGCCACTGGCTGGCGGCGAGGGCGAGGCCTCCGGCGGCGGCCAGGGCCGATCCTGTGGGGATGTGGCGTGGGGAGGGGGGCATGGACGGACCTCGGAGGCTGTGGCTAGGCGTCGCCGGAATACAGGAAGCCGAAGAGCAGGAGTCCCGCTCCCAGGAAGACCCCGTCGAAGGCGAGGGCCATGCGCAGCCAGCTTCCGGGGCCGTCCGGGAGGGACAAGCCGAAGGTCTGGGCCCCGAGCTTGATGCCGGCCAGGAGCAGCGGCACCTGCAGGGGGAAGAAGAGTACGCTCAGCAGGGACTCCCTGGCGCCCTGCCCGGTGGCGAGGGCTCCCAGCAGGGCGCCGACGGCGCACAGGCCGAGATCGACGAGAAGCAGCGCCAGCGCGCCCTCAGTCAGAGGGCCGGAGAGGTCCTGTCCGAGGAGCGCCACCGCGGCGGGCAGGAAGCAGACCTGGGCCAGCAGGAGCAGGCAGAATCCCGCGATCGCCTTGCCGAGCCACACGGCCTGTATGGGGGCGGGCAGCAACAGCAGCCCGAGCCTTGCCTCCCCGGTCTCCTCCAGGGCGAAGAGCCGGTTGAAGACGAGCACCTGGCAGAAGGCGGAACTCAGCCAGAAGACGGTGGCGGCCTCCTGGGGGGTCACGGGCTGGCCGGCCTCCCGGGAGAGGCTGAAGACGAAGATGAGGAGCAGGCCCAGCAGCAGCGCCTGGGCGAGGCCGTTGCCCCGGGCGAGGACCAGGGTGAGATCCTTCCTCGCCATGGCCTTGGCGAGGCGGATCACGCCGCGGCCTCCTGGAATCCCCCGACGTCGCCGTCGTAGGCCAGCGTCCGGTTTCGGAGGAGCAGCACCCTGTCGGCGAGGCGGACGTCCTGGGCGACGTCGTGGGTGATGAGCACCACGGCGGCCCCGCGGTCCCTCGCCTGCTTCACCTCGTCGTGGAGCAGGGTCCGGGAGGCGGCGTCCAGTCCGGTGCCCGGTTCGTCCAGGAGCAGGATGTCCGCCTGCTGGAGCAGCACGCGTGCGAGGCTCAGGCGTTGGGCCATGCCCCGGGAGAAGACGGCCGCGCGCCGATGGGCGTGGGCGGCGAGTCCCACGCGATCCAGAAGTTCGAGGAGATGGGCGTCGCTTTTGGGGAGACGCTGGGCGTCGCGCCAGAAGCGCAGGTTCTCGAGGGCGGTGAGGCCTGGATAGAGGAAGCCGGCATGGCCCAGGAAGGCGCATTGCCGGGATGGGGGATCGTACTCGACGGTGCCCGCTGTGGGACTCGCGAGGCGCGCCATGAGGCGGAG
The DNA here is from genome assembly GCA_031272715.1 of Desulfovibrio sp. GTDB lineage: Bacteria > Desulfobacterota > Desulfovibrionia > Desulfovibrionales > Desulfovibrionaceae > Desulfovibrio. The sequence continues at coordinate 18,940 of JAISTH010000093.1, forward strand.
CAGGGTGGTCTTTCCGGCGCCGTTGTCCCCCAGCAGCAGGTGCACCGTTCCCGGGTGTATGGTGCAGGTGACGTTCCGGATGACCGGCACCGCTCCGTACCGTTTGGCGACGTCCCGCAGGTGCAGCATGGCCGTGGGATCAGGCGTCGTCGTCCGCCGCCGGGGCGGGCTTGCGTCGGCGCAGCAGGGCCGCGAGGGGCACGAGGCACATGAGCGTCCCGCCGATCCACAGCCAGTTCACCAGGGGCTTGGTGCTCACCTGCACCAGCAGGCGCTTGTCGTCGTCCATGCCCAGGAGCGATGCGTATATTTCCGTCCCGAGGCTCGGCAGGATGTCCACCTCTGAGAACTGCATGGTGCCGAACTTGTCGTAGATGCGGCGTTCCGGGGTCAGCGTCCCCAGGGTGCGCCCGTCCTGTTCGACCAGCAGCGTCCCGGCGAGGAAGTGGTGGCCCGGCCGGCCGCCGTCCTCGACGCTCTTGAGGGTGAACGTGTAGTCCCCCACCGTGCCGGACTCGTCCTTGGAGAGGATCAGGTCCTTCTCGATGCCGCAGGTGCCGGAGAAGGCGACGCCGATGGCCAGCAGAGCCATGCCCGCGTGGGCGCCCAGGGCTGCCAGGGGGCCGCGCCACGCCCTGTCCCGGGCGATGGACAGGCCGACCGTGACCAGGGCGGCGACGGCGCCGGCGGCGCCGAACATCGCGACGGGCTGGCGCAGGCCGAAGGCGAAGCAGGCGCCCAGGGTCAGGGCCATGGCCCCGAGGGCGTACCAGAGGCGCTCTCGCCGCAGCAGTCCCCCCGTCCAGGAGAGGCAGGGGCATGCGGCCATGAAGAGCATCACGAGGGCGGCGAGAGGCAGGCAGACCCTGTTGTAGAATCCCGCGTCCAGGCCCTTGGCGCCGTCGGTCCAGAGTTTCGAGAGCACGGGCCACATCGTGGCGGCGAGGATGATCAGAGCCATGGCGAGCAGCAGCCACGCCAGCAGGGTGAGAAAACCCTCCCGGCTGGCCAGGCCGGCCAGGGGTTCGCCCGAGGGTTTGGCGCTGGCGCACGCCCAGGCGCAGATGAGGATCGCCAGAAGGATGAAGACCGTCAGGGGGGTTCCGACGGTGCTGTCCCCGAAGGCGTGGACGGACTGCACCACGCCGCTGCGCACGAGGTAGGTGGCGAAGAAGGCCGAGATCGTCGTCATGGCCATGGCGAGGACGTTCGCCCGGGCGAGCTTGCCCTTGCGTCTGGCGATGGCCATGGTGTGCAGGCTGGCGGTCCCGAAGAGCCAGGGGATGAGGGATGCGTTCTCCACCGGATCCCAGGCCCAGTAGCCGCCCCAGCCGAGTTCCATGTAGGCCCACCAGGCGCCGAGGACGATGCCGGCGGTGAGCATGATCCAGGCGAGGATCGCGATGGGGCGGGAGATTTCGTGCCAGGGGCGCTCCTCGGGATCGGGGGCGAGGCACTGGGCGAGGGCGAGGCAGCAGGGGATGACGAAGCCCGCGTAGCCGAGGAACAGGAGCGGGGGATGGAAGATCATCCCGGGATGCTGGAGCAGGGGGTTGAGGCCGCTGCCGTCTCTGGGCGCCGGGTCCTGCATGACGAAGGGGTCGCTCCAGGTGGTGAGCAGCAGCGCGAAGAAGGCCGTGATGGCGAAGAAGACGACCCAGTACCAGAGCCGTGTGAGGGGTTTCAGGGATGCGTAGGAGGGCGTGCCGGCGAAGAGGGTGCCGGCGACGCTCACCGCGAGGGCCCAGAAGAGGAGGGATCCGGGCTGGCCGGCCCAGAAGGCGGTGAGTCTGTAGAAGGCCGGCAGGAGCGTGTCCGTGTGGCCGGCGACGTAGACGAGGCGGAAATCGTTCCAGTAGAGGGCGTGGAGAAGGAGCGATGAGGCGAGGACGAGGGCGACGCTGGTGACCCAGTGGCCCTTCTCGACGAACCGCAGCAGCCGTCCGTCGCCGCGGAGCAGGGCGGTCAGGGCCGCCCCGCCGGCCGCGATGGATGCGGCGAGCGCCAGATACTGCATCGCTGAGGCGAAGATGTACATGATGGGGAGGCCTTGGGGTCAGGAGGCGCGATTTTGCTTCTGGTATTTGGAGGGACACTTGGTCATGAGGATCTTCGCGTCGAAGCGTCCGTCCCCGACCATGCCGCCCTCCACGATGACTTCCGCGCCTGGCTTGAAGGTGTCCGGGACGGCGCCGGCGTAGTTCACCTCGATGGTCTGGGAGGCGTCGTCCTTGTCCTGGAGGGAGAAGCTGACGCCGGGTCCGGGGGCGTGGGTGCGGATGCCCTCGCCGGCCACGGTGCCGAAGAGGCGGGCGGCGTGCAGTTGCTGCGTGGGGACGGCCTTCGCCTCGGCCACGTTGAGGAAGTAGACGCTGTTCTCGGCGAAACCCGCGTAGGCGAGGTAGCCCACGCCGGCCAGAAGGAGCAGGAATGCGGCCAGGTAGACGGGTGTGTTCTTCTTTGCGGGCATGGGCATCGATGGTCCGTGGGTCATGCGGTCCGACCCCTGCGCGGTTCGCGGGGCGGGAAGGGCGCGTTGCTGTCGTGGCCCGGGGGCGTCGAGGCGGTCCCGGTTCCGGCGTTTTCCTGCCGGCGGAGTGCCAAGGTGGCCGCTCCTGCCGAAAGGGAGGGAACCTACCTGTTTTTGCGGGATTCCACAAGGGGCCGTGTGGGGCCCTGCGGGCGGCCGTTTTGGGCTTCGGGCCGGGATGTGTCCGGGGTTGGAGGGCGTCCTCCTTGGCATCCGGAAGGAAGGGGTGTGGAATTCGCCGTGACGGTGGAGGAGAAGGCCGGGATATGGTCAGGACGATACCGTATGTTACATGACGACAGATGCGTCTATATTGTCATCTAGTGAGAAATGTCGGCTAATTTATAAAATAGATTCTGTTGTGTCAATAAATAAGTTTTGCAAATATTCTGTAAAATAGATAATTGAGTCTTGTATTCTGTTGTTATATATTAAAGAAAATTTATATGCGAATATAAGTTTTTTGCGTTTTACTTAAACTATGCTGTCATATGTGAAGAAATTTGCAATAGTTTGCATATAATGCAATATACAAAATTGCTATTGATATTGCAATGTAGTTGATAATGCAGAAGTCATCATTAAACACTTCGCTCAACATGCAAATATCTTTAGCGAGATCCCTGCTCTACTTGAGACGGAACCAGGAACGACGTTTCAGGAATCTTTCTTTTTCCATGCCTGACTTGCCAGACTCCAATCGCTCTCTTCAAAAGACCTTCCAGGATACATTGCCTTTTTCAGGAACCGGTTCCGCCATCGGCAGGCTCCTTGCGGAACAGCCGCCGCAGCAGTCCGGCAACTCCCCCGTCCTTCGCCGCTTCTTTCGGGACTGTGGCGACACCCCTCCCGCCGCGGCACTCCCAGCTCGTCTCCACGCAGGGAAGGGATGGCATCGCCGGCCATTTTCTCTTGAAGAAGGCCACGCCCGGCGTGACCCCCAGCCCCAGGTTCACCCGCAGACAGCCCAGGTCTTCCGCCTTCCGCACCAGGGCGTTCAGGAGCAGGTCCGCCGTCCCCGGAGGGGCGTCGGGGCGCCGGAAGGCGAACATGTAGAAGGCCGTGGCGAGGCTGGTGAGATCCCCGACGCAGCAGGCGGCAAGACGGCCGTCCTTCCCTCTCGCCGACAGCAGCCGCACGCCTTCTTTTGATGCGACGTATCTGTCGATCCGGGAGAGGATCGACTTCGTTCCCGCTGCAAAATCCGGCCGCTGGACATACGTTGCCGTCATGTCGCGATGTTCGGGACCCCAAGGCTCGTCGTGGATGATGTCGACGTCCCGGGCGGCGCGTCTGAGGGCGTAGTCCAGCTTGGGGCCGAGAGGCGGGGCGGGGAGGGGGAGTTCCCAGTGGACGTCGACGTGTCGGCGGGCGTCGGCGGGGGCCCGTTCCGGGACGAAGGGGGCCATCACCGTGATCCTGTGGCATCTGGGTTCGAGATCGTCGAGTGCCCGATCCAGATCCCGTCCGACGTCTTCCGGAACCGTGGTCCATGGGGCCGGGCCTTCGGATGGGCGGGGGGCGAGGGCGGAGGGATAGGCGACGACGACCCCTGCGCCTTCGCCGACGTAGGCCACGCAGGACTCGAAGGCGAGGGCCTCGCGGTCCGCGACGGCCAGCACGTAGTGGGGGAGCTGTTCGGGAACGCTGGCGAGGGCGGACATGTCGGCGGAGACGCTCCCGTGGGTTGGACGTCGATGGAACCGAAGGAGAGGTATCCGGATCATGGATGTATCCGAGGACGGCCGCCCCGGCAAGGGGCGATGGCCTCCGGCGCCCTGCCCTCCGGAGTCCCGCGTCCTTGTGACGCCTCTTCCGGCCGGGTATGATGTCCCCTATGGAAGCCGGAGAAGTCATCCCTGAAGACGCCGTGTCGGCCTGGGGCGACGCCCTTCTCGCCCAGCGGGGGCTTTCCCGGCGCACCGTGGACGCCTACCTCGAGGACATGAGGCTCTTCCGCCGGTTCCTGGAGGAACTGGAGAATCCCCCTCCCCTTCGGGATATCGCGGAGCACCACGTCATCCTCTTCCTGGCCTGGCAGCGGGCGAGGAAGAACCAGCCCGCATCCCTCGCCAGACGTCTGGCCGCCCTGCGAAGCTTTCTCGCCCATGCGGTGGAGGACGGCCTGCTGGACAGGCATCCCCTTCTCCTGCTGGAGAACCCCAAGCTGATCAGGCATCTGCCCGAGGTCCTCACCCTGGACGAGGTGGAGGCCATCCTGGCCCTCCCGGACATGCAGGACAGGGGCGGCTTCCGGGACAGGTGCATGCTGGAGATGCTCTACGCCTCGGGCCTGCGGGTCTCGGAACTCTGCACCCTTCCGGTGTCCGCCATCGACATGCAGCGGGGACTGGTCAAGGTCTTCGGGAAGGGGGCGAAGGAACGGCTGGTCCCGCTCCACGACGAGGCGCTGAAGCTGCTGTCGGAGTATCTTTCGCGGTGGCGCGGCCAGTTCTCCCCCAAGGTGCCCCTGTGCTTCCTGAATCGGTCCGGCAAGGGGCTCACCCGGCAGTACGCCTGGAAGATGGTGCGCAAGTACGCCCTCGCCGCCGGCATCACCAGGGCCATATCCCCCCACACCTTCCGCCACTCCTTCGCGACGCATCTTCTGGAGGGCGGCGCGGATCTGCGCGCCGTCCAGATGCTGCTGGGGCATGCCGACATCAGCGCCACGGAGATATACACCCACGTGCAGGCCGACCGCCTGCGCAGACTGCACCGGGAATTCCACCCCAGGAGCCGGCCTTGAGCGCACCGACGACTCTCGTCACCAGTCACGCCAACGCGGATTTCGACGCATTCGCGGCCATGCTGGCCGTCCGCCACCTGTGCGGCCCCTGCATGCTGCTGTTTCCGGGAACTCAGGAGCGGGGCCTGCAGAAGCTCTTCGCCGAGCTGGACAAGGCCGCCTACGGCTTCGTGGAGTCCGCCGCGGTGCCCTGGAACGCCGTGGAGCGTCTCGTCCTCGTGGACACGCGCCAGCGCAGCCGGATACGCCACGTGGACTCGCTGCTTGATCGGGACGGCGTGCACAGGACGGCCTGGGACCATCATCCGGACTCCAGGGACGACGTGCCGGTGGACGAGCTCCACAAGGCGACGGTGGGGGCCGTCACCAGCCTGCTCGTGGGCAGGCTCCGGGAGGAGGGGATCGACGTGACGCCGGAGGAGGCGACGCTGCTCGGTCTCGGCATTTACAGCGACACGGGGTCCTTCACGTACTCCTCCACCACGGAGGAGGATTTCGCCGCGGCGTCCTGGCTGCTGGCACGGAAGATGGACGTCAACCGCATCAGCGACATGGTCTCCCACGAGATGACGAGCCTCCACGTCCAGGCGCTGAACAGCCTGCTGGAATCGGCCACGACCTATACCTTCGGCGGCGTTCCGGTGGTGCTGGCGGAAGCGTCCATGGACCACTATCTGGGGGACTTCGCCTGCCTGGCCCATCGCATCATGGAGATGGAGAAGTTTTCCGTGCTCTTCACCCTCGGGCTCATGGGCGACCGGGTGCAGGTCGTGGCGCGCAGCCGCATCGAATCGGTGAACGTCGGGGACGTCTGCGCGGCCCTGGGAGGAGGGGGGCACGCCTACGCCGCATCCGCCACCGTGCGGGAGCAGACCTTGCCCCAGGTGCGCGAGACTATCCTGCAGCGGCTTCTCGAGGTCTGCGGACAGGGCCGGACGGCCCGCAGCTGCATGAACGCCCCCGTCCTGGGACTCGAGACCGGGGCCACGATGGGGGAGGCCGACGAGTTCATGCTGCACTTCGGGTTGAAGGCCATTCCCGTCTTCGCGCGGGGGGAGCGGCGGTGCATAGGGCTGCTGGACGCCCAGACGGCGTCCCGGGCCTGCGTGCACGGCCTGCATTCCCTGCCGGTGGACGAGTACATGACCCGCAAGGTCATCCAGTTGTCGCCGGAGTCCACCCTCCGGGATCTCACCTGGGTCATCGTGAGGGAGCGGCAGAGGCTCGTGCCCATCGTGGAAGGCGAGGACGTGGTCGGGGTGGTGACCCGCACCGACCTCATCAACATTTTCGCCGGAGAGCCGGGCATCGCCGCCGGACAGGACGTCCAGGCCAAGAACCGCAGCATGGGCAAGATCCTGCGCGAGCGCCTCCCCGACTACACCTATGGCCTGATCCGGCTGGCGGCCGCGCTGGGGAAGCGTCTGCGGCTGCCGGTCTACCTCGTCGGCGGATTCGTGCGGGACCTGCTGCTGGACCGTCCGAACCACGACATCGACCTCGTGGTGGAGGGCAACGGCATCGTTCTGGCCGAGGCCCTCGCCAAGGAACTGGGGGGGCGGGTCCGGGCCCACGAGAAGTTCATGACCTCCGTCGTGATCTTCAACAATCCCGAGGGGAAGGAGGAGCGCATCGACGTGGCGACGGCGAGGCTCGAATTCTACGAGAGCCCGGGCGCGCTGCCCACGGTCGAGCTGTCCTCCATCAGGATGGATCTGGCCCGGCGGGACTTCTCCATCAACGCCCTGGCCTTGCGGCTGGACAGCGTTCCCATGGGGGAGATGGTCGATTTCTTCGGAGGGCAGCGGGACTTGAAGGATCGCGCGATCCGCGCGCTCAACTCCCTGAGCTTCGTGGAGGATCCCACGCGGTGCATCCGCGCGGTGCGCTTCGAGCAGCGGTACAAGCTCCGCATCACCGCCGGGACCGAGAAGCTCATCCGCAACGCCCTTTCCCTGAAGATGCTGGATCGGATCTCCGGCGACCGTCTTTTCCACGAGTACCGTCTCGTCTGCGAGGAGAGCGACCCCGCCTCCTGCCTCCTCAGGATGGACGAACTCGGCATGCTGGCGGCCATCTCCCCCAGCCTGGCGCTGACCCCGAGCAGGAAGGAACTCCTGCCCAAGGTCATGGAGGTCTTCCGCTGGCACGGGATGACCTATCTCGAGGAGACGCCCTGTTCCTGGGTGCTCTTCTACTACGCCCTGAACGTCGGGCTCTCCCAGATGGACGCCGCTCTCAACTACACGCGCATGGGTCTCCCGGAAGCGCGCAAGGGCGCGATTCTCAGGGACCGGGCGCGCCTGCGCATGCTGGTTCGAAGGATGCAGAAGTGGCAGGCGGACATGGACGCCGGGAAGTCCAGGATCAGCGAGGGATGCGCACTGCTCGACCCGATGGGACTGGAGACGCTGCTTCTCGTCATGGCGGTGGGGGGCGATCCGATGCTCCACCGGAACGTGTCCAGATATCTGACCAAGTTGCGGGGGATGCGTCCCGACATCGACGGCGAGGATCTTCTCGCCATGGGGCTGCCGGCGGGTCCGATCTTCCGCACGATACTGCAGGAGACCCTCAAGGCGAAACGCGACGGCACGGTGACGACCCGGGAAGGCCAGCTGCAGTTCGCCGAGCACCTTGTCCGGGAACTGGGCGCCCCCGTCTGAAGGCTGCGGCGTTCCGCGCCGCGGACGGCGCCATCGGCCTCCCGGGCGTCAGGCCCTGGGGGCCTTCGTGTGGCTGGAGCGCAGGCGCAGGCGCATGGGCGCGTGTTCGATGTCGAACATCTTGCGCAGATGGCGCTCCAGATAGCGCATGTAGTGCTCGGGCACGAGGGACGGGTCGTTGACGAAGAACACGAAGGTGGGAGGGGAGGACTCGGCCTGGGTCAGATAGAAGAACTTGGCCCGGCGGCGGTTGACCAGCGGGGGCTGGTGGGCCGCCAGGACCTCTTCCATCGCCCGGTTCAGCCGTCCCGTGGAGATGCGCAGGGAGCATTCCTCGTGGAGCCGGCGCGCCAGGGGGAGGATCTTCCCGAGGTTCTTCCCGGAAAGGGCGGACACCGCGAGCAGGGGGACGTGGGAGCAGAAGGGGAGCATTTCCCTGGCCTCCCGGACGAGGGCCGTCAGCCGCTCCCGGGGGATGAGGTCGCACTTGTTGAGCAGCACGACGAAGGGGAGCTTGCGGTCGTCCAGCAGGTCCATGAGGCGCTTGTCCTGCTGGCTCACCCCCTCCGTGGCGTCCAGGGTCACCAGCGTGACCTGGGACTTGGAGGCCGACTTGAGGGCAGAGGTGACGGAGTACCGTTCGACGGCGTCGGTGATCTTCGTGCGTTTGCGGATGCCTGCGGTGTCCACGAAGACGTAGTCCCTGCCGTCCCGGGTGAAGCGCACGTCGACGCTGTCCCTGGTGGTTCCGGCGACGCTGGAGACGATCATGCGATCCTCCCCGGCGAGGGCGTTCAGCAGGGAGGACTTCCCGGCGTTGGGCCTGCCGAGCAGCGTCAGCTTGAGATGGGGGGGATCCGGGAGGGCGCCCGGTTCCCCTTCCGGCAGCAGCGCGACCAGCCGCTCCACCAGCAGGTTTATGTGGTGGCCGTGTTCGGCGGAGACGGCGACGAGGGGCAGGCCGAGGCCGTGGAAGGGGGCGAGCAGTTCCTCCTCCCGTTCCGGGCCGTCCACCTTGTTCACGATGCAGCAGGTGGGCAGTCCCGTCCGGCGCAGCAGTCCTGCGAGGCCCTCGTCCAGGGGGAGCAGGCCGTCCCTGGCGTCCACCACGAGGGCCGCGGCGCAGGCGCCGGCGAGGGCGGTCCGGGTCTGGGCGAGGATGTCCTCGTCGAGTCCCGGCGAGGTCTGTCTGGGGGAGTCGCGGGATTCCAGGGTGAGTCCGCCGGTGTCGACGATGCCGAAGGGGGGGGAGGGGGGGCGGCGGACCGTTCCCTCCATGCGGTCCCGGGTGATGCCCGGCCGATCGTGGGTTATGGCCCTGTTGGCGCCGATGAGGCGGTTGAAGAGGGTGGACTTGCCGACGTTGGGCCGGCCCACCAGGACGATGGAGGGCAGGGGGGTCTTGGGTGCGTCGGGGGCCGCGGGGGATGGGGGAGTGTCCTCTCTGGTCGTGTCGTGGGTCATGGATCGCCTCCCCTTCCGGTGATGTGTTTGACCTTCCGGTGGCGTGTCTGCCCTTCCGGCGAGGCGCTTGCCCGCGCCTTCCGAAGGGGGGCCGCCGTCCGCCCCGGCAGGGCCTTGTGCCGGTCGGGGGAATCATGGTAGAGGAATTCGCTTGCCAAGGCAAAAGTTCCGGGGTATGTAGATAGGTTGCACTGGACGCGAGCAAGGAGCCTTCTCCCGGCGGCGATGGCGTCCGCGGGGACGACCGGGCGGGGCGGTGGACATGGCCGCCCTCGTGCGTCCATGGCGACAGAGTGCCAAGTCGTGGTGCAATGGTCATCGAGTTTTTGGCAGGGTAGCTCAGTTGGTTAGAGCATGCGGTTCATACCCGCAGTGTCGGGGGTTCAAGTCCCTCCCCTGCTACCATCGGATGCATCTATCATGTGCGATGCCATCGCCATGGAAACCTTCTGGATATTTAATGGAAGTGTGTCACGAAAAGGGAACGTATCAACGATCCCAGGGGCAGGCATTGAAGAAATTCAGATATATAAACGGCTACTCGCATCCAGCGCAGCAGCATCATGCAAGGATTCTTGCGAACAGAAGCAAGTGCAAGTTCGGGTTCCGCGTCAACGACAAAGTGACATACAATGGGAGAACATGGTTTCTTGGCGGCGTGAGAAGTGCCGGAAATTGTGTGTTGAAGGACATACACGGAAACCGTCTGAAG
>JAISTH010000060.1 GCA_031272715.1 Desulfovibrio sp.
AATCTGCTGGACGCGCTGCAGCCCTTCGGGCCGGGCAGCACTGTCCTGGATTTGGAAGACTTTTTGATCAGCAACAACATACTGCCCCTGGGCGGCCTGGTTTTTTTGCTCTTTTGCTGCACGCGCCGCGGCTGGGGCTGGCGAAATTTCTCAGCCGAGGCCAACGCCGGCTCCGGCATTCCCATGCCCGAATGTCTGCGCGGCTACCTGACCGTGGTTTTGCCCTGCCTTATTTTGCTGCTCTTCCTCGCGGGCTACGCCGAAAAATTTTCTCTGTTCTGATGCGATAGAAGGAAGGGCGTCCCCTTCGCCAGAGACGTGGGGAGGGGGGTGATCTCCCCGAAGGCCATGGAGGACTACTACGGCGGGTTGTAGAACTGAGCGGAGGGCAATGCCCCGGCGGCCCTGTCCGCACATTGCCGGCGTCCATGGTGTCCGGTACGGCTGCCCCCTGACAGTCCGGTCTGGCATTGCGATGTGAACCGGCCTTGATCTCCATCGTGGCTGGCGGATGCCGCCCCGCCAAGCGGCATCAGGTGACGCCAGGTCTCCGGGGGCGGTGTCCGCTGCGCGAGGCGGCACGTGGCCGTGAGCTTCGAGGGACAAAAACGATGACTGGCCGGGAATCGGCCACAGGCAAGGCCCCTCAAAGGGCCTTCTTCTTTTTCTCCCTCCCGGATTCAACATCCGGATGCAACCGACAGGTTTCCGACGGTCTCGTCGCCGGCGGCCGTCTTGCACGTCCGCATCCACGGCACTGCCCCCCTGTGGCCTTGGCCCAGCCTCGGTGGCCCGTGTCGGCACGGCAGTTGCATGCAGGGCGGGTACGAAGGGAATCGTGACGGGCGGCGGAGGAGGGTGCAGATGGTGCCCCTCCGGGCGCGTCCGCCGCCCGTACGGTTCACATCCCCCAAAGGCGGCCGAGCCCGGCTCCCGAGGCAGGATATCCGGCGCCAGGATGGCGGCCTGCACCGCATGGCCGCGAACCCCGGACAAGGAGTGGACATGCCATACGTCAACATCAAGGTCACCGGCGGCTCCGAGGCTCCCAGCAAGGAGCAGAAGGCCAAACTCATCAAGGGCGTGACGGATCTGCTGGCGGACGTCCTGCACAAGAACCCCGCCACCACCGTCGTCACCATCGACGAGGTCGACATGGACAACTGGGGGATCGGCGGCGAGACCGTCACGGAACGGCGGAAGCGGTCCTAGGGCCGAAACTGTGATCTGGGAGCGGACATGAGCGCGGACATCGGACTTCGGAGCACACCCTGGATGTCGGAAGCTGAAACGGAATGTTTCAGACGATGGATACCCTACGGCGGCATCGCATTGGAGTTCGGATGCGGCGGCAGCACGAAGTTCTTTTTCGAGTCCGGCATCTACGAGCTGTATAGCGTCGAGTCCGATCAAAACTACTTGGAGAAGGTGAAGCGGGACAAATTCCTTGCCCATTTCATCAGGAAAAACAAGTTGCACCTATTCCATGCGGACATCGGGCCGGTTGGCGACTACGGGATGCCAACAACGGAACCGACAGTGAAGTGGTTGAACTACCATTCAGCCATCTGGTCTGCAATGGATGGCCGGAAGATACATTTTGTGCTGGTTGACGGAAGGTTCCGTGTCAGTTGCGCACTGCAGACAATACTGCATTGCGACGAGGATGTGAAGATATTTTTGCATGACTTCACGAACAGGCCGCACTATAGGCCTGTCATGAAATTCGTCGACATATGTGATACTGCCGACACGGCAGTCGTGTTGTCCGTTAAGGAAAATGTCAATTACCGAAAACTTGCTCTAGAGCTGCAAAAGATGCAGTTTGTTGCCGAGTAAGCATTGCGATGTTAACACAAATTTTATTTTGGCTTTAGAAAGTTTTCGGGACGGCCAACGGCATCAACTTTAATCGGTTTAAGGCATTCTGGTTTATTTTGTTATCCACAAATTTGGCCTCAGGCAAAATTTGTCACCATATTTCTAGCGACAAAGGAGGCAACCATGTTCTTTTTGCTGGGCGGCAACGACAAGAAATCGCGCAAGCAGGAAAAGAACCTCCAAAGCGCCGACATGTCGATCCGCGCCAAGGAAGTGTTCCTTGCGGGAAGATTTCCGGTCGTCACGACGGACCAGATCGAGGGACGGCGCATACTCAAGGTGCTGGGCCTTGTGTGCTGCCGTGGGTTCGATTCCGACGACGCGTTCTTCGGCATGGCCAGCCGCGCCATCAGCAAGGGTGCGCAGGCGATCATCGGCTACAACGAAAACGTGGCCTTCCACCCCGATGGAAGCAAGTACTTCTCCTGCTACGGCACGGCGGTGATGTTCGAATACGACCCGAACGAGCCCGATGTCCTGCCGCTGATGATCCAGCAGCAGAAACAGAAGGGACGCGGGAATGCCGATGCCGTCGTCTAGTCCCTGACGCTGCGAAGTTGTTTGCCTTGATGTAGAAGCCCCACGTTCCGGAAGGAGCGTGGGGCTTTTCAATCGTTTGGCTATGCCGAGTGGCTGGTATTATGATTTATGCTTATTTATGTAGTTGTCTAACACGCCATTATGCAGTATCTCATTGTATATCTGCCTTATGCCTTCGGAAAGTTCCACCTGCGGCTTCCAGCCAAGCTTGCTGATCTTCGTGATGTCAAGGAGTTTTCTCGGCGTGCCATCGGGCATGGACGGGTCCGTGCAAATCCTGCCCTTGAACCCGACAGTGTCGGCGATTGTCCGCGCCAATTCCATGATGGTGTGGTCTTCGCCGCAGCCAATGTTTATTGGCGCATCCTCCGAGTACCTATGCATGCACAGCAGGCAGGCCTTCGCAAGATCGTCCACATGCAAAAATTCGCGGCGGGGCTCTCCGGTACCCCAGATCGTGACCGTCGGGCTGTCCGTCGCGACCGCATGGGCAAATCTCAGGAGAAGCGCCGGCAGCACGTGTCCGTCCAGATCGTCGAACTTGTCTCCGGGGCCGTAGAGATTCGTCGGCATGACGGATATCGCGTCAAGGCCGTACTGGTTCCTGTAGGATTGGCACATGGTGATGCCGGCGATCTTCGCGATGGCATAGGGGGCGTTGGTTTCCTCCAGCGCCCCTGTCATGAGGTACTCCTCCCTGATCGGCTGCGGGCAGAGCCTGGGGTAGATGCAGGAAGATCCCAGGAAGAGGAGTTTGCGGACCTCCGCAAGCCACGCCCCATGGATGACGTTGCACTGGATTCTCAGGTTGTCCCGGATGAAGTCCCCGGGGTACGTGGCGTTCGCCCGTATCCCCCCCACCTTCGCCGCGGCGAGGAACACGTATCTCGGTCTCTCGGTGAGCAGGAAGGCCTCCGTCTCCCTGGGGTAGAGCAGGTCGACCCTGTCCCTGTCCGCAGTGACGACGTTCCGGTAGCCTTGCGCCGCAAGCTCGCGGCACAGGGCGCTGCCCACGAGGCCTCGATGGCCTGCCACGTAGATTTTCGCGTCCTTTTCCATCGTCATGGGGTCCGCCGAGGCGCCAGCGCCGTCAGTCCGCGTGTTCGAAGGTCCGGAATCCGGCCCCCCGGCACAGGGAGTCCCTCATGGCAAGCACCATGTCCTCCCGGACCATCTCCCGCACGAGCGTCGGGAAGTCCGTCCCGGGCACCCAGCCGAGCTTCTCCCGTGCGCGGCCGGCGTCTCCCAGCAGCGACTCCACTTCCGTCGGCCTGTAGTAGCGCGGATCCACCCGCACGATCACGTCCCCGGGTCTCAGGACGCACCTGACGCTCACGTCGCCGCAGGCCTTGGACATCTTCGCCTCGTCGATGTCCTTCACGATTCCCGTCTCCTCCGCACCGCTCCCCTGCCAGTCCAGGACGAGTCCGAGTTCGGCCGCCGCGGTCTCCGCGAACAGGCGCACGGTGTGCTGCTCCCCCGTGGCGATGACGAAGTCCTCCGGATGGTCCTGCTGCAGCATCAGCCACTGCATGGCCACGTAGTCCCTGGCGTGTCCCCAGTCGCGTTTCGAGTCCAGGTTGCCGAGGTAGAGGCAGTTCGTGAGGCCGAGAACCAGCCGTGCCAGGCCCCGGGTGATCTTGCGGGTGACGAAGGTCTCGCCGCGGATGGGGGACTCGTGGTTGAAGAGGATCCCGTTGCAGGCGTAGATGCCGTAGGCCTCGCGGTAGTTGACGGTGATCCAGTAGGCGTAGAGCTTGGAGCAGGCGTACGGCGAGCGGGGGTAGAAGGGCGTCGCTTCGGTCTGGGGCGTCTCCCGCACGAGGCCGTAGAGTTCCGACGTGGAGGCCTGATAGAAGCGGGTTTTCGAGGTGAGTCCAAGGAGCCTGATGGCCTCCAGCAGTCGCAGCGTGCCCAGGGCGTTGACGTCGGCGGTGTATTCCGGGGCGTCGAAGGAGACCTGCACGTGGCTCTGGGCCGCGAGGTTGTAGATCTCGTCGGGCAGGACGTTCTGGACGATGCGGATGAGTCCTCCGGCGTCGGCCATGTCGCCGTAGTGCAGGAAGAATTTCCGCTCGGGATCGTGAGGCGACTGGTAGAGTCGGTCGATCCTGTTGGTGTTGAAGGATGAGGTGCGGCGTTTTATGCCGTGCACTTCGTATCCTTTCTCCAGCAGGAATTCGGCGAGGAAGGCGCCGTCTTGACCGGTGATGCCCGTGATGAGTGCTTTTTTCATTTTTGGGATTCGCAAGGATTATGGGTTATTGGGGGAAATGTCGTGTCGACCGTTGCATCATTATGTAATGAGGCGTGTTTACGCCTCTTGTAAATGCCGTGGTTATCGTGTGAGGTCTTTTGCAAATTTTTCAAATGCATGCAACGCATTCTCGATCGTCCTGTCCATATCAAAATATTTGTAGTCGCCGAGTCTGCCGCCGACGATCATTGACGGGTACGTCTCTGCTACCATGTCCTTGTATTTTTTGTGAAGATTTTTGTTCTCCTGTGTCTCGATGGGGTAGTAGGGTATTTTCCCGATCTCGAAGCTGTCCGGGAATTCCTTTGAGACGACGCTGGATTCGCCTTGTGGGCCTCGTTCGGGATGCAGGTGCTTGAATTCGTGCGTCCTTGTCCATGGGGTTTCCAAGTCGGCATTGTTCAGAACGGAGGTCCCTTGAACGTCCGGATGAGGCTCGACGGATTGTTCAAACCGCAGGCTTCGCCACTCCAGCGGCCCGAACTTGTAATCGCATAGTTCATCCAATGTTCCAGAGTAGAATATCCGGCACGTCTTTGAAATTTTTGATGCGATTGATTTGAAATCGACTCCAAGTGATACTTCTATTTTTTCATCGTCCAGCAATCTATTGAATATCGCGGCATAACCCTTTACAGGCATGCCTTGCCATGGGTCGTTGAAATAGTCAATGTTGTAATTCGTACGGACGGGAAGGCGCGTGATGATCTCTGGGGGGAGCTCTTTTGGATCCTTCTCCCATTGCTTCTGTGTGTAGCCTTTGATGAACGCCTCATAGAGGGGGCGGCCGATGAGGGAGATGGCTTTCTCTTCGAGGTTTGAGGGGGGATTTTCGGATACATTCCCCGTGCGGCCCGATTCCTTCGCTATGAAAGCCTCGACTTCCCACGGCTTGAGGTTGATGTCGTAGAAGTTGTTGATGGTGGCGAGGCTGATGGGCATGGGGTAGACATGCCCCTTGTATTCGGTCAGGACCTTGTGTCGGTATGTGGTGAAGTCAGTGAAATTCCCTATATAGTCCCAGACCTCGGGGATGGCCGTGTGGAAGATGTGGGTGCCGTAGGCGTGGCATTCGATGCCGGTCCGGGGATCCCTGTAGGAGTGGCAGTTGCCGCCGACGTGGCTGCGGCGGTCGATGACGCGGACGGGTTTCTCGAGCACCGTGGCGATGCGTTCGGCGATGACGCTTCCCCAGAGGCCGGCGCCCACCACCAGATATTCGAGCCGTTCAAATTCCATGCGGGTTCGTGTCGTTCCCTTGTTTTTTGATGCGGCACATATCGAGGCGCATCGGGGTGTAGGGGCGTGCGCGGGCCGGTGCACCGCATCCGGCGCGAACCGTTCGCGCAGGGTCGGTGGAACCGCGGCATGGCCGGAGGGCGACGTCCCATGGGATACCCCATGTGGGCGTGGAGTGCAAGACCCGCGGTCGGCGCGAGGATTCGCGGATCCAGGGACGGCCGCCCGGGTCCGGCGCCGCGCCCTGCCGTCGTGTCCCCATCGGCAAGGCCGGTCTTGCCAAAGTCTCCCAAGGGGGTATCCTCATCAGTCCGTGCCATGGCGACCCTGTCGGTGCAGGGAACTTCCCGCACCGCAGGACCGCCGGCGGACGGACGCCATCGTGGCGGCCCCCATTCCCTCGACGCCTGGGATATCCGGAACGACGTGTACCTTCGCATCGCCCTCCTGAGTCCGCCCTATGCGGACCTGACCTACCTGCCCGCCCCGGAGTTCCCCGAGAGCTTCTGGCGGCCGGGCCTGCGCATCGCGATCCCTCTGGGGAACGGCAAGTTGCGGGTCGGGGTCCTGCTGGAGACGATGGAGCAATCGGGCCTGCCGGCGTCCGTCAACGTGAAGCCCGTGCACTGGCCCCTCGAGACGACGCCTGTCCTTCCCGCGGAACTTCTGGAGGTCGCGAGGCAACTCGCCGCCCGCCAGGCGAGCACACCCGGAGACATCCTCGGCCATCTCCTGCCCAAGGGGCTCCGCACGACCGTCGTGCATGTGCGCCGCCTGCACGGGAACGGGCCGATGTCCCTGGCTTTGCGGGACATCGGCGCGCCTGGCGGGCCGGACCGTCGGACCGTCGCCGAGGAACTCGTGGGGGGTGTGTCCTGGATGCCGCCGGCGGCGCAGGACGCGGCAATGGAGGAGATATGCAGCCTGCTGGTCGATCCTCCGTGGCCCGTGCGGCCCGCGGCGTCCCGGCAGATCGCCCTGCTGGACTACTGCCATGACCGGGGAGCCGTCAGCCGGCGCCAACTGCTGAAGGACATGGGAACGGGGGCGTCGACGGTCCTGGCGGCGCTCGTGAAGGCCGGCTGCATCGGCGTCACCCGCGGCGAACGCGAACCCGAAGAGGATGCGCAGCTTTTGCCGCCCCCTCCAGCCCCCTTCAAGCTGAACGCCGACCAGGCGAAGGCCCTGAAGGATCTTCTCGGGGGATTCTCCGAGAAGGGACCGGCCTTCAGGCTGCTCTTCGGGGTGACCGGGAGCGGCAAGACGGCCGTGTACCTCGAGCTTGCGAAGACCGCCCTCAAACGCGGCAGGAGCGTCATGCTTCTGGCGCCGGAAGTGGCCCTCGCCCTGAAGCTCCACAGGGATGCGTCCTGCGCCGTCCCCGGATGCAAGCTGTATCTGTATCATGGATACCAGACGTCCGGGAGACGGGAGCACACCTTCCGGGAGCTCGCCGCGAGGAAGGAGCCGTGCATCGTGGTGGGCACGCGGTCGGCCCTGTTCCTGCCGGTGCACGATCCCGGCTGCATCGTGCTGGACGAGGAGCACGACGCCTCCTTCAAGCAGGACGAGGGGCTTCCCTATCACGGCCGCGAGGTGGCGTGGTTCAGGACCCAGCAGAGCGGCGGACTGCTGGTGCTGGGCTCCGCGACGCCGGATCTCAAGACCTTCCATGCGGCCATGGGGGGCAACCCGCGCATGTTGCGCCTTCCGGAGAGGGTGAGCGGACGGCCCCTGCCTCCGGTGGAACTCGTGGACATACGGGGGAACACCCGCTTCTCCGAGGGGAGCCTGCTGGTGCAGGAGAGTCTCGACGCCTTGCGGGAGACCATCGACCGCGGCGAGCAGGCGGTGGTGCTGCTCAACAGGCGGGGGTACGCCCCCCTGATGTACTGTCTCGACTGCGGCGCGACCGTCCGCTGTCCGGAATGCGAGATCGGCCTCGCCTACCACAAGGGGCGCAACCATCTGTTGTGCCACTATTGCGGGTACAGCATCCCCTTCCCCTCCCCGTGCCCGTCCTGCCGCGGGATGAACTATCTTCCTCTTGGGGAGGGGACGGAGCGGCTGGCGGAGCAGCTCACGGTCCTCGCGGGCCGGGAGGTGCTGCGGCTGGACAGGGACAGCGCGAGGCGTCCCGGTCGCATGGAGGAGATACTGCTGGACTTCGCCCGGCAGCGTTCGCCCATTCTCGTGGGGACCCAGATGCTGTCCAAGGGGCACCATTTCCCGCAGGTGACGCTTGTCGTGGTCGCGGACGGGGATCTCGGCCTCAACCTGCCGGACTACCGGGCCGCGGAGCGGACCTTCCAGCTGCTGGTGCAGTCGGCCGGGCGCGCCGGCCGGGGGGAGCGGCAGGGGAGGGTGCTGATCCAGACCAGGGATGTGGAGCATTACTGCTGGAGATTCGTGCGCAGCGGCGACTACGAGGGGTTCTACGCCGAGGAGATCGAGCGCCGCAAGGCGCGGCGGTATCCGCCCTTCGTGAGGCTTGGGTTGCTGCGCATGTCCTTCGAGAAGGACGACGAAAAGGGTCGCGATGCCGTCAAGGAGATCTCGGCGGTTCTGAAGGCCTGCGGGAAGGACGCCGGGGTGCAGGTTCTCGGCCCCGCGCCGGCCCCTCTGGCGATGCTCCGCGGCCGCCTGCGTTTCCAGTGCCTGATGAAGGGGAGCGAGTGGAGCGGGATGCGCTCCCTCTATCTCCAGGTCAAGGCGCTTCCTGCCGCGTCGAGGATCAGGATCTCCCTGGATCTTGATCCGGTGAACATGCTCTGACCCGGGACATCGGGTCGGGGGAACCTCCGGAACTTCACGCGCCAAGGGACGATGGCGTCCCTGGGCGATGCGGGCCTTGCGGCGGCGCCGCGCCGGGATTCCGGCGCGGCGGTTCCGTGTTTCGCCGGGACGCGTTCCGCCCCTGGCCTGCCACGCCGCCTCCGAGGTTTTTTCCACATAAGGCCCACCCCGTTCCTTTGTCCCAGTTTTCCGTTTTTATCCTCATCTGGCCGCGCCAAAACACGATTGGCATATTTTTTGCTCTAGAGTAAATTGAGACTTTCCCTCGATCCGCACCACCTCGGACGGCCGCATATACCGCCATGCTCTTTGAGACCATCCCCGCGAAAGCCGCCTGGAACAAGGCTTTGCCGGGGTTGGGACATTTTCTCGCAAAAGTTTAAAAAAGTTGACCCCGATATATTGACTTTTGCTCGAACATGGTCAGAATGGCCTCGGGCAAACAAAAAGAAGGGGAGAACGCGAGGAGGTTCTTATGTTCAAACGCTGCGCAATCCTGGCCCTCGTGATCCTGCTGGGGATCCCGAGCCTTGCCGTGGCGGATATGAACGGGTTCTACGTGGCCCCCAAGTTCCTGATGTCTATCCAGAACACCGGCCAGATAAATCGGTCCGAAGCCTTGGCCGGCACCGGAGTAAACGACTACAGCCAGTTCACCCTGGGGGGCGCGCTGGCCTTGGGCGTCGACTTCTGGCACAACTACAGCGTCCCCGCCCGACTCGAGGGCGAGTTCTCCTTGCGGGGCAACAGCGAAAAATCCTGGAGCGGCAACGGCGCCTACCAGGTCAAGGGCGTCTGGAACAACTCCACGTTCTTCGGCAACCTCTACTGGGACTTCCGAAACGACAGCCAGATCGTTCCCTACCTGGGCGGCGGCATCGGAATCGCCCTCAATTACACCGGGTACGACTTCAAGGGTCCCGGCGAAAACTTCTCCAAGGACGCGAGGTTCACGAATTTCGCGTGGAACCTCGGAGGGGGCGTCGGGTGGAATCTCACCGAAAGCCTCACCGCCGATCTGGCCTATCGGTTCATGAGCCTCGGCTACAACGAGGTCAAGGCCACGGACGGCAACAAGGACCTCAAGATAGGCAACGCGCCGTACAACAACGAGTTCACGCTGGGGTTGCGCTTCACTTTCTAGCTGGAATTTGAGCCGCGACCTCCTCGCCGTCGTTGGCTCCGTCCCGGATGTCCGCAAAGGTCGCGGACGTCCGGGACGGCCACCGTGGCGCCCCGCGCGTTCCCGGGACCCCGGGCCGCGCCTTCCGCGTCCTTCCCCAGGCGGGACGCCTCTCGTCTTGCGGCCTCGCGCCCTCCCCCCGGCCTTCCCGGGGACTCTCCGCCGCCCCGCCTTCCGCCGGCGGGAACAATCTCGCGCGCGTTTTTGACAAGCGTTGCGACAGGGCGTATGGTCGCACACGAAACATGAACGGAACGGCGGAATCGATTGAACATGTCCACGGCCCCGGGGACGGCGTCCCCAAACTGCCGCAACTCCACGGCGTGCTTGTGCTGAACAAGCCATCCGGGCCATCCTCGGCAAAATGCCTCTCGGCCATCAAGCGCATGGGCCAGCGGAAGATCGGCCACGCCGGGACGCTGGATCCCATGGCGTCCGGCGTCCTGCTGGTGCTGCTGGGGCATGCCACGAAGCTCTCCTCCCACCTCATGGCGGGAGGGACGAAACGCTACGTCGGCACGCTGCGCCTCGGCACCGTCACCGACACCTGGGACCGCATGGGAACCACCCTCGAAGAGACCCCGTGGACCAACGTGACCGCCGCCGACGTCGTCGCCGACGTCGCCGCCTGGACGGGGCTCGTGGAACAGCCCGTCCCCCCCTTCTCCGCGGCCAAGCACGAGGGGCAGCCCCTCTACCGCCTCGCGAGGCAGGGCCGCGTCACCCCGGAGAAGACCAAGACGATAGAAATTTCACGGGCGGAGGTGCTGGAAACGGCGCTTCCGCTCGTGCGCTTCCGGGTCGTTTGCAGTTCCGGCACCTACGTCCGCTCCCTGGCCCACAGCTTGGGGATGCGACTCGGGTGCGGAGCCGTGCTCACGGAACTGACCCGGGAGTACAGTCACCCGTTCGGACTGGAAGCGTCCTGCTCCCTGCAGGACATCCAGGACGACCCGACGCTGCTGCCCCGACGGCTCAGGCCTCTCTCCGAGGCCCTGCCCGAATGGCCGCAGGTGGAACTCGCCCCCGGGGACGCGCGACGCGTGCGCAACGGCATGCCCGTCCCCTGCGGAGGGGACGCCTCGCCATCGGAACAGGCCCTGCTCATGGAGGACGGGCGGCCCCTGGCCCTGGCGCAGCTTCGCGGCGACTGCTGGACGGTCCGGCGGGGACTCTGGCACTAACCCTCATTGCACGAGGAGAGTACGCTGTGGCAATGGATGCGGTCGCAAAGAAATCGGTCATAGACGCCCACGCCAAGCACCCGGGGGACACCGGGTCCCCGGAGGTGCAGGTCGCCCTGCTCACGGCCCGCATCGACGGGCTCACCGGGCATTTCAAGGTGCACTCCAAGGACTTCCACTCCCGCAGGGGACTGCTGAAGCTCGTGGGACACCGCAGGAAGCTCCTGAACTATCTCAGGGAGAAGGACGTCAAGCGCTACCGCGCCTTGATCGAGAAACTCGGGCTGCGCAAGTAGCCGAATGTCGCCACAGGGGGCTCCGCCCCCTGTGGCTTTTTCACGGCCCGTCAGGGCCAAACGCGGGAGGGGGTTCCGAGAGGACGGGGCAGGCCGCTGGCCCGCCTTCCCGGATTCCCCTTCGATACAGCAAAGGATCAATTCAATGGTTGACAGCATTTTTTCCCCCACGCGGCTCACGGCCAACGTGGGCGGAAGGGAAGTCGTGCTCGAGTGCGGCCGCCTGGCGAACCAGGCGCACGGAGCCGTGTGGGTGCAGTGCGGCGGGACGGTCGTGCTGGTCACGGTGTGTTCCCAGCCTCTGGAGTTCGACAAGGGGTTCTTCCCCCTGACGGTGGAGTATTCCGAAAAGATGTACGCGGCGGGGCGCATACCGGGGAGTTTCTTCCGCCGGGAGATAGGCCGCCCCTCGGAGCGGGAGACGCTGGTCTCCAGGCTCATCGACCGGCCCATCCGGCCGCTCTTCCCCAAGGGCCTGAACGAGGACGTGCAGATCCTGGCCAACGTGATCTCCGCGGACCAGCAGAACGAGTCCGACGTCCTCGCCCTGACCGGCGCGTCGGCGGCCCTCATGGTCTCCCCGCTCCCCTACGACGGCCCGGTGGCCGGGGGGCGCATCGGGCGGATCAACGGCCAGTTCGTCCTGAACCCCTCCATCTCCCAGCAGGCCCAGTGCGACCTGAACCTCATCTTCGCCGCGTCCCGTGACGCCCTCACCATGGTCGAGGGCGACGCCCGGTTCCTGCCCGAGGACGTGATCATCGAGGCGCTGGAGTGGGGGCGCAGGGAGATACAGCCCCTGATCGAAGTGCAGCACGAACTGCGGGAGCGGTGCGGCAAGGAGAAGATGACCTTCACGCCGGTGGAGGAGAACCTGCCACTGGTGGAGAAGGTGGAGGCCCTGGCCATGGAGGCCGGCATCGCCGAAGCCATGCGGGTGCCCGACAAGCTGCCCCGCAAGGAGGCCCGCAAGCGGGTCAAGGAGGCCGTCAAGGCGGCCCTTCTGGCGGATCCGCAGTGGGCCGAGAACGAGGCGGCGCTCCACGGCTGCGGCGAGATAGTGGGCAATCTCGAGAAGAAGCTGGTGCGCCGGCGCATCGTCGACGAGGGAACGCGCATCGATGGCAGGGACACACGCAGCGTGCGCCCCATCGAGATACAGACGGGCGTCCTCCCGAGGGCCCACGGCTCGGCCCTGTTCCGCAGGGGCGAGACCAAGTCCCTGGTGGTCACGACCCTGGGTTCCACCACCGACGAACAGCGCATGGACTCCCTGACGGGGGACGTGACCAAGCGTTTCATGCTGCACTACAACTTCCCGCCCTACTGCGTGGGCGAGGTGAAGCCGGTGAGGGTCTCCCGCCGGGAGATCGGGCACGGCGCCCTGGCGGAGAAGTCCCTTCGTCCCGTCCTTCCGGCGGACGACGACTTCCCCTTCACCCTGCGGGTCGTGGCCGAGACCATGGAATCCAACGGATCCTCGTCCATGGCCGCGGTGTGCGGCGGCTCCCTCGCCCTCATGGACGCGGGGGTGCCCGTGAGCGCCCCTGTGGCCGGGGTCGCCATGGGGCTCATCAAGGAAGGCGAGCAGTTCATCGTGCTCACGGACATCCTCGGGGACGAGGACGCCCTGGGTGACATGGATTTCAAGATCGCCGGCACCGCCGAGGGCGTCACCGGCGTCCAGATGGACATCAAGGTCACCGGCCTCACCACGGACATCATGTGCGCGGCCATGCAGCAGGCCAAGGAGGCGAGGCTCCACATCCTCGGGGAGATGGCCAAGGTTCTCGCCAAGCCCCGCAGCGAGCTTTCCCAGTACGCTCCCCAGCACGCCGAGGTCTTCGTCAACCCCGAGGTCATCCGTCTCATCATCGGCCCCGGCGGGAAGAACATCAAGGCCATCACGGCCGCCACCGGCGCCACCGTGGACATCGACGACTCCGGGAAGATCGCCATTTTCGCCCCCACCGCCGAGGCGCTGGAACAGGCGAAGGAGATGGTCTCCTACTACGACCAGCGGCCCGAGATCGGGAAGAACTACCAGGGCAAGGTCCGCAAGGTCATGGAGATCGGGGCGATCGTGGAGGTGCTCCCCAACGTCGAGGCCCTCGTGCACATATCGCAGCTGGACATCGGGCGGGTGGAGCAATCCTCGGACGTGGCGAGGCTCGGGGAGGACATGCTGGTGAAGGTCGTGGAGATCAACGGGGACAGGATCCGTGCGAGCCGCAAGGCGGTGCTGCTGGAAGAGCAGGGCCACCCCTGGACTCCCGAGGACACGGCCCGTCCCCCCGCCAGGCCCAGGGATCGCGACGACAGGTTCGGCGGCGATCGGGGCGGGCGCGGTCGTGACGACCGCGGAGGCCGAGACGACCGCGGAGGCCGTGACGATCGCGGAAGCCGCGACCGGGGTTCTGGCCGCGGCCAGGGTGGCCGCCGCTAGCCGACCGGCCTCCGAGAGACCCATCATAGACATCCCGGTTCCGGACGCGATCCCCGCGCCCGGGGCCTGGATGTCCCGTTCCGGTTCCGGGCAAGGACGTTCGGATGTCCGCATCGGGCCGATCCCGGCCCTCGCGGGGATCCGAATGTCGGGCGAGTGGCGTGATGGCCAAGGCAAAATCGATCCCGGCCCCTGCGGGGGCCCGAAGGTTCCCGTCCCTGCGCGCGCCCTGGCACGCCGATCCCGAGTCCCAAGGCTGAGGAGGGGAGGGGACCCGTAAGCGTACGGCAAGGCATGATCCTCCCCTCGCTTCCTCAGGTTTTTTCCCTGTACGGGCAGGGCGGGCCACACCCCCGCACGCGCCGCGCATGGCGCTTCCCCACAGGGCGTTCTCCTTCGCCGGCCGGCATCGACTTCGGCCCCGCCCTCGCAACGCCCTGAACGAAGCGAATCGGGCCTTCCCCATCCCAGGCCTTTTTCACGAAAAAGCACCTTGACTTTTTTGTGGCCATGGCGCAAAATGCGGAACAGGGGGATCGCAGGGGACAGCGAGACGGCCATCGCGCCCGCGCCAATGTCGACGGTTTCCCCGGGGGCGCCATCCTGGCGGACATGCCCCGCCTCCTTCCGACAACCGCCCGAACCCCGGGCCACGCGTCCGCCTCCACTCGCCCGAAACGGGGCATGCGCCCCGCTCAACATACGGCCGTCCCCCCGCCCCTGACGTCAGGATCGCCGAGCCGGCCCCCCACCAAGGAGGATCCCATGAAGCCCTTCTTTTCGAAAACCACCCAGTTCGGACTCGTGGTCAAGGACCTCGACGCCGTCATGGCCAACTACGTCAAGTACGGCATCGGCCCCTGGTCGGTGTACGAGTTCAACGACTCCAACGTCGACGACATGTTCATCGCCGGCAAGCCCGTCCAGCACTCCATGAAGCTGGCCCTCACCTACATCGGCCAGACCATGTGGGAGCTGATCCAGCCCCTGGACGACCGCAGCGATTACACCCGCTTCCTCAAGGAACACGGCGAGGGCATCCACCACGTGGCCGTGGCCGTGGACAACGTCGACGCGTACTACGCCTTCTGCGCCGACAAGGGCCTCAAGCCCGTCCAGAGCGGCAAGTGGAAGGACGAGAGCGGCCGGCTCTTCGTGTACGACTACCGGGACACCCGGGACGAGCTCAAGGTCATCGTGGAACTCCACGCGCCGGACGCGGCCTTCGAGATGCCCAAGCCCCTCTACGAGTTCCCCAATGGCCCCATGCCCTGCAAGCCCGTCTTCACCGACGTGCTTCAGGTCGGGATCATCTGCAAGGACCTGCACGGCACCGTCAAGTCCTACACGGACAAGTACGGCATCGGCCCCTGGGACGAGTACCGCTTCGACTCCACCACGGTGGCGGACCTCAGCATCGGCGGCAAGCCCACCGAATACGCCATGGACCTCGCCCTCACCCAGGTCGGCACCGTCCAGTGGGAACTGATCCAACCCCTCGACCAGCTCAGCGACTACGCCCGCTTCCTCAGGGAGCACGGCGAGGGCATACACCACGTGGCCCTGGCCACCAGCATGGACTACAAGGAAATGGCCGCGTTCTGCGACAAGAACGGCATCAAGCAGGTGCAGTACGGCCACTGGGGCCGGAACTTCCACTACGACTACCGCGACTTGCGGGACGAGTTGAAGTGCATCGTGGAACTCTACGGCCCGGCGCCGGACTTCACGTGGCCGAAGCCCGTGGCCGTGCACAAGGTCGCCGCGTGACGACGTCCTGACACGGCGGACGCATCCGCCCCCGATCCCGCCCATCGATGCAGAACCCGGGCGCGATGCCGCCACCCGTCACATTCTCCCGCCCCCGCCTCCAAGCGGGGGCGGGCTTCCACTTCCGTCCGTCCGCCGATGCCGCCTGCCGGAGACGCCCCGGATCGGCATCGGTCCCGAGGAATCCGCCATCCGCTTCGGCCCAGCGGGGCGCCTTCACCGGCATGGGGATCGGCGGTCGCTGTCCCATGCGCCGACCACGAGGGTGCGCCCGCGCTGGACGATGTGCGCGACATCCCGTATCCTGCCTGCCCAATGTCGCGGCAGTCCTCCGTTGCCCCGCCTTCCTTCCGGGCATCGAACATCGACAACCACGACCGTTCCCGGCCTCCCCGCCGCCGGCGCCTCCCGTCCCCGGGCCCCTTCGCGCCGCGGCCATCCCGCCATGTCCGCGGGGACGCCGAAGGAGCGTTGGAACCCAACCCATGAGCAAAACCCGGGCCGATCGGCGCCACTTGCCGGCAAGGACGGCTCCTTCGCGACATCCCGATCCTCGGACCCCGTTCACCGATGGGCCGGTTGCCTGCATCCCATGGGCGGATTCCCGGCATCGCGGCGATGCCCTCCCTGAGGGAATTCCGCCCATGGCCGCAAGTCGTCCGCAGGTCGGCCGATAGGCGTCCTCTTTACGGAACGCGTTGGATATGGGTGGCATCGCCTGCTTCTGCTACAGGGAAGGGATCGACTTCGCGTTCCAGGGCGACCTGGCGCGGGTGAATTTTGCCCCGTCGCCGTTCTTCGTGCCCGACGGCAGAGGACTCCTCGTTCTCGATCCATCCCTCTTCCGCCCCGTTCAGGATCCCTCCCGCGCGGATGTCTTCCTCTTCCCCTTCGACATCGGCACCGCCATCGACGCGGGCTTCCGGGACGCCATCGAGGCGCTGATCGCCGACCTGCCCTTCTTCCCCGGCCGTGCCGAACGGCACATCATCGTCGACATTGCCGACTCGCCCCAGAGCGTCCGCCTGGATGTGGCCCTCTTCAAAATGAGCGTCATGCGGTCCGGCGATCCTGCCGGCAAGGCCGTCGTCCTGTGGTACGACGTTCCGCCCCACGTGCTGGCCCGCAGGCCCACCTTCGACATCGAGCACGCGGAGTACGACACCTGCTTCATCGGGACGTACAGCCACGTGGCGCGTCTCGCGGCAGTGCATTCCGTCCGCAGACACGCCCCCACCCTCCGTTTCTACGAGAAGGGCGAGCACAACATCACGGTGCGGGACGGCTTCTTCTACACGGCACGGCACGACGCCCATGAGACGGCGGTGCGGCAGCGGCGCTACGTCCACACCATCCAGCGCAGCCTGACGGTGCTCTGTCCGCCGGGCGTCGGGCCGCAGTCCGTGCGCATGTACGAGACGATGTACCTCGGCCGGATCCCCGTCCTTTTCGACTACGACGTCGCGTATCCTTTCGAGGATCGCATAGATTATAGGGCCTTCACCCTCATGCTCCCCCAGGACGACATGCTTGGCACGGCGGGGCCGATGCTGGAGGAGTGGCTGCGGGGACAGTCGACGGATCGGCTGCGGGAGCGATGTGCCCTGGCCGCCAAGACATGGCGCAACTGGTTCGCCAAGCCTGACAGGTTGCGGCTTATGCTGGAGGAGGGAGCGAGGGTCTTCGGGCTTCCGCATCCTGGACGGTGAGGCACCGAACCTGTCCCGTGCTGGACGCGGGCGGCGACATCCTGTATTTTCCCCGGACATGTGGATGCTCTTGCGCCACGGTCCTTCCGCCGCAAGACAGCGGCACCGACTTCAACAGCACGCCTCTCCGGACGCCTCAACCCCTGCCCCGAAGCGGATCCCGCCGCAGTGTGGCATGGCCTGGCCTTTGGCGGTACGGATCATGCGGCGATGGGCGGGATTAGCGATGACGGCATCAAACGGACGGCAACCGGCCGAGGACGCCACAATGCAGGAAGGCACGGGGCGCAGCCCCGAGGAGATCGAGGCCGACATCCAGGGCAGGAACCGGACCCATCAGGAGGGGCTGGGACAGGCCTGGGCCGTGGTGACCGGACAGAACCCCGCCAACGTCGTGCCTCAGGTCGTGGGCACCGTGCTCCATGAAGGGGGCACCCGTCCCCCGTGGCAGTGGAAGCGGGACGGACTGGAATACGTCTTCATGGCCTGGCCCAGCGACCAGCCCATCCGCGCCGGCGTCCTCATGCGGGGCGAGGAGGGGGGGCAGATGAAGCCCGCCACCGCGATCCCGCTCATCGAAGGGCTCCCCAACGACATGTGCGTCGAGGAGGTACACCCCTGGCAGGACGGATGCGGCGCCAACGTCTCGGTGATCATGACCGAGGGGCACAACCCCATGTGGTTCTACGATCCCTTTTACCACAGGGACCAGGACGACCTCACCCCCGGCGTGACCCACACCTTCCTGCTGGCGGGACTGGCCTTCGGACTGGGCAGGGCGCTGCTGGACGAGATGACCCTCACGCGGGGGGAGCGATTCGAGGCGTATGCCAAGGCCTGGCTCGAGGAGAATCCCGGCAGTTCGCGGCTGGACGTGCCTCCCCTGAAGCTGCGCATCGCCGGCCGCCATCTCATCTTCCCTGGGCGCTTCTTCTGCGAGTACCAGATACGCGCCCCCGTGGAGAAAATCGACGAGTGCATGCTGGAGAGGATGCCGGTGAAGGCCCTCTATCTGCGGTTCCCCTTCGAGGACCGCCCTCCCATGCTGCTGCCGGTCTACGCGACGCAACTGGTCCTGGGGGAGTACGCGCCGAAGGTTGGGGACGAGGTGGACGCCTATGTCTGGCTTCAGGGACGCATAGCGGACGGGGGCGGGAGCGACGCGGAGGCCGTGCCCGAGGCCGGGGACGGCGTGGCTCCCGAAGCCGGTGACGGCGCGGGTCCCGGCACCGGCATGTTCCCCGGCACCGCCCCCGTGACGCCCCGGAACGAGGGGGACCCCCAAGGCTAGCGGGATGCGTGCGGCCCTCCGGCCGCACGTCCAGGACCATCTATCCGGTCGGACGCCGGCGCGCTCCCGCACGGCGGCATCCGCCGTCTGCTCATCCCGGTGGAGGGCCGCCCGGCCTGTCAGGCCTCTTGACGGCACGGCGGCATCGGGATTCTCCGCGCCCCGATGCACGGGCAGCCCCTGCGCATCGGCGGCGATCCCTCCTTCGGGGGCGATCTCCGCCCCTTCACGCCCATCGACATCCTGAACGCCATCCGAGAGCGCCGATGCCGGAAGCGACATGCTGTGCCTCGGCACCGGCATGCATGCGTCAGCTCTGCGTCTGCGCCGTTCGTCGGACGTGGATGAGGCAAGTCAGAATGATCCGAAGGAAAGTCTCGTGATCAACGTAAGGAGGGAGTTGCGCGATCGCGCGATCGACGGAGCTGGCGAAGTCGAAGGGCGCTGAACGCACGACGCAGAACTTTTGCACGATCGCAAGGACTGTCTGGATTTTATTGAAGAGGAAGGATCGGAATTTTTCGACAACGTCATCATCCACGCCGCGATCCACAAGACAAGGGATCAGCTCTTTTATCATATAATAGCACGTTGCCATTTCCCCTAGAAGGTCTGTAAATTCATATGTTTTGCTTTGTTGAATGGAACCGATTCTGTCACTCCATATGTAGCTTTTTGCGTTAAAGTAGAGCAGTGAGACAAGAAGCAGGTTGTCAGGGCAGGGCGTCTTCACAATTGATTTTGCTAGAGAAGCGCACTCCATCAACACGCTACGCCGTATGATTTTCCCGAACAGAGTCTGATCGCCGCAGGAACTTTCAACGTATTTACGGAATATATCATTTCCATGGAGGGTGTCCGCAATGGGTGCAGTATAGGCTGCAGCGTCATCGATTGTTTGCGTGCGGAACTGCAGAATGTCCGCATCGCTTTCCAATATCTTCTTTACATGATACTCGAGTGCGGTTTTCTTGAATAGTTGATCCGATGGATCCAGAAAGAGGACGAGATCTCCACGTGCAGATTTCATCCCCTTGAGATACGAGTCCTTCAAGTACAGGCGTTTGTCGTTTTGCATGTACTTGATGTTCATGGTGGCATATTTCGGGCTTGCAAGGAGTTCTTCCGAAGGTGTCTGCGAACAGTCGTCAACGAGGACTACTTCGATGTCCTTGATGCTCTGTTCCTGGATATTGTCAAGCAGAGACGGAAGATATTTGTCCTGATTGTAAAGCACGGCGATGATGGAGATCTGCGGGGCATTGTCTCCAATGGGGGTTGGCATCGATGAAGCGTCGGTTTCTGTTGCCATTTATCGTCCCTCTATGTTAGAGATGATGAATTAGAAAACTTACATATCTTTTTTGACCAAAGCGTATTCGGAAGTGATGTTGAATCCCGCCAGGGCTTTCCAATCAACAGGAATTGCGAAAAGAGGCATTGTTAACATGTTTCGAATGTAACGCGACTGTGCAATATCATGGTTTCTACAGTGTTTCTACATATGGTCGGCATCATTCGCTATCGACTTGGGGTGCTCCGGGTAAATCCTTGAGATTTACATCATTAGCAAAGATGCCTGTCAGTATGATTCGCAGGAATGTCTCATTGTCTGCGTGCCCTGAAATTTTATCGAGAGTCTCTTCAACGGCATCCAAGCAATCCCATTTTGAAATTTTCCCGGCTTGCCCAAGACTCTCTAAAAAATCAAGGTAATGCTTTTTCAGGAAATACATCACAGTGAATCTGAATTTATCGACAGTGTCGGAGTCAACTCCATTTGCAATAAAGTAAGGGAGCAGTTCATTAAGCATATGATAGTTTGTTGCAAAATATCCAGAAGTTGTTGCGATGGCGACATTGCCACGTGCTGTGTCAATATTTTGCACATAACCAACCCAACTTTAACACGGCCTTGCTGGCCAAGCCTTTATTTTCGTTGCTTGGAGCGGCACGGAGAACAAAAAAAATGCAGGAAATTCCCCTCACCCCTATACCTGGGCGTTGGGAGGGGC
>JAISTH010000091.1 GCA_031272715.1 Desulfovibrio sp.
TTTGGCGGGGCACTTCCCCTAGCCGCTTTTACTGGCAGAAGCTCCAAATGGAGCCTCTGATCGGCTTGGCTCTAGGGCGAGAACCGAAAACACCCGATTTTTCATTCTAAACTCCAGTCGACTTCTATTCTCTATTACAACAATTTCGGCAAATAAATCGCAAATGCCTTTTTGGCCTAATGAGTTGACAACACGACTTATTTGTTTCTCACATTGATAAGCCGGTATAAAGAGCATAATAGAATTGGGTAAATTATTCATTAGACTGCTCCAATCTAAAATATTATTGTTGAAAAGTTATAAGATAAATCCTCGTCACGGCAAGTCCATTTTGCGCTGCTTCACTATCCTGAATTTTATAGAGGGTTGCAAAACTATTTGAGTCCCTGAGGTGTGGGAGGACGCCTCTACCACCCCCAGTCACCCAGTTGCCGCCGCATTAGTGCTCTTAGGGGGGCACTCATAGGGTTGTGGCCGTGCGTACGTGTTCGCCTCCCAGATGGGGGGCAGCTTGTGGTGGGCAACACGATGAATGTCGGATCCAAGGAAGGATTCCGACCTGTTTGCCCCTCAGCAGCGGCGACTCAAATATTTTTCGACCTTCTATAAAAGAGACTTGGCTTAGTTTTTGCATAGTTTGCCATACCCTTCGAGTATAGATATTAAAATCAATTTGACAACGCACGAGGTTCTTTTTAAGTTTGGTAACAGAATTTGGCAAGGTGATCAAGTATTTTCATTTACTACTGTGCTAGCATAGCGGAAAATATGTTGGGGATGTCATTATAAAAAACATCATGCAGTGAAATCGGCTCTAAGAGCCATTTAGGCGGCGCTTAGCCTTCATTATATTTCTTATTGTAAAATACAATTGTGCATCTAAACCAATACACTGAGAAGAAACTCACTACTACAGAACTAAGTTTTGGTAAATTATAACTTTCACCTAGTAACATGATAACTAAATTTGACACAATATATGTGATAGTTATCCCAATCAAACCAGAACAAATGAATAGAACAAGTTCTTTTTTTCTCCCGTGTCGCGCGAATTTATCAGTAAAGACCTTTTTTACCATTAATATATAAGCAAAAAAAAGACCTACTGTATAACTGAGTGACGCAGCAACTGGAATACTAAAAATATCAAGCTTTAGCATGATTAAATAGCTACAATAATCAATAGCCAGTGATACGCTACTGGCTATCCCATATCGGATAAAATGTATAATACGTTTAAGCATCATCACGCCTGGTTTGATAGCCCGACTTCGGTAATTTTACTTGACTCTTGGTATTCGTAGTCAGTGTTTATATCCCAAATGTTATATTCGCCATTATTTGCGATATTTTCAGCGGCGAGTAGGCCCATTATAATGCTATGATCCTGATTATTATATTTAAATGATCCATATCTTCCGATTGGCGTAATGCATTTAATCCCCTGCATGTATTCACGAATCGCATCAATATGCTGCGTGTACCCACTTTCGTAAACGGGATAGCATTTGGGTATACGTACGACATGGCCAGAAATAACTGCGCTGTTTGCAAGAAGCTGTGTTTTGATTATATCGTCTTTCGCTATAGCTATTAATGACTCATCTGAGGTATTCCAAATCGCATCTTCATTATAGCACCAATACTCCAAGCACAGAATTGTCTCTTTTTTGCCTTTATTAATCGTTGGGGTCCAGTTTTTGAAATTTGTAATTCTGCCAGTTTTCATGTTCTTTTGATGAATATATATCCATTGATCAGGGAATGGGCTAACGCCATCAATTAATAAATATACAAGTATTGTATTTCTAAATTTTAGTTTTTGCGCAGACGCAATGACGGTTTTCGGTGCGCCTATCCCAAAGATGAGATCTGTGAGGGGCATTGAAGAAATCACATGGTCAAATGCAATTCGGCGCGCATCATCTAGTATTAGGATGGGGACGTTCGGATCCCCTTCTTGAATCTTTACAGCCTGTATAATAGTATTTTTTTGTATAGTTCCGCCATTATTTACAATTGCCGCAGCCAGTGATTCATATAACATCCCAGCCCCATTATTAGGGTATGCAAATTCTTCAACTAATGTTTTATGCTTATTGTCTTTATTCCCAAGAACTGCAGCCTTAGCCGCCTCAAATAATGATAGTTTTTTAATGCGTTGTGCGGCAAAGTCAGCGCTAAGTTCGGAACACGGAATCCCCCAAAGTTTTTCGCTGTACGACTTAAAGAAAATAGAAAATAGCCTGGCACCAAATCTTTTGGTTACCCAAGACTCAAACGAGCGGTTGCTGTCTTCATCACTCATAAAGCAGGACTTCGCGTAGCTCGCAATGCAATGAGCAGACTCGAGCACACCCAATCCGTATACTGCATTGAATGCTTTTAATGGGTAATCAAAAAAAGTATTATTGTAATATATTCGAGTTAATCGCGATACCATTGAATATTTTCCATCAAGCATGTCAACCCAGAGTTTATTCACTCTTGTGTCATGGCTAAAAAAACGGTGTGGCCCGAGATCGACAAATTGTCCCCACAACGGAATGGTTTTTGCCATCCCGCCGACCGTGTCGGATGCCTCGTATATCGTGACATCCACGCCGTAATTGGATAGTTGATATCCTGCGGCGAGTCCCGCTGGGCCAGCGCCGATGACGGCAACTTTTTTTACTTGACTGTTCATATGCGATCTTTGTTTAAATGTTTTGCGATGATGGATGGTTTTCAAAATTTTTTCATCATGAATTGTGTTCTTGTTGACAAATTGCAGGCATTCAAGTAGTTCGCCATCTGTCATTTACAGGTATATGAACAACCTTGTTATGTTTGACTTAGCTTTTTGTTGACTATGTGGAGTTGTTGTGAACATCTATCTTTCAAATAATGTTCAAAAACTTATCCCTATCCATTTCAGCAGGCAAATCTATTGCTGAAGCTTTTGGTCTGTTCAATAACATTGTCCATATTCAAGTATTCATATGCTCCAAAGCGTCCAAGAAGATCTATTCCCTGCTTTGAAAAATAGTTTAAAATTGCATTTACATTCGCCCTGTGCATTTTGTCATACACCACATATGCGTACTCGAATCGTTGGATGTTTATGAAATTTATATCATCGGCGGCCTTTATAAAGGCAATGGATTTCAAACCGTTCACAACATTATCGATAATTTGTGAATCCGTGGCGTTATCAATTAAATCATCTTTTTTATAGGTGATTTCCACCATGAATGTGCAACTTTCTGGGATGCAGTAGTCGGCTCCCAGAAAATCTAGTCTTGAAAGGCGATGGAAAATAACGTTCTTGTCTGCCACCATGAAAGTGAAGTGGTCGCCAACGAGATTTTCCTTTACGTTAACGAGAAGAATGGCCAGTGAGTTATATCGCAAAGCACTGGCCGTGCGCCGAATATCTTCATCTGCAGGTTCGTAGATTGACGCTAGGATGTTTGCGGGCATCGTAGAGACGATGCGATCGGCAAAGAATGTCTTTCCACCTGCTTCAACACTATACGAGTTCCCGACTCTGTCCAGTTTTGTCACCTCAGAATTGGTAAATATTGTAATTTTTTCGTTTAGTCTTTCATTGATCCTGTGTATAAAAGTTTGAGCGCCGCCGTGTTTTGGGTATTTGAAATATAATTGGTGTATGTAACCATCAACAGTCTCGCCTTCGGCACTTCGGAGTATGTCTTCTTTCGGCGGCTTGGGGATGCGTCCGACCATTTGCATGTCCATGAAAGCTGGATCGAATTTCCAGATTTTTTCATTGTAAGGCCGGAGGTATAGGTTTGTGATGCCTTCTCCAAAAGTAGCCAAGAAAAACTGAAGCATGTTCTCAGGTTTATATTGCTCATAGGGATTGTTTATGAAAGTATTTACACAATAATCAAGATCCTTTTCGTTAAGTTTTGAAAGATCATTTTCAAAAGGGTATTGGATGAATTTCTTGTCGTGAACGATTTGATTTGATCGTCGCAGCGTGCGAACGTTATCTCCAAGCAATTCTTCAATTATTCGCATTGTCTTTGCATTCTTCGAGAAAAACATATGAGGCCCAATATCATATGTGATTCCATTTTCGCTGAAGCTGCGGCATAAACCCCCTAAATTATTTTCTTTTTCAAAAATTGTGATTTTGGAAATGGTGGAGTGATCTTGCTGGAAATATGCAAGTGATAGTCCAGCTAGGCCTCCGCCCAAAATGATTAGGTTCACGATCTACTCAGATTATCGAGTATTTGAGCTAGAAAATAAGTCATGGATGCATTTCTGCATATTTATATTCCAGCAGGTGAATTTTTTTAGGTACTCCACGGAACCTCTTGAGATTCTGTTATGCGCGGTCGTCGGCAGGGCGATTCCCTCTCTTGCGACAATTTGCTGAGTATGCGCATGCACATGTGCACAACGACCATATGCACGTCCTCAACGACCTGCATGTCGTTTATTTTTACATGGATGCAGTGTCTGGAAATATTTTTTAATCTCCCGCCATCGTATCCGACCAAGGCGATAGTTTCGCCTCCATTTTGGTTGGCCCAATCTATTGCGTTTACGACATTCATGGAGTTGCCGCTTCCTGATATCCCGATTACCAGATCGCCGGCCCTCATGAAATTTTTAAGCTGCTCAATGAAGACCGCATCATAGCTGACATCGTTGGCATAAGCCATAACAGTAGGAAAGTTATCGTTAAGGCATATTGCCCGATACTTCTTACGATTTCCGTAACTCAGCCCCTTGTTGAAATCACACACAAAGTGTGAAGCTGTGGCCGCAGATCCGCCGTTTCCCATGGTGAATATCTGTTTGCCTTCCAGTCTCGCCATTACGAGCAAATCAAGGAAGTCTAAAAGTTCTATCTTCCCTATGTTTTGCAATTCGTTTTGAATGGTGGCGAGGTAGCCATCTATCTCCGGCAGTAAAATGCTTGCTCCAAGTACGTTCATATACGATCCCTCTCTGGATAAATTAGAGTTGTGCCTTTTCTGTCGATGCGAAATGGCATCTCATGCATATCTTTAAATGCTTTTCGAAATCTTGTATGATTTTGTTTTTTTACGTAAAAAAGCAAATATACTCTATCCCCAAGCTCAATATGCTTGCCACCAACGGCCCCGCTGTAGAGGCCTTTCTCATGCAAAGCAGCAATCTCAGGGTCAACTGGACTTGTTAAAATTTCTTTCTTTAATCGCCATTCTTCTTTCATAATTTCACCGAGTGCGTCGCCGTTTCCATGCATCAATTCATTTTGAAGCTTATTCGCGAGTGCGGTCATTAGTTTTACTACATTTACTGCAGTTTGATTTTTGAAGTTTGTGTCAACATCTCTGGTGGTATTTGCCTCGATTTTTTTGCCGGAGTAAAAAAGAACAAGATTCTCTTGCATAGTTTTAAAGATATCAGTGGCGATATGCAATCTTTTTATCGTTACGGTGTCATCTTTATTAAAACTAAAATAGTTCAATCCTCCAAATGTGCTTGAGTATTGGTTTTGTTTCCCGATTTTCTTATTTAAAATATTCATTTTAAATTTACATGCCTGATTCGCGATTTCTTCTTGTGTTATATGTGTCCTATTGTATGCGTTACATAGATTTATTAGGCCAACTGTGAATATTGACGAACACTTCATTCCGTTTTCTATGGGGATGTCAGATATTGCTGTGAAATTGACGTCCTTAATTTTATAATGTTTGAAAATTTCCTTGGTAGCTGGGTGGTGAATTTCATCGATATTTTTACAATATTCTGTTTCCGTATATTTCAACGAATATCCATCCTGAAAGAAATTAGGACACATGGATAAAAACATATATTTATCTATACTCGCACTCAAGACCGCTCCACCATGTTGTCGGTAGAACTCTGGGATATCGCTTCCTCCATCCAAAAAGTTGATGTGAAACGGCGTGCGAGTTATTACCATGCCTTGCTCCCAAGAGTGAGCTTTTCAAGCTCTGGGCATGTCGACGGCGATGAACGGCGTGTTTGTCGGATTGCAACCCGCATGAGGAAGGCGTTCGCCTGTGCCGGACATCGCAAGCCAGAGGGGTTGACGACCGCGGTCATGCCGCCTGCTCTCCGGGGAATTCTGCTGCAAGAATGATGCTTACGGCCGCACCGATGTCCTCGGCCTCGAGGTCGGGTGTGGAGAGGCAGGCTCCATCGGCGCCCCCCATGCCCGTTTTCACGAGAATGGAGCGTATGCCCGCATTGCGGGCGCACTGCATGTCCGTGGTCCGGTCGCCGACGAGCCAGCTTCGGGCGAAGTCGACATGCAGGTCCCTCCGTGCCGTCTCCAGCATGCCGGTGGCGGGCTTGCGGCACGTGCAGGGAACTTTCAGGTCCTTTCGCTCGCCGGGGAATCCGCCGTGGGGATGGTGGGGGCAGTAGTACAGCCGATCGATGTAGGCCCCCTCGTCTCCCAGCAGCGACTCCATGCGGTCGTGGATGCGCCTGAGGGTCGTCTCGTCGCATTCCCCCCTGGCCACGACGGGCTGGTTCGTGACGACCACGGCCAACATGCCGGCGCGATTCAGCCGACGCACGGCGGCGGACGCTCCCGGCAGCAGGCGCATGTCCTCGACCTTCGACAGAAGCCCCACCTCCTCGTTGAGCACGCCGTCCCGATCCAGGAAGACGGCCCTTTGGGGCAGCCGGAGCGTCTGGGCGGCGAAGCGGCCGGAACGCAGGTCTCTCTCGGCGGCGTCGAGGCGTTCCGGGGTGCCCACGTCCTTGATGTACTCCGGGCTTGCATAGGCGGCGATGCGCGTCCCCGACCGGATCATCAGGGGGAAGAGATCCTTTGCGAAGTCGGCGGGCGCGGGCGTGTCCCTGAAGGGGGCGAGGGCGTTCTTGCGCATGCAGTAGAGGGCGGCGTTGACGAGGTTGCGGTATGCGGTCCCCTGGGGGTGCGGATAGGGGTGCATGCCCCGCACGAGTCCCTGGTCGTCCACGTCCAGGAGGTCGGAATCCCGCGGGTGGTCGTTGGGGTGGGCGAAGAGGGTGATTCCGGCGGCGCTGTCCCTGTGGAAGGCGACGAATCTGTCCAGGTCCACGTTGAGCAGCGTGTCGCCGTACATCACCAGGAATTCGTCCTCCAGTCCGTCGAGGGCGTGAAGCGTGGCTCCGGCCGTGCCCTTCGGGACGCCGTCCTCCACGAGATCCACGGTGACGCCGGGCAGATGGAGGCCATGGCAGAACTCCCGGACGGCATCGGCCCGATGGGCGACCAGCAGTGTCATGCGACGCACGCCGAAGGCGGCGGCGTGGCGCATCTGGCGTTCCAGCAGCGGCGTGCCCTCCAGGGGGACGAGGGGTTTCGGCAGGAGAGTTCCGTCGGGGAGTCGCAGGCGTTCGGCAAGTCTCGTGCCCTTGCCTCCGCAGAGGATGACGAGTTGGGGCGTCATGCGCCTTCCTGCCTCGCTATCTCGTCGATCGCCCTGCGCACGGCGTCCCGGGATCCGAGACGGGGCGTGAATCCCAGTGCGGCGAGGGAGCCGACATCGTAGCTGAAGCGGGGCACGTCCCCCACCCATCCTCTGGGTTCCTGGCCGTATGCAATGGCGGCGTCCGGGGCGACGCTGGCGACCACGTCCTCGGCGATGGAGCGCACGGTGACGCCGTCGTCCAGGGGGCCGATGTTGAAGCAGTTGCGGCGGGCCGTGGAGCGTTCCACCACGAAGAGCATGGCCGCGACGAGTTCGTCCACGTGAAGGTAGGCCTTGCGTTGGGTGCCATCGCCCAGGACGTCGAGTTTCCGCGGGTCGGTCTTGAGCCTGCGGATGAAGTCGAGGATGACCCCGTGCGTGGCGGGGACGCCGACGACGTTGGGGAAGCGGAACACCCATGACCGTTCCAGAAA
Organism: Desulfovibrio sp.; assembly: GCA_031272715.1. Classification (GTDB taxonomy): domain Bacteria; phylum Desulfobacterota; class Desulfovibrionia; order Desulfovibrionales; family Desulfovibrionaceae; genus Desulfovibrio. The sequence continues at coordinate 7,874 of JAISTH010000091.1, forward strand.
ATGTTCCGTCGCTGCGCTCACGCTCGCCTCGGACGCGAGTTTCATGGCGCCGTAGCTGGAGATGGGAAGGAGCGGCCCGGTGTCTTCCCGCAGCGGGGTGTCGGGGCCGTGGTCGCCGTACACGGCGGAGCTGGAGGCGAAGGCGATGCGGACGAGTCCGATCCGCCGCATGGCCGTCAGCAGGGAGTGCGTTGTCATGAACGTGTCGCGCAGATCGATGTCAGGGTCGGCGATCCCCGCGGGGATGTCGGAATTGGCCGCCATGTGCCAAAGGACGTCGACGGGGTGGGATGTGTGGAACTCCCCCATGATGCGTGTCAGGCGGTCGGTGTCCTCGATGTTTATGTTCGCGAAGGTGAGTCTGCCGTCCCCCAGCATGTCCTTGATGTGGGCTTCCCGTCCGCGGCACAGGTTGTCCAGGACGAGAACGTGACGTCCCGATGCGAAGAAGTGCCGCACGAGATGGGAGCCGATGAATCCAGCGCCTCCGGCGATGATGATCCCTGTATTCACGGAGACGTCCATGTTATTGCCAACGGTATGAGGTGTCAAAAAAGGTTGTTTATCTTTTGTGTCTTCAATTTGTTTTCAGAAAATCAGTTCGTCTCTTATAAATCAAGTGTTCTATTTGGAATTGTGAGAAATGCCCCTGACTCCAAATTAATGAATGCAAAAGAGTTTAAGTTTAGTGTGGCTTTTTATCGAGTTCCCTCGCATTGCCATCTCTCAATTTTCTGACATGCAACAACCTGTCTTTTCCGCAATAGATGAGGTATATCACTTCTTTTTTGTTATTGGCATTTATAACGCGTGTGTTGTGGCGCTGAAGCTTATGCCAATCGTTCTCTAATAGTATACCGCTTGCGATTATTTTTTTATCTGAAAATAGTAATTTTTCCATAGAGTGCAAATAGTATGGGTTTAGATTTGCGTATCTAAATGTTATAAAACAATTAGATGCCTCTTCAATAAGTTGGCTACGAACTTGCAAATAGTTAAACTGGAAAATTTTTGATTTTGGGTAGAATATGTTAAATGGCAAATATGTGTGTATAGCTGACATGCAAACAATGAGTATAATTAACGGGGCGTTTCCCCATGCTGATGCGGCCATAGTTATCGGACGCGTTAATCTCGTTTTAGAAATAAGCTGGTGTATTACAATGAATCCTGAAGCAAAAAGAAAAATGCCAGAGAAGCTTAAAATTCTTGCTGGCCATTCGACTATCACATCAGTCACATCGACTGAAGTCAGGTAGAGCAGAAGAGTTACGAAGACGTAAACATATAGGTATCTATGGGGGCGGCTCGTTGACTTCAAGAACATGCATATCGCCGATAAGGCAAATCCCAGAAGAATGATCGATGATCTAACCCAGAAGAATATTTGTAAGGTCTTCGGCATTCTCTCGCTGTAGATGAATTCTGTTATCACCTTCGGGGACAAGTAAAGCATTTTGACATTTTTTATTAGATTGTTTATGTGGAAGCTGACCAATTTGAGTAGCTCCGCTTTGACATCACTCTCTGGACTGTCTATCATTATCAATGCTGCGAAGCAGAATATTGGCACCATGCACAACAGTGCCTTGACTCTCTGTGTGTTGTTTGACTGCACAAGGAATCTGACGCCGAGAAGGATGAGGACGAACGGTATGGCAAATGGATGCGATGTACATGCAAGAAACAGTATGGCCGTTATTTTTATGCTGTTGTCTTCAGAATAGGCACCTTCGCGGATATAGTAATAGAATGCGATGGAAAATAGTGCCGCAGCGAGAGAGAATGGTAGCGGGCCACCCCAGAGAAAGAGTCCATCCCAAACTGCAAACAAGGATGCTGCAGTGGCAAAATAGTACATCTTACCATTTTTAAAGAAAATTGTATAGATTTTTGATAGGACAAAGAACGCCACCAGCATCAACAGGCAGTAAAGCAAGCAAATTTGCCAAGCGGCGGAGATTTGCATGTCGTGCAAGAGTCGTAGCAATATATGCGGGAGGATGAAGGTGAACTGGAAGACGTAGATATGTTCTGGGCCGAAGGAGAGTTTGGGGGGATAGTTGTGCAGACCGACGTACTGTATGATGTCGATGATGGGGAGGTAGGGTCCGAGGAGGAATGCGGGGAGGAGGATGACCAAGAGGCAGATGATGGTGAAGCAGCCCTTGACCGATGCCAAGTAGTTTGCGGCTCCATAGATGCCGTCTGTGATTGTTCTCGGAAGCTGGGACTTGTCGTCGATTTCCATGGAATTGCTTCCCTCATGAAAAAGATTCTGGCAAACGGTGAAGTCGAGAATTCCTTATCTATTTCGGTGGACACTGCCTATGACGCTGTTTTTTAGATTTTCAACTTAATGGATTCGCAGATATATCTACATGCGTGATAGTAGGGTTGCAGTGGACGGGCTTTCCCCGTCCTGGCCGGTTTTCCCGTCTCCCTTGGGGGTCGGCCGTGGGCGTCAGCTCCATGGGTGGGATCCCCGTTTGCACATTGTGGATGCGTTGCCGTGTGTGCACCTGTGTGTTCCGACATGGGGGCAGCCACAGGCGCGGGTTTGGGAGGCAGAACCGTTGCCGTGTGTGCACCTGTGTGTTCGCATCCTTCCGCTCCCGTTGGCGGCGTTCGGGGGCGGTTCCCGTCCTTCCGGGCGCCGGGATGGCACCGTTGGCCGCCTGCCTGCACATCGGCCCGTGTGGCGTCCTATTCTTCCGCCGTGGACGCTGCAGTCTGCCAAAACAATTCGCAGGAGTACACCCGTTTTCGATTTGTGTCAAGAGGGTGAGGGTTTGGCGAATATTTTCGTATAAAAATCGGCAGGCCACGATCTGTCATGGGTTCGGGGGGACCGGGACTGTCCCGGAAGCGCGTCTTTGTGTCGGTGGCGTGATTTTTTGTATGGAATGTCATGAGACTGTCCCTCTGGGTTACTCTTGGGGATCTGTCCTTCAGGGCGGTCGATGGAGGGATGGAGGACGGAGTGGGGTGACGGGATTCTCGGGCGTCCGGATGCAACACCTGGACGCAGGTCTCACGCCATCCGCGCCGTTTTTTGGGGACGTGGCTGTCCGGTGATGCGGATGGGCGAAGGTCGGGATGCGGGGCATCCGTTTGCCGAGGGTGCATGCGCGGGCGGACTGTCCGTGGGTGATGGCATGCGTCCTCGTGTGTCGGGAGGATATCCTTCGATGCCGGGCTTTGGAATGTGGAGGTGCCTGAAGGCGTCCTGCCTTGCGGCTTGAGGGGCAGGGCGTTTCTCCTTGGCGGTGGCGTCCGCGGATCATTTCCTCGTCTTTGCGGTTGTTCCGTGCCGGTCGCGGTGCCGCGGGTCGTTCCGCCCGGTCCTTGCCTTGGCGACGCCGTCGGCCGTTCCCGTCTTGATCGGGCCGGCGGCCGCCACCCGGACCGTGGCTGCGCCGGGGCGCCTCGCCCCGAAGGCTCAACGGCAGTCCTGGCTTGCGACAGCCCCTCGAAATTCTCCCGCGCAGTCCTTGCCGAGGACCTGAATCCTCACACTCCCATCTGGCACACGTGACATTCTATACTTGTCTATGTTCTGATATGCCTGTACAATGTCACATATTCGACTTTCTGCGGGCCAATTCCTCGTATAGTTCCCTTGTCGTCTCTTTGCGTCTCTCATCGCATTTCTCCGTCAATTTTACAATACTCTTGCTGAATTCCTGCAGCAATTCCACGAACAGCTTTCTATTGAAGAGAAGTATGTGCGGCACGTATGTGATATGGTTGTCAACGGATTTGTCAATGTTGCTGTTAGGTGCCCTGCTCCTGGCAAGAATTAACCAGTCATTGCCAAGCCATTCATAGAAGATGCAATTTTTTTGATTCAATGGCGTTTTTGAATTCCACAGGCTTTCCATACCTTTTGCTAAATGCCTCGATGGCATCGCGATAAAAATATCCGTATTTGAATTAGCATTGACAGAATCATTCACTTCGATTTATAATACATTATACTCTTGCATATTGCCAAATTTTACAAATGAAACAGTAAACTCGGGCTCGCCGATTATAGTGTTTTCCGTATGGTCATGTATCTTGAATTTAATGCGATTGCAAAGGTCAAAACCATATTCTAATTGTATTTGATCGTCAAAGAATCTTTCGGTAAAGAAATATTTTGAAGGTTTTGATGTTTTCAAAGGGTGCCTTCCGTGCAGCGATAAAGCCATTCGTGTATCGTCAAGCAGTGGCTTCTCGTTGAGCTGTGACAATTTGACAAAGTCGAACAAAAGAAAATTTGGAGATTTTACTCCCTTTGGCACAAAATCGTCTATTCATAGAGTAGGTAGAGCAGCCCGTTCGATGGGATGTCCTCAATTGATTTCTGCGATCTGAGTTCATTGTTTATGGAAGTGAATGTGGATTTGATTTGCGTAAATTCGGATTCATGCACAAGTCTTGACAGCATTTTTTCTGGCGTGTCGTTGAAGTCAAATCAATACAAAGTGATATCGTTGATGGAAGTCGTCAGTATCTGAGAGTCCTTCAGTCGCGGGATGTTTGTTTCGTCAAAATTTTCGCTGCCGCAGGACGATAGGCATAGCAGCATTAAAACGTAAATGGCGATGCGTATTGAGGTCAGTTTGTGCATTCTCTCCTCCTTGCCATGCATGATGCAAGGCATATGCCGGGCAAATGGCGAACGTGCTTGATTTTTCCGGCCTCGGGTCCTGGAACCGTCAGCGGCATTTCAGTGTTCGGGGATGGGGAGGCGTGCCGCATCGGTCCACGGCCTCCTAGCCCCCGTGTCACCCGCCCGTTCCCGCCCGCCGTCGGCCAGCCCCGTCCTGACGCCGCACCGGCCATTGCCGGGAAGGCAGGCCATGCATGCAAAGTCCTCGCTCTGCGGCCAAGGGGTCCGTGCGACCGCCAGGTGTGCGGCCGGGATGTCTGTCCCTCGTTGACGGGCATGCCGGGAATACAGGGAGAACGGCCAGGGATGCGCCGGCGCGGCGGGACCATCGGCCACGGCGCGAGGGGATGCCGGTGTGCGCGAGGGCAACGCCGTCGGGGTTTTCGAAAGAGGAACATATTGTACATCATTATATAATATGTTGCCAGCGGATTTTCCGCCAACCCGAAGTGTCGTTCCAATCATGGCAGGCAAGTGCACGTCATGTCATATCGCAGCATGATTTTCTCTCGGCATTGGCCGTGTAATGGCATAATGCCATCAAAATTCAAGATCGGAATGTGATCTGCTATGATGCGGCCGGCTTCTCCTGCCCGCCCTGCGTCCCTCCAGTCCGCGTCACGGACGCGAGGAAGTGCCGCGCGAAGACGGGGAAGGCGTCGCAGAGTCCAGGCAGGGCGGGGTGCGCATCCTTCTGCCCGGCCAGCCTTGTGTCGTGCATCAGGCAGTCTGCGAAGACGCCGTTCGCGAGATCCAGCAGGACGTCCCGGAATCGCCCCCGGAAGTGTTCGTCCACGGCCTCGTAGACGGCGAGTTCCCGCAGGCCCACGACCGCGCGGTGCCGCAGGCGGTCCGTTTCGGAGAGGTAGTAGACGCCTTTGGGGTGCCGTCGGTATTCGGCCATGATTCTGTCGATGAAGCCGATGCGGCCTGTTTCGGCGTGGAGCAGGTGCCAGTACCAGTCTCCGGGTTGCAGGTCCGCCCGGAACCAGTCCGGGAGGCCCTTCCGGAAGCGCCATCTGTAGACGGCGGAGTTGGTCTGGATGATGTTGCAGCGGATGAGGTCGTTGATGTCGTAGCGGTCCCTGACGCCGCCGGGAAGTTCGCGGACAGGTGGATAGAGGCGTTCGGGCCTTGCCCCGTCCTCGTAGGTCACCCGGACGACGTGGAAGCAGAGGGCGCAGTCGCGGTTGGCCTCGAGGAATTCTACCTGGAGGCGGAGCTTGCGGGGGTGGGTGAACCGGTCGTCGCCGTCGCAGAGGGCGACGTAGGGGGTGCGGGCCGTCTCGAAGAGGGCGCGGACGTTGTTCCATGGGGTCTCCGGCCGTTCGCGCCGCAGGAGCGGCAGGATGTGGGGGTGTCTTGCGGCGTGGGCGAGGACGATGTCCCGGGTGGCATCGCTCGAGCCGTCGTCGGCGATGATGTGGAGGATGGGGAAGGGGGTCTGCTGGTCGAGGACGCTCTCGATGTTCGCCTCGATGAACTTTTCGTGGTTGTAGGTCATGGTGAGGACGGCGAGAAGGGGTGCGGGGTGCGAGACGGAGAGGGTCCGGGCGTCCGCGGAAGGGTGGGCGATGGGGCCGGGGATCTCCTGTTTTGCGATGGACGGAGGTGTTCGGGTGGCCAGTCCTCGGGCGTCCGTGTGCATCTGTGTGCAGTTTTTGTGTCCGGTCGGGGCGGCGGTTTTTGATGTGTCCCTGTCCTTCGGGGAGACGGGGCATTTCGGGGAGGCAGGGCATTTCGGGGAGATGGGGTGTTTCGAGGGAGTAGGGCTTTTCGAGGGAGTAGGGCTTTTCGAGGAAGCAGGGCGTTTCGGGGAAGCAGGCCACTTCGGGGAAGCGGGCCGTTCCAAGAAGGCATGGCGTTTGGCCGTCTCTCTGGCCGCTTCCCCGAGCGTCTTCGGGGTTCGCCCGGGATGCGGCGTCTCGTGGGCTCTTGTGGATTGCGCCGTCTCCGGGGCCCGTTCGGGATGGGGCGTCGCCATCGCCCCCGTCTTGGGAAAATCCGGGCATCGTCCCGCCCCGGCCGTTTCCCGCAACGCCTGGAGCACGATGCGCTGCCCCCATGTGAGGGCGTGGACGGGCGTCCCGTCGAGATCCCGGAGCAGGGACCGGGCGAAGTGTTCCTCGAGCCTTTCCGCAACGCAGCAAGCGTTGCTCCATGTCAGGCCCAGGTAGCCGGGCCTGTGGGGCTTGTGCCGTGAAGGGCCGGTTTCGGCCGATGGGGGGCGATCCGGGAAGAGGGGGGATGTCCTGCCGAGCATTGCCGCAAGGCGTCCGTTCGTCTCTTTCCATCGGGCGAGGAGGTCCCTGCGCCCTATCTGCGAGAGCAGCTGCAGCTCCGTCTTCGGGAATCCCCCCGTCGCCCGTATCCACGGGGAATCCCACGAGAAACGCGCGCCGAGAGCCCCGACGGCGCAGCGGGCGAATTCGCAGAAGTCCCTCCCCGGGAGGAGGTTGAGGGTCGGCGCGAGGTGCCGGAGCCCGGTGCCGGGGTCTTCCGGGATGCGTATGCCGGCGAAGCGCCAGAAGGCGTCCTGGGCGCGGGCTTCTTCGTCGGGCCCCCCGTCGCCGATGAAGACCTGGACGTTCTCCTTGCCGAAGAGGCGATGGAGGTGGAGGAGGTGGGTTGCGTAGTCGTTCCGCGGGTCGCGGGTGTGACGGTGGAGCCATTCCCCTGCGCCGTCCGGGCATCCGCGGATGGCCATCATGACGAAGAGGGATTCCAGCAGGGCGTCCTGGCGGGAGAAGGCGACGAAGGCCCGCATGGGGGCGTTCGGGAACCGCGCCATGAAATCCCGTCTCTTCTCTGCGTGGAGGAGGCGCAGGTGGTCAGGTCCCCCGACGACGACGAGCCGGACGCCCCGGGCGGCGAGTTCCGCGAAGTGGCGTCGGGCCTGGGGGATGCCGGAGCGCAGGATGCCTCCGACGTCCCTGTAGACGAGGCCCATTCCTTCGAGAAGTGGGCCGTTGGCCGCCCATGCGCTGAGCATGGGGGCGCAGTCGGGCAGGGTGCCGAAGTGGAAAATCAGGGATTCAAAGGGCATGTCGGCTCCTTGGGGTGCTTTGGGTCCGGGCCGTGGGGGCGGACGCTTGCGTCCGCCCTCACGGGCGCAACCGTATCGGATCGCGGGGCGGGATGCCAGAACATGGCGGCCGTGGCCGCCACGAGGTCTTTCGGGGCGATTTGACGCTATCGTTCATGTCGGGTTGCGCAAAGAGACATCGATCGTATCTGGATGCCGCGTCGTCCCGGGAGCATGGGACGATGGCATCTTGCGCATGCGTTTCATGGCTCCCGGAGGGCCCGTATCGCCCGGAACGTCCGCTCGCAGTTCCCCGTGTCCCTGTATGGGAATGTCGCTTCGATTCGCTCGAGATGGACGGGATCCACCGCGCCGTTGCCGACCATGCCCAGTTCCAGTTCCCGGAGAAGATCCGGGAGCCCTTCCGTGACGGGGCCGAAGCCGTCCCGTTCGTAGTCGAACCATCCCGGCACCTCCATGTTGTGGGAGCCGGAGAGGTGTTCCGCCCTGTCGAACTGCCAGTAGACGATCTTGCGGGGGAGGCAGGCTGCGGTGAAGGCGACGGTGCTGTAGTCCGTGAGGAGGATGGAGCAGGCGAGGATGTCCTCCTGGAGGTCCGGGGTGGGGGATGCGGCGATGTCCGGGACGTCGATCCAGGGAGGAGGGGCGAGGAGGGGGAGGTGGCATCGGACGTGGGGGTGGGTGCGGAAGGTGACGCCGTAGCCGTGGCGTTCGGCGAGGGTCCGCAGTTCCTCGGCGTGGAGGAGTCTGCGCCAGTTGACGATGAAGTCGGAGGCGAGGAGGGTTTCGAGTTCGCTTCGGGTGAATCCCCCTGTGCATGGACGTCCCGCCGGATCCCGGGCATCGAAGGGGGGCCGTTCCCAGGGAAGGCGCACCGGGAGGTGTCCCCGCCATGTGGGCATGATCAGGAGACGGCGTTCGGGCTTTCGGGTGCGGCTGAGCAGCGCGTCGATCCTGGGCAGTCCCGTGAGCGCGACCTCCTTTGCGGTGAAGCGGTACGGGCCGCCCTCGGCCAGGAGATGGCCGGCTTCCCCGTACGTCATGACGCAGATGAGGTCGATGCGGGCCCGTGCGTACATGGCGGACATGTCCCCCTTGAGGATGCCGTGGCTTGCGAGGGTGAAGGAGAAGGGGGCGGTTCGGGGGGCGAGCAGGCTTTCCGCGGCGATGCGGCTCTCGATGTTGGAGGAGACGAGATGGGCGCAGGAGGCGAGGGCGCGGATGTGCTCCGGGCTCCCGCAGTCCAGGATGCGCGCGCCGGTGGCAAGAAGGCGTCCCCGGTCCGGGGCGTCCTTGCCCATGACGAACCATGCGTTGATCTCGGGATGGTGCCGCACGACGTGCAGGCAGAGGTGTTCGGCGTTCTCCCGGGCCTCCATGGGGCCGTCGATGAAGAGCCAGCAGTCCCGGTACGGGTCTTCTGCGTGGGCGATGGCCCCCGGGGACGTCCCGACGTGGGCGAGGGGGTCCTTGTCGTCCGGATTGTTGCCCGAATTTCCCCCGTCCTGCCCGTCCCCTCGGGGATGGTCCCATATCCTTGCCGCCGGGCCGGACCTCCGGGCATCGAGGCAAGGTCTCCCCGGGGCGAGGGCCTCCTCCGCAAGGCGAGGGTCGAGCGTGGTCCCCATGTCCCGGCCGAGCATCCGGAAGCGCGTTCCCTCTTGGGCGGTTTCGACGGGGGACCGGCGATCCCGCAGACGCAGCCAGAAGAGGCGTTCGGGTGCAAACGTCTCGTCCAGGAATCTCCGCCCCGCATGCCGTTCGTGGAGGATCTCGAGCTTCGCGCCCTTTTGGCAAAAGGCGATCCCGGCATCGCCGGTCACGGCCATCTTGATCCATCCCTTCCACGGGTCGAAGGCAAGGGCGCTTATCCACAGGGTGTCGCCTGACACGCCAAGGAGGCGTTCCACGAGATGTTCCCCCATGGGGGAGGGGGCGTCGCCGTATGCCTCCCGGAGCGCGATGCCGGGATCGCACAGGGCGAGGGTGCGGGCGAAGCGGTCCCGCAGGGCCTTCGCCGTTGTGAAGGGACGGTATGAGGCCGCGCCTCTCGTGGAGGCGTAGAGTTCCGCCTGGGCCATGAAGGAGGTGAGGACCATGCGCTGGGCGAAGGCGGGGACGTGGCCGAGGCGGCCCAGGATGTCCTTGAGGGTGCGGGCGTAGCCGAGGTCGAAGACCTCCGTGTGGAACGCCGGGTCGTTCCGGAAGGTATCCGCGAAGGAGAAGGCGTTCCCTCGAAGACGCCGGACGTGGACGGCTTCCGGGAGGACGCCGATGGCGTCCCGTTCGCTGTCCTCCCCCCTCATGGCCAGGATGCAGGCGATGTTGAATTCCGTGTCGGCGAAGAAGGGCCGGATGTCGTCTTTCAGGCGCAGACGGTGCCGGTCGAGGAAGGCGCGGTCGTACACGACCGAGGTGATCGAGGGAACCTGCCACTCCCCGCAGTCCCGGGCGGGCATCCACCGTGGTCCCGAAGCGAACTGACGCCGCAGGTGGTGGGAGTCCTGGAGGGAACCGTGGCGGTCGGCGTGGAAGAGGCGGCGGCAGCAGACCATGCCGACGCGGGCGCTTTCCGGGAGGGAGAGGAATCTGTCCGCGGCGGCGAGGAAGGCCGGATCCAGGAACTCCTCGGCCTCGCAGAAGGTGAGCCACACGCTTGTCGCGAGGTCGATGCCGAGGTTGCATGCGGCGGCGTGGGAGAGGCCTTCTGCGGGGATCCATCGGAGATTCGGCAGGGATTTTCGCCATGTCTCGATGCAGGCGCGGGTGGCGCGGCCGTTCGTGCCGCCGTCGAGGCACAGCGTTTCGAGGCTCGTCGTGTCCGCCGTCTGGAGGGCCAGGGAGGCCAGCAGGTCTCCGAGGCCCCGTCCCGTGTCAGCGAGGGGGACGACGACGGTGTAGGTCCGGGCGAGGCGCCTTCGCGGGACGCCAGGGGACGCTCCGGATGCGGTCGTCCCGGACGGCGGGCGCGTGTCCTGTCCGTGCGGGGGGTGCGCCGGATGGCGGCTCACCCTTGCGGCCCGTGTGTCCCGGGCAGGCCCGAGGGTCTGGAGTCGGGGCGGGTTCCGGGATCGCGTTCCGGGACGACGGCGTCCTGGTGGAGGACATCGGGCCCTGCGGGGGCGACGCCGGCCTCGGGGCGGCGTTCCGGGATCCAGAGGGTGGCGATGCGGCTCTCGGCGGCGACCGGGTCGATGCATCGGCCCGCCGGCACGTAGTCCACGTTGCCTGCCGTCTGCACGCTCCGGTTGAGGATGCGCCAGCAGTCCACGACGCAGGCGCGGCCGTCGACGCCCCCCAGCATCTCCGCCCGCAGGGCGGCGAAGGCCGGATCCGGGGTCGCCACCACCACGAGGTCGGCGTCCGCGACGCAGGCCCCGAGGGACGGGGCGACGGCGGACTTGCCGAGGATCTTCGAGGCCTCCTCCCCGGCCAGGGGATCGTAGCCGGCAACGATGTATCCGGCGTCCCGGAGCGTCATGCACAGGGCCAGCCCCGCCGAGTCCTCCGTGACATGCGTCTGGGGCTTGTATGCGAGTCCCAGGACCGCGGCCTTGCCCGACGCCGGGATGCGCCCCGCAAGGCTCGCGAGCAGGCGTCTGCCCCTTGCCCGGTTCCCGGCGTCGTTGGCGGCGAGCACCCCGGTGTCCGCGCCGACCTGGCGTCCGAGGAATGCCAGGGCCGCATTGTCCCTGGGGAAGCAGGGCCCTCCGAAGCCGAGCCCTCCCGTGAGGCAGCGTCTGCCGATGCGCCCGTCCGCCCCCACGATCTCGCTCACCGCGTCCACATCGCCCCCGGGCACCCCTTGGCACAGTTCCGCCAGCAGGTTCCCGAAGGATATCTTCAGGGTGATGAAGCCGTTCACGGCGATCTTGGCGAGTTCGGCGTTCTCGAGGGTGGTCCGCCGCATGGGCGCGAGATTGGAGCCGACCCGTCGCAGGATCGCGGCCACCGCGTCTCCGGACCGCTCGTCGAACTGTCCGATCAGGTGGAAGTCCGGGGCGAGGAAGTCCCGGATGACGGAGCCGAGGGCCACGAACGCCGGGTTGTAGCAGAGCCCGAAGTCCCGGCCGCATTTTCTGCCCGAGGCGCGTTCAAGCACCGGGAGCAGGCCGTGGCGGGTGGAACCCGGGAGCACCGTGCTCGTCAGGGCGATCGCGTGATAGCCCTCCTTCCCCTTCAAGGCCTTGCCCATGGCCTCGAAGCATGCCGCGGCGAAGTCGAGGGAGAAGGCCCCCCGCTCGTCGCTCGGCGTCGGCACCACCACGAAGGTGACGCCGGAGTGCAGCACCGCTTCGGCCATGTCCATGGTCGCCCGGAGGCGATCGCCGCAGCCGGCCATGGCCTCGTCGAGACCCGTCTCCCGCACCGGGGCGCGTCCCCTGTTGACGGCGTCCACCGTCTGTCCGCAGGTGTCCACGCCTATGACGTGCAGCCCCTGGACGGCCATGGCGGCGGCCATGCTGGCCCCGAGCTTGCCGAGGCCGACGACGGAGACGTCCGCATCGATGAACTTCATGGAATCCTTTCCTCCCTTGTCCGTTGGAACGACTCTGTTGATGTCGCGGCATCGTTGCCGCAGGGCGCGGAGGGTCCTCCCTCCGCGAGGCGCGCGTCGACGCACAGGTGCCAGCCGGCGACGCTTTCGAGCCGCTTGAAAAGCCGTGGGCCCATGGCCCGGAAGATCGGTCGCAGCCGATGGACGTGGCGGACGTAGTCCGCGACGACGTATGGGAACACGTGGGTCTTGAAGATGCGGGTCGCCGTCAGACCCTCGAGCAGCCGCGCCAGGGTGCGCCGGGTGTATGTGTAGGTGACGGGGCAGCCCGTCTGGGCCTCGGACCGCTCCGCCACGTGCCGGTCCACCTCCCAGGGCCTGTCGAGGAGGCGGGAGGCCGCGATCTCCAGCACCTTGAGGGACAGGCGGCTGTAGACCATGAGTTTCATGACGGAGGCGTCGTCCATGTATGCCCGCATGGAGCGGATGGCCGCCTTCGGGTTCGGGGTGTGGTGGACGACGCCGAAGGCGTAGACGAGGTCGTAGGGTTCGATGGGGACGTGGCGTCCCAGGTCCTCGGCGTTGGCGAGTCTGAAGTCGATGGCCTCCGCGATGCCGAAGATCTCGGCCCGTTTCCGGGCGAGGGAGAGGGATGCCGCCGAGATGTCCACGGCGGTGACCCTGGCGCCGTTGCGCGCGAAGTTCATGGTGTCGGTGCCGATGCCGCATCCCACCTCCAGCACCCGTTTGCCGCGCCAGCGGGAGAATTCCGCGAAGGCGGGGATGTGGGGCTCCACGAGATACTTGCGCCGTTCCACCTCGTCGAAGTACTCCCGGGTGCCCGGTTCCCGGAGGGAGTGCCGGACGTTGCAGGGCCTGCGGTCCCAGAAGGCCGCCACCTCCTCGATGGTGCGCGTGGCGAAGGGTCCATCGGCAGGGGGCATCGGCCGCAGGTTTTCCGCATCCCGTGGCGCATGGGCAAGGATCGGGCCACGGGACCCTTCCGGGACTCCTTCGGGCATCGGTCTCTCCGTGACGCCGAAGTCATTTTGCGAAAACTCTGGCGTCATGTCGCGGATCCCTTCCATCCGAGGCGTCGCAGCCACCGCACGAGGCCCGTCAGCGCGGCGAGCCCGATGCGGCCCACGGGATGTCCTTCCAGGAATCCCGCCCTTGCGTAGCGGCGGACCTTGTCGGGGTTCAGGGCGTACCTGTAGTACGTCCGCTGCAGGCACACGGCGGCGTCGTGGGCGTCGTGCAGGGCCGAGGGGGAACGGAGGTCGCCGGAACACGGGGGGCTCCCCGGCACTTCCACGATCCCCGACGCCGTGAAGACGGTCTCCTTGAGATCGAAGTCCCGCAGGCCCCATTTCGGGGAGTTCAGCCGCATGCCCGGGGTCCTGCGCAGGTCTTCGACGACCGTGTGCCAGATCACGGTGTCGTCGAGGATGGGCAGGCACCGGGCGACGCAGTCGGCGATGAAGCGGGTTCTTGCGTCCTTGTCGGCGTTCCAGGCCACGTCCCGCATCGCCCCGGTCCCCTGGCCGTGCTCGAGGTGGTAGCAGACGAGGGGCGGCAGGAAGGATGTCTCGAGGTAGCCCGCTGCGTGGGCGGCGACGCAGCCCACGCTGTCCAGGTGCAGGGACTGGGTCTCGAACTCCCCGTATCCGCGGAGCAGTCTCCATGCGTCCCCGTGCATGAGGGTGAAGTCGCCGCAGGCGTTGGTGAAGAGGCGTTCCGCGGGGGCGTCCGCCGCGAGGGCCACCACCCTTGCCGAGCCGCAGGAGCCGTATGTCGCTCCGGGGAAGGGGCCGGCGTTCGTGTGTCCGGGGATGGGATGGGCGTCGGCTTTCTTTTTCCGGTCGCGTTCAGGCCCGGGAAGCCGTCTGCGGTTGCGGCGCAGGAGGTTCGCGGGGGTGCGCAGGTACCGTTGCAAGGCCCGGTGGTTCTCCTCGGGGATGTCGGGGCGCACGTCCCAGCGTTCCGCCCGGTACATGCGGCGGGGATCCAGGGCGCGCTGGGCGATGGCCTCGAAGAGGGCGTCGTCCAGCAGCACGTCCACGTTGGTGGCGAGGAGGAACTCGCCCCGTGCGCGGCGCAGTCCGACGTTCTTGCCTATCATCTGGAAGAGGGGCTGGTGCTGGGCGTGATGCAGGGCCATGTGCACCTGCGCCGGGACCGTGATGATCCTGGTCGTGAAGAGGGAGTGGGCGGGGATGCACAGTTCCTCGGCCAGGGGCGGGGCATCGTGGGGTGGATTCCACTCCACGAGGACGAGTTCCGTGGGGAGACGGAAGGCACGGGCCTGCCAGGCGAGGGATCGCATGAAGAGTCGGGTTCTGCGGGCGAGGTCGCCGCCGTGGCCGTCGTTGCGTGAGACGGCCACCACCGAGAGCCATGGAGGAAGCGGGATGGCCATGTCAAGTGCGTGCGGCGAAGGACCGCGCCGCATCGGGTTGAGGGGTTCGGAAGGGAAGCGCTGTGGGGAAGGGAAGCGCTGTGGGGAAGGGAAGCACTGTGGGGGAGGAAAGCGCTGTGGGGGAGGAAAGCGCTGTGGGGAAGGGAAGCAAGGCTTGGAAGGGAGAGAGGGCCCGGAAAGGAGCGAGATCCCGGAAAGGAGGGAGATCCCGAAAAGGAGGGATGGGTCGGGATGGGGCCGCAAAGCCATGCCGGTTCAGGCGCAGGGCCGGGCCGGGGCGCATGTCCGCGTTCCGGCCGGGGGACGTCCTCAGGATCTTCCCGGGATGCAGGGCAATGCCGCTTCGGCCGCACCCGGGGGGTTCCATCGGGATGTATTCTTCTCCCGGGCAAGAGCCACGGAACATCCCGGCATTCCGGAACATCCCCGTCGGCGGGGCCCAGGGGGCGGCAGTCCCTGCGTCCCACGCATCCTCTGCCGGAGCGTGTATGCGTGCCGGAATGCGGGCCATGCCCGCCGGGATGCGTATGTCTGCCGGGATGTGCATGACTATCGGAATGCGGACTTCGCCTGCTGCAATGCGGGCTTCGCCCGATGCACCCCGTGCTTCCCCCGCCGGCATCCTCGTTTCTTCCACCGGACCCCGGGCCGCGATCGCAGGGAGATGGGCCTCGCCCGCTGGAACTCGGGCTATGCCCATCGGAATGGGGGCTTCGCCTGCTGCAATGCGGACCTCGTCCGCCGGAATGACGGCTTCCCCCGCCGGCCCCCGGGCCGCGATCGCAGGGAAATGGACCTCGCCCGCCGGAACTCGGGCTATGCCCATCGGAATGCGGACTTCGCCTGCTGCAATGCGGACCTCCCCCGCCAGACCCCAGACCACGGTCGCAGGGCAATGGGCTTCCCCCGCCGCAATGCGGGCTTCACCCGCCGCAATGCGGCCTTCGTCCGCCGCACCTCGGGCCTTCCCGGCCGGAACATCGCCGCCCGTCCGCCACGCACCCGGCCTCATCGCCGTTTCCCCATGCTTTCCGCCAGACGCGTGAACTTCCTGTACCAGAACCTCATCACGAAAAACGCCCTGTTCGACGCGTTGCTGGTCACGTGCACGGTCGTCGGCACAGGGATCGGCCCTCTCTCCCGCCCCTTGCCGGGAGGCAGCATCGCCACCCGCAGGAAGGACCGGCACTCCGGCACCGTCGCCATGAAGGAGAACTTCCCGTCCGCCGTCTCGAACTCCCGGACCAGATGCACCTCCTGCAGTTCGTCCTGCACGAGGACCGTCCCCCGGACGCTTCCCTTCCCCGGGAACTCCATCGTGAACGTCAGATCCTGGGCCGCACCCTCCACCACGGGCACCGGGAAGAAATGCAGCGCCACGTTCCGGGAGAGGTCGATCCCCTCGGGCGACACGGGGGAGTCGTCGGGGATGTTCAGGGGCTCGTTCCTCTTGAACTGCGCCGCGCACTCCTCCGGTTCGAGGTGCAGGACGTCCTCGAAATCCGACCGCATTTCCATCAGCCGCTCCCGTTCGGCGTTGCGGAAGAGGGCGTTCGCCCCTTTCTGGACGCGCCGCAGGATGGTCTCGTGCTGGAGCAGCAGTTCCTCCGGCTTCGCCCAGAGGAAGATGAGGTTCTCCTCCTCCCCGCCTCCGCTGAGTTCCCGGAGAGACTTCCCGGCAAGGCCCCAGTCCTCGGGTCTCCCCTCGAAGACGTCCTCCCCGTCGAGGATCCTTTCCAGCAGCCCCGCGTACGCTTCGCAACGTTCGGCCCCTTCCGGGGCCGTTCCGACCCCGTCCCCGGTGGGGCGCAGCACGGCGCAATCCCCGGGCAGGATGCACTGGGCGAGCCCCAGCGCCATGAAATCCAGGCAGCACATGGCGTCGATGCAGGCGCCGTCCGCCTCCGTCTCCCTGAAGCCCCCGGCGGACAGCCACGCCGCCTGGGACGCCAGCAGGAACTCCTCCGCGCCGTCCGTGAAGACGTCCTTGGCGGACAGGATCGTCGTGGCCCTGGGCAGCGTCTCCCCCGGAATCGAGCAGTGGATCGGGCCTCCCGGCTCCACCGTCGTCGCCCCCCGTAGGGTGTGCGCCCGCAGGACCCCTTCGCGCAGCACGTCGTCGTCGGGATCCGAGGCGACGGCATCGAAGTCCTGGGAAACTGCGACGTCCAGCGTGTCCGCGCGGTAGAAGGCGGCCGGATCGAGGGCGGTGGTCTTCAGGATCCTGAAGATGGCCCCGGGGAAGCGGCATCCCGACCCCGCCACGAGGACGAAGCGTCCCTTGGCGCGGCGCAGGCCGACGTTGCGGGCCATGTGCTCCCGCAAGGGCGGGCCCTCCCCGAGGCTCTCGTGGATGTCCCTCGGGACGGTCACGATGCGCCACTGCACCGGCCACACGTCCCGGGGCAGATCGAGGGCGTGGGCAAGTCCCGGCCGGTCGCGGGGAGGATTCCACTCCACGATGAGCAGTTCCAGGGGGAGATCGGCCGCGTTCGCGCCATGGACCACGGAGGCCACGGACCAGCGCAGGCGCGCCACGGAGTCCCGGTCGTCGTTGCGGCCGGTCATGACGATGGTGAGAAGCGGCGTCATTCCGGCACCCTCCCCGTGCCGCGCAGGGCCGCAAGCCCGCGGACGTCCGCCGGCCGCGTCCCGCGGCCGGCGGCGATGTCCCGGGTGTCCGTCGTGTTCGTCACGCTGTAGACTTTGAACAAGATCGCATCCTCACGATTTTCCTCGTCGGGGCCGCATCGGAGCCCCTTCCGTCGCCGCGCGCCCTGCGCGGACAAATCCTTCCCGCGCCCTGCGCGGACAAATCCTTCCCGCGTCACGCGCGGACAAATCCTTCCCGCGCCACGCGGGGACAAATCCCGTCCCGCGTCACGCGGGGCGTCCCTCGGCGGCCGCCCGGACCTGGGCCTCCACCCATGCGTAGGTCTGCTCGAGTCCCTCCCTGAGGGACCTCGAGGGGCTCCATCCCAGCAGCTTCCGGACGAGGCGGTTGTCCGAGGTGCGTCCCCGCACCCCCACGGGCCCCGGAACGTGACGCTTGCGCACCGTCTTCCCCGCGATGTCCGCCACCATGTCCACGAGCCCGTCCAACGTCACCATCTCCTCGGAGCCGATGTTGACCGGTCCGGTCCAGTCCGACCGCATCAGCCGCAAGGTCCCCTCGCAGCACTCGTCCACGTGGAGGAAGGACCGGGTCTGCATCCCGTCGCCCCATATCTCCACCTCCCCGCCCTCCGGGGCCTGGGCCACCTTGCGGCACACCGCCGCGGGGGCCTTCTCCCGGCCGCCGCACCATTCCCCCTCGGGACCGAAGACGTTGTGGTAGCGCGCGATGCGCACCCCGAGCCCGTCGTTGCGGGCATGGGCCAGATAGAGACGCTCGGCGAAGAGTTTCTCCCAACCGTACTCGCTGTCGGGTTCGGCGGGATAGGCGCCGTCCTCGGCGCAGTCGGGACGGGCCGGATCCCGCTGGTTGCGCAGGGGATAGACGCAGGCCGAGGAGGCGAAGAACACCCTGCCGCAGCCGCATCCCCGGCACGCTTCCAGCACGTTGAGATTGATGGCCGCAGAGTTGCGCATGATCGCCGCCGCGTTGGCGTCGTCGAAGACGTAGCCCGCCCCGCCCATGTCCGCCGCGAACTGGTACACTTCGTCGAAGCCCCCCTCCAACGCCTTCCGGCAGGCCCGCGGATCCCTCAGGTCCCTCAGCAGGAACTCGTCCGCATTCGTCCCCCCGAACCTCGGCAGGTGCAGGTCCACCCCCCGCACCATGCATCCCTCGGCCTTGAGCCGCCGCACCACGTGATGGCCGATGAAGCCGCCTGCGCCGCACACGATCGCCCTTGTCGCCATGTCCTATCCTTCCTCCCCCCGGGGCGACATCCCGTCGAGACGGGCCAGCCGCACGGCGGGATCCCCCGCCACCCGGCACCCGCTGCCGCACCCCTTGTAGATGACCGATCCCGGGGCGACGACGTTGCCGTCCCCCACCCTCGCCCCGTCAAGGACGGTGCACCTGGGCCCGAAAGCGTTGCCGGAGCCCACCCGGGCCCCGCCCAGCACGAGGCCGTACGGGCCGAAAAGATTGCAGTCCCCCACCTCCGCGTCGTGGGCGATGGCGACGGCCCCGTTGCAGTAGTTGCCGTTCCCGACCTTCGCGTCGTTCAGCACCGCGCTGTCCCGGCCGAATATGTTCCCCTCCCCGATCCGCGCCGAAGGGCAGATCTCCGCCCTCGGATGCACGAGATTCAGGAAGGGCGCACCCATGGCCCCGTAGGCCTCGTATATGGCGCGGCGCAGCGAAGGCGCGCCGACGCCGATGACGAGGACGTCCCCGGGATTTGGCCGATACTCCTCGTCCGTCCCGAGCAAGGGCCCCTCCCCCTTGAGGTTCCCGGGATGCCCCCGCCAGGCCACGAACCCCCCGAAACGCCACCCCCGCCACCGGCGCGCGTCGGCCCGCAGCATGAGATCCAGCGCCCAGCGGCATTCCCTGGCGGCTCCCCCGTTCCCCACGATGACCACCCTTCGTCCCGTCACAGGCTCCTGCCTCCGTCCACGACGAAATTCCGCCCCGTGATCCACCGGGCCTCGGGGGAGAGCAGGAAGGCCGCAAGCCCCGCCACGTCCCGGGGCGTGCCCGTCCCCAAGGGATGCCGCCTCTCCTCCCCTTCCAGGAATCCCTCCCCCAGCATGTCCGCGAGACCCTCCACCATCGGGGTGGCGACGAGCCCCGGAGAGATGCAGTTCACCCGCACCCTGCGCCCGGCGAGTTCCATCGCCATGACCTTGACGGCGCAGACCACGGCCGCCTTGGCGGCGGCATAGACGATCTGCCCCTTCGCCGGACGCTCGGCCGCGATGGATGCGACGAAAACCGCGCTCGTCCCCTCGACGCAGTTGCGTCTGTCCAGAACCGCCTGGGCCAACGCCATGGGCACGAGAAAGAGATCCTCCAGAAGCCCCCGGGCCTTCGCCCCGTCCACCGCCATGAAAGGCGCCGCCTCCACACGGCCCGCCGCATGGACGAGCCCGCCGAACCTGCCGTGCCGCTCCCGCAGGGACGCCACCCAATCCGCCAGTCCCTCCACGTCCCTTGAAAGATCCCGCACCTCCACACGGAAGCGGTTCCCGGCCCCGCACTCCCGCCTCGCCGCCATCAACCGGTCCAGGCTGCGGCCGGTGGCGACCACCGTCGCCCCCAGGCCGCAGCACTGCAGCGCGACCTCCCGGCCGATGCCGGAACTCGCGCCGGTCACGAGGACCGGATGGTCCCCCGCAAGGCGCGTCAACGGATCGCCCCCTTGGCGAGAGCCGCCACGTCCTCCACGGTGTTGAGACTCCCGAACCTGGAGTAGGGGATCCGCAGCCCGAAATGCCCGTGGAGGAAGGCCATGCATCCCATGATCGCGAGACTGTCCCATTCCGGGACGTCCCGTAGGGCCATGTCCGGGGTCAGCGTGCCGTCCCGCTGCATGAGGGTCTTGAGTTCCTCGAGGAATTCGTCGATGTTCACTGCATACCTCCTTCGTCGTCCGTGGGGATGGGGCCGGCGGCCCGGCCGCAGGCTTTGACGGCCGTGCCGGCGTCTGGGGAGGGCATGCCGTCCCTCGGCATGCCCCGAAGGGACGTGTCGTCGGACCGGGTCTCAGGGGGGGCGCCCGCGATCCGGGCCCGCCAGCGGGCGAGTTCCTCCTCCGGGGCGACGATGGGGGTTTCCGGATCGAAGTCGACGACGGGGGCGCAGCGCGCGCCTTCCATCGTCAGGATCGCGGAGGCCCAGGAGAGGCCGACGCCGTATCCCGACAGCAGCAGGGTGCGGGGCCCCCTTGCGAGTTCCTCCCCCAGGGCGTCGCACAGGGCGCAAGGGATGGACGCCGCCCCCTGGTTGCCGTAGCGGCTGAAGGTCTCCATGGGGGTGCGGCTCTCGGGGAACCCTGCCTCCCGGGCGATGTTCGCCATGATCTGCCTGTTCGCCTGATGCAGCACGAGATGGTGGACGTCGGCCGGGGTCATGCCGGCCGATGCCAGCAGCGCCTTGATGCGGGCCGGCACGGTGTCCATGGTGAAGGCGAAGACGGCCCCTGCGTCCATGTGGAGGCGGTTGGGCCGCCAGGGGACGCCTGCGGGGTCGAAGACCCTTTGGCAGTGTGCGGCGTAGGCCTCCGGGGTGCTTGGGGGCGGGATGCGGGCGCCTCCCGCGGCGATCATGAGATCCTTGGCTCCGGATCCGTCCGTCCCCAGATCGAACCATGCAGCGGGGGCGCCTTGGGCGCGCTCCACCAGCGTCGCCGTGCCGCAGTCCCCGAAGACGGGGGCGACGACGCGGTTCTCCGGGTCCAGCAGGCCCGTCATGCCGTCCCCCACGAGGAGCAGGACGCGCCGCGCCGCGCTGCAGGCCGCGAGGGAGAAGGCCAGCCACAGTCCGTAGACGTAGCCGGAACACCCCTGGTTGACGTCGAGGGCCGCGCAGTCCCGGGAGAGTCCCAGGGCGTCCTGGAGGATGCAGGCCGTGGCGGGGAGGATGTGGTCGGGATGCTGGCCGACGAAAAGGAGCGCGTCGATGGCGTCCCCTGGAACGTCGAGGATCCCCATGAGACGCCGGGCCGCCTGGCGGCAGAGGTCCGCGGGGGTCACGCCGGGGGGCGCGACGCGTCTGCGGTCGATCCCGGCGATCCTCGCAAGGCGTTCCACGCGGCGCAGGTCCCCGCCGAGCCGGGCGACCTCCTCCGCAAGGCGCACCTCCTCCTTCGGGACGACGGCGGCGATGCCGGCGATGCGCACGTCCGTGAACGCGGCTCGGGCCATGGATCAGTCCTCCTCCATGACATGGACGTCCGGGACATCGCGGTCCGCCGCCGACGTCCCGGCCGGAGAGGGGGCGCCGGCCGGGGACGTCGGGCGACGGGCCGGCATGGGACGCGTCCCTGGACCGGAATCCCGGCCCGTCGGCGCGTCGATGCAGGGGGATGCGTTCCCCGGAAGGTCTCGTGGCCTAGCGGGAAGCGTCGGGAAGGGGGCGGGGAAGGGCATGGACCGGTGGCGTTTCGCGTCGCGTCTTCATGATGGCCGCATGGCGCGAATCCGGTCGAAGCCGGACATGCCCGGACGCCAGGACCCGGACGCACGTATGGCGCGTCGGGGCCGCGGGGAGGGATGTCGCCACGGGTCCCCTCCCGGCGACGGGGGCCGGGAGGGGCGGGGTGGCGGTGGGGGGGCGTTGCGAGTATCCTGGCACGATGACGATGTCCGCAAGGTTGGCGGCCGGGCACGCGAGGGGCGCCTGGTCCTGCGCGGCGAGCCGCGACGGGGCGGGCGACGTTCCCGTCCTCGTGCCGTGGCTTCGGCATGGGGCTCCGACCGTCTTGAAGGAGTATGTCATGATGCCGAGAACCTGTCAATGGGTGTCTTGCGTTTGACGCAATATGCAAATGAAATGCTTCACAGAGGCTTGCATGGCGCAGTTATAACCCTTGCCCAACATAAAAAAGCAATCTAGAATTAGCTTTTATTTTTTATAATCGCCAAATGATATGTACAAACTTAGCCTATATATACTTTATGCATTTACATATATAAATTGTGGTGTGCTGTTGTGATTACAAATTTAGTGCATTATAGGATTTTCAAGTATGCGATTATCATGAAAATATGCAGTATTGTTGTTTGGCATCTAAAATGCGGCCCATGGCATGCCCTGATACGTGCCATGTCGCGCTCAGGACGGACAACAACCGCAACATGTCCATCAAAGACATCGCGGCGAGTATGCCATGCCGTTTGCAAAGGAGTCAAGCCGAGCAGACCACTTTTTTTCAGAAAAAGCGGTCAGGCTTGTGCGGGGCGGGGTTCGTGGGATGGATATGGAGAGGCGGGGAGGGATTCTTAGGCGGGACATAGTTCCGGGTCTTGGGAGAGACCTGGAACGTCAGGGCCGGAATGATCCGCGGACTATCGGGACACAAGGATTTCCCATGGACCGGGGTTCTGGAGATCGTCCAAAGCAAGGTCCTCGCGCAGTCCCGATGGCATCGGACGGGACACCGTCCGAAAGCCGACGTGGAACCTTTCGGGGCATGGCATCGGGGCATTGATGCCGATCGTCGTTACTGCGTAAATTTTTACCGTAAAGTGGAACGCAGAAAGAGTCAAAGCACTTCCCCAAGGGACTGTGGCCGCTGGAACACAACACTCTTCGGGAAGGTTTTTTCGAACGTGTCGAGGCATCCGCGGTTTGCATCGTTTACTATGTGCCAGCGTTCTCTGCAAAAATGCCACAAAAAGGGAAATCATTTAGCCGGTTGCCATTCGTGCCAAGCTTCCGATCGCTCACTGCAGTCGGGCCGAGCGTCCAGACTCCCGGGGAAGGTCAATGCCCGAAAGCCCCCCCGCCTCCGCCGGCCGTGTCGGAAAACGGGGACGGATGCCGCCGCATCCCGGGGGATTCCGGTGCCACTCCGGCACTTGCGGCGGCCCTGCCCGCAATCCCGGCATGCGTCTGGAACAGGCACGTCTTGAGCTGCGCTTCGGGCATTGCTTGCCGGGAGTGCATCCCGACTGCAACAGCCAAGTCCGACAACTGCGTGTTTTTGGTGCGTATTAGCTTTTGCGCGGCATCAGCGTGCGTTGCTGCATCTGCAGAAAATCCGCAGGAGCGGTTCCAGTCACATGGCGAACGTTCTGCGGAACGCGTTAGTCGATGTCGTCATAATATTGCGCGGGACTCGGGCCGGAGCGCTCGACGATCTTGGGATAGCGCTGCTTGTCCTTCTTGCTCTCCTCGATGGACAGCAGTTCGCACTTGTGCATCCAGTTGTCGCCGAAGTCGAACCAGTAGAAGAAGGTGTCGCCGACCTTGAGGTCCACGGCGATCATCGGGGTCGTCTCGGCGTCCTTGATTTCGTGGCCGTCATCGAAGCCTTCAAGGAGCATCTTCAGGCCGTAGCACACCGCCTTCTCGTCCATGGGGTTCTCCCCGCCGAACTGGAATTCATACTGGTGCTGCTCGAAGCGATTGAAGGCCTTGAAGATCATGTCGTGGAGATCCTGCAGGGTGTGGGATCCACGCAACTCGATGACCCTGTACGGCGCCTCCTTGCACTTCTTGATGAAGCTTTCCGGAATCGGGCCATCGTAAAGTTCGACCTTGATCTTGTAGATGATGTTGCCGCCATCTTTCGAGCTTGCGAAGGTGTCCGGTTTGTGCATTGGTATTTACTCCTTTTGTGCTGTAGGTGTGCAACCAAATTAGTGATCGTTGTCATCGATCACGTACGTGTGCCGCATAAACATTTGTGGCAGTGAGTCGGCCGTGTTGTTAGCTATTTGTATGCTCTCAAAGAGCTGTAAGGCTATTGATGATCGTTATCCGCAACATGATATTTTGTAAATGCAAAAGTTGTAGTTGTCCATGGATGCCAGATCTTTAAATCAATATCAGTGGTAAGTGATCTTTGCATTTGGGTCGGTGGATCCGTGCACCAACGTTGCAACGTCCGCAAGCACGCTTTTTCGGCCATCCCATAATGCGTGCTGCTCTTCAAGAGTCAATTTTTTCATATATATAGGAGAATCACACTCGATTATGCCAACCGTCAGGTAGCGCTCGCAAAATTCTTTATCGGAACTCAACGATATCTGGCGTTGTATTATGTCTTTGGCTATCGGGTATGATGCAGCGTGTTTTTCTGCCTCAGAACGTTCCGTGAGTGTCAGTGCCTTGAGGATTGCCCATATACGGCATCTCTTATTCAAAAAGTCCAAATTTTTTAAATTAATGTAGATAGTGTTGAGCACTCGTGAGAATTCAATTCCAGTTTTCGTATCGCGCATCATAAAATGTGCGACTGTTTTTTTTTGGATTCATCAAATCCGCCATCCACGATTGCTATTGAGAATGCTTTTTTTGAGATCCAGAAATCTTCATCGCCATACATGTTGCTAATCAATGCCGAACAACAGAAATGCTGTCGCTTTGGGATATAATCATACCATTTTGAATGCATTTCAATATTAAAATGGCATTTGCCATCCGTGGTTATGGCTCCGATATCGTCGTGGACGAGTCCCCGGCCGGGCCATTCGTCGACGAGTACGGGGTGCACGAGAACCAAGTCGTTGATGCGCATTCTGTAGTCGTAAGGAATTGCGTTGATGAATGCGATGAGGTCGTTTTTCGCCTCCGGGACGCCCATGGCGTGTTTGAAGACGAAAGGGTTGGTGAGGGGGAGGAGCTCGTCGCCGCCTTGGAAAAGCAGAGATGGGGACATGGAAAGAGTCCTTGTTGACGTTATGTTTTGTTTGCGGGCAATGTGTCTGGAGCACATGGGCCCGTGACGTCAGACATGTTCAAATGTGCAGTGTGTGCCGACGTAGATATTTTTTGTTGCGGCATCGTTTTATTGTCTGGGCATGAGGGATTTGCCGAATCGTCTCTGCCGAGAGATAAAAGCATGCCGTTCTTTTTTGAATAGGTTGATTATGCATTGAGTTTTGTCAACGTAAAGGCAATTGCCGGTACTGAGCACCTCGAAGTCAGTCTCGGTCTGCTGGAGTCGGCCTGCGGATGGTGTCGAGGTTTCCGTTTGCCAACCGTCTTTGCCGTTCAGGTGGCGAAACAGTGCAAAAAAGTGTTCTGGTGGTGGCGATGGGCGCAGGGCTCGCCGTCAAGGTGCATGGGTGGAGGCATGGCGTTCCCGGGTCGCGCTGGCGTTTCAGGTCCGGCGCATGCCTTGGGATGCCGCCGCGCCAAGGGCATGGCGGGCGTCGATCCGTTGCGCGTCCTTGTCCCGCTGCGTTGTCGATGTTTGTACGCGTTTTTGCGCGCCCCGTCAAGGGGAAGGATTTTTTGCCGGGGAAGGCGGACATCAAGGGATCCGTGCGGGGCCGGATCGTGGCGCAGCGCATGGAAAAGGCCGTTGGCGGCCCCCCTGGCGGAAAGGTGCCAGGGTTGCCCGGCCGGCGAAGTTGGTGTATCTTGCAGACACCGGAGAGCGCGCCGGGCGGGTTTTCGGCGCGCTGGGCATCGGGCCGCGCCGCCCCGGGGGCGGCGTTGCCGTTCCGGAATCCACGCTGCAAGGGAGAGCCATGGCGGTCCATACCGACGACGAACATGTCCTGGTGTATTTTTCCGAACGCGCTCCGGTGACGGACATTCTGGAGTTCGCGACCCATGGCGGCATGGTTGAGTTCACCGACCACCCCGTCGCATCGCCCTCCGGGGAGGAGTACGTCTACGTTCTGAGCCTGCACAGGGAGAAGGTGCTGGACATCTTCCTGGTGGGGAAGTTCGAGGACGGCGACCAGGAGCGGGGGATGCTGCGCAGGTACACGAAGAAGGTGATGCGCCTGATGGAGATCGACAGCAAGCAGCTCGCCCGGGCTCTGCTGGCGCAGCGCAGGAGCGTGTTCGACGGCTGCGTGCAACGGGACACGGAGGGGGAGCTTGCCGATCTGGACGAGGAGATGCGTCGCCTGCGGGGCGAGTACGTCCGGAAACTGGGCTTTCATGGGTATTCGTGGGTGAATGGGCGGCAGGTGCAGTACTGCATCGACATGCGCGGCCGCGAGAAGGGACTGCGGCTCTTCCGGGCCCCGAGGATGGGGTTGCCCCTCGGATCGCCCATGACGCAGTGACGGTCGACGCCGTTCTCCCCGGGGGCGATCAGTCGAGCCACGAGCGGATCTTCATGGCGAGGCGCGCATCGAGCCAGGGGGATGCGGTCCGCAGGGTCTGGCGGATGATTTCGCCCTCCTCTGCGTACTTGATGGCCATCTCCCGGGTCCAGTCCACTGGCGGCGGACCTCCCAGGTTTGTGCATCGGTCCGCGAGTTTGACGACCCATATTTCCCGTTCCCGGAGCCTGATCCGTCGCAGGGAGTCCCGGATCGCCTCGAGGCCGTGCAGATCCGGATCCTTGGAAAGGGCTGCGACGCCCGCGGCGATGCCGTCTCCGAAGAGTTCCGCGACTTCCTCCCGGGTCGTCCCGGTGTCCTCGATCACGTCGTGGAGGCAGGCGCAGCACAGGGCGAGATCCGCATTGAGGGTCGGATCCCTGACGAGGGCCTCCTGCGTCTCCATGACCACCGCCCCCACGTGGAACAGATAGGGAAACGAGCCCATCCCGGGGGCGCCCGGCGTCTCGGCCAGTCCCGGCATCCCGCCGCGGCCCCGGAGAGGGACGACGGGGGTCTGCTGCTCCCCGTGCCGTTCTGCGGCGAATCGCCACGCCATCTGGCGCAGATTCATGTCGGCTGTGCGCATTTTTGCTCCTCTCTTCATGTCGATGTCGTGATGCGGATGCCGTGACGAACGCCACGGCGGCGATGCCGCGACGAACGCCACGGCGGCGATGCCGCGCCGGGTCAGGGGGTTCCGGAAGCATCCGGAGTCCCGGGATCCGTTTCGACGGCCTCCCTGAGCCGGTCCTCCGGCAGGGCGGCGAGTGCGGCCACCACATCGGCGTCGAAGCCCGGATCCCGGGCCAGATGTTCGATGGCCTCGGCCGGGCGCATGCCGTCGCGGTAGGACCGTGTGCTGACCATGGCGCAGAAGGCGTTGACCACGGCGAGTATCCGGGCGTCCGGGAGTATCTCGTCCCCCTTGAGGTGCTTGGGGTTCCCGGTTCCGTCCATCCGTTCGCCCATCTGGTACACCACCTCGTGCACCGGCAGGTCGAACTGCAGCCCCCCGAGGACGTCGTGGGCGTGTTCCGGTGCCAGCATGACCTCCCGCTGCTCCTCCGGGGTGAGCCTGCCCTGTTTCGTCAGAAGCTCCCGGGGCACGAAGAGTTTTCCCACCTGGGAGAGACGGGCCCCGAGCCTGAGGGTTTCGGCGTCCTCATCCGAGAGGTGCAACTGCGTGGCGAGCAGGTCCACCACCCGTTCCATCTTCAGGGAATGCCCGACCAGGTTCGCGTCCACGCTTTCGATGGAGCGCACCAGGGCCTCCATGATGCCTGTCTGGCGTTTGCGGGTCTTCTCGGCCATGCGCCGGTATTCGGTGATGTCCTGGAAGATGCCGACGCAGTCCCCGGCATGGGTGCGCAACTGCCCCGGCACGGGCGTGCCGTCGAGGTACGGGAAGAGCGTGACGCGGTAGAGCCGGTTCCCCGCCGTCCCCTCCAGGGACACCTCGAGGCTCCCGGATGCGCCATTGCGGGTCACTTCCCGCATCCTTTCAAGGAGCGTCCTTGCCGGCTCGCCGGTGAAGGCGTCGAGGAGCGTTGCGCCGGACAGGTTCCCTTCGGTCCGCCCCGCGATCCGCTCCATGGCCGGGTTGCACATCACGATCGTCCCCGTGGCGTCGATGAGCGCCAGACCCACTTCCAGCGACGCGTTGACGCCGTCGAGGATGTGCTTCTGCCTGCGGATCAGCTCGTAGAGATCCCTGAAGCGCAGGGCCGTGGCCTTGTGGGCACGGCTCGCCAGACTGGCCCACAGGAAGGCCAGCAGCAGGCCGATCCCCACGGTGCACAGCGCCCCGATGCCATAGATCTGGTTGCGACGGCCGCGGATCCGGTCGTCCACGATGGACGCCGGGGTCTGGACCGCGAGGCACCAACCGTTGTCCCCGATGCGGCTGCCCAGGGAGTACACGGTTCCGTCGCCGTCGATGGCCTTGCGACGCTGGAAGGGGATGCCGGCATCGATGTCGGGGACGATGTCCGTCCGGGAGAGGGCGACGACGTCGTCACGCAGGCGGGCGGCCTCGAGACCCTCCGGAGTCGGGTAGATGAGGGCCGGAAGCAGTTCCGGCGGCTGCGTCCCGCCATGGGCGAGGAAGTTTGCCAGGCTCTCCTCCACCGGGATGGTCAGGAGCAGGACCGCGACCGTCTCGGGGTCGCCCTTGGCGAGGACGTCGTGGAGGGGATCCGCCATGTCCAGGACGATGTGCGGCCCCATCCGGCGCAGGGCGCCGAAGAGCATCGTCTCGGCCGCCACGGCCTTCCGGGCCAGATCCCGGCGTTCCACGTCCAGGGGACGGGAGCGCTTCGGCGCCACAAGCATCTCTCCGTCGTTGGTGAGGATGTCGGCGTCGATCCATTTGCGGCTGCGGATGAAGTCCACGAGGATGTCCTGCATGTAGGCGAGCTGCTCCGCAAGGGAGGACACCGCCTCGTCCTGGCTTTCCGCGGCGCCGGGCGCGGTGACCCTCGCCACGCCATCCGGCCCGAGGCCCTTCACGTCCACGGCGAAGAGCCGGAACATCTCCGACGAACTGATGGCGCGGGCCTGCTCCACGAGCTTCGAACGCCACGCCCTTATGTCCTCCGCGGTCCTTTCCACCCAGGCTTGCTGCACGTCCCGCTGGGCGTTGAGAACCTCCTGGGTGACGTACTTGATCTGGAAGGAGCAGAGGGCGAAGGCCACGGCGGCGACGACCACGAAGATGGCGATGCCTGCCATCGCCGTCGCGCCCCTGCGCGTGCGGTCCTGCGTCTCGCCTGCAGGCGGTGTCTTGAGGGAAGTGCTCATCTTGATCCTCTATTCAGCCTGCGGCCCTTGACGTGGGCCCAGCGGCCTTGTTCGTTGACGGAATACTGCGGCGTGTAGTGGGGGAATCGGGAACTGGGGAGGACGACGTTGCCCAGGTTGTCGAGGACGTACGCCTCGTCGCCCACGTAGACGACAAGAACCGCATGGGCCACGTTCCGCAAGGTGTCCCTGAGGACCACGATGCGCATGTCCTCGGCGGGGACGCCCAGTTCCTTGAGGGTGAAGTACTTGACGATGGCGTAGTCCTCGCAGTCCCCGGATCTGGCGAGGAATTCGGCCGGGGTCTCCCACCGGTCCTCCTCGCCCCAGTTCGCCATGTCTTCCTTGTAGGGCCAGGCGTTCCAGAAGGAGTTGACCTGCCGAAGAAGCTCCATGACGGGCCTGCCGGCGATGCGTCGCTTCAGCGCTCCCCACGTGACGGACTTCCCGAGGCGCCTATCGGGCTGGAAGATGGGATCCGCCTTGTTGCGTTCCAGCACGTCCAGCCATCCGGGCAGGGAGGCGAGGGGCCGCCTGAACTCCATCGTGCCGAAGATGGGCGTTTTGGGCTGCGCCACCTTCTTCGATGGTGGCGAGGACGCCCCGTTCGCGTCGGCATCGGAGGGGGTCTCGCCGGGGGTGGGCGAGGCCGCGTCCCCGGAATGCGGACCGGCCGTCGCATCCCCTGACGAATGGGCATCGGTCGCCACGTCCCCGGCGGCTTCGTCAGCGGGTCCGTCCGCATCGGCGTGCGTCCCGTCGCGGGGCGGCGTCCGCACATCCGCCGGAGGCGTCACCGGGCCATCGACCGGAACCGCACGGGGCACGCCCTCCGGGGGCGTTCCTTCGCCGTGCGGCACGCTGTCTGGGGGAGGTTCGGGAACATCCCCGTCGCTCCGGAGCGGTCGCGCGTCCTTGATCGTCGGCGCATCCCCGGCCGGCTCCCGTGGCGGATCCGCCCTTCCGGGGGGAAGCGGGCACCGGGGCATCGGTTCCCGGAGAATCCCGTCCGCAGGGGTTTCGGTCCCGGACGGGCTGTCGGGATGGGCGTCCTCGTCCTTGCCGGCCGGCGCGCCCATGGATGGGCGGGTGTCCGAAACCTGCACCGGGATCGCCGCAGGTTCATGTTTCCGGGCCTGGCCGCATGCGTCCCCCTGCCACCAGGCCAAGGCCAGAGAGCAGACGAGGACGATGGCGAAGTGCCGTGGAGGGTTGGGGGACGTTTGGCGCATGTCGGCCGGTTTTCGGGTGGGGATGGCTTCCCGCAAGGGACGCTCACCCATACCCGCCCTCCACGACGTTGTCAACGCGGGCTGCGGGCCGCGGTTCCCGACTGGACCGGGAACCGCACGTCCCCGGGCAAGAGCAGGGCGGGGGCGGACCGTTCAGGACCGATCCCCGGCAACGTCCCCATGCGTCCCGTCGGCATCGACGGGATCGGCCGGGTCCGGGACCGCGGACGTCGGTTCCGGGGCGGCCTGGGCCGCCTCCTCCGTGTCCGGCGTCTCGGGAAGGATCGATTCCAGGGGTTGGATGCGCAAGGCCTCGATTTCCGTGACGTACTGGACCAGGCCTTGGGGATCCCGCCATTTGTGGGTGTGCAGACTCCCCTCCACGTAGACGAGGACGCCTCGGCGGAGCGTGGAGGTGCATTCGAGGGCGAGGTCGTTGTAGACGACCACCTTGATCCACGGCTCGCTTCGGAGCAAGATCCCGAACTGGTCCCTGTGGGTTGCCTGCGTCTGGATGGTGATGTTGGTGACGGGGGAACCGGCGGTGGTGTGACGCAGCGTGGGGTCGTTCACGAGTCTTCCAGTGAGCATTGCAATGTTCATGGCGTTAATCCTTCAAAAATGATCAGCCAAGGAATGGTATTTTCTGTCGTGCACGCCGTGCGTCAAATAACCTCGCTGTAGACGCGATAACACAGTTTGTTACACTGTTACCATATTGACGTAGTTCTTATTTATTATCCTTGGAACTGAAAAGGAAATGTAAATTTACACGCTTTAATATAAATTAACCATTAAATATATCTATTAATATATCAAATAGTTTAGTTGCATTGAAATCATAAAATATCTATTACACCAAGGCAAACCAAGTTTTGCGACGGCAAAATTTTTTCCTTCGCGCGCAAGGACTCTTTCCGTATCTCCATTCTAGAATTAAGTTTGGATATCTTTCCTTCCATCGCCTTAGCCAAGGATGTTCGCCCTTCGTTCTGGTGTTTTAGGAGGGTCTTCTCATATGATGCCAAACGGTCAGTCTGGTATCTGTCAATTGCATCTATCTGCAATGTAATTCTGTCAGAATTTTCATTTTGGTTTTGTACTTTCAACTCATTGAATCTTTCAGTACTATTTCCATCGCAGCAATAAAGTTTCTTTATTATCAAATTCGGGTCGAGGCCTTGACACGGGTCTTTCCAATCGACTCCGCCTGTGCGCGCCGCATCGATGACTTTATGGGCGCTGTCGCCGAAAATTATCTTGTCGGATGACAAACTTGCAAGGACGGTATCTAGAACTTCTTCATCCTTTACGCCAGAGAAGCTCCACAATTTTACATAGAAGGCATAAATGTCCGGTTCTATGTCAATGTCGATGCCATCACTTGAAAGTTTCAAGGCGATGGCATTTCGCAGATGATCATTCCGTACTTTTATGTCTTGAGTGATGAACCTAATGAGTGGATGGAATTGGCTTATGTATTCTTTGTCATGGATGTCATCCAAGTGTGTGATTTCATTGACAAATATACATGTTTTCGCACTGCCTGAATTTAGCTTTGTCTTGTCGGCCAATCTGTGCTCTTTGACGTAGCCGTCAAGGCGTGCGGCAAGAGGTGGCGGAAGTTTGATCTTTACTTGATGTATATCGGTTTCATGTTTTGCAAATGTATAGTTATCCCAGTAACTGTGAAGATAGTCGTAAACATAGCCTTGGAGATCATGTGCGCCAACACGTTTGGACAGTAGTCCTGCAGCCTCAATTTGCTCGAGGACTTTTTGTCCAATGGACAACAATTTTGGGGCGCTCGCTTCCAAATCTTCACGAAGTTTTAGCCTGGTTTCTATTGCCAAGCGCGCACGATCTATTGCATCGTTTATCTCTTCGCCAGTCAATTGGCGACAGAATATTTCGTTTTCCAAGCTTGTTATTTCCTTGCCAATAACTGCTTCACATTCGCCCAACGCTTGGGTGTAGATTTTTAATCTTTCTAACAGTCGTTCGACGATTCTTTCATCAATTGTTTCATGGAAATAGAAATTGTAAATGTGGATTCTCTGAGCTTTTTGTCCGATTCGATCAATTCTGCCTATCCTTTGCTCTATACGCATCGGGTTCCAGGGGAGATCATAATTAATAAGTGTGCCGCAGAATTGCAAGTCTACACCTTCTGCAGTGACATCAGTGGATATTAGAAATCTCACGTCTTTATTGGTGCGAAATGAGTTTAGAGTGTTATACCTTTCTGCCCTGTCCGTCTTTCCGGTTATTAAGACGCTATTGAAATTGCTTTTTTTCAATCTTTTGCATAGATACTCGGCAGTTGCTACGAAAGTCGTAAAAACGACTACTTTTTCACTGGGAAATTTATTGAGGTAGGCAGAGAGATTGCTCTCTAATTCATTAAATTTTGAGTCGTTTGTAACAAAGGCCGTGGGTTTGTAGCGAGGGAGGACTGTTTTTGTGACTGCTTCATAAAGAACTTTTTGGAGCTCATTTTTCTTTGTTTGCAGTTTCCGTTCAAAATGTTCAATATCATCAATATATTCAATATCGTCATCGTAGAAATTTATAAAATCCTGTTCTTGGCTATCTTCACCTCCAAGCAGTGACATCAAGTAGGCCGCTGGACATGATGAGACGGCTCTTTGCGGCATTGCCAGCAGGAAGCCTTTGTTGATCTCGTTCTTCACAGCATAGGATGTCACTGTATTGGTAATGCATTCATATAGACATTTCTCGGCATCGGTCATCTTTGCTGGAACTCGAACCACATTTCTAAAGGTTTGTTTTTGCTGTACGTCGCGCTTTCGAGTCCTCGTGATTATATAGGATAGAAGGTTGATACGTTCAATGGCACTTGCCACGTGAACTCTTTCTTTCTCGTCAGAGAAATTCTGTTTTGATTTGCATTGATTAATTAGTGATTTAAGCTGCAAATTCTTAATGAGCATGGGGTGGGCAATAGCCTCATTGAGCCTTAAGATGAAATTATTATATGGTATGTTTACGTCAAGTGCGATATCCCGTGCGCTGACAAGAGAACTGTTTGCCTCCAACATTCTTTCAAAGTCACTTTCCTGGAGAAAATTTTCAGGGTCTACGAGCCTGAGGATATTGAATAAATCCTGGTTTCTCAAATTTATAGGCGTCGCCGAGAGGAGAATCATGTATTCGGATACTTCTTTTAAAAGATTTCCAAGTTGCCATGTTTGGGTGTTGCTATTTCTCATCTTGTGTGCTTCATCAAAAATAACCATGTCAAATATCTTGTCGTCATGCACACAACTTTCCAGATGTCGTGCAAGTTTGCATCTTGGAGATCCCCGACGTTGCTTGATGATTTTGGGCGGTCTGGCCGCAGTGTAGCTAATTATTAGTGCATTTCCATCGCCAGAGTATTTTTTGGGGTGCTTTAATATGTCTAATAATTCTTCAGCATTCACTATTTTACCATCTATGCCAAATCTCGTGTATAATTCATCTCTCCACTTTTCACAAAGAGACATGGGGCAGACGACAAGCAGTCGGCGCATGTCATATCTAGCTCGCAATTCAGTCCAGATCAAACCAGCTTCGATAGTCTTGCCAAGGCCGACTTCATCAGCTATCAACAAGCCCGTTGCAGGTGAGTCGATAAGATTTAAGAGCGGTCTATATTGGTAGGCGTAGAAATCAACATTTGTAATACCGATCGAGTAAATGATATTTGCGAGCTTCCCAGACAGGTAGAAATATGTGAGAATTTTTCTTAGATCAGCTGCGTTGCCATATCTACAGTGTTCGATGGCATCAAACGGGTCGTTGCCAGCAAAGTCCACAACTATTGCGAGTTCGGTTTCATGGACATATGAAATGTTGCCGTCATCCCAGAGTACAGCCCATATTAAATCGCCATCTTGAACTCTGGGATTTTTTAGCGTGGTCCCTTGGCGATGCGGGTTGTCGATATGACAGACACGTTCGCCCGGCGTGATGTTCGTCATGACCTACAGCCTCGATTTTTCATGATAAAAGGCTACTAAAGCCACATGGTTTGAAAGAATTTTTGATGTTTGCTGCCATGTTACTTCTTCATAAACGATTTGTATTGGCGTCTTTATAGTTGGACTCTCATCCACATCCGTCAAAAAAAGGGAGGGGTAGGATTCGAGTGATGCGTGCAAAAGTATTTTTCACATTTATGCTATCAATTCTACTGCACGGACGCAACTGACTCGGAAGGGACAAGTACATCCTTTTTTTTTGAGCGTGAAATGTTTATATTTGACGATTTTTTCTCTCTTAATTGTCGATGACAACTGCAACAGCGTCAACGATATCTGTTGTAAAAAACTGCCAGTTCGCATATTTTCTTTCATGAATTTGTGTGATAGCTTCTTCCAACTTTTTTGCGATCTCATTACTAGCATATGCGACTTTGATCTCAAAAATAAATGTCCTCCCCGCATATTTTAGAAGCAAGTCGGTTCTTCCTTTGGCACCGAGTGACTCACGACACACATCAACTTTGTAGGTTCCGTAGAGAAATATTGCAATCAAATCACGATAGAGAAACTCAGATTTAAGGCCTTTCACTTTTGCCAGCTCAGCATTTGTGTCATACCCGCAGCCGTCAATGACAATGTTGAATTCTGCGGTAGTCGCAACAATGTCACAAGCCTCCAATGCTGCGGTTATATTTGAGAAAGATTTTTGTGCTTTATCCAGATCGCTAAAAAAACTATCGGCTATGAGTCTAGATATTGAAGCTAGAACCTCCTCATTTGGATAGTCGAGTAGATATGTGGTGTCATTAATCTTTTCTTTAATCGTTAGGTAACCAGTT
Source organism: Desulfovibrio sp. (assembly GCA_031272715.1). GTDB lineage: Bacteria > Desulfobacterota > Desulfovibrionia > Desulfovibrionales > Desulfovibrionaceae > Desulfovibrio. Next base: position 43,044 of record JAISTH010000091.1, read on the forward strand.
TGAAAAAGATAGAGTGCAGGGTCATCATAGAACTCTTCAGGATATAGGAACCTTGGACTGCCTATTCTGTAATTGATAAAATCCTCTATTAATATTTTTTTGTCGAAAAAATATTTCTTAAGAAAGGTCGGCGTTGCCGTATCGTACCAGAAATTGCTAAACTTTCCAGTCTTTAAAAATGACAGGATAGAATACGGGGTATAGACTCTCGTAACTCCATCAAAAGAGTATCCATAATAATATTTCTTTATCTCAAGCAACAAGTCGTCAAAGGATCGACCCAACATCTCTGCGCATTCGGTAATTGATGGCGATAAACAACCCTTTAATTCTTCTTCTGTGAATCCGCAAATACGGGAATATTTTTCTTCATATGTGATATCCCTGAAGTTATTCAATACTGAAGAGATACCAGCCTTGCCGCGTTTCGAGATGCCCACTACAAATCCAAATTTGATATATTCATCGAGCACTTTTATCTGTGAATAGAAATTTTGAAGTATCTTTCGTGTTTCATTGTAATTTTCGGGGTTGTCAATGCTATCTAGCAAGGGTTTGTCATACTCATCAATAAGCAGGACAACTTGTTCGTTATTAAGCAGAAATGCATCAGCTATTAGATCGGCAAATGCTGTGGACGATTCTTTGGATTTGGGAGATATCTTTTTAAATTTTGCGCAAATATTAAGAGCAGAAATTAATTGTCCCTCCATTCTTTTAGCGCCAAATTCAATTGTCACAGAGCTCATGTCAAGTGAGATAACTGTGTACGGCTTATAATCGGGCCGATCAAACCATTTCGCTGCGGCAAGTCCTTGAAAGAGTTCTTTCTCCCCCTCAAAGAGAGACTCGAATGTCGAGAGCGTCAAAGATTTACCGAAACGCCTCGGGCGAGAAAGGAGATAGAATTTATTATCGTCTATAAGATCAAGCAAATATTGAGTCTTGTCAACATAAACGGCATTCTGCGTTCGGAGAGTTTTAAATGACTGAGAGGAGTTTTCAATTTTCCGCGAAGCCATAATTCATTCTACATTATTAATGTTTATTGAAGTTATATTTTACCGCAATCGCGATTCTGAAAGACAGATCTGAGGCGAAGTGCCTGCCTGTCAACGATTCTATAGATGCAAAAAAGTGTGGGTCAGACACTCCATGTAGTTGGAATGGTCATTAGTTTACTTGCCCAGATTCCACCTCAAATTGCTCAAGAAATGCCCCGAGGTCACTTATACGTTGGAATGTCGCTGGCGGCCCATCGAATTCCTGCTGTACGAATTCGTACACATCCCCAGCAACAGCGGCATACTCGATGCGACGAAGTTTGCCGTTAACGATCAGGCTGACAAGAGCCGGATTTTTGTAAGGGCCAGGATAGTTCGTGTCAAATGTTTGCCCAAGAGATTCCTTGATTTTTTTCTTAATGTCGTAAGATGCTCCCGATTTGGAGACCTTGAAGTCAAAAAGGAATGTCTTTGGCGTGAAATCAAGGACTATGCAGGGTTGTCCGAGGTTGCCGTGGCATTCAATGTCAACCTTGTAACCTGCAGTCCTCAAAAAAATGAATATGGGGTCTCTGTAAAAACATTCAAGTGCGAAATCGCTCTTTGCTTCAATGTCTTCAAAGTCTTTACGGGGGTTTCTAGAAATTATGTGGCAGAATGTCGTAAAAACATCCGCAAAGTTACTTTTTAATAAATTGCTGCAAAATCTTTCTACTTGCGCAGTCTGTTCAGCTTCAGAATCAAAGAAATTATGCTTAACTAATTTAAGCATAGCGGTCCGCACTTCAAGATTTGGGTATGTAAGGCAGTAATCCAATGCCTTACCTGTTTTCTTAACTGTAAGATAACCAGCCTGACAAAGGAAAAGTGCCGGCTCAAGCGATTGCATGATTTTCCCAGGAGACTCGAAAAGATTTAATGGGCTTTGTATTCGCCATCGTCAAAATCTTCAAATTTTATATTGTATGACGAGAAGTAATTCTTTATAAATTCCTGGCTACCTGTTTCAACCCAATAGTCTTTAAAGCGCATGTTTGAAAAAAATGAAAGAACTGAGATAGGATTATATATCGATGATTTCCCGCAGAATGTATATCCATCATAGTATGCCTTCATATTCGGGAGAATGCTGCCCACATGCATATTCAATGTTTCGGCTGTCACTGGCAAGTAGTCGGAAAAATTTTCAGCGATTTCTTCATCTGTATATCCAAACATAGCACCATAACCCAGGTGCGTGGAGTAGTCTATGATATTGTTTGCTGTGGAAAAAACTCCAGCCCTAGAAAACTTGCTTATGCCAGTAATGTAAGCGACATGAATATACTCATCGCATGATTTAATTTGCCTGTAGAATTCGCACAGGGTCTTGCGAATTTCTTCTTGATAGTCGGGATTGTCGTATGTATCTACAAGAGGGCAGTCGTATTCGTCAATAAGACTTGACTTGGCGGGTTTCTCCGTGACTGCTCCCCCTGTGAGCCTAGGGAATAGCGACTTTGAGCGACTTCTGGGCGCCAAAAATAATATGTGATTTGCCCTCCTGAGGGCCGTGCG
>JAISTH010000079.1 GCA_031272715.1 Desulfovibrio sp.
AATCGGAAGCCTGCATGGACGCAGGGCTAGGGGGGGCGGGAAGGGATTATTTTTCCCCTCAAAGCCTTACTACTGGCGGGCTAACCAGCCATCGGGAGGGGAAAAGTGCGGAAGTACAGGTGTAGATATAACAGTTTATGCTCAAATATCTGCACGCCAATCCATTGATCCACTATAAGCACCTTCTCTATGTGTGGGCAAGGTGACCATTAGACATTTTTTGTAAAAAAATTCGTTCTGCACCAAAAACCTTAATTCTCAAGGTCAAGATGGCCACAGGCAACTCAAAACTGCGAATAAAATAGTATATCTCTCCACTGCCGTATAGGCAGCTTAGAAAGCATATCGTCAACCCAAGGTCAAACGGGATTTGTTCACTGCCGTAGAGATAGCTTAGAAATTCATACGGTTTGAGATTGTCCCTCTCACAGAGTTCACTGCCGTATAGGCAGCTTAGAAAAGAAACACTCTAACGCACGTGGGGAAGACGGACTTCACTACCGCTTATGCAGCTTTGGAATACTTTGTGGCCATTGCCAAGAACTTATCAAGTTTTACCGCTTCGGGATATTGCAGTATCATCCTGAAGCAGGAAATGCGCTCATCGGAGGTAACAACAGGCTTTATTCGCCCTTCACTGCCTCAGGCCGCTGTATCTTGCGGAAGATCGTGCTGCGATCGACACTGAAGAGCTCAGCCACCTTCCGCACAGAACCGTGCTCATCTATCGCCTTGAGGAGGAAGTCCCGCTCCACCTCGGCCATGATCTCCTTCAAAGAACGCCTCGACGTCGTCTCCGGCATTTGCAGGGAGGCGATCGACTGGGTGAACCCCGAAATCGCGGCGGGAAGATCTCGGGGCCCGATGAGCGGCCCCTTGAGCGAGATGACCATGCTGTGCACAAGGTTCTGCAGTTCCCGGACATTTCCGGGCCAGCGGTAGCGGGACAGCATGTCCAAGGCGATGTCCATGAACGCGATGCTCTTCCTGTACTTTGCCGCATACTCCCGCAGGAACTGCAGCGCCAGCGGCCGGATGTCCTCGGGCCTATCCCGCAAAGGAGGGATGGTCAGGGACGCCACGTTCAGGCGGTAGAAGAGATCCCGCCGGAAAGTCCCCTTCTCCACGCACTGGGCGAGATCCCTGTTGGTCGCGGCGATGACCCGCACGTCCACCTTCCGGGGAGCCGAGGCCCCCACCCGCATGATCTCCCCGTCCTGCAGCACCCGCAGCAGCCGCGTCTGCATGGCGAGAGGCAGTTCCCCCACCTCGTCCAGGAAGACCGTCCCGCCGTCGGCTATCTCGAAATACCCCGCCTTCCCCTTGCTGGACGCCCCTGTGAAGGCTCCGGGCATGTAGCCGAATAGCTCCGACTCCGTCAGCGTCTCCGAGATGCCCCCGCAATCCACCTTGAGCAGCATCATGTCGCGGCGATGGCTGCGGCCGTGGACGAGCCTCGCGAAAACGTCCTTGCCGACTCCCGTCTCCCCCAGGATCAGCACCGTGGCGTCGGTTTCGGCGAAACGGCCCAGCATGACCATGAGGGACGCCATGGCCGGGCTCGTGAAGGCCGGTTCGGGGCCCTTGGCCTGCTCCTGGGCGATGAAAGCGAGCTGCCCGTGTATCTGGTCGATGAGTCGGCGCTGGTCGGCCATCTGCTCGTTGAGCTGCTTGAGCAGCGTGGTGTCCCGGGCGAAGGTCACCACCAGCACCAGCTCCCCTTCGTCATTGAAGACCGGGAAGCCGGAAAGCACCATCTGCTTGCCGTTGGCGAGGGTCTGCACGTGGGTTGCGGGCTTCCCGGTGGACACGATCTCGGGGTTCAGGACGTGGTCGAAGACCCCCTCCTTCACCAGATCCCGCACGTTCCTGCCAAGGACGCTTTCGAGGGTGATGCCCGTGAGGTGTTCGTACATCCGGTTCACGCGCAGCGTCACGCCCTGCGGGTCCGTGATGAAGACTCCGTCGGGCAGGGCGTCGAGTATGTCCTCGAAGTGGCGGCACAGATAGTCCGCAGGAAGATGTCCCATGCCCTTCTCCAGGGAAGGGGGGCCGGGGGCCGCCCCTCCTTGTGCTGCGTCGGCATGGCCGGCGCCCTCAGGTGCGGAACCTCTCTTTGAGGACGTCCCGCGCCGCGGATTCTAGGCGTGGCAGTTTCGTCTTGTCCAGCGCGGTCTCCCCCATCGGGGAACTGCGATCCAGGAAGACGTATTTCTGTGTGCCGAGGCGGTGGTAGGGGAGCAGCTCGTACTCCACTCGGGGGTACGGCTCGAGGAAGGCCGCTATGGCTGAGATGGTGGCCTCGTCGTCGTTGAAGCCGGGGATGATGGGAGTTCGGACCCTGATCCGCGTGTCGGCGAACTCCTCGGCCAGCATCCGGAAGTTGGCGAGGATGAGGTCGTTGGGCATCCCCGTCTGGGCCTCGTGGACGCGACTGTCCACGTGCTTGATGTCGAAGAGGACGTCGTTGAGAAGGGGGGCGGCCTCGGCGAGGGCCTCGCGGCGGGCGAGCCCCGACGTCTCCATTGCCGTCTTGAGATGTCTGCGCTTGGCCTCCCGGAGCAGCGCCAGGGCGAAGTCCGCCTGGTAGAGGGGTTCCCCTCCGGAGAGGGTCATGCCCCCGCCGGAACGGGCGTAGAAGGCGCCGTCCTGCTCCACCTTCGCGAGGACGTCCTCCACGGTCATGGTCTTGCCGTAGGCGATCAGGGCCTCGGCGGGACATGCGTCCACGCAGGGCATGTGGCATCCCTGACAGCGGGCCCGGTCGATGTCCAGCGTCCCGTCGGGGCTCCGGCTCAGGGCGTTGCGCACGCAGACGGCGGGACATCGGACGCACTTGTCCAGCCCGAGACATCGGCCCTTGTTGTAGGCCAGTTCCGGCTGGGGACGCTGGGATTCGGGATTGCTGCACCAGCGGCAGGAGAGGGCGCACCCCTTGAGGAACACGAGGGTCCGTATGCCGGGGCCGTCGTGGATGGAGTACTTCTGGATGTTGAACACGGTGCCGGCGTGGCGGCGGTCGTCGGTCTCTTCCATGTCCGGCGTTCCCCCGGGGTTTCTATGACAGCGCCCCGGCGGCGGGGCCGCGGAGGGTTCGTGCGGTGCGCGGCCATCGGCGAGATCGATCCGGCGGCCGTTCGCGGATAGCTCAAGAAAGCGCGCCGCGCCGGCGCTCCCCCCCGGAGCCCCGGCGCGGCCAGGCCGCATCAGAGCGCACCGTGCTCCGTGCGGGCTATCAGGTCGTTCTGCAGGTCCGGGGACAGATCCACGAAGTAGGCGCTGTACCCGGCGATGCGCACGATGAGGTTCCGGTACTTCCGCGGATCCTTCTGGGCCGCCAGCAGAGTTTCGCGGCTGATGACGTTGAACTGGACGTGCCACAGCTTCAGGTCGCAGAAGGTCCGGATGAAGGCCACCAGCTTCTCCGTGCCCTGGTCACCCTCAAGGCACTTCGGGGTGAACTTGACGTTGAGCATCCGCGCGGCCCGCGCCCGGTATCCCATGTTCTTCGTGTTGAAGTTGGAGAGCATGACGGCGGTGGGCCCGTTCACGTCGGCCCCATGGGAGGCGGAGGAACCGTCCGACAGGGGGAACCATTCCGTGCGGCCGTTGGGGGTGGCGGACACCACCTTGCCGAAGGGCACGTGGGAGGTGAAGGGCACGTAACGGACATCGTTGTGGATGCCCAGATCCTTCATGGAGTACTTGTCGCCGTACTCCACGGATATCCTGTCGATGTCGCGGCCGATGGCGTCGGCGTAAGGATCGTTGTTGCCGTAGCAGGGGGCGGTGCGCAGGAGGGCCTTGACGTCCTCGTGCCCCTCGAAGTTGGCGTCGATGGCCGCGAGGAGTTCGTCCATCGTCAGCCGCCGGTCCTCGTAGACCAGCTTCTTCACCGCCGCCAGGGAGTCCACCACGGTGCCCAGCCCCATGTACTCGAAGTACCCGAAGTCCAGTCCCTCCGGAATGTCCGGCTGGTGCAGGTCGATGCAGTGCTTCATGCACAGGTCGTGGATGGCCGACCCCATGGGCTGCGCGAAATGCCGCGCCCGCAGGTCGATGATGATGCGCTGCTGGATGAAGGCGGCCTTCATGAAGAGCAGGTGCTGCTGCACGTAGGCGTCCCAGAACTGCTCCCAGGTCGCGAAGGAGCGGGGATCCCCGGTTTCGACCCCGAGGACCCGGTCCCCGTACTTCTTCATCCTGCCGTTGCGCAGCACCATTTCCACGGCCGCGGCGAAGTTGATGTACGCGCCTCCGGAGGTGTAGGTGTCCCGGTTGGGCATGCGGGCCTCGGTGCATCCGGAGACGGCGTAGTCCAGGGCCTCCTCGAAGGTCGCCCCCTTGGACACGTACAGGGGGACCACTTCCTCGTCGTTGATGAGCTTGGGGAAGCCGGACCCGTACTTGATCGTCTCGGCCACGTCCCACAGGTAGCGTTCGGGGGCGCGGGAATGGATGCGGGCGGCGAGATCGGGGTAGTGCAGGGGGAATTCCCGCTTGGACTTGAGGAAGAGGTAGGTGAGGTCGTTGGAGGCATCGCGGCCGTCGGGGGTCTGCCCGCCGACGGTGACGGCCTCCCAGTGGGCGTAGCCCTCGTTGAAGGCGCCTCCCGTGGGGGAGATGTACATGTCGATGAATTCCGCCATGCCCACCCACATGCACTCAAGAAGCTCGATGGTCTTGGCGTCGGTGAGGGTGCCGTCCTCCTTCCCTTTCCTGTAGTAGGGGTAGAGGTACTGGTCCATCCGGCCGTTGGAGATGGTGGTGCCGGTCTTCTGCTCGAGGCGCGAGAACATCTGGACGAACCACTGGGACTGGCAGGCCTCGTAGAAGTCCCTGGCGGGCAGTGCGGGCACACGCTCGGCGTTCTCGGCCATGCGCAGGAGTTCGCTCTTGCGCGCGGGATCGTACTCGATTCCGGCCATTTCCCGGGCCAGGGCCGCGTGGCGTCGCGCCCAGAGGACTATGGCCTCGCTGACGATGATCACCGCCTCGAGGAAGGGGCGCTTCCTGCAGTAGTCACCGGCGCTCAGGGGGTCCAGGGCGTCCAGCTTCTCCTGCGCCTCCCTGCGGATGTCGTCGAAGCCGCGGCGCAGGACCTTCTCGTAGTCGTGGACCCACTGGATGGAGGAGCGGAAGGAGGCCGTCTCGTTCACGATGAACCGGGAGACCAGGCCTTCGGGGTCGTCATAGGTGAGCTTGTGGATCTCGGGAGGCAGGGCGGCGTTGAGGGCCTCGTGGAAGGTCTTGCCCTTCCAGTAGGGGGCGATCTCCTCAACGACCCGTTTCGCGTCCTCCGGGGTGATGGTGGCCGGGGACGTGGCGCGTGTCGGCAGGTCCCGCACGGCGATGTCCAGGAAGTCCCCGTCCAGTTCCGGATAGAGGATGCCGTAGCGGCCGTCGCACCCGGCGCGGCCCAGCAGGAGCTGGTCCTGCTGGACGTGGACGGTGATGTTCTCGGCGATGTGCCTAAGCGCCTTCGCCCAGCGCAGCACGAGGGGCTGGCCTTCGGTCTCGCGCATGGACTGGGTGAAATAGAGGGCGCGTTCGATGTCGATGCGGGGCTTCTGCCCCTCGAAGCGCTCGAGCAGCCGGAACACGCGGGCGTGGCTCTTGCGGTGCCGGTCCTCCTTGCCGGCCATGGCATCGTACAGGCGCCGTTCCTGGGGTGACAGACAGTCGCAGGGCATCGTATCCATGTATCGTTTCCTCCCGTGCCCCCGGCCCGTCCACCCGGGAGGGGCGGACGGCGGGGAGACAAGTCGATCTTCGAGACGGCCGCCGGGCATGGCGGCGGGACGCGGATGCGTCCCGGGCCCGTCCGGGTCCTAACGACCGGGCGGACGCCAGGGCGGGTGAAGCATACACCGTGCCAGAGCGTCGGAATCGGCCGTGGACGGGACAGCGCCAGCGTCCATCGGACACGGACGATGCGCGAACGAGACGGCCCCGCCGGATCGTTGCAATTCTGCAACAACCGGGAATCGTTCCTGATTGTTTGTCGCAGTTTTGCATCATCGCAAAGTCCACCGTTTTCGTATACTTTCCCCGCACGACAGGCAACCCGACATGCCCTCCGCAACGCCCTCCCCCGCGCGTCCCGCGAGGGACCGGGCCGCCGAGGCCTGTCGCAATTCTGCGACTCACTCGTGCCGGCCGATGGCACCGGACCCGCCGCGCGCGGCCGCTGGGCGCCACCGGCGCAGTCCCGACGCCGGGACGTCCCCACATCCCGGCCATGGCACAATTCGTGCTTCGGGTCCACAGGCACGACAGGGTCGCTCCCCCCCCCTACCCATCCAGGAGTTCCCCGTGTACACGACCTTCCAGACGCCAGGCCGCATCATCCACGGCGAAGGCTGCATCGAATCCCTCGCCTCGGAAGTCGAACGGCTGGGGTGCGGCCGCGTCCTCATCGTCACGGACCCCGGCATCGTCGAGTGCGGCGCCCACCGCCTCGCCGAGGCGACCCTCGCCAAGGCGGGCATCCCCTACGCCCTCTGCGCCGACGTGGAGTCCGATCCATCCCCTGCCTGCGTCGAACGCTGCGCAAAGGCGTTCAAGGATTTCTCCCCGGACGTCATCGTCGGCCTCGGCGGCGGCAGTTCCATGGACGTGGCGAAGGCCGTGGCCCTCGTCGCCGCCCACGGCACCCCCGCCCAGCGGTTCTTCGGCATCGAACTGGTCCCCTCCCCGTGCCCGCCCACCATCCTCGTCCCCACCACCGCGGGCACGGCCAGCGAGACCACATCCATCACGGTGCTCCTCGACCCCGAGACCCAGTCCAAGAAAGGCATCGTCAGCTCCCACCTCTTCGCGAAGACCGTCATCCTGGACCCACTCCTCACGCTGAGCCTGCCGCCCTTCTGGACCGCCACCACCGGCATCGACGCCCTCGTCCACGCCATAGAGTCCTACGTCAACCTGGGGGCCACGCCGATCACCGAAGGCATGTGCCTGCAGGCGATGCGGCTCATCGTCCCCAACATCCGCAAGGCATACGCCAACGGCGGGAACCGCGAGGCCAGGGCGGCCATGCTCTATGGCGCGTCCCTCGCCGGCATGGGCTTCTCCAACACCCAGAACGGCATCATCCACGCCATCGGACACGCCGTCCTCGCCTCCCACCACCTGCCCCACGGACTCCTCATGGCGGCCGCGAGTCCCATGGGCATGGCATTCAACGCACTGGCCGCCCCGGAAAAGTTCGCGACCATCGCGGGCATCCTCGGCGTCGACTGTTCCCGCGGCAACGTGAACGACCTCGCACGCCAGGCCTCGGAGGCGATGAAACGCCTGCTCATGGATCTCGACATCGCTCCCGGACTTGCCGCCCACGGCGTCCTCCCGGAGGAGATCCCCGGCATCGCCGAACGGGCCGTGGCGGATGCGCGCCTCATGGCGAGGAACCCCAGACGCGCCACGGTCGGGGAAGTGGAAGCCCTGCTGCACAGGCATTTCTGAAGCGACCCTGCCCCTGTCTGAGGCAGGGGCGCCCCCCCCCAGCGGATCGACACGGACGGATCCGCACCGGATACGCCCTCCGGGAACGTCGCGGCGAAGTCGCGACAAGCCACAAGGAGGTGAACGACGCGCAAAGGAAATGGGCCAGACCCGGCCGGATACCGCCGCCCCCCTGCGGGAGTCGGCCGACGCCGGCCGCAACCGTTCACGGCACACCCCAAGCAAAGGACAACCGTATGAAGAAACTGCTGATCGCCTTCATGTGCGCCGCACTGCTGGCCGTCACCGGCACAGCCGCACAGGCCGCGCAGACCTACGAGCTGAAGATCCAGACGTCCCTGGCCACCTCCAGCATGTATTTCAGGACCCTTGAACGCTTCAAGAAGAACCTCGAGGCGCTGACCAGCGGCCAGATCAAGGTCGAACTGCTGGCCGAGGGCGCCGTGGTCAAAGGTTTCGAAGTCTTCGAGGCCGTCAGCGAGGGCATCATCACCGGCGGCATGTCCTGGACCCACTGGGCCTCGGGCAAGCATCCCGCCGGCGTGCTCTTCTCCGCCCCCGTCGGGGGCCTCGGCCTCGGCCTCGACCAGATAAGCGTCCTGTCCTGGATGTGGGACGGGGACGGCCTCGCCCTGCTGAACGAGTACTATCAGCAAATGGTGAAGGTGAAGCTGCGGGCCTATCCCGTCCTGCCCATGGGACCGGAGTGCTTCGGATGGTTCCACAAGAAGTACACGTCCTTCGAGGAGATCAACAAGCTCACCTTCCGGGCCCCGCCCGGAGTGCCCACCGAGGTCTTCAAGGCCATGGGCATGCCCGTCGTCTCCATGCCCGGCGGCGAGATCATCCCCGCCGCCCAGCGCGGCGCCATCGACGCCGCCGAATGGATCGCCCCGGGAGAGGATCTGCCCATGGGCTTCGCCGAAGTCTGGAAGCACTACTACCTGCAGGGCCTCCACCAGGCCATCTCCATCGGCGACGTCTACATCAACATCGAATGGTACGAAAAGCTCCCCGCCAACCTGAAGGCGGCCGTCGAAGTGGCCATGAAGGCCTGCCTCGCCGACCAGATGCTGGCCAACATCAGCGTCAACTCCAAGGCGCTCCAGACCATGGTCCGGGACAAGGGGGTCATCATCGAGGAAACCCCCAAGGAATACTATGCGAAATTCATGCAGGCTACCAAGACCGTGCTGGAAAAGTACATGAAGGATCCCTTCTTCAAGAAGGTCTACGACTCGGAACTTGCTTGGGCCAAGATGACGGTCCCCTTCCAGGTCCGTTCCAACGGCCTCTACTACCAGATCGGCAAGACCGCCATGGATGAAGGCGTCATCACGGACTACCAGAAGTAGCACAGCCGCCGGGAGAGGGGACGATCCCCTCTCCCGGCGCCTCTCGTCCACACTCGCGCCAGGGAGGTCCCCATGGCTTCGGATGTCGCGGAAAGGCCGGATCCTCGTGTCCCTTCCTCCGTCAGCAAATGCATCTGCATGCTGGACGGCCTGAACGTCGGGGTGGGAAAGATCGCCGCATGGCTCGCCATCCCCATGATGCTGAGCCTCATCATCGAGGTGGTCATGCGCTACGCCTTCCGGCAGCCCACCATCTGGGCCATGGACATGGCCGTCATCCTCTACGGCATCCACTTCATGCTGGGGTCGGCCTACTGCCTCAGGGAAGGGCAGCACATCCGCACGGACTTCTTCTATCACAACTGGTCCGTGCGCAAGAAGGCCGCAGCGGACCTCTTCAACTACATCGTCCTCTTCTTCCCGGCCCACATCGTGTTCTTCTACGTGAGCTGCGGCTATTTCTACAAGTCTTTCGCCCACAACGAAACCGCCGTCACGAGTCCTTGGGCCCCCATCATATGGCCTGCAAAACTGGCCATCCCGGTATGCGTGTTCCTGACACTCCTCCAGGGCGTCTCGGAGGTGCTCAAGTGCATCTACCGATACAAGACCGGCGAGGATCTCTGGCCCGTCTCCGAAATCGCAGAAGCTGAAGACTAAACCTGCGGCCACCCACGCATCACGAGGAGCACGCCCCATGGACATGTCCTACAACGAACTGCTCGCCCTGCTTTCCCTGGCCGGGATGTTCGGCGCCTTCTGCCTGGGCTTCCCCATCTCCTACACGATGATCTTCAGCGGACTGATCTTCGGCTACCTCGGCATCGGCAAGATCGTCTTCTACCTGCTGACGATGCAGTTCTACCAGGTGATGAGCGACCCCATCATGGGAGCCATCCCCTTCTTCCTGCTCATGGGATACCTGCTGGAGGGGGCGGGGCTCATGGACAGGCTCTTCAAGTCCTTCCAGCTGCTCTTCGCCAAGCTCCCCGGATCCCTCTACAGCGCCATCGTCCTCACCGGCACCATCTTCGCCGCCGCCACCGGCATCGTGGGATCGTCGGTGAACCTGCTGTGCATCATGTCGGAACCGTCCATGCGGGCCAGCGGCTACAACATCCGCATGGGAGCGGGATGCATCGCCGCCGCGGGAACCCTCGGCATCCTCATCCCCCCCAGCATCATGCTGGTGGTGCTCGGCCCCATCATGGGCCTGCCCATCACGGACCTCTTCGCCGCAGCCATCCTGCCGGGCCTGCTGCTGGCCTCCATCTACATCGTCTACTCCCTGGTCAAGTGCGCCATCTGGCCCGAATACGGCCCGCCCCTGCCCAAGGACATGTGGCCCACGAGCTACCTGACCGTCTTCAAGGAAATGGTCGTGGGGGTCTTCCCCCTGCTGGTGCTCATCTTCGCCACCCTCGGCAGCATCCTCATGGGCATCGCCACACCCACGGAGGCCTCCGCCTGCGGCGCCTTCGGCGCCCTGATCCTCGTGATCGCCTACGGCAAGTTCACGTGGAAGAACCTGTCCAAGGCCCTCCACAGCACCATCCTGCTCTCGGCGATGATCCTCGTGATGATCGCCTCCTGCAATTTCTTCGGGTCGGTGTTCTCCCGCCTCGGCGGGGCGACATGGCTCTCCAACGCCCTGCTGGCCGTCAACGCCCCGCCCATGCTCATGCTCATCCTCATCATGACCATCATCTTCTTCATGGGCTGGGCCATGGAGTGGATCCCCATCGTCCTCATCCTGATCCCCCTGCTCATGCCCGTGGTGGACGCCATGGGCTACGACAAGCTGTGGTACTGCCTCGTGGTGGCCGTCACCCTGCAGACCTCCTGGCTGTCCCCGCCCGTGGCCCTCTCCTGCTACTTCATCAAGGGGAGCCTGCCCCACTGGAAGCTGGTGGACATCTACAAGGGCATGTTCCAGTACATCTTCTGCCAGCTGCTGGGGCTGGCGCTGATCATCCTCTTCCCCGCCATCGTGACCTTCCTGCCCCAGTGGTTCAAATCCTGAGGGGCGACGGGAGATGTTCGGGACATCCGCCATGCACGGGACCGCTCGCCGCATCCGCCTTCCGCTCCTGCTGGCGGCGATGCTCTGTCTCGCCCTCGCGGCCGGTTCCGCGGCCGCGGCCACGGACGGAAAGGGCGCGCCCAAGGCAGGGACCGGGACGACGACGGCCAAGGGCAATGCGGACGCCACCCCGGCCGGGACGTCCCCGGCGCTTTTCGGGGAGTTCCGATACAACGCCCCGAAGGCGGAAATCGCAGCCCTGAAAGATGCCGTCCCCGCCGAAGGGGAGTTCGCCGGGGACATCCTGCTGCCCCCGGCCGACTTCGCCGGACACCGATGGACGCCGCGGCTGTCCTTCGACGGGGACCGGCTCGTCCGGGTCAGCCTGATGGCCCGGGTTCCCGCCCTGGAATCCGAGCGCCTGGAGGCGGTCCGCGGCCATCTGGCGAAGGAAGGGTACGAGGTGCTGGGGCTCGTGGCCGACGGGAAGACCCTGGACTGCATCTCCCGCCTCAAGATCGGCTACGCCACCACAGGGGACGCCCCGGCGGCCCTCGCGAAGGACATGGCGAAGTTCCTCGAAGGCCGGCACGCGCGGATCACCTACGCATGGTTCGACACGAAGGGCCTCTCCCGGGAGAACAAGCGCACGGCCCGCAATCTCGGGGACTTCCTCGTGCTGGCCCCCGCCGAGACCCGTGAGGCGGAGGTCACCCTGATCCCGGACCCCGGGGGCAAGGAGGCAATGCTCCTCGTGGACTTCACCTACCCGATCCTTGACGCGATGCGGAACGGCCAGAAATGAGGCGACCAGGCGCATCCCGAGGCGACCTCCGTCGCGCCGGCGATGCCACGGTCGGAACGGACCCCGGACATCACCGAAGCCCCCAACGACGAGGTTCCCAATGAAGATCATCGACTTCCGCTTCCGCCCCAACACGGCCGAGGTCCTGGACGGCATCAGGAACAGTTCCATGTTCAAGGCCACCTGCGAGGCCATCCACTTCGAGCGGCGCGTCCCCCAGACCCTCCCCCAGATCGTCGCCGACCTGGATCGCCGGGGCGTCGAACTCTCGGTGATCACGGGCAGGGACTGCGAGACGACATACGGGTTCCCCGCCAACAACGGCAGCGTCCTCTCCTTCGTGAAGGCCTATCCCGACAAGTTCGTGGGCTTCTGGGGGATAGACCCCCACAAGGGCATGAACGCCGTGCGGGAGATCGTCCATGCCGTCGAGACCGACGGCATGCGGGGCATCGCCATCGACCCCTATCTCGCCCACATCCCGCCCCACGAGGCGAGGTACTACCCCCTCTACGCGAAGTGCTGCGAACTCGGGATCCCCGTCTTCGTCACCACCGCGCCCCCGCCCCAGGTCCCCAGGGCCGTGATGGACTACGTGGATCCCCGCCACGTGGACATCGTCGCCCGGGACTTCCCGGAACTCACGATCATCATGAGCCACGGGGGCTACCCCTTCGTGAACGAGGCCGTCTTCGCCTGCATGCGCAACGCCAACGTGTACATGGACCTCTCCGAATACGAACTCGCCCCCATGGCGGACGTCTACGTCCAGGCCCTCAACACGGCCATCGGCGACAAGGTCGTCTTCGCCAGCGCCCATCCCTTCGTGGAACAGGCCGAGGCCATCGACATCTATCGGAAGCTGAAGCTCACCGAGGAGGTCCGCCGCAAGGTCATGTACGAGAACGCCCGGCGCATCCTCGGCCTCGCGAAGGACGAGGCGCCGAAAACCCGAAGGGTGGCCGGCCTCTCCCAGGAAATGCCCGTGCCCTATCTTCCCTTCTGTCCGGCCGGGAACCGGCCCCGCTGATCCATGCCCTCCCCTCTCGCCAGGGACGCCTTCCTGAAGGCCGTGCGGGACGCCGGGGTCGTCGGCGAAGGCGGCGCGGGCTTCCCCGCCCACGCCAAATACGCAGGGACCGCTGACACGGTCATCGCCAACGCCTGCGAATGCGAACCCCTGCTCCACACCGACCGCCATCACATGGAGCATTCCGCGGAACAGGCGATGCTGGCCCTGAAACAGGTGGCGGCGGCCTGCGGCGCCAGGCGGGTCGTCTTCGCCATGAAACGCAAGCACGCGGATCTGGTCCCGGCCATCGAGGCGTCCTGCAGGGCGCATGGGACGGAACTCGCGCTGCTTGACGACTTCTACCCCGCAGGGGACGAGCAGGTGCTGGTGCGGGAGGTGACGGGCCGCTCGGTTCCGGCCCTGGGGATTCCCCTGGCCGCCGGATGCCTCGTCGCCAACGTGGGGACGCTGGTGAGCGCCTATGGGGCGATGAGAAACGTCCCCGTGACCCACAAGACCCTGACGGTGACGGGAGAGGTGCGGCAACCCGGCATCCTCAGAGCGCCCGTGGGCACGCCCATGGCCGAATGCCTCGCTGCGGCCGGAGGCGCCGCCACGCCGGACCCGGTCTTCATCCTCGGCGGTCCCATGATGGGACGCCTCGTGGACGGCCCGGAAGCCCTCGCCGCCGAGCACGTCGCCAAGACCGACGGCGGGCTCGTGGTCCTGCCACGAGGGCACGCCCTGCACCGCAACGCCGCCCAGCGTGTGGAACACATGCGCCGCAGGGCCGCCTGCGCCTGCATCCAGTGCCGATTCTGCTCCGATCTCTGCCCCCGGGCGCTGCTGGGGCAGCCCTTCGAGACCCACAGGGTCATGAAGGCCTTCGGCATGGGGATGGAACTCGCCGGGGAGGCGGGGAGGATGGCGATGCTGTGCAGCGGTTGCGGCGTCTGCGAACACTACGCCTGTCCCATGGGACTCTCCCCCCGCCGCATCAACCTCGCCGTCCGCAAGGCCATGTCCGGGTCCAAGACGCCCTACGGCGGACCCACCGCCCCCGACGAAGCGCGGACCGCCAACAGGGACGTGCGCAAGGTGCCTCTGGGGCGCCTCGCCATGCGGCTGGACGTCCACAGGTACATGGACCTCGCGACGCCTTTCCTTGGCACCCTCGAGCCTTCCCGGGTGCGCATCCCCCTGAACCGCCACATCGGCGCCCCGGCCGTCCCCTGCATCGCCCCGGGGCAGCGGGTCGAGGAGGGGGCATGCATCGGGGACATCCCGGAAGGGGCCCTCGGAGCGAGGGTCCACGCCAGTCTCGCCGGCACCGTGATCGCCGTGGACGACGGAGTGACCATCAGGAGGCAGCCATGAGGGAAGACTCCCGTGCGGTGGGGATGCTGGAATTCACGAGCATCGCGGCGGGGATGGACGCCTCCGACCGGATGGTCAAGGCCGCCTCCATCGAGCCCGTCTTCTTCAAGACGGTCTGTCCCGGCAAGTTCCTCGCCTGCGTGGCCGGGGACGTGGCGGCCGTCGAGGCGTCCATGGAGGCGGGAAGGGCGGGGGCGGGGCCGCTTGTCGCGGACTGGTTCCTGCTCCCGAACATCCATCCCGACGTGACGACGGCGCTGGGGGGCGTCGGCATGGACATCCCGGTGGAGGCGCTGGGGATACTGGAGACGTACTCGGCGGCATCCATCGTGGCCGCCGCGGACGCGGCGGTTAAGGCCGCGAGGGTCCGGCTGCTGGACATCCGTCTGGCCATGGGACTTGGCGGCAAGGGATACACGCTCTTCACCGGCGACGTCGCCGCGGTGGAGGCATCGGTTGAGGCGGGAGCCCGGAGTGCCGCGGAAGCGGGGCTGCTGGTGGGCAAGGTGGTCATCCCGAGGCCCGCCGAGGCCTTCTGCAGGCAAGTGCTCTGACGCCTGCGGGCGCCGGACGGGACGAGGACAGGGAGCGAAAATGGCAGCGGGGACTGGCGGACAGGGCTTGTCGACGGGTGCGTCCGGAAGGCGCGCCGTCACCGCCGAGGACGTGCGCGACGCCCACCTGCGGGGACTGCGGGAGATTCCCGTCCCCCAAGGGGTCCTCGTGACCCCCCTGGCCCGGGACGTCGCCAAGGAGCACGGCGTGCTCCTCGCGCAACCCCTCCCCGGGAGCCCCATGGAACCGCCGTCCCCTCACACCGCCAGGCCCCCCTTGCCGCCCCTTCCCGGACAGGTGACGCTCCGCGCGGGTCAGCCGCTTCCCGATGGCGCATCCCCGCCAAGGACCGCCGACACGTCCACGGCAACCGCTCGCGGCAAAGCCAAGCGCCCCGGCACCCAGCCGCCCCCCAACCCCAACCGGCATCACCCCCCTGGAGGCCGCATGCTGTTCCTCACCGAAGACGACATACGCCAACGCGGCATCCCCGAGGGCGGAGAACTCGTCCTCTGCGCCACGGAGCGGCTGACCCCCTCCGCCAGCAGCTACGCCACCCAGCTGCAGCTCCGGGTGGTCGAGGCCGAAGGCCCCCAGTGCCCCGAACGGCAGGCGCAGACATGCCCGGAGGATGCCTCCAAGGCCCCCTCCGATCCCTCCGAGACGGGCCTGACCCACCTCGATGCCGCCACCATGGTGCCGAAGACCCATCCACGCATCGAGGCCCGCGGCAAGCTCGACACCCTGGTATCGGAAATCGTCCTGGTCCAGACCCTCTTCGACCCCAAACGAAAACTCCCCGCCCTGCTCCTCGAATGCCTCGCCGACCTCAAGGAATGGGCCTTCCAGACCCTCGCCGCGGAAGTCTCCGGCAGTCTCCTCCCGCGCCAGACCATGGCCGGCATGGACCCCGAAACCCTCCGGGCGGTCTCCCGCAACCCCGGCAGATACCTGAACGCGGAGCATCTGGCCCCGGACGCCTCCATGGGGACGAATCTCGCCCTCCTGAACCGGCTGCGCGCCCTCGTGCGGGAGACGGAACTCGCAACGGCAAGGGCGGCCCTCACCCGGGGCGACATACAGCAGTCCCTGAACAGGCTCTCCAGCGCCGTCTACGTCCTCATGCTCCTGACGCACCTCGCCGAGAGCGGCGCCCCGCTCCCCACATCCGGCATCGCCGCCGACGGGGGCAAGGACTGACATCATGGGCGTCATGGAACGCTGCAAGGCCAAGTGCCGAGGACAAGGGGCCATCGTCGTCTTCGCCGAGGGCGAGGACCGCCGGGTGGTCGAGGCGGCCGTCGCCCTGAACCGGGAAGGACTGGTCCACCCTCTGCTCATGGGCAGAGCTTCCATCCTGCTGGATCTGCTCAACCAGACGGCCCGCCTCGGCGAACGCCTCGACGCCCTCGACCCCGCCGACCCGCACCTGCTCGCCATGAACGCCGAGGCGCTCCTCGCCCTCGCCGCCGAACGAGGCAAACCCATGAACGCCGACGAGGCCCGCTCCGCCGCGCGCACCCCCCTCACGGCCGCCTGCCTTCTGGTCAGGCAGGGGAAAGCCACCTGCGGCGTCGCCGGGAACCTCTCCCCCACCGCCGACGTGCTGCGCGCGGGCCTGCGGATTCTCGGCACCACCCGGGACTTGCGGACGGTGTCCGGATTCTTCCTCATGCTGGCCCCGGAGGAACGGCAGGTCTACGTCTTCGCCGACGCCGGGGTCGTTCCCGAACCCACCGCGGAACAGCTCGCCGACATCGCCATCGCCTCGGCACGGCAGTGCCGGCGCCTGCTGGACGCAACGCCCCGTGTGGCGATGCTGTCCTTCTCCACCAAGGGCAGCGCCGACCACCCCCGGGTGGACCACGTCCGGCGGGCCCTGGCCCTCGTGCGGGAACGCGCGCCGGAACTCGCCGTCGACGGCGAACTCCAGCTCGACGCGGCCGTCTGCCCGGACGTCGCCCGCCTGAAAGGCGTCGACGGCCCAGTGCAGGGAGACGCCAACGTCCTCGTCTTCCCGGGGCTGGAAGCGGGGAACATCGGCTACAAGATCGCCCAGCGCCTGGGAGGCTACACGGCCCTCGGGCCGCTCCTGCAGG
Organism: Desulfovibrio sp.; assembly: GCA_031272715.1. GTDB lineage: Bacteria > Desulfobacterota > Desulfovibrionia > Desulfovibrionales > Desulfovibrionaceae > Desulfovibrio. Next base: position 16,694 of record JAISTH010000079.1, read on the forward strand.
GCCTTGCCGGGGGATGGCACGACCTCTCCCGGGGATGCTCGGCGGGAGACGTCCACGACATCGCCCTGCTGGGGGCGACGCTGGCCCTTGCGGAACAGGGGGAACAGGCCGGGGCGGCCTGACGCCCTCCCCAACCTGCGGGCGAAACGCCCGCCAACGCCAACAACCGAACCACAAGGAGACGGGACATGGATGCACTCGGCATGATCGAAACGCGGGGACTCGTCGCCCTCATCGAGGCGGCCGACGCCATGGTGAAGGCGGCCCGGGTCGTCCTCATCGCCTACGAGCAGATCGGGGGCGGCTACGTGACGGCCATCGTGAGAGGCGACGTCGCGGCCTGCAAGGCGGCGACGGACGCCGGAGTGAACGCGGTGCAGCGCCTTGGCGGCGAGCTCGTGGCCGTGCACGTGATCCCCAGGCCCCACGCGGACCTGGAGGAGGTCTTCCCCATCCGGAAGAAGTAGCCGGCCGACATCGGTCGAACGCATAGATGCGGACCTGGCGCCCATGCGGGCCGAAGTGCCCGGTTCCCCGCCTTCCAGGCGCGGGGCGCCACAGATTCGTCTTCCGGGAGGACGCCATGGAACTCGCGAAGGTCGTGGGGCAGGTGGTGGCAACCGCCCGCGCCCCCGGACTGCCCAGCAACACCCTCCTGCTGGTGCGGTTCGTGGACGAAAAGGGGGAACCCTGCGGAGGCTGCCACGTGGCGGCCGATCCGGTGGGGGCCGGCGAGGGGGAGTGGGTGCTGACCGTGCGGGGCAGTTCCGCGCGGTGCGCCATCGACATGGACGCCCCGCTGGATCTGGCGGTGGTCGCCATCGTCGACAGCGTCGGATCCGCTGCCGAGACGCTCTACAGAAAGAACTGACGAACGGCCGCGGCGCCCCTGGATCGCGGCGGCGACGCCGCGGTCCGGGCATGCGCCCCTTGACGCGCAACGGGAACGCCGACGAAACCCGCGGCGCGCCCGAACGCAGGACGACGACGCTCCGGGCCGCCCCACGGCCCCGGAGACGCGCCCGTCAACCGTCCCGGCCCCATGCCGGCGGAGACAGACATGGAAATGCAGGAACAGGACGTGGAACGCATCGTGAGCGAGGTGCTGAAACGCCTCGGCACCCCCGGCAGGGAAACGCCGGTCGCGGCCCAGGACGACCTCGGCCTCTTCGCGTCGCTTGACGATGCCGTGGAGGCCGCCTCGCGCGCCTACCGGAAGGTGTCCACCCTCAGGGTGCGCCGGGAGGTGATCGCGGCCATCCGCAAGGCGGGCAAGGAACACGCCCAGTCCCTGGCGGAACTCGCCGTCCGGGAGACGGGCATGGGACGGGTCGCGGACAAGCTGGCGAAGAACATCCTGCAGGCCGAGTCCACCCCGGGACCCGAAGCCCTGGTCCCCAGGGCCATGTCCGGGGACGCCGGTCTGGCCCTGGAGGAGAACGCGCCCTGGGGCGTCGTCGCCTCGGTCACCCCCTCCACCAATCCAGCCGCCACGGTCGTCAACAACGCCATCAGCATGATCTCCGCCGGCAACGCCGTCGTCTTCGCCCCCCATCCGAACGCGAAGCAGACGTCCCAGACCGCCATGCAGACGCTGAACAAGGCCATCCGGGACGCGACGGGCATAGAGCACCTGCTGTGCGCGGTCCGGGAACCCTCCATCGAGACGGCGCAACGCCTCTTCGCCCACCCCGGCGTGAAACTGCTGGTGGTCACGGGCGGGGAAGGGGTGGTCGCCGCCGCCCGCAAGCACGCCACCATGCGCCTCATCGCCGCCGGCGCCGGCAATCCCCCGACGGTCGTGGACGAAACCGCCGACATCCCCCGGGCCGCCAAGGGCATCCTCGCCGGGGCGAGCTTCGACAACAACATCATCTGCGCCGACGAGAAGGAGATCATCGCCGTGGACGCCGTCGCGGACCGGCTCAAACGGGAACTGGCCGCGCAGGGAGCCTGCGAGATCACCCTCCCCCAGGCGGAGACCATCGCCAGGTTCGCCCTCCGGGACCACCCCGGGCCATCGCCCGCCGCCAACCCCAAATGGGTGGGCAGGGACGCCTCCCGCATCGCCCGCGAGGCGGACATCCACGTCCCCGACACATGCCGGATGCTCTTCGTGGACGTCGGCCGGGACATAGACCACCCCTTCGCCCGGGTGGAACAGATGATGCCGGTGCTGCCGCTCCTGCGGGCCCGGAACGTCGACGAGGCCATCGAATGGGCCCTGATCCTGGAACGGGGGCTCTCCCACACGGCGGGGATCCACTCGAGGAACATCGACAACATGCACGCCATGGCCCTCGCCATGAACACCAGCCTCTTCGTCAAGAACGGCCCCCACGTCGCGGCCCTTGGCGTCGGCGGGGAGGGCTGGACGTCGATGACCATCTCGACCCCGACAGGGGAAGGGGTCACCTCGGCGCGCACCTTCGTGCGCATCAGGCGGTGCGTCCTCGTCGACAGCTTCCGCATCGTCTGAGGGACATGCTGGCCTTCCTCGCCCTCGCGAGCCTTCTCGTCGGCTTGATCATAGGCGCGACCGGGATCGGGGGCGTGATCCTGATCCCGCTGCTCATGGCCGCCGGGGGACTCACTACGCACCAGGCCATGGCGACGGCGCTGGCCAGCTTCCTCTTCTGCGGGATCGCTTCCACCTGGGCCTTCCAGCGCCACGGAAGCTTCCTCTGGCGGGAGACGGCGCCGGTGATCGCCGGATGCCTCTGCACGAGCCACGTCGGGGCATACATCGCCACCATGGCCAGCGCCCGCTTTCTCGACCTGACGCTTGCGGCCATCATCCTCCTCTCGAGCGCCTACAACCTCGTGACCCCGCAAGGCTTCAACCTGCCGACGCGTCTGGGGAGACGAGGCAACCTCGCCCTGCTCTTCGGCGCGGGATGCCTCACCGGCTTCCTGTGCGGGATGACGGGGGCGGGAGGCGGCATCGTCTCGACGCCGCTCCTCTTCCTCTGCGGCTACCAGACCCTGCCGGTCATCGCGACGGCGCAGATCCTGCAAATCTTCGTGTCCCTTGCGGGTTCCCCGGTGAATCTCGCCCACGGATACATAGACCTGCACCTCGCGGGCTGGGTCTCCATCTTCGAGGTCGCCGGGGTGCTTCTGGGGAGCGGGCTCGCCCACCGGTTGCCAGTGAGGACCTTGCGCGTGACGGCGGTGACGCTGTGCCTGCTCACGAGCGCGGCACTGGCCGTGAAGGCCGTCTTCTGGGGGTGACGCCGAACGGGAACGCACAGGGCCCCCTCGCGGGGCCCTTTCCGACCAGGAATCCCGGTTCCGTCAACGCCATTTTTCATGAAATCGCCTTGACACGAGATGGGCTTCGCCCTGCCAAAGACGACAAGGACGGCGGGGGGATGGCTTGTCAGGTCGCCTGACGGACGCATCCCGACCTTGAACCTGGGCCGACTGTCAGACGGACCGACCCCGAGTCCCCCGGAAGCGTCATGCGGGGCTTTCGGCACGCTCCCGGGCCTTGTCCGCCTCCTTCTCCTTTCCCAGGGCCTTCAGCGCCTTGGCCAGCATCATCCACCCTTCCGGACGATCCCAAAGCGAGAGGCTCCTGCGGGCGAGAATCTCCACGATGGACGGATCCTCGCCCCCCTCGAGATACCGCTCCGCAAGCATGAGCATGGCGACGGGATCCTGGGGATTGCGACGCAGCGCCTCGTGGAGCAGTTCCCGCGCCTCCTCCCCTCCGCGACGGCTCACGGCGAGCCTCGCCAGCAAACGGGCGCCGATCCCGGCATGCGCCGGATAGGAGCCTTCCAGCTCGGAGGCCTTCTCGTAATGCTCCCGGGCCTTGTTCCTCCTGCCACTGCGCTCGTGAAGCTGCCCGAGCCGGACGTGGGCGAAGAGATGCCCGGGTGACGCCGCGAGACACGCGCGATAGTGGTTGAAGGCCGCGCGCACGTGCCCGATGCGCTGGCAGACGGTCCCTAGGTTGTACTGCACCTGCCCCGCCAGCGTCGCATCCGCGCAGGCGAGCGCCTTGAGAAAGTGCCGCTTCGCCTCCGTGTGCTTCCCCAGCACCGCCATGCAGATCCCGAGGGAGTTCCAGGCCATGGCGTTGCGGTCGTCCGCCAGCAATGCGAGCTTGTACTCGTCGATGGCCCCGAGGACGTCCCCCTGGCTGTAGAGACGGTCGGCATGGATGTTGATGGCCAGGGAATCGAAGGGCGCAACCCTGGTGCCCTCCAGCAGCATGGCGCATTCCAGCGCCTTCACGACGCACTCCCGCATCTCGTCCCTGGTGAGGTGCAGGAAGGGGAAACCGGCAAGGCCAATGGCGCAGCCCAGGCCTGCCTCCTCGAGATCCCCGTGGAGCGCCCGGTAGACGGGCAGCAGCCGCGAAACGTCGGTCTCCGGATGGAAGAAGGCCAAACCGTTGCTCCCGTACTCCCCGACCAGCGTCCCGGCCGTCGAAGGCATGCGGCGCATCCACGCGGGCATCGCGTCAACGTGCCTGCCGGCCTCGTCCATGCGCACCACTGCGAGGACGAAGGCGCGGCACCGGCCCTGCTCTTCCGCGACCCGCCTGAAGAACGAGCCGAGGCTGAGACGCTCGGGGCTCCCCTCCTCGCCCTCGGCCCCTTGCACCGATGCGTCGGCTCCATCCTTCCCATCCTGAGCGGCCTTCTCTCCCGCGGCGTCCCAGTCGCCTTCCAGCAGCACGAGACCGTCCCCCTGGGCGGGAAGTCTCGCGGGATCTGCCACGTGCATGAGCTCCGCGAGGGATTCCCGGTCCCGCACCTCGATGACGAAGAGTTCCGCGATGTCCCCGTCCTCGTCGTCCTGCACCGCGAACCGCTGCCCTTCCCGGGCCCCTGTCTGGCGGCCGAGGGAAATCACGTAGCGGCCCGGGGCCTCGCGGAACAGCACCCTGCCTCCCTCCCGCACGATGTGGGCATAGGCCATGACGGGCCTCGCCCCCCCGAGTTCCGCCGTCCGCGAGGCGACGTCGGCGGCGAGCCGGGCCCTGGACATGAACCTGCGGGACTGCTCGTACATGGACAGCGCCATGGACGAGCCGTGCAGATCCTGGGGATAGACGGCATGGCCGGCGCACAGGCTCAGAGGGATGTGCGCCGCCGACTGCCCCACGAGAAGCACCTTCGACATCGCCTTGAGGATCTCGCCGGCCAGTTCATGGCAGGCCATCCTCCCCCCGGCGGGCAGCAGCAGGGCGAACTCGTCCGGCCCGGATCTCGCCGCCGTCACGTCCGACGGCAGGACGCTCCGCGCCGCCGCCGCAAGTTCGCGCAGGGCCGCATCGTGGAAGCCGAAGCCCTCCCGCAGCAGTTGGTCCGCATTGACGATGCGCACGACCACCAACCCCATGAACAGTTCCGGGAAGGAGGACATCGGCCGGGCCGGCCCCTCGGGGGTCTCAAGAAAATCCCGCACGCCCGCCGCCGCCGCCTCGATCTCGGCATACAGCGTCGGCTCCGTGAACAGCCCCGTGATGGGGTCGGTCCGCATCGCCTTGGCATAGGCCAGCTTCTCGAGGCACAGCTTCGCCATGCCGGGCAGCAGGGAACGCAGAGGGGTCAGTTCCCGGGTTCGCACGCCGTTCGCCATGAACACGCCGAGCTGCGAGTTCCGCCACTGCAGCGGAAGCAGCAGACGCCGCTCCCGAGGAAGCAGCACCGGGCCGTCGGGGGCGTTGGCGGTGGGGAAGTACAGAGCGTGCCCCGTGAAGGAGAAGCAGTTGGAAAGGCTTTCGCACAGCAGCCCTTCCATCTCGAGAAGGTCGTTGCGGGTAAGGTCGACGGTCAACCGCGTGTCGGGCATGCATCCTCCGGCGCCGAAGGCCGCCGCTTCACCGCCGGGGCCTCATGTGGTAGGATTCCAACCGTCCGAAGACGTCCCCGTGGGACGACGGGCGATTGTCACCGGAGTGTAGAAAACACGCCCGAAATTGTCCAGAAGCCGCTTGGGCGGCGCTTCCATACAGACATCACGAAGGACAGAACATGCCAGTCGAGACTTTCCCGCTGGGGCCGCTTGAAACCAACAGCTATCTTCTCCACGACGCCGGCAATGCCATCGCCGTGGACGTGGGCGGCAAGCCCGCCCCCATGCTCGATTTCCTCGCCAGGAACAAGCTCGTCCTGACGGCCGTGTGCATCACCCACCGCCATTTCGATCACGTCTACGGCGTCGCGGAACTCGCCAAGGCGACGGAGGCGCCGGTATACGTCCCTGCCAAGGACGACTGCCTAGGGGAGACGGAGTCGGGCAGGGGCGGCATCTGGGGCTTCCCGCTGGTGACGCCCTTCAAGTCCCTCCCCATGCCCCTGGGGGCCGCGACCATCGGCGGATTCCCCTGCGAGGTCCTCGATACCCCGGGACACACACCCGGCGGGGTGACCCTCTACTTCCCCGACAAGGGTCTCGCCTTCACCGGGGATGCGCTGTTCTACAGATCCATCGGCCGGACGGACTTCCCCGGCGGCGACCATGCGACGCTCCTGCGCGCCATCCGCGAGGTCCTGTTCAAACTGCCCGACGACACCTTGATCTATCCCGGCCACGGCCCGGAGACCACCATAGGCGACGAGCGCAAGAACAACGCCTTCTGCGGCGACTTCGCCGGCAGGTGAACGAGCCGCCCCTCATCCTGCTGGGCAGCCCCAGGGCCCAGGGCGCAGGGGACGCCATCGGAGGGCTCCTCGCCGAAGGCCTTGCCCAGGCGGGCATCGTTCCGAGGACCGTCGCGGTCAGGGATCACGCCATCCTCCCCTGCCAGGGGTGTCTCGCCTGCGCGTCCCCGCCCCACGCATGCCCGCTTGGGGAACGGCCGGACGACGACGCCGAGGGGCTCTTCTCCCTGCTCCTCCAGGCTCCGCTGATCCTTCTGGTGGCCCCGGTCTATTTCTACGCCCTGCCTGCGCATTTCAAGGCGCTCGTGGACAGGGCCCAGCGCTTCTGGGCCGCCGGAGGCGGCAACCGCCCCCCGAAGCGGCCCGCCCTCGTGACGCTGACCGCCGGGAGCGCCAACGGGGAGCATATCTTCGAAGGGACGCTGCTCAGCCTCAAGTACTTCCTTCTCCAGATCGGCGTCGAGATCCGGGAAGTCCGCCGTCTGCGCGGTGTCCAAGGGCCAGGAAGCATCCTCGGCGATGCCGGGGCATGCGACGACCTGCGATCCTGGGGCCGCGCGTGGGGCGAAAGGTGCGCCCCCGCCTTGGCCTGATGCGCCCGCGGCTCCCCCGGATGCCGGACGGAAGGGGATGCCGAACGGGAGATTTCTGTTGCGTGGCGCCGCGGTTCTGCTAAGTTCCGTCCGCTCTAAAAAGTCCCGGAAATGTCGACGCCCTCACGCCGCATTGCCGCGCCAAGTCCGTTCCGAGGAGCCCACCCCGATGCCCACCGCCTGCGTCCTCTTGCGCCAGGTTCCGCCGTTCGCCCTCGTCCTGCTGCTTCTCTTCGCCGCACCGGCACACGCCGACACCAAAGTCACGCTGCTCGTCCCGAGCTGGGCCAACATCGAGGCACCGCCGCCGGCGCCGACCGACGCGAAGGCGCCGACCGACGCGAAGGCGCCCCCTCCCGCCCCGGCGCCCAACGGAACGACGGCGGCGTCCCCTCCCCCGGCGCGGCCCGAAGGGAACGGCGAGCCCGCCATCGCCGCCCCCGACATCGGGGAGGAGGTGGACGTCCTCATAACCATGATGCATCCCTTCAGGTACGAGGGACTCGTCATCGACATGCCCCAACTCTTCGCGGTGTTGCGCTACGACGACAAGACGCCCGCCAAGGACGGCGTCCTGCATCCGGAACGCAAGGATCTGCTGGGGGACGTGGAGGAGATCCGCTACCTCGACAAGAAGGCCTGGGGGGCGAACGTCGGCCTGTCGCGGCCCGGGCTCTACCATTTCCTCATCGAGGCCCGCCCGTGGTGGGATGCGTCCCGCGACTGCTACATCCAGCACTCCGTCAAGACGATGCTCCCCGTGTACGGGGTAGAGCGGGGCTGGGACAGTCCCGCCGGACAGCATTTCGAGGTGCTGCCCCTGACCCGGCCCTTCGGGCTGCTGTCCCCGGCGCTCTTCTCCGGGAAGGTCATGCTCAACGGCGCCCCCCTTCCCCACGCCACCGTCAGGATGAGCCGCCTCAACATGGACAGGACTGCGGTGCCGACCCCTTGGAACGAGGAACTCGCCGCCGCGTCGGACAGCAACGGCACGTTCTCCTTCGTGCTCAACCAGCCGGGTTGGTGGTGCTGCATCGCCCTGACCCAGGGGGAACCCCTGAAGGGGCCCGACGGGGAGATGCGGCCGCTGGAGATCGGGGCGCTCGTCTGGCTGTACGTGGACGCCCCCATGACGGAGGCGAAGAAGAAGTAGGAGGGGAGTCCGCAGGCACATCGCACTCCCGTCCCCTTGCGCTGTCCAGACACTGCGGACCTGCGGTTCCTACGGATTTGTCGTTTTTTTCCTGCAGTCTCGCCGCCCCCCATCCCGGATTCACGCGCCCCCAGAAAACGCAGGCGCCAGGGCCGGGAACGCGCAATTCCCCGACCCCGGCGCCGTTCTTCGGCAACGGATCCTTCCCTAGGCGCAGGTGGCCTTCATGCGCTCGGCGTGGCTCATGCCGGCAAGCTTCTCCACCTTGCCAAGGTCCAGGCCGAGTCCCTTGGCGATCCTCTCCCCGTAGGCCTTGTCGGCCAGATAGCAGTGGGCCGCGTGCCGGTACTTCACGTTGTCCGTCACGGGGGAGATGTTCCGGACGGTGTTCTCGATCAGCAGCTGCCGCTTGTCCTCGGTCATCAGCCTGAAGAGGTCCCCCGCCTGGTAGAAGCAGTCGTCGGTGGGGTCGTCCTTGGGCTCATGGCTGCCGATGGAACCCTGGACGTCCAGGGGCGGCTCGGCGAGTTCGTGATGGTCCGCCCACTGGCCGTAGCTGTTGGGGACGTATGCCGTCGTCCCGCCGTAGTTGCCGTCCACGCGCATCTGCCCGTCCCTGTGGTAGGCGTGGAAGGGACACTTCGGGGCGTTGACGGGGATGGCGTGATGGTTGACTCCCAGACGGTAGCGCTGGGCGTCCCCGTAGGCGAAGAGGCGCCCCTGGAGCATCTTGTCCGGGGAGAGCCCGAGGCCGGGGACGATGTTCGCCGGGTTGAAGGCGGACTGCTCGACCTCCGCGAAGTAGTTCTCGGGATTGCGGTTCAACTCCAGCGTCCCGACCTGGATCAAGGGATATTCCTTATGGCTCCAGACCTTCGTGAGGTCGAAGGGATTCTCCTTGTGGCTCTTCGCCTGCTCTTCGGTCATGACCTGGATGAAGAAGGTCCACTTGGGGAAGTCCTTCCGCTCGATGGCCTCGAAGAGATCCCGCTGATGGGACTCCCGGTCCTTCGCGACGACGGCCTCGGCCTCGGCGTCGGAGAGGTTCTCGATCCCCTGGCAGGTGTGCAGGTGGTACTTGACCCAGACCCGCCTGTTCCGGGCGTCGAACATGCTGAAGGTGTGGCTCCCGAACCCGTGCATGTGCCGGTAGGTCCTGGGGATGCCCCTGTCCGACATGACGATGGTCACCTGGTGCAGGGCCTCGGGGAGCATCGACCAGAAATCCCAGTTGTTCTGCGCCGAGCGCATGTTGGTCTTGGGATCCCTCTTGACGGCGTGGTTGAGGTCCGGGAAGCGCAGGGGGTCGCGCAGGAAGAACACGGGGGTGTTGTTCCCCACCAGGTCCCAGTTCCCCTCTTCGGTGTAGAACTTGATGGCGAAGCCGCGGATGTCACGCTCGGCGTCGGCGGCGCCCCGCTCGCCGGCCACCGTGGAGAAGCGCACGAAGACGTCCGTCTTCTTGCCGACCTTCTCGAAGAGCCTGGCCCGGGTGTACTTCGTGATGTCGTGGGTGACGGTGAAGGTGCCGTAGGCGCCGGAACCCTTGGCGTGCATGCGCCGCTCGGGGATCACTTCCCGGTCGAAGTGGGCGAGCTTCTCGAGGAACCAGAGGTTCTCGAGCATCATCCCGCCGCGGGGGCCGGCGGTCACGGAATTGATGTTGTCGACGACCGGGGCTCCCGCCGCTGTCGTCAGCGATTTTTCCGACATTCTGCGAACCCTCCTGGATGGTTGTGCTCTTGGCCCGGGGGGATGGCATGAGGATGGCATGGCCGTGAACGCGCGATTGGAGCTTTGCGGCCTCGATGCGCACAAGGGTGCCGCTTCGAGGCCCATCTCCGGGCGGTGCGCCGAACCATGCAGGCAATTAATCAGGAATGATTATCGATAAGTTTTTTGCCAGCCCCTGTAAAGCTTTTTTTCGAGCCGGCCTGGCCGGGGAAAGCGAGGGGAGATGGCGGGGCTTCGCGGGCCAGGCCCGTTCGGCGATCCGGAGGAGGGGATTTCAGTATCTGGGCGTGGTGGGGATGCCGTCCGCGAGTCTGTCCTGGATGGCCATAAAGGCGTCCACCACCGGGGCGTCGAACTGCGTGCCCCTGCCTTTCCTGATGATGGAACTGGCCCTCTCGTGGCCCAATCCCTTCCGGTACACCCGGTCGCTGGTCAGTGCGTCGTAGACGTCGGCGACGGCCATGATGCGTCCCGACAGGGGGATCGCGTTCCCCACGAGGCCATCGGGATAGCCCTTGCCATCCACGCGCTCATGGTGGGTCCCGGCGATGATGCGGGCGTATTCCAGGTAGTGCTGGCTCGGCAGGCTCACGTAGAGATCGCTCAGTATCTCCGCCCCGACCCGGGCATGGGTCTTCATCACGGCATACTCGTCGCCGGTGAGCTTGCCGGGCTTCAGAAGGACGCTGTCGCTGATGGCGATCTTCCCGATGTCGTGCAGGGGGGCCGCACGGGCTATCATCTCGAGGCTCACGGGATTGAGCTCGTCCTGGAAGAGCCCCGAACGCATCAGGCGGTCCCCGAGCATCTGCACCAGCGCCCCCGTCCGCTGCACATGCCCCCAGGTGTCGCCGTCACGCCATTCGATCAGCTCCGCGCAGCCCAGCGCGAGGCTGTCGGCCATCTCCATGACGCTCCTCTCCAGCGTGGCGCGGCCTTCGGCGTCCTTCAGATGCAGGGCTATCCTGTGCAACAGGATGTCCCTGTCCACGGGCTTCACGATGAAGTCGGCGGCGCCCATCGCCAGACAGGCGATCTCCGTCTCCGGGTCGTGGCTCGCCGTGAGGAAGATGACGGGGATATGGCTGAGGTAGGGAATCCGGCTCAGCCGCTCCATGGTCTCGAAACCGTCCATGTCCGGCATCATCACGTCGAGCAGCACCAGGTCCGGGATCGTCCGCGCGCAGATGCGTATGGCCGTGGCGCCGGACTTGGCAGGCACCACGGCATACTCTCCGGCAAGGATCGTGCCCATCTGCCGCAGCATCGCGGGATTGTCGTCGACGACGAGTATCCGCTTCCTGGATTCCGCCGAGTCGCTCACATCGCCCCCTCGAGGGATCCCGGCCCTCTCTCCCTCAACAGGACGTCGACGAACGGCTCGACATCGGCGATGAAGACGTCGGCTATCAGGGGATCGAACAGGGTTCCCCTGTTGTCCCCGACGAATTCCCGGGCCACGCGGACGAGCGCCGACTTGACCGAGGAACCGCCCAGCAGCGCGACCTCCTCCCCGGCCGCGCGGATGAACGCCGCTCTGTCGGAGCCCCTCGCGATCCCCTCGTCGAAACGTTCGGCCAGGGCGAGCATGCGGCATCCCAGAGGAATGTCCTCCCCGGCAAGCCCTGCGGGATAGCCCTTGCCGTCGTAGCGCTCGTGATGGCCTTCCGCCAGCTGCGCCGCACGGTTGAAGAACTCCTTGGTGGCCACGGGGCTGCGGTCCCTGATGCCGCGGAGTATCTTGGCGCCGATGACCGGATGCCTGCGCAGGACCTCCTCCTCCTCCGCTGTCAGCGTGGCGCCTTTCTGAAGGACGGCGTCGCTGATGGCGATCTTGCCGATGTCGTGGAAAGGGGAGGCGCGGACGATGAGGCCCAGTTCGTCCTCGGGAAGGAGTTCGGCCTGCGGCCCCTCCTGCAGCCGTCGCCCCAGCATTCCGAGGAACAGGGCGACGCGTTCGACGTGGCCGGTGGCGAGCCTGTTCCTGTACTCGGTGAGATGGGCGAAGGAGAGGGCCATCCGTCGCTCCATGTCGGCGATCATGTGCTTCAGGCCGGTCTCGTAGTCCGCCAGGCGCAGGTGGGTCTTCAGCCTGTGGAGAAGCACCCCCCGGTTCACGGGCTTGGTGATGAAGTCCTTTGCCCCCAGACGCAAGGCCTGAAGCTCGGACTCGCGGTCCTGATTCCCGGTGAGGAAGATGACCGGGACGTCCGTGCGCTGCGGATCCGCCTTCAGCCGTCTGAAGGTCTCGAATCCGTCGAGCCCGGGCATCTCGATGTCCAGGAGGACGAGGTCGGGCGCCTGCCGGCCAGCGATGGACAGGGCCATCTCCCCGGACTTGGCCAGCATCACGTCGTAGCCGTCTCGAAGGAAATGCCCGATCTGCTTGAGCGTCGCGAGGTTGTCATCGACGACCAGAACTCGATCCATCGGCCCAAGAGCCTCCTCTGCCCCCTGTCGGAAGGACGCATCAAGGCATGCGTCCTTCCGCACTATGCCACACGGGGCCGCCAAAGCAAGCCGATGCATGGGAAAAGCGCAGGACCGTAGGACAGACCGCCCCCATGGCCGTTTTTGCCAACTCCTGCGTGAACCGCCGGACACGAAGACGGAGAGGGCTGATCCGTCTGCGGGAAGCGTGGACGGGGCCCGTGTGCGCAAGGGGACGCAAGACGGCGCGGTTCCACCTGCCAAGCTTGCAAAAAAACGCCGTTGTGCAAAATTTGGCTGTCCGCCGTCCTGTAGGGGCGTAGGGTGTCTGGAACGGCGATGGCCCGCGTCGATCCAGAAGACCACGGCCCAAGGATCCGCATGACTGGGAAACGGCCCGAGCGGTTCGAAAGCGGCGGGATCGGGAGGCCACCGTCCACCATGGCATCGGGGGACGGCGACGGTTCCGACGCTGTCCCGGGGAGGGACGTCGAAGACACGGACGATGTCTCCGACGCCGATCCCGCTTCCCGGCACCCGCCGCAAAACGCCCTGCAGGCATAGACAGAGCGATCCCCATTCCGTGAGGGGCGGGGCAGGCTTGGATCCGCAACGTGGAGACGGGTTGGCCCATAGGGTGCTACAGGGTGGCCGTCTTGACGAATCCGGGGGAGGATTCGGGGATCAGGCCGGTCCGCTGTTGCAGGGGGCACCATCTATGGCGCGATGTCGGTTGTTCAAAGGTTTAGATCGTGCGGATGGGCGGTCTTGTTGGCAATGTCCCGTTTTTCTGGGAAGGGACAGAATATGTTTCTCAATCAACTTCTTCCTACGGGAACTGCAGATTTCACTGAAATTCGGGAGAAAGGCGCCCTTTACATCGACAAAACAAAATACCTTGTTAACCTCATTGACTCAGGCAAGGCATACTTTCTTTCCCGCCCCCGGCGTTTCGGAAAGTCACTCACCGTCTCCACGCTTGAGTCCATGTTCAAAGGCAAAAATGAATTCTTTAAGGGCCTTGCTGCCGAGGAATGGTTCTCCCGTGAGAACTTCTCTCCGTTCCCTGTTATATCACTAGATTTCATAGGCGTTACAGGTGAATTCGGCATAGAGCTTTTGCATGAAGGCTTCAGAATCCAACTGCAGTCTATTGCAGAATCTTATAATATTACACTGAAAGATAATCTTCCGCCATATATGTTTTACAAACTCGTTGACGCATTGTACTCTGCATTCGGTAAAAAAGTAGTCATCCTAGTAGATGAATATGATCACCAAATAAATGATTTTATTGATGATCCAGTACGGGCGAATGAAATCCGTAAGACGATGCAAAATTTCTTGTCAGTAATAAAATGGCGTAATTCACGTATTGAATTCATTTTTGTAACCGGTATTACTAAATTTAGCAAGACAGGACTTTTTTCCGTGCTTAATAACTTGAATGATATATCGCTTGATGAAGATTATTCTGCAATTTGTGGTTGTACGCAAGAAGAACTTGATAAATACTTTACAAAATACGTTGAGGAACTCGCTGCTCAGACAGGGAAGAATGAGAGAGACGTCAAAAATACTATCGAACAACTCTACTATGGATTTTCATTCGACGGAAAGACATATGTATACAACCCAGACTCACTCGTTAATCTGTTTCTGAAAAGAAAATTCGACAACTTTTGGTTCGAATCCGCAACGCCGACTTACATTGAAAAATTTCTCGCAAACAAGACGATAATTTGCAGTGATTATATCGACCATGAGGCCCCCGCTCTTCCATAAGGTCTCCCAAGGAAATTGAGGAAGTTGATATTGCAATCTTTCTATACCAATCTGGATATCTAACCTTACGCACAACGCACAAAAATGATATATTTTCACTAGTCTATCCAAATGAGGAAGTTGGAAATTCAATGTTACGTCTCGCATCAAATAATCTATTCGCATCGTCAAAGAAAATTCGCAAAAGTCAGAACTCTCTTGTTAGATGTTTTGAGAATGATGATATTTCTGGTTTTATCTGTAAATTCGGAGTTGTCCTTGCATTTGGTGGATATGATACATACGCATTGACAGCAATCAATCCAGCAAACTACGAGTGCTACATTCGCGATACCCTCGCTGCATTTCTTTGCGGTACCTACCAAATCAATGTATCAAAGGAAGTATTTGGTTCGCTTGGAAGAGCTGATATTGTCGCAAAGCTCAACACTATAGATTTGGCAAAGGTCTATGTCTTTGAGCTAAAAATGCTTAAAGAAAAATCTACACCAGAAGACACACTTTTAGAAGCAAAGGAGCAAATACTTACACGTAAGTACGTAGAACAGCACTTCTTTACAACTGATATAGTCACAGCTGTTTCCATCGTCTTGGATAAAGAAACACGAAACATTGTGCTTTATGATGTAATGCAATTAGAAAAAAAGCAGATGCTCGCAAGCGAGAAATTCATAGATGTATCTGACATAGATGATATAAAAACCATCTGACGGCCCTGCACTGGCATTATACGCAACATCTTTGAAAAATGCGTATATAAATGCAAGGACCCATGAAAGTACTATTTAAATATAAAAAGTGGGTAAGGTCTCTCGGGATGTTTAGGCCTTGAGAAAGAGTTTTCTGCGACACATGTTGAAAAATACTAGGGCCATCTTGGATCTTGAGTCCGAGACGATGTCGGCTTTCAGGGTCAACGCCTATCGTCCAGTCCTGACCACTGAGACGGCAATAATTTTTGGGCTTTCAAATCCGTTGCTGGTGCTGTGATGTGCAAGAGAATGTCATGACTGAATATCACGAAGTGCAGCAACGCAAACACAATATCTCCGGCCACTCTGTCGATCTGGGGCCCGATATGGCGATACTCGGCGCCATGCCTTTTGCATAGAGGAAAACTGACAATGCTTATTAATTTTACAGTTGAAAACTGGATGTCTTTCCGAGACTCCGCGACTCTATCAATGGTTGCCAGTGAAGAAAAGCAACATGGGCATAGAGTCCCTACTCTTAATGCATATAACTTATCTGTACTTCCGATTGGAGTCATTTATGGCGGCAATGCTTCAGGCAAGACAAATCTACTCAAAGCTTTAAATTTTGCAAAAAAATTAATTGTAAAAGGGTCAGATGATGATGGCAGGATTCCAACCATACCATTCATGACAAATAGCACGAGCTGCAATTTGCCAACTCGCTTTCACTTTGAACTTTTAATAGATGATGCTGTTTATGAATACAGCTTCTCCGTAACTAATTCTGCTGTTATAGAAGAAAAGCTTATCATTGATACGGGTGATGGTGGCAGTGACGATGGACAAGTGCTATTCAACCGTCAGGACAATACCATTGACATCTTCGATATTGGAAAAGACACTGAAGAGTATCACTATCTTAAAACACTCGCTAAGCTTACTCGTAGTAACCAGCTTTTTTTAACTAGTGTATGCATTCAGAACATTACAATATTGCGACCAATTTATAACTGGTTTTTAGATAAACTCACACTAGTCGCACCGGATGCAAGGTTTGGGCCTTTCAAGATTTTCTTCGACGAAGGACATCCCTTCTATAAAAAAATAAATGAAATGCTATCATGTCTTGATGTTGGGGTAACTCGTATCGGTGTAGAGGAGATACCATTCGAAAGTATTCCTCGACAAGTAATTAAGAATCAGTTAGAAACATATCTCAATGAAGGGCAATCGACGATATTTATGGACGTGCTGTCGAATATGCATTACATCGTAACCCGTAAAGGATACGAACTTATCGCAAAAAAATTATTCACATATCACCAGCGATGCGATGGCAATGAAGAAAAATTTGACATGTGCCTTGAGTCTGATGGCTTGCGTCGTGTGATTGAATTATTGCCATCTTTTCTAGATCTATCTCACAATAGCTCTCAAAAGATTTATGTTATAGATGACGCCGACCTAGGCCTTCATACGCTAATCACCCACAGTTTACTTGATGCATATCTCAATACCTGCTCTGCATCAAGTAGGTCACAGCTACTTCTAACAACGCATGACGCACTTCTCATTGATAATGATTTATTACGTTGCGATGAGATGTGGTTTGTAGAACGAAATTTTGATGGGCCTAGTCACTTAATGTCTATATGCCAATATATAGATGTCACGGATGACAAAGATATCGTAAAACGCCATCTACGGGGGAAAATGGGCGGAATTCCAAAAACACAATTCTTGCCAAATTTTTTCTGCAATTTAGATTCGCCTTTCTAGTCGACATTGCTCATAACCCCATCAGAACTTAAATTTTTTTTAATATCTCAGCATGATTTTTGTGGAAAAAATTACTTTGTTCTTTCTGTCATAGAATAGAGACAATATATTGACATTATTGTAAAGAAAAATAGACATTTCTGCTAATAAATTGACATATAATTCATGCCGTCAGAGTCACTGCAGATACCTGCAAGATGCTCCATGTGAAATGCCCTCAGCCTGTGTCGTCTCATTTGCGCCATCCTCCGTCCCGCCCCAGATTCCCCGCAAATTCCCGCCACGTCACGATCGCCAGATTCCGGACGGCAACCGTCCACCGTCAAACGGGACGCCCCCATGGACGACTCGCACCGCTGAACGTCCCGCACCGCCTTGCCGGAATCACGCCCCCAGGCAACCGGATCGGCAGACTCCCCGCGCCGTCTCCAGCAAGATGTGCCCCCATCCTTGCATACCCGGCAATCTCTGCTATGCTGAACGCAGGGAACGCGTCCGGAACAAACCCCTCCGCGGCACGCTCCCGACGCCCCCGATGTGGGGGACCCCCGGCCCCGCGCAATGCGCCGCCGGGAATCCGCCTTGGATCCCAACACCAGGAAAAACACCGGAGGCCGCGCTTCCACCCCGCAACACGGGGCAAACGCGCTGACAAGGACCGATGCGCATACACACCGTCTTCCTCGGACTGCTGATCCTCTTCGCCGCACTGACCCTCATCCTTCCCGACACCGCCGATGCCGCCAGAATGGGCGGCGGGAAATCCTTCGGCGGCAAGCCCTTCATGAGCACCCCGGCCGCCCCGCCAAGCTCGGCCTCGCGCCAGCCCCAGGCCAACACCCGGTCAGCACAGCCCGGACAGGCCGCAGCGGCGCCGCGAACCGGCATGTTCGGCGGCATGGGAGGCATCTTCGGCGGCCTGCTGGCGGGCACGCTGATCGGTTCCCTCCTTTCCGGCAACGGCTTCGGCGGCGGCGGGTTCCTGGACATCATCATCTTCGGCCTGCTGATCTATCTCGCCCTCAAGCTCTTCGGCCGCATGCGGCAGCGCGCGGTCGACCAGCAATCCGCCTACGCTCCGCCGTCCTACGACCAGGCGCCTCCCACCTTCGACCAGACGTCCCGGCCCATGTACCGCGAGTCCGCCTCCGGCTGGGACAGATTGCGGAGCGACGGCGGGGTATCCACCCCATCGGGGCCGCAACCCAACATCCCCGCCGGCTTCGACACGGAGGAGTTCCTCCGGGGCGCCAAGATGGCCTACACCCGTCTGCAGAACTCCTGGGACAACCGGGACATGGCCGACATCGAGGAATTCGCCACCCCGGCCGTGATGGAAGTCCTCAAGGAGCAGCTGGCGGAATCCCCCGAGCCCTCCAGGACGGAGCTCATCCTGGTCAACGCCCAGCTTCTCGGGGTCGAGACGGACGGCGACAGCCAGCGCGCCGAGGTCTACTTCGACGTGCTCATGCGCGAGGATCCCCGGCAGCAGACGCCTTCCAGCGTCCGGGAGATATGGCATTTCGTGCAGCCACTGTCGGGCGGCCACTGGAGGCTGGACGGCATCCAGCAAGTGAGCTGACGCCCCTCCCCCGATGTCCCAGGCTCCCGGCTCCGGCCGGCGGGCCTCCTCCCCTTCCCGTCCTCCGTCGGGACGGACGCCTGACGAACGCCCGCGAGAGCCTCGTCAGGCGCGCGAAGGGGAAGCGGATGCGGACCGGGTCGCCTGCGGCGCAGGCGGCATCGGTTGCCACGTTCACGACCAAAAGCGCCACGACGCCGCAACCAACGCGCATCGTGACGCCCCAAGCCAGGAACGGCGGACGCGACGGAAGACGTCCGCGCAACTCCACAACACCATCGGCATGAAGAACTACGTTTCCGATCACGACAAGCTTGTGCGCCTCATGGGGATGACCATCGAATCCGTCACCACGGAGTCCGCGAGGGTCACCATGCCCCTGCTGGAGCAGCACAGGAACGGCATGGGCATGGCCCACGGCGGCACGATCTTTTCCCTGGCGGACGTCGCCTTCGGGGCGGCGGCCAACGCCGAGACCAGCACCGCCGTCGTCAGCCTGAACACCACCATCCAGTACCTGCGGGCCGGGCAGTCCTCACCCCTCGTCGCCGTGTCCCACCTCATCCGGGGCGGCAGCCACATCGTCACCTACGACGTGGAAGTCTTCGACGGTTCCGGGGCCCTCATCGCGAAGTGCCTCTGCACGGGCTACCACACGAACTTCCCCCTGCCCGGGTGACGCCGGGCGGCGAACGGCCCACCCCACCCCTTCGCGGGAGCGGTCCGCCATGCCCCGGCGGATCGCTCCCCAAGGCCGCAAAATCACGCCCCCGGCCCTTCCGGGACGGCGGTCGACCTTTTTTTTCAAAAAATCGCTCCGGGACTCTGGACGAATCGAAAAGCGGACTTACCTTAATGTCCGCAGGGCTCCGCCGCACACGCTGCGGCCTTGCCTTCACAAAAGACCACTCCCGGGAGGATTCATCATATGTCGAAGATCATCGGTATCGACCTTGGAACCACCAACTCCTGCGTCTACGTCATGGAGGGGAAGGATCCCAAATGCATCACCAACCCCGAAGGGGGGAGGACGACGCCCTCCGTGGTCGCCTTCACGGACAAGGATCGTCTGGTGGGGGATATTGCCAAGCGTCAGGCCGTCACCAACCCCAAGCGCACCATCTTCGCCATCAAGCGGCTGATGGGACGCAAGTATGACAGCCCCGAAGTGGCGCGCTGGAAGGAGCACTCCCCCTACACCATCACCAAGGCCGCCAACGACGACGCAGGCGTCGAGGTCGACGGACGCGTCTACACGGCCCCCGAAATATCGGCCATGGTCCTCGCCAAGCTCAAGTCGGACGCCGAAGCCTACCTCGGCGAGCCCGTCAGCGAGGCCGTCATCACCGTCCCGGCCTACTTCAACGACGCCCAGCGCCAGGCCACCAAGGACGCCGGCCGCATCGCCGGCCTCGAGGTGAAGCGGATCATCAACGAGCCCACCGCCGCATCCCTCGCCTACGGCTCCGACAAGAAGGCCAACGAGAAGATCGCGGTCTTCGACCTCGGCGGCGGCACCTTCGACATCTCCATCCTCGAGGTGGGGGACAACGTCGTCGAAGTGCGCGCCACCAACGGCGACACCTTCCTCGGCGGCGAGGACTTCGACCAGCGCGTCATCAACTGGCTCGTGGACGAGTTCAAGCGCGACAACGGCATCGACCTGTCCAAGGACAGCATGGCGCTGCAACGCCTCAAGGAGTCCGCGGAGAAGGCCAAGAAGGACCTCTCCACCTCCATGGAGGCGGAAGTGAACCTGCCCTTCATCACCGCCGACCAGAACGGGCCCAAGCACCTCCTGCTCAAGCTCTCCCGCGCCAAGCTCGAGTCCCTGGTCGAGGACCTGGTGAAACGCACCATCGAGCCGTGCACCAAGGCCTTGGCCGACGCCGGCCTCTCCGCGAACCAGATCGACGAGGTCATCCTCGTCGGCGGCATGACCCGCATGCCCCTCGTGCAGAAGACGGTGGGCGACTTCTTCGGCAAGGATCCCAACCGCTCCGTCAACCCCGACGAAGTGGTGGCCAGGGGCGCGGCCCTGCAGGGCGGCATCCTCGCCGGCGACGTGAAGGACGTCCTCCTCCTCGACGTGACCCCCCTCTCGCTGGGCATCGAGACCATGGGCGGCGTCTTCACGCGCCTGATAGAGCGCAACACCACCATCCCGACCAGGAAGAGCAACGTCTTCACCACCGCGTCGGACAACCAGCCCTCCGTGTCCATCCACGTCCTCCAGGGCGAACGTCCCATGGCCTCGGACAACATGACCCTGGCCCGGTTCGACCTGACCGGCATCCCCCCGGCTCCGAGGGGCATGCCCCAGATCGAGGTGGCCTTCGACATCGACGCCAACGGCATCGTCAACGTGTCGGCCAAGGACCAGGGCACCGGCAAGGAGCAGTCCATCAAGATCACGGCTTCCTCCGGGCTTTCCGAGGAAGACATCCAGCGCCTGGTCCGGGAGGCCGAAGTCCACGCCTCGGAGGACAAGAAGAAGCAGGAACTCATCGAGGCGCGCAACCACGCCGACAGCCTGATCTACAGCACGGAGAAGTCCCTGTCGGATCTCGGCGCGAAGGTGGACGCCACCCTCAAGTCCGACATCGAGGCCAAGGTGGCCTCCCTGCGCAAGGCCATGGAAGGGGACGACACGAGCGCCATCAAGACGGCCACGGACGACCTCTCGAAGGCGTCCCACAAGCTTGCGGAACAGCTCTACCAGCAGCAGGCCCAGAACTCCGGCGGACCGGGCGCCGGCCCCCAGGGACCCGAGGGCGGACCGACCCAGGGCGGCCCCGGCGGCGGCCAGGACGACGTGGTGGACGCCGATTACACCGAAGTCAAGAAATGACGACGACCGCGCCGTGGCTTGCCACGGCGCGCCCATTGCACTATGAGGAAGATCCGGCCCTGCCGGATCTTCCTTTTTGGAGTCCGCCCATGCAACGTCCCCCCCTCGCTCGAACACTGCCGGCGATCCTCTCCCTCGCCCTGCTCTTCATGCAGGGTTGCGCCCTCATGGCTCCGCCGCAGAAGGAAAAGGCCCCAGTGGCGCAAGCGCCCTCCGCCCCCTGCATCGTCCTCGCCCTGCCCACCACCGGCCCTTACGGAGCCATCACGGGGAGGATCCGCCGAGGGGCCGAGAAGGCGACCAAGGATCTCGCGGCGAAGAACGTCGCAACCCAGGTCGAGTTCATCAATTCGGCGGCGCCCGACTGGACGGGACTCCTCGCGGCGCTCCCGCCCCAGTGCCAGGTCGTGGGCACTCCGCTGCAGCCCAAGGACTACGCTCAAGTGAAGAAGGCCGGACTCCTCCAGCAGCGCACGTTCTTCATCTTCCTTCCGGATCTGGAGCAGGGGGACGAAGGGGCGCTGGCATGGCGGTTCTTCCCCGGTCTCCAGGACCAGATCGACGCCCTCATCGCCTTCGCCGGCGACTCCCTCGGCATCAACACCTTCGGCGCCTTCGCCCCCTCGGATCCCTACGGCACGCTCATGACGGCGCTGTTCGAGCAGTCCTTGGCACGCCGGAACACGACGCTGCAGAAGGCCTTCTACAACCCCGCCGATTCCACCACATGGAGCACGGCCGTCACCCCCCTCATCAATCCCACCGTGCCCGAGAGCGGCAAGACCGTCGTCCCCAGGACGGCCTTCGAGGCCCTCTTCCTGCCGGACTCCTGGAAGAGCATGGACACGATCGTCACGAGCCTGCTCTACAACGGCGAGGACCGGCTGGTGCTCCTCGGCACCGCGCTCTGGGAGCAGGGGCTGGCCGGCAAGGTCCTCCCCAGCACGGAGAAGTTCGCCCTCGCGGTCTACCCCGTCGCATGGAACCCCCAGACCGGGACCGCGAGACTCCCCGGGGGCGATTTCTGGACGGCCCTCGGATACGACTTCATCGTCTTCGCCCGGGAGATGGGCCTGTCCTCCCGCCTCGCGGCAGCGGACGTCACCCGGGCGGCCCAGCGGGCGGCCCCGAAGATCGCCGGCATCGCCCCCATCACCTGGGACGACGGCGGCAAGGGCCACCAGAAGATGTACATCTTCCGCATCGCCCCCACCGGGCCCGCCCCCGTGGACCCGACGGCGTTCAAGCAGACCCGCGAGGCCATCATCAAGCGGGCCACCCTGCGCATCCAGGGACTGCCTCCGGTGGACAGCGAAGGGAACCCCCTGACGCCAGACCCTCTCGGCCAGACGTCCCCCGGCACGATCACCCACACCGACGGCGCCATCATGCACCAGGCGCCGCGTCCGTCCTACAAGCTGCGCCTGCCCGCCGGCAGATGACGACGCCCCAGGGACACCCGAAGGCCGCCACACCCACGACAGAGGTCGCGATGCCCACAGATGCCGCCCCAAGCGGAGCCTCCAGAACCATCACCCAGGACGACGTCGCCCGCATGGCGAACCTCGCCCGCCTCTCCCTCGACGACAAGGAGCGGGAACTCTTCGCCGGCCAGTTCCAGGACATCCTGGGATACATGGACGTGCTGGGCAAGGTGGACACCCAAGGGGTGGAACCGCTGTACAGCCCCGCCCTCCACAAGGAACAGGGCAGGCAGGACGAACCCGCACGGCTCCGCTCCCGCGACGAGGTCCTCGCCAATGCGCCCCAGCAGGACGACGGTTCCTTCGTGGTGCCCCGCATCGTCTGATCCGCCCCCGCCCGCGCGACGCGCGGCGCCCACTCTTTTCCAAGGACGCTCGTCACGGACATGGAACAGCCATCCACACTCCATCTTGCGACCCTCGCCGACATCGCCCGCGACCTGCGGGAAGGCCGGACCGGGGCGACGGAAGCCACCGCCGCCTGCCTGGACCGGATCAAGACCACGGAATCGGCGATCGACGCCATGCTCCTCGTCGACGAGGAGGGGGCCCTTGAACGGGCCAGGGAACTGGACCGGCAGGGCCCAGACCCGGCCATGCCCCTCTGGGGGGTTCCCATCGCCATCAAGGACGCCATATCCACGAAAGGCCTGCGCACGACGGCCGGCTCCCGGATGCTGGAGAACTACGTCCCCTTCTTCGACGCCACCGCCGTGCGGCTCCTGCGGGAGGCCGGGGCCGTCATCCTCGGCAAGACCAACCTGGACGAGTTCGCCATGGGCTCGTCCACGGAGAATTCCGCCTACAAGCCCACCAGGAACCCCTGGAACACCGATCTCGTGCCGGGGGGCTCCAGCGGCGGCTCGGCCGCCAGCGTCACCGCCGGGCAGTGCTTCGCAGCCCTCGGCTCCGACACCGGAGGCTCCATCCGGCAGCCGGCATCCCTGTGCGGCTGCGTCGGCATCAAGCCCACCTACGGCAGGGTCTCCAGGTTCGGACTCATCGCCTACGGCTCGTCCCTGGACCAGATCGGCCCCATGGCACGCACGGTGCGGGACTGCGCCCTGATGCTGGAGGTCATTGCGGGGCGGGATCCCAAGGACGGCACGTCGGCGCCGGATCCCGCGGGCAAATACGCGGAGCGCTGCGGCACCGGGACCCTGAAGGGGGTGCGCCTCGGCCTGCCGAAGGAGTTCATGTCGGGAGGACTGTCCGGGGAAGTGGAGGCCGCTTGCAGCCACGCCGCGGATATTGCGGCTAAGGAGGGGGCGCAGCTCGTGACGGTGAGCCTGCCCCACACAGAGGCGGCCATCGCGACCTACTACATCATCGCCATGGCCGAGGCCAGTTCCAACCTCGCCCGGTTCGACGGCGTGCGCTACGGCCACAGGAGCGCGTCCGTCGACACGCTGGAGGACCTCTACCTGCGTTCCCGCAGCGAAGGGTTCGGGCAGGAGGTCAAGCGGCGCATCATGCTGGGCACCTACGTGCTCTCCTCGGGCTACTACGACGCCTACTTCCGCAAGGCCGCCCAGGTGCGGCGACTCATCCGGGACGAATACCTCCGGGCCCTTGACGCCTGCGACGCCATATGGGCGCCGGTCTCCCCGGTGACCGCCTGGAGGCTGGGGACCCACGTGGCGGATCCCCTCTCCATGTATCTCATGGACGCCTTCACCCTCTCCCTCAATCTGGCGGGGCTGCCCGGACTTTCGCAACCCGTGGGAAAAGGCGCGCAGAGCGGCATGCCCGTTGGCATGCAGCTCATCGGCAGACCCTTCGACGAGGAGACCATCCTCGCCATCGGCGACGCTTTGGAACGGACGCTGCCCCGCATCGGCGCGCCGTCCCTCTGACCCTCCCTCCCCTGCGGGAGCGAAGGCCGGGGCCGGACCGCCGGGGACCCGATCAGTTGAGGATGTAGCGCATGGGGTTCACGGGCACGCCGTTGCGGCGCACCTCGTAGTGCAGGTGCGGACCCGTGGTGCGGCCGGTCATGCCTATGTAGCCGATCACCTCGCCCCGCTTGACCCACTGGCCCGGCTTGACCACGTATCGCTGCAGGTGGGCGTACTTGGTGACGATGCCTCCGCCGTGGTTGATCTCCACGCTGTTGCCGTAGGCCCCGTCCGGCCCCGTGAAGGAGACGTTCCCCTGGGCCGTGCTCACCACGGGAGTCCCGATCCTGTTGCTGATGTCCAGCCCCTTGTGGAAGTCCATCGCCCTCCTGCTGAAGGGGGAGGACCTGCGGCCGAAGGTCGAGGACACGAAGCCCACGGCGGGCCATATCGTGGGCATGGAGGCGAGGACGGACCGATTCTCCCGCAGGACGCGCATGATGTCCTGCTGGGAGACCTCCTCGAGACGGACGGACTCCCCGAGGCGCGTCAGGAACTCGTGGAGCTTGCGGGCGGCGAGCTCCTGCCTGTGGAGGGGCAGGTAGGTGCTGAAGAAGTCGTCCCCTTCGCTCCCCACTTCCACGGGTTCCTTGTCCATGTTCATCATGATGCGGAGCTTCCCGTCGAAGCGCTGCAGCCGCTGCAGGTCGGCGCTGACCTCGCCGATCTTGCCGGTGAGATTCACGAGCTGCCGCCGCTGGTCGTCGATGAGCCTCTCGGCGTTCTTCAGGTTCTCCCGTATCGTCAGGGACTCCAGCCACTGCCTGGCCAGCCAGACGTTGCAGACGACGATGGCCGTCACGAGGATGAAGGCGATGATGCCGAACCACCCGCGCAGGCGGAGGTTGCGGCTGCCGCTGCGGCCCTCCTTGAAGATGACGATGTGGTATTTTCCTAGCAGCATGGGCGGTCCAGAAAATGCGAACTTCCGCGGCTCCCGATCACCACGGGATCATGGCGGAAGGAGCGCCCGCCGTCGGCGGGCACAAGGACTGTCGTTCGATCGCCGGCCTCGAGGCCAGTGGGTGCGCGGCCATCCCGAAAATTCCCCGGAAAGCCCTCCGGGCGTCGGGAAGCGCCGCCTTCCCGACCTCCATCCCCTTCCCGACCGCGATTCCCTTCCCGACACGATGGCCATCCCCGGGGAACGATGCCCGAGTCCGGCCGTGGCGTTCCGGCGGCCGGCCGAGTCGGAAGGATGCGCCCCGCTCCTTCGTCAGCAGGTCAGACGGGGACGTCGGAAGGCACGGACAGGAGAGCGGCCCCGGGGACACGACTCCGGATCCAGGCCGCGATGCCCTGGCCGACAGGCGGCAACGGACCTGCATACGCCAAAACAGCCAGAGCATCAAGCCGGTGGCCGACTGCAGGAAAACGCGGTCGACACGGTCTTCCCAGGATCCCGGAAACGCGGGACGGGTGGCCGTCCTTCATGCCGGCCCATCGGGGAAGTCGTCGGCCGCCCCGTCGTCCCCCATCAGGGGCCCGGATCGCACGGTCCGGGCGCGCCCCTCCCAAGGCCCCCCGTCCCGGGACGCGGCGTCCATCTGCCACCGGATCAGGCCGTTGAAGATGCATTGCCTCGTGTCCTTCGCGATGCCATAGAAATTCCGGAGGGTCTCGGCCATGTCGCTGCGGGAGGTGTGTCCGGCGGAGGGGCAGGGATTGGAGAAGACGGGAAGGTTCCACTGCCGGGCGGCCGCCTTGATGTAGGTCTTCTCCACCGCGATGATCGGACGCACCACCACGATCTTCCCCGAAAAGAAGGGCTCGCAGGGATTCAGCCCCTGCACGCGCCCGCCCCGGCAAAGATTCATGAAAAAGGTCTCCACGAGATCGTCGGCGTTGTGGCCGAAGGCGACGTGGGTGAGCCCGTACTCGGCGCAGAGCTCGAAAAGCCGCTTGCGGCGCTTCATGGCGCACAGGAAGCACGCCGAGCGGCGGCGGTTCTCGGGGGAGTGGGCCACGGGGCCGTAGTCCGTGACCTCGAGATGCCCCGGGATCCCCTCCTTGGCGAGCCACTCCACAAGAGGCGCGTGGTTGTCCGGCGCGAAGCCGGGGTTGAGATGGATGGCCATGATCTCGATGGGGAACGGCAGGATCGTCTGGCGGATCTGCAGGCACTTGAGCAGGACGAAGCTGTCGACGCCCCCCGAGGCGGCCACGCCGATGCGGCATCCGGGCCAGATGGCGCCCGTCCTGTGGAGCACCTTGCCCACGCTCCTGACGCAGGTCTCCTGGGCGAAGGACCGTTTGCGGCTCATGGGGCACCTTCGGGTTGCGCTGTTGCGGGGAGGAAGGCCAAGGGACGCGACGGGGGGGAATCCGCAGGACTCGGCGATCCGTCCCGGCCGGGCCGGACCTGGCCGGAACGTGCGTCCCGCACCCGCCCCGGAAATACACCAAGGGGATTGCCGCGGCAACCGCATGTCCCATCTCCCGCGTCCGCCCATCGGAACCTGGTGAAGACGGACGGCCCGTCCGACTGGGACTCGATGCTTGACAACCTCCTCCTCAATCGTTAAATTGAAAGGTTGGCCTCGGTTGCCCGGCTGTGGACGTCTGGCCGGCAGACCCCTTAAAGCACAAAAATCCGCAGGACCCCCTTCACAAACCCGCGATCGGCATTAACTAATTGGATGACGGCGTCGGATCCTCCGGCCGTCCTTCCAAAGGAGCGACACATGGCCCGAATTACCGTGGAAGACTGCCAGGAGCGCGTGGACAACAGGTTCCTGCTGGTGCAGATGGCCATCAAGCGCGTGCGCCAGTACCGGGACGACT
The DNA here is from genome assembly GCA_031272715.1 of Desulfovibrio sp. Lineage (GTDB taxonomy): Bacteria > Desulfobacterota > Desulfovibrionia > Desulfovibrionales > Desulfovibrionaceae > Desulfovibrio. The sequence continues at coordinate 44,085 of JAISTH010000079.1, forward strand.
ACGAGCCCCTCATCGAGTCCCGCAACAAGGAGATCGTCACCGCCCTGCGGGAGATCGCCGCGGGCAAGATACTGCCCACGAAGAACCGGGCGCTGTACCATCCCCTGTCGCCTGGCGATCCGGTGCCCGACACAGAGGGCTAGCGGCAACCGGAACACGGCGTCTCCACGCCCGCCAGCCAACCTTCCCCCAACAGCCCTTCCAGGAATCGGCACCGATGCAGCGCGACTATTACGAAGTGCTCGGCGTTGAGCGCAACGCCGGCGACGAAGAGATCAAGCGCAGCTACCGCAAGCTCGCCATGAAGTACCACCCCGACCGCAACCCCGGCGACATGCGCGCCGAGGAGCGGTTCAAGGAGGCCGCCGAGGCCTACGACGTCCTGCGGGATCCCGAGAAGCGCTCCCGCTACGACCGCTTCGGCCATGCAGGCGTCCAGGGGGCGGGAGCCGGCGGCTTCGGCAACGTGAACGACATCTTCGCCCACTTCAGCGACATCTTCGGAGACCTCTTCGGCTTCTCCCAGGGAGCCCACGGCCCCCGCGCGACGCAGGGGGACAGTCTCCGCTACGACATGACCATCACCTTCCAGCAGGCGGCCAAGGGCGCGAACGTCTCCATCAAGGTCCCCAAGCGCACCCAGTGTCCGGAATGCCACGGCAGCGGCGCGGCCCCCGGAACCAAGCCCGAGAGATGCAAGCAGTGCGGCGGCGCCGGCCAGGTCCACCAGTCCCACGGCTTCTTCCAGATGGCGGTGACGTGTCCCATATGCCGCGGCACGGGCGAGGTGATCGTCAAGCCCTGCCCCAAATGCCGCGGCGATGGCGTCGTCCCCCAGACCAAGGAACTGGACGTGAGGGTGCCCGCCGGCGTCGACACGGGCATGCGCCTGCGTCTTCAGGGCGAGGGGGAGCCGGGCACCCATGGCGGCCCTCCCGGGGACCTCTACGTCGTCCTCACGGTGGAGCAGGACAGCCGCTTCCAGCGGGACGGCCAGAACCTGCTGTACGTCCAGGAGGTGACCTTCGTCCAGGCGGCGCTGGGGCACAGGGTGACGATACCCGGCCTCGACGGCGATCTGCCCCTGGAAATCCCCAAGGGCATCCAGAGCGGCAAGGTGCTCCGCCTGCCCAATCAGGGGATGCCCTATCCCGGCAGGAACCAGCGGGGCGACCTGCTCGTCGAGGTCAAGGTGCTCACCCCGACCCATCTCACCCAGCGGCAGGTGGAGCTGCTGGAGGAGTTCGCGCAGGCCGAGGAGGAGAAGAATCCCATCGAGAAGGTGGTGAAGAAGGCCGCGAAGAAGCTGGGCAAGGCCATGGGAATCAACGACTGAGGGAATTTCGGCCGGGACGGACATCCGCCGCGATCTTTCTTCCCCGGGGCGACGGTTCGCCGAAGACACTTGCAGCGAAAGCCCCCGCATGGCAGCCATGCGGGGGCTTTCCGCCATGAAGGGCATGGAGGCGATTCCCCGATCGCGACGCGGGATGGGACATCTGCATACCCGGTCCGCCATCGCGCCGCCGGACAAGGCTTGACAGGCGGTCGCCCTGAAGGCACAGGCATTGCCGCCGACATCGGCCAATCCTTCAGATCCCGGAGAGCCACACCCAAATGAATCTCGCGAAACTCCCCCGCCGGGGCTACGTCCAGACCCCGACTCCCATCGAGTTCCTCCCCAACTTCTCCAAGGCGCTGGGCGACAAGGTCAGGATCTTCGTCAAGCGCGACGACCTGCTGCCGGGATGCGGCGGCGGCAACAAGACCAGGAAGCTGGATTTCTGCCTGGCGGACGCGATGCTGCAGGGGGCCGACAGTGTCATCACCTGCGGCGCGGTGCAGTCCAACCACTGCCGCCTGACGCTGGCCTGGTCGGTGAAGGAGGGGCTGGACTGCCACCTGGTGCTGGAGGAACGGGTCAAGGGAAGCTATCGCCCCGACGCCCTGGGCAACAACTTCCTCTATCGCCTGCTGGGCGCGACGGGGATCACCGTGGTGCCGGGGGGATCCGACATGTCCGCCGAGATGGAGAAGGTCGCCGACGCCCTCAGGAAGAAGGGGAAAAACCCGTACATCATCCCCGGAGGCGCCTCAAGCGCCCTCGGCGCCCAAGGATACGTCGCGTGCGCCCAGGAACTGCTGGAACAGCTCTTCCGCATGGGGCTGGACGTGCACACCGTCGTGCTCCCCAGCGGCAGCGCCGGCACCCACGCCGGCTTTCTCGCCGGCCTCGTCGGCTGCAACGCCGGGATCCCCGTCCTCGGCATCGACGTGAGCCGTCCCAGGGCCGTCCAGGAGGCCCTCGTGCACAGTCTGGCCAACGAGGCGGCGAAACTCGCCGGGATGAACGGGACCGTCCCCAGGGACGCCGTGAAATGCGACGACGCCTACGTGGGAGAGGGGTACTCGCTGCCCACCGCGTCCATGACCGAGGCCGTGAAGCTTCTCGCGCGCACCGAGGCCATCCTGCTGGATCCCGTGTACACCGGGAAGGCCATGGCAGGCCTGATAGACCTTGTGCGCAAGGGCGCCTTCCCCGAGCAGGCGAACCTGCTCTTCCTCCACACGGGCGGCTCCCCCGCCCTCTATGCCTACCCCGACACGTTCCTCAAGGATGGGGCATAGCTCGGCGGACGCGCCCCAGAGAAGCGGACGCCCCCCGGAGAGCACCATGAACGGCCGTCACGAACGCATCGCCGGCATCCTCGGCGGCATGGGCCCCGAGGCGACCGTGGATCTCATGCAGCGCATCATACGGAACACGCCGGCTTCGGACGACGCGGACCACGTGCGCTGCCTCGTGGACCTGAACCCCAAGGTGCCGTCCCGCATCAAGGCGCTGATCGACGGCGACGGGGAGGATCCCGCCCCGGCCATGATCCGGATGGCGCAAGGACTCGAGGCGAGCGGCGCGGACTTCCTGGCCATCGCCTGCAACACCGCCCACCACTACCATGGCAGGGTGCGCGACGCCGTCGGCATACCCGTCCTCGACATGGTCTGCCTCGCCGTCAGGGCGGCGAAGGCGCGGATGCCCGCCGGAGGGTCCGTTGTGGGCATTCTCGCATCCCCGGCCGTGCGCATGGTGCGTCTCTACGAAGAGGCGATGCGCGCCGAGGGGTTGCGCCCCCTCTACCTCGACCCCCCGGACGAGGACAGGCTCTTCGCCGTCATCAAGGCAGTCAAGCAAGGGGACACGGGGCCGGCCCGGCGCGCGGAGCTTTCCGATGCCGTCGGCAGTCTGCAGGCCCGGGGGGCGGACGTGTGCCTCGTCGCCTGCACGGAACTCAGCGCGTTGCTGGAGGGGGAGGACGACCGCATCGTCGATGCCGCCGAGACGCTGGCCAGGGAGATCGTGCGGAAGGCGAAAGGGGGAACGTGAGGGGCAAGGTGGAGAGACGGTCCGGGAGCGCCCCATCCTGATGTCGGCAACCGAAAAGACTTTGCGTGGCGATGCCAAGCTTTGCGTTGTGACAAGGGATATGACGATGGAGCAGTCCGATGTACCTTCTTTGGGGAGAACGCTCCAGGGGAGGGGCGACAGGCCCCATCCCATGTGGAAGCCAACTTTACAATGTTCGGGTTTTCATCATGAAGCATTTTTATCGTGCTCCATGAAGTTGGCGTGTGATGCAGGTGAACGTCCCGCCTAGCTAAAGATCAGCCACCACACAGGCATTCTGATCACCACTGTAAGATGGCACCTGTTGAAGCACAGCTCGTTGAGGACGATGGGTGTTGGCCCGACTGAGGAGACGGATCTGGTAGCGACGAAAGGCCCTTTACTGCGACAAGTAATGATGACTCGGCACTGGCATTTTCCGCGCACTGAAGGCTTGGCCAGACATCGAATTCATTGACGACAGGGACGCCAATACGTTCACGGCCATCATACGCAGGAAACCCATTGACATCGCACGGCATTGACCCATTTCGTGCTGACCAAAACGGAAACTTGTCTTCTATTCATGTTAAGACAAAAACTTGCGTGCCATGAGATGCAAAATGGAAGCGCATAACTGTCAAACATAAAAACAGAGGTATCCCCCCGCCGCACAACCTCGCCGCAGCAACGCCCGGGCGGCATCGGTCCCTTTCCCGATGCCGCCCGCACACCTGCACTCCGAACTCTGAATCCGCAGCCTACTCGATCTTGAAGAAGCGCAGACGCAGCGCGTTGCACACCACCGAGAAGGACGAGAGCGCCATGGCCGTCCCCGCCACCATCGGGGACATCATCGGCCCCCCGAAGACGTGGAGGAGACCCGCCGCCACCGGGATGCCAAGGATGTTGTACCCGAAGGCCCAGCCGAGATTCTGGCGTATGTTGGCCATGGTGGCCCGGGAAATGGCGATGGCGGTCAGCACCGCATCCATCCCTCCCCGCATGAGGACCATGTCCCCCGCCTCGGCGCTGACGTCCACCCCGCCGGCAACGGCCATGCCGACGTCGGCGACGGCCAGCGCAGGAGCGTCGTTGATCCCGTCCCCGACCATCCCCACACGCTTCCCCCCTTCCTGAAGACGGCGCACGGCGTCGGCCTTGTCCCCGGGCAGCAGTCCCGCCTCAACGCGGGCGACGCCGAGTCGGGCCGCGACTGCGGACGCCGTGGCCTGGTTGTCGCCGGTGAGCATGACCACCTCCATCCCGAGACGCCCCAGGGAGGCCACGACCTTCGCGGATTCCGGGCGCACGCCGTCGGCGAGGACGAGGATGGCCGAGGGATGTCGGCTCTCCCCGAGGATCATGAGCAGAGGGGTCTTCCCGCGGATGCCCAGTTCCTCGAGGCGCGTCCGCACCGCCGGGGAGGGCGGCGCCCCGAGCCCGGCCGCGAAGGCGGGGCTGCCCAGGGCGACGCGACGCACGCCATCGCCGGTCCTGACGTCCCCGGCGATGCCGAGACCCGGGCTGACCGCCACCTCGGTCACCGATGCGTCTCCGGTCTGCTGCGCAGCATCCCGGATCGCCCGGGCCAGGGGATGTTCCGATCGGCTCTCGAGGGCCGCCGCGACGGCCACCACCCCGTCCCGGTCAAGTCCGTCCACCTTCGGGACCTCCAGACCCTCCCCGTCCAGCAGCAGGACGTCCTCCAGCTCCGGACGCCCGAAGGTCAGGGTGCCCGTCTTGTCCACGGCCAGGGCGTCCAGCCAGGATGCCTGCTCCAGCGCCGCGCCGTTCTTCACAAGCACCCCGTGGGACGCGGCGACCCCGGTCCCCACCATGATGGCCATGGGCGTGGCGAGCCCCATGGCGCAGGGGCAGGCCATGACGAGGACGGCCACGAACACCCCCAGCGCCTCGCTGAAGGACACCCCCCCGAACAGCAGCCAGGCGGCCCCGGCAAGCAGGGCCACCCCCATGACCGCCGGCACGAAATGGCAGCTCACCCTGTCGGCGAGCCTCGCTATGGGCGCCTTGCTCCCCTGGGCCTCCCGCACCAGCCGCACGATCCGGGCGAGCTGGGTGTCCCGGCCCACTCTGCGCGCCTGCAGGACCACCGCCCCTTCGCCGTTGACGGCCCCGGCCACGAGGTCGTCTCCGGGGCCGCAGGCCACGGGCATGGACTCCCCCGTCATCAGGGAGAGGTCCACGGAACTTTCCCCGGACACCACCACGCCGTCCACGGGGATGCGCCCCCCCGGTCGCACGAGGACCAGATCCCCGACGACGATGGCGCCCACGGGCACCTCCTCGGGATCGGCGTCCCGCTCGTCCCGAAGCCGCAGGGCGGTGGGCGGGCACAGCCGCACGAGGGATCCGATGGCGTCCGCCGCCTTGCGCCTGGCCCCGGCCTCGAGGTACCGGCCAAGCTCTATCATGGTCAGCAGCACCCCCACGGACTCGTAATAGACGTTGTGGGCCGCGCCTATGGCCCCGAAGCCGACGATCCCGATCAGGGTGTAGCCCAGGCTGTAGAGGAAGGCCGCGCCGGTCCCGAGGGCCACCAGGCTGTCCATGGTGGGGGACAGGCGACGTATGGCCTCGGCCCCGTCCTTGTAGAAATGGCGCCCCAGCCACACCGTGGGCAGCGTCAGCCCCAGCTGGACGAGGAGGAAGGTCCTGGGGGCCGAGAAGGGATCCAGGAACTCCGGCATATCCATCCCCGCCATGTGCCCCATGGCGAGAACGAGCAGGGGGAGGCTGAAGCATGCCATGACGAGCAGCCGGCGAAGGCGCAGATCCTGCTCCTCCGCCTCACGCAGGGCCTGCCGGGACGCCTCGGCCTCGTCCGCATCCCCCGACGCCGGGGTCGCCGTGAAACCCAAAGCCGCCACCCGCTCCGGCACCAGCCTCGCCACGGCCTCCTCCATCCCGGGACGGGGCCACACCCTGGCGCTGGCGGTGGCGAGATTGACGCTCGCCCTCTCGATCCCCTCCATCCCCCCCAGCACCTTCTCGATCCTCGCCGAGCAGGCGGCGCAGTGCATGCCCGCGACGTCGAAGGACAGGAACCCCGCCGTCCCGACTTCCTCTTTCGGGTGTTGACGATCTTCGCCCGTGGTCTTAGTCTTCATGAAGTCCCCCTCGCTGTGCCGGACGCCTCGACTATACTCCATACGGACGACGGCGTCCCATCGTCCAGACCGTCCAGACGGCCCAAGGAGGTGCCACAATGCCCACGCTCAGGATAGACGGCATGCATTGCGACCACTGCAAGGCGGCCGTGGAGAAGGCCGCGGCGACCGTTCCCGGAGTCGGCAGACCAGTTGTCGATCTCGGGAAAGGCGAGCTGCGCTACGAAGAGGACGGCACCGTGGATACCAAGGCCCTTGCCGCAGCCGTAAACGCCCTGGGCTTCACGGCCCGGCCGTAGTGTCCCGCGTCCACGCGCGCCAACCGCTCCCCCGCTCCGGGAGCGCGAGAGTCACCGACGTCCCCGAATGACGAAACATCCCATGCGCCGATCCCTGTCCCTCGCCCTGTTCGTCCTGCTCGCCCTCGCCACGGCCGCCTCAGCCGCGCGGCCGCACAAGGGCCGTCTCGACCTCGACTTCACCACCGTGCGCCTCGGACATCCGTCGCAAACGGTGCTGGTGGTGGGAGGCATCCAGGGGGACGAGCCGGGGGGCTTCTCGGCCGCGACCCTCCTCGCCACGCGCTACACCATCCTCTCCGGCGCCATGTGGGTCGTCCCCAACCTGAACTTCCCCAGCATCATCAAGCGCTCACGCGGCCTCTACGGGGACATGAACCGCAAGTTCGACCGCATCAAGAGCAACGATCCCGACTTCCCCAAGGTGCGGCGCATACAGGAGCTGATCCGCCATCCCGACGTGGCCCTGATCCTCAACCTCCACGACGGCAGCGGCTACTACCGCGCCGAATACCAGGGCCCCCTCTTCAACCCCTCCCGATGGGGGCAGTCGGTCATCATCGACCAGGAGACCCTGGAGGAGACGCCCCTGGGCAACCTGCTGGAGGAGGCCCAGCAGGTCTGCGACCACGTGAACACCAAGCTCAAGGCCCCCCATCACCGGTTCCACGTGCACAACACCCGCACGGCCGAAGGGGACAGGGAGATGGAGAAGAGCCTCACCTACTACGCCGTGCGGCACGGCAAGGCCGCCTTCGGCCTCGAGACCAGCAAGGAGTTCCCCGTCGAACTGCGCACCTACTACCACCTGCTCATGGCCGAGGCCCTGCTGGACATGGCGGGGGTCACCTTCCAGCGGGACTTCGCCATGACGCCGGAGGGGGTGCGGGAGGCGCTCCGGTCCAACCTCGAGGTGTCCTTCGCCGACAACCGGATATTCCTGCCCCTGGACGACATACGGCCCACCATCCGCTTCCTCCCCCTGCCGAAGGGGGCCAGGGCCGTGACTTCCAAGCCCATCATGGCCGTCCTGCCCTGCCTGGACGGGCCTGAGGGGCTGTGCATCCACTACGGCAACCGGACCATCGCGAGGATCCATCCCGAATGGCGCGAACTGGACCACGACATCTCCGGGGTGCGCCTCGTCGTGGACGGCGAGGAGCGGGACGTGCCGTTCGGCGGCATCGTGCCCGTCTCGAGGACCTTCAAGGTGCTCCACAGGGACGGCTACCGGGTGAACGCCATCGGCGCCGACACGGGAAGGCGCGACGAAAGCGGCATCGCCTTCGGCCACGACAGCTTCCTGCCGAAGTACTCCCTGGACAGGCAGGGAAGGATCTTCCGCGTGGAGGTCTACAGGAACCAGCATTTCTCCGGCATGTTCCTCGTGCGGTTCGAAGGGCCCGCCGTCCGCCTCGGAGCGAAGGGAGGGGGCCGGACCGGACACTTCCCCGACAGGGCGGGCCCCGAAAGCTCCCTGGGATACTAGCCGGGCCCGGATTCTTGACCCGTCCGCGACGCCGCCCGTCCACGCCCCGGCGTCACGCCCCCGCGGACCTCGTCCCGACACCTTCGCGCGGACCGGCAGCCGGCCGTTCCGCCTCGCCGACCAGGCAAGGACCACGCCATGGGCAACGAGTCATCCATCACCGTCGCAGGCGGAGGCAGCTGGGGCACGGCTCTCGCCCACCTCCTCGCCGAACGCCATTCGGCAACCCTCTGGCTGCGGGATCCCGACGTGGCCGAGGCAATCAGCAAGGACCACGTCAACCCCCGGTATCTCCCCGGCCTCCCCCTGCATCCCGAACTCGTCGCCACCACCGATCCCGCCGCCCTCGCGGCGGACATCCTGGTGCTGGCCATCCCCATACAGCGGCTCCGGGAGTGGCTGCGCGCCAACCGCAAGAACCTCCGGCCGGGGCAGATCGTCGTCAACGCCGCCAAAGGCATGGAACTGGACACCCTTTCCCTCCCCGCCACCGTGGTGTCCAGCGAGATCCAGAAGCCGGCCCCCCCGTACGCCACCATCTCCGGCCCCTCCTTCGCCAGCGAGGTGGTCCTCGGCTCCCCCACCGCCGTGGTGCTGGCCAGCCGGGACGAAGCCCTCGCCAGGGACCTGCGCAACCGCTTCGCCACCCCCGTCTTCCGCTGCTACTCCAGCAGCGACTGCAAGGGCGTGGAGCTCGGGGGGGCCATAAAGAACGTCATGGCCATCGCCGCCGGGCTGTGCGACGGACTGGAATACGGGCACAACAGCCGCGCCGCCCTCGTCACCCGGGGCCTCGCCGAGATGAGCCGGATCGGCCGGGAATGCGGAGCCAGGCAGTACACCTTCATGGGGTTGTCCGGATTGGGGGACCTGCTCCTGACCTGCACCTCGGACCTGTCCCGCAACCGGCAGGTGGGGCTCGCGCTGGCGCGGGGCGAGTCCCTGGACCAGGTGACGGGGCGTCTCGGGATGGTCGCCGAGGGGGTCGCCACCACCGCCGCCATGCGCAAGTTCGCGCGGATCCGCGGCCTGCGCGCCCCCATCGTCGAGGCCGTGCACTCGATCCTCCACGGGGGCCACGACCCCCGCCAGGTGGTGAAGGAGCTGCTGGCCCGCACCCTCAAGGAGGAATAAATTCTCCCGACAGGTGCATTTTTCCGCTTGGCAAGAACCGCAACTCTTGCTTATAAGTAAGATTCGTCTTAAAAGGGTTTTCGTCCGAACCGAGAAACCGCTGACGTCCTCCCGAAGCATCCCCGGCGATGCCGCCGCGACCCCGACGCCCCACGGGCGCACGGTCCGCGACTGCGCCCTGCCGGAGAAGGCCGGCGAAGGGACGGGCCGGCGCGGCGCACTTCCCTCCCCGGTCCATCGGGGTACTTAGCGCGGGGTGATCCATGAGCGTACCTTTGTTTTCCACGCAGGCGTCGATGTTCCTGCTCCTCCTCGGAGTGGCTCTCATGCTCGCGGGGGCCTACCGCGCCGTGCAGCATCGGCGCGATCCCAGGATTTTCATCATCTACGGCCTCATGCACGACGTCGGGGTCGTCTGTCTCGGCCTCGCCGTGCCCAGCCCCCTGGCCTCCGCCGGTCTCTGGCTGTACGTCCTCTTCCAGCTGATCACGCGGGGACTCGCCCTTGCCGGCTGCGCCCCCCTCGTCGCGTCGCCCGTGCCCGCCGACTACATGCGGTTGCGGGGCGTCGGCCACGGCTCGGCCGCAGGGGCCCTCTTCGCCCTCGGCCTTCTCGCCGCGGTGGGCGGCTCGCCCTTCCTCGTCCCCGAGGGACGCACGCTGCTGGTCAAGGGCCTGCTCACCCTCGAGGGCTGCGGCGGCATCACGGTCCTGATGATCCTGGCGTGCACTCTCACCATCTTCATATGGCTCAGCGTCGATCTCGTGCGCCACATGGTGCTGGAGAAGCCCGCCGACGCCGATGCCGGCCAGGCGGCCCCGCGGTGCACGACCCTCATGTGGGTCCTCGCCGCGGCGACGGCCCTCATGGGCCTCGCCCGCACGCCCATCGCCGACATCGCCGGACGCCCCTACGGCGTCGTCCTCGAGCACGCGACCACGAATCCCGCATTCGCCGTCCTCTACCTCGGCGCCCTGGTCGTCGGCATCGCATGTCTCTTCCGCGCCCGCATCGCGCCCACCATAGGCGTCTGCGCATCGGCGCTTTCCCTGGTCCTCGCGGTGGCGTTCGACGCCCCGCCCCTGAGCCGCTTCTTCCTCATCGTCCTCACCCTCATCGGCCTCGTGGTGAGCGTGTACTCCCTGGGGTACATCCGCCACAACGTGGGCAGATACTGGTTCTTCCTCCTGCTGACCTTCGCCTCCCTCACGGGCATCGTCAGCGCCGACGGACGGGACGCCCTCTACGGCTACTGGGAGCTGATGACCTTCGCCTCCTACTTCCTCGTCGTCCACGAGGAGAACAAGACCGCCTACGACGCCGGCCTCAAGTACTACGTCATGTGCGCCGGCGGCGCCCTCTTCATGCTCCCCGGGCTCTTCCTCCTGGACGGCCTCGCCGGGCCGCTGGGGATGAAGACCGAAATGATGCCCTGGGTCCAGCTGGGCCTCGTCCTCACTCTCGTGGGACTCGCCGTCAAGGCCGGCCTCGTGCCCCTGCACTCGTGGCTGCCCGACGCCCACCCCGCCGCGCCCTCCTCGGTCTCCGGCCCCCTCTCCGGCGTCATCACCAAGATGGGGATATTCGGGATCGTCAGCATCGTCTTCATCCAGGGGAACTTCGGCGTCGCCCAGATGCCGGGACTCTTCGGCCTCTCCTGGTTCGGCACCGGCCTCGTCGTCATGGGGGCCGCGACCCTGATCTACGGCGAAATCATGGCCCTGTGCCAGGACGACATAAAGCGCATGCTGGCGTATTCCACCCTGGGGCAGCTCGGGGAGGTGACCCTGGTCCTCGGCATGGGGACCTGGCTCGCCACCACCGGCGCCCTGTGGCACGTACTCAACCACGCCGTGATGAAGGACCTGCTCTTCCTCGGCGCCGGCGCCCTGATCCTCAGGACGGGGAGCCGGAGCCTCAAGGACATGCGGGGCCTGGGGCGCATGATGCCCTGGACCACCTCGTGCATCGCGGTGGGTCTCGTGAGCATCATGGGACTCCCGCCCTTCGGCGCCTTCTACAGCAAGTACCTGATGATCCAGGCCGCGGCCCAGGCCGGGCACCTCTGGATCGCCGCGCTGATCCTCGCCGGCTCCCTCGTGGGGGCGATCTACTACACGCGCATCCTGCGCACCCTGGTCTTCGAGGAACGTCCCGCGAGCCTGCCGAGGGTCCACGAGGCCCCGGCCTCCATGCGCTACGCCCTGGCAGTCCTCGCCGTCGCCAGCCTCGTGCTCTGCCTCGTCCCCCAGATACCCATGCAGCTGCTCTCGTCGGCGGCCTCATACTGCTTCAGGCCCGACGCCGTAGACGCCAGCATCCTCAACGCCCTGTCCATCCCGTGGCCCATCTACGTGGTGGTTCCCATCTTCGGCGCCCTGATCCCCGCCGTCCTCGCCTCCGACCGCAAGAAGGCGGGCTGGTCCAGCGTCATCGTGCTGCTGCTCACCGCCGTCCTGGTCCTGCTCTTCGGCACGGCGATGGACACCCTCTCCTACTGCTTCGCCATCATCGTGCCCACGATAGGCGCCATCAACATGGCGTACGCCGTGGGCTACATGGAACACAGCCACACCCAGTGGCGCTTCTTCGCCGCCTTCACCTGCATGTGCGGCGCCCTCGTGGGGGTGGCCGCCAGCCGCTACCTGCTCGGGTTCTTCCTCTTCTGGGAGATCATGAGCTCCTGGACCCTCTACATGGCCATCGCCCATGAAGGGACCGCCCCCTCGTTGCGGGAGGCCTTCAAGTACTTCATCTTCAACATGGCAGGCGCCGCCTTCATCTTCCTCGGCATCTGCGTCCTCGGCCCGACGACCCCCTTCATGGCGGGGCTCACCTCGGGCTATTCCCCATCCCTCACCCCGACGACCACATGGCTCGGCATGAGCCTGCTGGCCATCGGCTTCGTGCTCAAGGCGGCCCAGCTGCCCATCCGCATCGACTGGCAGATGCACCCGGCCCTGGCGCCGACGCCCGTGTCGGGCTACATCTCCTCGGTCCTGCTGAAGTCCGCCATCGTGGCCCTGGTGAAGCTCCTCGCCCTGCTGGGCGGCGCTCTCGCCGTCACGGGCCTGATGACGCCCGTGCACATGGACGTCATCAACGTCGGCGTCATGTGGATCGGCGCCATCACCATCATCTACTCGGGCCTGAAGGCCCTGCAGGTGAACGGGCTCAAGCTCATCTTCATCTACTCCACCGTCAGCCAGCTGGGCTACATGGTCCTGGCGGTGGGGGCCGGAGGCGCCCTCGGCTGGGGCGGCGGCATGCTCCACGTCATCAACCACGTCTTCTTCAAGGACCTCCTCTTCCTCGTGTGCGGCGCCCTCATGTTCGCCACCCACAGGGAGACCCTCGAGGACCTGGGCGGACTGGGACGCAGGATGCCCTTCACCCTGGCCGTCTTCGCCATCGCGGGCCTCTCCCTCGTCGGCGTCCCGCCCACCAGCGGGTTCTCCTCCAAGTGGCTGATCTACCACGCCCTCATGGACGCCCAGCAGCCCTTCCTGGCGCTCCTGTCGCTCCTTGGCAGCGTGATCACCCTGGCGTACGTGGCGAAGTTCCTCCACGCCGCCTTCCTCGGGCAGCCCGCCCCGGACCTCGACACCGTCCGGGACGCCCCTGCCGTCATGCGCGTCCCCATGGGCATCCTGGCCTTCGGCTGCCTCCTCACGGGCATCTTCCCGGGGCTCGCCCTCAGGCCCATCAACGCCATCCTCGCCGAATACGGCGTGCAGACCCTTCCCATCAGCCTCGCCGGCGTCACCGCCGGGCCCGGCGCGTGGAACGCCACGGCCATCTTCGTCATGGCCGCCGTCGCGTTCTTCGCCGGACGCTACTTCGTCCTGCGCTTCACGCATCTGCGGGACATCGACGTCCACACCTGCGGCCTGCCGCCGGAGGTGGCCACCAGCCGCATGAGTCCCTCCAGCGTCTACGGTGGCCTGTCACGCCTCTTTAACTCGGCGAAAGCGACACGATAGAGGAGCTTCCCGATGACCGACACACTGCTCGCCTTGCTGCACATGTGCCTCTTCCCAGGAGGCGTGTTCGCTCTGGCCGTGGGCTTCTTCTTCAAGGGCCTGGACCGCAGGGTCGAGGCGCGGCTGCAGAGCCGCGTCGGCCCCCCGCTGGTCCAGCCCTGGATAGACATCGCCAAGCTCCTCACCAAGGAGACCCTGATCCCGAAGACGGCCTGCAGACAGGCGTTCCTGATGGCGCCCGTCCTGGGGTTCACGGGCATGGCGGTCTGCGCGGCCTTCATCCCCGTCCCGGGCGTCTTCAACGGCCTCTTCAACATGGGGGACCTGCTGGTCCTGTTCTACCTGCTGCCCATCCCGGCCATGGCCATCATGGTGGGCGGCTCGGCCTCCAGCTCCCCCTTCGGCGCCATGGGCTTCTCCCGGGAGATGTCCCTGATGCTGGCCTACGAAACGCCGCTGCTCATGATCCTGCTGACGGTGGCCATGCTGGTGGGGAAGGGCCTCACCGGCGGCGCCTGGGGGGCGGAGTTCTCCCTCCTCAAGATCGTCGCCTACCAGCAGCAGACCGGATCCTTCGGGCTCAACCCCGTGATGATCCCGGCGCTGCTGGCGTACCTGATCTTCCTTCCCGGCACCATGGGCGTTGCGCCCTTCGACATCCCCGAGGCCGAGACCGAGATCATCGAGGGACCCCTGCTGGAATACGGCGGCCCGCTCCTGGCCCTCTTCCAGGTGACCAGCGCCCTCAAGACCTTCGTGGTCCTGGGACTCGGCGTGGCCCTCTTCTTCCCGGGAACCGTCAGCGACCTGTGGCTCGTGAACCTCGGCTGGTTCCTCCTCAAGACCCTCGCGCTGATGCTTCTCTCCCTGACCCTCGTGAAGTCCGCCAGCGGCCGGATGCGCATCGACCAGGCCTTCCGGTTCTACGTGACCGTGCCCTGCGCCCTGGCCCTGTGCAGCCTGCTCCTCGTCTGGTTCGTATAAGGAGGTCCGCGTGTCCATAGACCACCTGCTCAAGAAACTGTCCGTCCGTTCCCCGTGGCTCTTCCGCATCAACGCGGGATCCTGCAACGGCTGCGACGTGGAACTGGCCACGACCGCCTGCATCCCCCGCTACGACGTGGAACGCTTCGGCTGCAGATACTGCGGCAGCCCCCGCCACGCGGACGTCGTGCTCATCACCGGCCCCGTCACCACCAAGGTGCGGGATCGGGTCCTCACCGTCTGGAACGAGATACCCGAGCCCAAGGTCACCGTCGCGGTGGGCATCTGCCCCATCTCCGGAGGCGTCTTCCGGGACAGCTACTCCATCGACGGCCCCCTCGACCGGCTCATCCCCATCGACGTCAACGTGCCCGGATGTCCGCCCAGACCCCAGGCGATCCTGGAGGCCGTCGTCCTCGCGCGCTCCATCTGGATGAAGAAACTGGGCCTGGAGGGGTAAGACATGTCAAGCTTCCTCAAAGTGCTCTTCCGCAACGTGCTGAACGGGCCGAGCACCGACCCCTTCCCCCTGGGGGAGACCTTCACCCCCGACAGGCTCCGGGGCAAGGTGCTCATCGATCCGGAACTCTGCATGGGCTGCGGCACATGCAAAGAGGTCTGCACCGCCGGCGCCATCGACCTCTCGGAACTCGCCGACGGCTCGGGCTTCCGCATCACCGTCTGGCAGAACTCCTGCTGTCTGTGCGCCTCGTGCCGCCACTACTGTCCCACGGGGGCGGCAAGCCTCATCCCGGACTGGCATGCGGCCCATCCCGAGGAGGACAAGTACGTCCGCATCGAGCAGCAGACGGTGAAGTACGAGCCCTGCTCCAACTGCGGCACCCTCATGCGGCCGATCCCGGCCAAGCTCGCCAGGAAGCTCTACGCCTCCTCCCCGGAACTGGATCCGGAACAGCTGCGGCACCTCTGCCCGGCATGCCGGCGGCTCCGTGACGCCCTGAAGGGACGGCCCTTCCCGGTGGCCGCGGCGAAGGTTCCTGCCGAGGCGCAGGCGTGAGAGGCTGACCGGACCGGAAGGTCCGACGGCACGCGGCCGCAAGCCGCGGCGCGACGACAAGGCCTCGTCGGCGCGAATGCGCCCGGGGCGCGACAGATCAGGGAGACAAACTCATGCAGGAAACAATAGCCGGCAACGGGGCGGTCATCGACGCCATAGCGCCGCTGTGCACCGGCGTGAACGCCGTGCGCCACAACAGCGACACCTTCGGCAACGGCTACCACTGGTTCAGGCTGGACGACCCCAAGTCCATGACGAAGGCCGCGGAACCGCTGGCCAAGGCCGGGGCGCGCCTGTGCATGGCCTCCGCCTACAACCGCAGGCAGCCCGCCGATCCCAGGCAGGAAATCTGCTACCACTTCGAACTCGACGGCGCCGTCTACAACATCACGGCGCCCCTGGCCGACGAGGGGGCGAGCGTCCCCTCCATCACCGCCTTCTTCGCGAACGCCGACTGGCACGAGCGGGAGATGATGGAACTCTACGGCGTCAAGGTGTCCGACCAGCCCAACCCCCGCCGTCTCTTCCTGGACGAGCGCAAGGACAAGGGCCTGCTCGACGGGGCCGTGCCCCTCTCCGTCATGATGAACGGGGCCTGCAGCAAGGACCTCTGGGAGCACATCCTCAAGGACAAGGAGTCGGACAAGGCCTAGCGGCCTTTCCAGGGTCCCGCGCAGCGGCGCGACGGCCCGCACGCAACAGAAGGAACCTCAGCGGAGGCCGCATTCCTCCCCGTCCCAAGGCCCTCACGCGGCCACGAGGCGGGACATCCTGCGGAAGAGAACCCAATGAAAGCCGACACGACCATCGAGACCACCGTCACCGGTCCCCGGACCTTCTCCATGCCCCTCGGGCCCGTCCACGTCGCCCTGGAGGAACCGGTCTACTTCCACCTCGAGGTGGAAGGGGAGACCGTCCGCAAGGTGACGCTGACCTCCGGGCACGTCCATCGCGGGATGGAGGCCCTGGCGGCCCAGCGCAACCTGATCAAGAACGTCACCCTCACCGAGCGGGTGTGTTCCCTGTGTTCCAACAGCCACTCCTTCACCTACTGCATGGCCGTGGAGAACGTCCTCGGCATCTCCATCCCCATGCGGGCGCGCTACCTGCGCACCATGTCCGAGGAGATCAAGCGGGTGGCCTCGCACCTCTTCAACACGGCCATCCAGGCCCACATCATCGGCTACAAGTCCCTCTTCATGCACACCATGGAAGTGCGGGAGATCATGCAGGACGTGAAGGAGACGGTGTACGGCAACCGCATGAACATCTCCTCCAACTGCATCGGCGGCGTGAAGTGCGACCTGACCCCGGAGCTCTTCAAGTACATTCTGGGCGCCCTGGACAAGGTGGAGCCCCTCGTGGACGAGCTGCGGGAGATCTACGCCACCAACCCGCTGGTGCTGGGACGCACCAAGGGCATAGGCATGTTCCCCAAGGAGGACGCGCTGCGGCTGGGCATCGTCGGCCCCGTCGCCCGGGGATCCGGCATATGCAAGGACGTCCGCAAGGACTCCCCCTACGCCGCCTATCCCCTCGTGGACTTCAAGGTCGTCGTCAAGGACGGCGCCTGCTGCCACACCCGCACGCAGCTGCGCTTCGACGAGATCTTCGAGTCCATCTCCATCATCCGCCAGTGCTGCCGCGACACGCCCGACGGCCCCCTGGTCGCGCCCATGAACGAGATCCGCGTGGCGGAGGCGGTCGCCCGGACCGAGGCCCCGCGGGGGGAGGTCTTCTACTACATACGCACGGACGGGACGGACGTCCCCGCCAGGCTCAAGTGGCGCGTGCCCTCCTACATGAACTGGGAGGCCCTGCCGGTCATGATGAAGAACTGCAACGTCGCCGACGTGGCCCTGATCACGAACACCATAGACCCCTGCGTCTCCTGCACGGAACGATAGGGAGGAACTCGGGAGCCGCACGTCGATGCACGAGGCCAGCCTTGTGCAGGGCCTGCTCTCCCTCGTCCTGGAGACGGTGCGGGACCACAACGAGGCCCACCCCGACGACCAGGTGGAACGCATCACGGACATCGTCTGCGACATGGGGCTGCTGTCCTGCGTGGAACCGCAGACGCTGAGCGGATGCATGGAACTCCTCGCCGAGGGGACGCCCGCCGAAGGGGCGCGGCTCACCCTGCGGACAAGCCCCCTCCCCTGCACGTGTTCCCGGTGCGGGGCGGCGTTCGAACTGACGCGACGGCATTTCGCCTGTCCCGTCTGCGGGGGCGACGAACTGAACTTCAGCGGGGGGCACGGCCTCACGCTGCAATCCATAAGCGTTGCATCCTCACCGATGCAAGCCGGGGAAGAAGAACATGCGCGAACACATTGAAGTGCTACCGGACAAGTGTCTTGCCTGCAGACTCTGCGAGGTCGCCTGCATCGCCGCCCACCACGGCATGACCGTCAAGGACGCCATGAAGCGCCGGAACGAGTTCACCGCCCGTGTGGCGGTGGTGAAGACGGAGGACGGCCTCAAGACTTCCCTGCGCTGCCACCAGTGCGACGATGCGCCCTGCGCCCACGTCTGTCCCACCGGCGCGCTGCAGCTGACGGAGAAGGACATCCTCGTCCGTCCGGAGTTCTGCATCGCCTGCAAGATGTGCATCTCGGTCTGTCCGTACGGCGCCATCGCCCTGGAGCGGCAGGCGGACGTGCCGGCCGTGCAGGAGGAGGGGGCGGCCGTCCCCGCGCCGCGGTGCCCGCACCGGGAGGTGGCGGTGCGCTGCGACGTGTGCGTGGAGTGGCGGGCCGAGAACGGCAAGGAGGTCCCCGCCTGCATGGAGGCGTGCAAGGCGAGGGCGATCACGTTGGTGGAACCCGACGGGAGGGTCATCGTCCTGCCGCCGCCCCCCAAGAAGGAGAAGGCCGAGGGCGGAAAGCCCGAAGGGAAGCCGGAAGGGGAGAAGGCGGAGGGGGCCGAGAAGCCTGCGCCGGCCGCCGAGGCCGGGAAGGGCGAGAAGCCTGCCAAGGGCGGCAAGGGCGAGAAGAAATCCGGCTGAAGTCCCGGAGTCCGGCCCCGGTTCCGTTCCCGTTCCCCGGCCGCCCCGGGGGCGGATCCCGTGATCGACGCTTCGACGCGCCGTCCCTGACGGCCGCGACGTGAAACCAAACGCCACCCGGCGCCCCAAAGGCGCCGGGTGGCTTCGTTTCCGGGAGGATCACTTTTTCCGGAGGTATCCCCTTCTTCCGGAGGATCACCTTTTTTCCGGAGGTATCCCTGCCCGTCACTCGCCGGAGGCGGCGGCGCGCTGACGGGCCTCGGAGAAGTTGATCAGCTTGGCCTGACCCGAAGGAGGCGGCGTCGGGGCCTGCAGGGACTGCGACTGGGAGAACTGGTGCACCACCGCCCGCTGGGGTTCCGGGGAGGGCTGCGGCGCCGCGCCCTGGGGACCCGCCGGAACCGCCCTGCCGTACACCGCCTTCGCATGGGCCATGGAGGCCGTCGCGGTCTGGGGCTGCGGCGCCTGGATGCGGGCCTTCACGGCCACGGCGGGCTGCAGGCGCTCGGAGATCTGCGCGGACGCCTCCCGGGCCTCCGGCGTCTCCAGGATCTGGGCATAGGCCCCCCGCAATCCCGAGAGGATGTGGTAGACGCTGTCCAGGGTCTCGAGGTTCATCTTCAGGTTGGCCTGCAGGAGCCTCGCCGTGCACAGGATGTAGAGGTTGTTCAGGTTGACGGCCAGATCCCCGCCCCTCTCCATGTTCAGCGAGGCGGACAGCTCGTTGACGATGTCGATGACCTTGGAGATCAGGATACCCTTGCCGGCGTAGTCCTTCGCCAACATCCTGTCCCTGGCCTGCTGCAGGTACTTGAGCGCGCCATCGTACAACAGGATCAGCAGCTGACCCTGATCCGTGGTGCTGACCTTAGTCTGGAAATATGCCTGTGCTGCTTTTTGCATACTAGAATCCCCTCGACATGATTGCCTGAAGGTTAGAGTGTGAACTAATCACTGCTCAACTGTGCAATACTGGATTCCAAACTCGACTGTATCTCACCATAATTTGCAAGCAACGTTTCCAATCTTGCAAATGCCGCCTTCTGTCTAGCCTCCCAAAGCGCTATCCGCTCTTCCTCCTGCGCAATCTTCTTGTCAATATTCTCCATGATCTTCTTGTAGTTATCCCGCAAGACCATCAATGCGCCGTTTTGTGACTTAACTTCTATACCTTCTGCAGTTGATGCGGATACATCCGTGAACTGCAACTCCGCCTTTAGAAAGGAGTTGACCGTCTGGACCAAACCTTCCTTGATGCGTACCTGTCCAGTGTGATCCCCTTGACTTAAATTATCTATTACGATAGACAGACCTTTTGCATCTCCACTCGCGACACTGTAATAATATCCAGGCATGCTGGTGTCACGCTTTGCTTCCACACCACCAATGTAAACATGTTCTATTGCGCCCGAAGCATCCACCGTATAGCTAACATCGTAGGTTCCAGCCTTGGTGATGCCTTCAATGTGACTCCCATAGCGAAAATCCGATGAAGTCGTCGTGCCTGTCCCGCTTGTGCAGAAGAAGTCAACCACATCCTGCAGGTGGTTGGTTATCATGTCATTGTATCGCTCCATATCCAGCGTCTTGAGTTCCGCGATGGAGGAGTCGGGAGCGATTTCAAGGAGTCCGTAGGTCTCAGACGTCTGATCGGTATTTGTCTTGATGCCCATTGCTGAGAGCGTTGCGATGAGATCGCCGGACAAGATATCGGTTGCAGACGTCCGTTGCGTAAATCCAGGTGGCGAACTGGTCAAGAGACTGGAGAATCGAGTCTTGAAGAGTTGTACGCCATAGTTGCCTTGGAGCAGTCCGCCTTTTTCTGCAGTCAACTGGGATGGACTGTAGTTGCTGGAATCAGGGTCAGTACTCGTGACCTCCTTGTCGGAGTCGTATTTTGTGAGTTCTCTGATAGTGATGAGAACGGAGTTTACGGCATCAAGGAAGTTCTGGATTGACTGTTCAACAGATGTGATATCAGTGCTGATGGACAGCTTGGCCGTTCCAACATCCTGAAGTGAGAAGACGACACCTTCAATGACATCGCTGACGCTATTGGATGCGGACTCCATTTCCATCGGCCAGTTGTCGACCTGGAACTTCGCATTTGCGGCGTTCTGTATACTCCAGTTTGAGGAGCTCACGACCTGACCGGCAAGACCAGGCCCTGAAATGTTCAGGATATTGTCAGCCTCTAATGAAATCTTAGTGTTATCTGTGGGATCAACAACTATGTCTGAGTGAATTCCATAAGTAGCATCTAATTCACTCTGGATTTTATTCAGTATGTTCTCGTATGTTGCATCTGCAGCACCTGATTTATATCCAGTATTTATTGTATAAGAATTACCATCATTTGCGGTAAATGTATAAGTTAGATCATTTGGTTCATTGAGATAATCATTCGTTCCATCAGTAAACGTAAAGAGATTGCTAACCTCAGTACTATCAGAAACAGAGTCATAAGTAACTTGACTAGGAGATAATATATCATCAGAGTTTTCGTCTAATACACTAACACTTTTAATGCCATTTAGAACTAATCCTTTACCAGTTGCATCTAGACTTGCAGTGGGAGGACTATTTGTGATTTGCATATTAATTGCATTGACAATATCGTTACTAGTCATCTCATTGGTAATTTCAATATCAACGTAAGAGTCATCACTCGACAGTTGCAGACGCATTGTATATTTATTTGGGTCGTTTATAATTGTCGACCCATCGACCGGGGAATTGGTCTCCCACGTGGTCGTGGCGCCGGTCAGGTCCATGCCCAGCAGCTGCGACGAATGGATGTAGAGGTCGTTCTTCGCGCCGGTGTCCTGCCCCGCCACCTGGAACACGTACCCCGAACCGTTCTGGATCAGGCTCACCTTGACCCCGGGGTTGCCCACGGCGTTGTTCACCAGATACATGAAGGATTCCAGGGTGGTGTTCGGGGCGACGCTCACCGAGTAGTCCTTGCCGGCGTATGTGTACTCGAAGGTCTGGGTGGTTCCGGTGGTGTTGATGATGTCCGACTTCGAGGAGAAAACGTGCCCGGTGTTGGCCCAGATGGCGTTGCTGGCCACCTGGTTCACCGTGATGGTGTGCTGGACGTCCTGGGCGAGGGCGCTGGCCACGGCGGTGACGACATTGGAATCGCTGGAGGTGACGTTCTTCGTCACAAAATGGTTGCGGTCGGTCAAGGTCGTCAGCATGGAACTGGCCGCCTTCACCTGGTCGATGATCTGCCCGAAGGCCTCGTACCGGAGGCTCCAGTCGGCCTTCCAGGCCTCCAGGCGGTTCACCTGCGTCTGCTCGATCTTCTTGAGCTGGGCGAGCACCGTATCGAAATTGGTGTCCATTCCGCTCAAGCCCGAGATGGCGTTGGATCCTGATAGTGTCGATGCCATGTCTGCCTCGCAATGAGCCCGGCATTGGGCCCGCCCTCCCTCTGCAAATTCCGTGCAGGGCAAATGCTGCCTACGGGGATGGCGGCGAACTCCTCACCTCCTTCTTATCGGCGGATGTCCGCCGAAGTTTAGACTTTGCCCCGAAACCGCCATGCGCGGTCCCCGGGGCGACATCCCTTCCGGGGAATCCCTCTTTCCGGGGCTACCCCCCGAGGGAAGATCCCCTCGCGAAGGTCTCCCAACGGCTCATGAGGCCGCGCAGGGCCTTGCCCCGATGGCTGCGGGCGTTCTTCTCCTCCTGGGAGAGCTCCGCCGCCGTCCGGCCAAGTTCGGGATCGAGGAAGACGGGATCGTAGCCGAAGCCGTTCGTCCCCCGCGGGACGTCCAGGACGCGCCCCTCCCATCTGCCGCTCACCTCGAGGGATCCGTCGTCCGGCCGGACCGCCGCGATGGCGCACACGAAGCGGCATGCGCGGGATTCCGGCTCCCGGTGGCCTTCCATGACGTGCAGGAGCTTGCGGATGTTGCGGGCGTCCCGGCTCTCCCCCGGGAGCGATGTCCAGTCGTCGGAGAACCTTGCCGAATACACCCCCGGCGCCCCCTTCAGGATGTCCACCTCGAGCCCCGAATCGTCGGCCACGCTCGGCAGGCCCGTTCGCGCCGCGGCGTGTCTCGCCTTGAGCAGGGCGTTCTCGGCGAAGGTCGCGCCCGTCTCCTCCACCTCCGGCACGTCGGGGTGGGCGTCCAATCCCACCACCTTGACGCCGTAGGGCGCCAGCATCGCCCCGAGTTCCCTGATCTTGCCCGCATTGCGGGTGGCAAGCAGCACCGTCTCCACGCAAACATCCCTCCCAAGGCCATCGTTCCTGGCACGCCGGACCTGGCCACGTTCCTGCGTCCCGCCCATGGGGCCCATCCCCGGCCGTCGTCCGGACCATGGCCCCACCGGCATGTTGTCCGCGCCACGGCCATGATGTACACTTCCCGTCCCGACGACAAGGACAAACCCGACGGCCTCGCCAGTCCCAAAGCCCAGAGGCCCCGCCGCAAGGGAGCGTCCCCCGGGGGCCGTCCCCCCGCAACGCGAACCACCAGGAGGGCGCGATCCTCCCCGACGCCCAGACGCTTCGGGCCCTTCGCGCAAAAGACATGAAACTTCACGACCTCTTCGAACCCACGCTCGCCCACCCGAGTCTCCCGGCCCCCTGCATCATCGCCGAAGCCGGCGTCAATCACGAAGGCAGCATGGACATCGCCCGGCGCCTCATCGACGAAGCCGCCGACGCCGGCGCCGACGCCATAAAGTTCCAGACATACAAGGCCTCGACCCTCGCCTCCAAGGACTCCCCGGCCTACTGGGACCTCTCCAAGGAACCCATCGCCAGCCAGTACGAACTCTTCCGCAAGCACGACAGCTTCTGGAAGAACGAATTCGAGGCCCTGAAAAAGCACTGCGACGACAAGGGCATCGCCTTCCTCTCCACGCCCTTCGACGTGGAGTCGGCCACGTTCCTCAACGACCTCATGGACGTCTACAAGATCTCCTCCTCCGACATCACCAACAAGCCCTTCATCGAAACGCTCTGCTCCTTCCGCAAGCCCATCCTCCTCTCCACCGGCGCGTCCCACCTCTACGAGATCGCCGAGGCCGTGGGCTGGATAGAGGCCAAGGGCAACCCCCTCGCCCTCATGCACTGCGTGCTCAACTACCCCACCGCGGACGAAAACGCCTGCCTCGGGATGATCCCCGCCCTGCGGCGGCACTTCCCGACGCACCCCATCGGGTACTCCGACCACACCCTCCCGGCCGACATGCACATCCTCACCACGGCCGTCCTGCTGGGGGCCCTCGTGTTGGAGAAGCACTTCACCCACGACAAGACCCTGCCCGGCAACGACCACTACCACGCCATGGACGCCAAGGACCTCAAGGGCTTCCTTCGCCGCCTTGAAGTCGTGCGGGCATCCGTGGGCATCGTGGAGGTGAAGGCCCTGCCCTCGGAGGAACCCGCGCGCAGAAACGCCCGCAGATCCCTCGTGGCGGCCCGGGACATCCCCCAGGGGGCCGTCATCGCCCCGGAGGATCTCACCTGGAAACGGCCGGCCCACGGCATCTCCCCCCGGAACTACGACGAGGTGCTGGGCATGCGCGCCCGCCGGCCCATCCCCGAGGACACCGTCCTCACCTGGACGGATCTGGACAAGGCCTGAACGACGAGGTCGACAGGCGGAACGCCCTGACGCCGCGATGCGCATCCCGTCCGCCCCTCCTCCGCCTCTCCCTCGCGGATGCCACGGATGCCCGACAACGCCCGCAGACTCGTTCTGGGCTTGATGCCCGAAGACGCCACCCCCGACGACGTCCTGGCGGCGGGGCCTTGGTGCTTTCTGGGCGTCGAGGACCGCTTCCCCGACTTCGAGAGCACCTTCACCTTCGCCCCTGAACCCCTCCGGGATCCCTGCCGCCTCGACGCCGCCGAAGCCGCGGCCAAGACGCTCTACGCCGACATCCTGGAACCGCTGACGGCCACGTGCTTCCCGGAACACGCCAACCTCCCCGGCGCCTACTGGGAGACGCTTCTGGCCCCGTGGGCCTTCGACGTCAGCCGCCAGATCGTCGAACGCTGGGAACGGATCAAGGCCATGACGGCCCTCTGGGGGGATCTTCCCCTGACCGTGGCGACGCTCCCGGAGGACTGCACCTTCGCCTTCGCCGACGAGCAGTCCTTCACCCTCCACGGCGCCATGGGGCTCGTCTTCAATCACTGGCTCCTCTCCCGCCTGCTGCTGGCCCGATGGCCAAAAGCCTGGCAGGCCGAGACGCTCCCGAAGACCTCCTGGCGATCCCCCACGCATCCCCCGGCTTCGGCTCTCGGAACGCTCAGGCAGAAGCTCCGGGACCGACTGCTCTCGCTGCCCTTCCCCCGTCTCAAGGGCATGACGATGTCCCAGGCCCTGCGCTACTCCCTCGCCCTGCTGCACCCGAGTCCCGGGGAGGACCGCTCCCTGTCCATACGTCGCACCTTCGGAAGCCAGGCGACCGGCATCGCCCTCGATCTCCCCTTCGATCCCATGCCCATCTACGTCGCCGCGCTCCCCCTCTCCCTGCGGAACCTTTCCCACCCGAGACGCCTGGACGGGACCTCCGCTCCCAGAACGCGTGTCGCCAACATCCTTTCATACGAGGACACGGGCTACCGGCAACGTCTCGCCGTCTGGCGCGGCCGGGGGCACAGACTCGCCTACGTGCAGCACGGCAGCAACTACGGACAGACGCGCACCACCGGCCTCTGCCAGGCCGTGGAATACTGCCATCACGCCTTCGTCACCTGGGGCTGGCGCCGGCACGGAAAAAGCCTGGGCAACTTCATCCCCCTGCCCTATCCCCGGTTGCAGCGTCTCGTCGGGACATGGAAGGGCGACGGGGACCACGTGCTCCTCGTCGGGACGGAAATGTCCGCCTTCCCCTATCGTCTGGACTCCTACCCCACCCCGCTGCAGATCCTCGACTACCGCCGCGACAAGGCGCGCTTCATGGAGGGGCTGCCCGAAGCGCTGCGGCCGCGGGTGCGCTACCGGCCGTATTTCGACGTGCCCGGCGCGTTTCCCGACGGCCCGTGGCTGCGCGCCCGGTTCCCCGGCGTCGCGCTCTGCACCGGCCCCATCACGCCGGCCATGTCGTCCTGCCGGCTCCTGGTCGTGGACCATCCCGGCACGACCATCCTGGAGGGACTCGCGGCGGGCATCCCCATGGTCCTTTTCTGGAGGCCCGAGAGCTGGTTCATGACCCCCGAGGCCTCGGACATGCTTGACTGCCTGAGGGATGCGGGCATATGGTACGCCCACCCCGGGCCGGCCGCCCGCAAGGTCGCCGAGGTCCTTCCGGACCCCGCGGCGTGGTGGAACGACGCCGCGGTGCGCAAGGCGCGCGCGACCTATGCGGCCATGTACGCACTGACCGTTGCGGGAAGCGAGGACGAGAGTTGGCTACGGACATTGAAGGCACTCTGAGGCGGCGCGTCCTGCGCCGCCTGATCCCGCTCCTTTTCCTGCTGGCCCTGCCCCTGTTCCCTTCCGCGTCCCCCGCGGCGGAAACAGGGGACGAGACGGCCCTCAAGGCCGCCCAGCAGGCCCTCGAACAGAAGAACTACCAGAAGGCCGCCGATCTGCTCAAGACGCCGGCCGAGCACGGGAACGGCGAGGCGCTCTACGTCCTCGGATGCATGGCCCGTGAAGGCTGGGGAACCAAGAAGGACGCCAAGGTCGCGCTGCGGTACTTCCGGCAGGCGGCGGAACGGGGCGAAGTCAGGGCGCAGAACGACCTGGGCTTTGCGCTCTTCACCGGTCAGGGAACCGGGCGCAACGTCAAGGAGGCCGCCAAGTGGTACAGAAAGGCGGCGGAGCAGGGCTGGGCCGAGGCGCAGTACCGTCTGGGGCAGCTCTACGCCTTCGGGCGGGGCGTGGAGAAGAACGAGGGGGAGGCCATCGACTGGTACAGCCGGGCCGCCAACCAAGGGCTGGATCTGGCCCAGTACTCCCTGGGCATGATCTACCTCTACAGCAAGACCGAGCACCAGAGCGACACCAAGGCGGCGCACTGGTTCGAGCGGGCCGCCGAGCAGAACCACGCGAAGGCCCAGAACAATCTTGCCTTCATGTACTGCGAGGGGAGGGGGTATCCCCAGGACTTCCACAAGGCGCTGCAATGGTACGGCAAGGCGGCGGAGAACGGCTCGGGGGAGGCCATGTACAACATCGGCTTCATGTACGAGCATGGACGGGGCGTCGCCCAGGACTACACGAAGGCCGTTGAGATGTACCGCAAGGCGGCCGAGAAGAACGAGGCCGCGGCGCAGTTCAGCCTTGGGCTCATGTACGACCAGGGCACGGGCGTCCCCAGGAACATCTCGGAGGCGGCCAAATGGTACCGGATCGCCGCCCAGAACGGGGATCCCGATGCGAAGGCCATGCTGCGGAACCAGTCCGTGAAGGAAGAGTCTGCTGCGCCACCTGCGAAGCAGAAGCAGAAAAAGAAGTCGAAGTAGATGTGGATCTTGCCAAGCGCCAACATGATCATGGCAGACCGGCTGTCCGAAGCGTCACAACGCCACGAACCGCCATCATGGATGCTTGCTTCAAGCATACCGGCAATGGCATTCTGGCGCTGATTCACATATTGCTTGTTTTTGATTAATATTCAACAAAGGAGTCAGTGCAACATGAGCCAGTGCAAGTATTGCGGAAGCACCTCATATGGCAGCGGATGCCCCTACAGCCCGACACACAAGCATGAACATAGTGGTGGCGACGAACAGAAGTGCGTCTTCTGTGGGAGCACATCGTATGGAAGCGGGTGCCCTTATAGCCCGACCGGGAAACACAAGCATTTCACGGGTGCTAACAAGTGCATCTATTGCGGATCGACATCGAGTGGCAGTGGGTGCCCTTACAGCCCGACGAATATGCACGAGAAATGATATTGCCGTTCACATGCCAATAAAATGGCATGGGGCGTTGGAGACGGATAGCTTGTCATTGCACTAGTGTAAATGATAAGCTGTCCATTTTGGTATATATTATCCTACTTTCTGCGTATTTCTAATAAATTGAGACCGCACACATGAGCAAATGCAAATATTGCGGAAGCACCTCCTATGGCAGCGGATGCCCATACAGCCCCACGAAAAGGCATGAACATGCCGGTGGCGACGAAAAGAAGTGCGTCTTCTGCGGGAGCACATCCTACGGAAGCGGTTGCCCATACAGCCCGACGAAGAAGCACAAGCACTTCACGGGCGGGAACAAATGCATCTACTGCGGATCAAAATCCACCGGCAGTGGCTGTCCCTACAGCCCGACGAGAAGACACGAAAAGTGACGACATGCATGACGTCACTTCTGCACAATTGAGGATCAGGTAGCTCGCCGCAGCCGACAGGAATCCCGGGGCTCATACCACGAGGGATATGCCCGTGCCGAAGGGCGCAGGCAGTGTGTTGGGGATGGCGCTGCGGTAGACGGTGGCGTAGCTTTCCGCGGCCTGTCGCAGCATCTGCCCCTCCTTCCCGGAATCGCCGCCCAACGTCACGCGCCCAGGATCCGACGCGTTGACGGCGTTCTGCGGGGAATCCGCCTGCACCTTGCCGCCCGGCCCGGCCTCCCCCTCGGTCTTTTCGCTCTCCTCGGCGGCGGCCTCGGCCTTCATGGCTGCGGCCTCGGCAGCCACCTGACGGTCCTGCGCGGAAGGATCCCCGGGGGCCAGCGCGGCGCGCCGGACACGCTCCGCCTTCTCCTTCGTCGCCTCCGGGTCGCCGGGCACGGATGTGAGCTGTATGTCGACGTGACCGCCGATGGCATACATCTTCCCGTCGGGGCCCTTCTGGTAGACGTAGCTCGGCCCGCCGACGGCCTCGCCGCCGGCCGCGGCGATGTGCGCCTGCTCGTGGGCGCGCACTTCGGCGTCCCGCTGCCGCAGCTCCCGGACCTGACGCTGTGCCTCGGGGCTCAGGGTCAGGGAGTCGGAAACCGCCGCACCCTGCGAGGCGCCGCCATCGGACGCGGATGCAGATGCGGATGCCGATGCGGACGCCGATGCGGCCGCGGCGCCGAAGCCCTCCTCCGACGACGATCCCCGCCGAAGGGAGGCGGCGTTATCGTCGGACTGGGTCCCGGGCCGAAGAGGCGATGCCTGGGGAACGTCGAACGACGGGATGGCAGGGGTCGTTCGCAACGTGGTGTCCATTGGCAACACTCCGGATTGAGGCCTTTTCGGTCTTATCGGCGAAACGGGACAGAGACTTTAGGGCTTACGGAAAATTTTTTTCAACTTTTCGGCGGCGCCCCGTGCGCCGCCATCCCGGTCGCCGGCAAGGACCATCCCGACGATGCGCAATCCCAGCACCCCAAGAGACACCGCCCGCCGGGCGCCGCCCCCGAAAAGGAGCTCGGCGCTCCTGCTGCGCCTCGCCCCCAGGGACACCGCCCTCTTCCGCTTCCTGCTGGAGGCGCACGACAACCTTGCGTACTTCACGAGCCTCGAGCCGAAGACCGCCCTGCTCAAGCTCGTCTACTCGCCGGACCAGCACGGGAGCGTCGTCGAGACGCTCGAGAGGATCGCCCGGACCGTCCCCCTGGAATGGCGTCCGTGGCCCTTCCCGGAAATCGGCGCCGAGCCGTCCTCCGCCTGACGGCGCATGTGCGGGAAGGCCCCCAAGTATGCGCAGGGGCCTGCCGCCAACCACGACAACACAAGAATGTCCCGTGAGGGAAGGCGGACGGCTATGCCGGCGGGAGATCCTCCCGGCCGAGATGCACGGGCACCGGCGCATCGACGAGAAGGGTGTCCGGCGTCACCAGGCAGTCCAGGGCCGTCACGCCGACCCCGGCCGCGGCGGCCGCCTGCAGGGCGAGGCCGAAATCCTCGTGCATCGCCCAGTTGGGCACGAAATGCCGCACCCCCTTCATCTGCACGACGAAGACCACATGCGCCCCGAAGCCCCGCTCCACGGCCAGCGCCAGTTCCTTCAAATGCCGCACGCCTCGCAACGTAGGGGCGTCCGGGAAGAGGACGATGCCCTCCACCTCGAGGGTCACCCCCTTCACCTCGACGAAGTGGGACACGGTCTCCGTCTCGATGCAGAAGTCGAAGCGGGAGGAGCCGAAGGCCACCTCCCGGCGCACGGCCCGCATGCCCGGCAGAAAGCTCCCGCGTTGCAGCCACTCCCCGAACGCCACGTTGGGCGCCTGGCTGTCGATGTTGACGAGCCTCTCGCCCTTGCGGACGGTGACGAGGTCGTATCCGGTGGATCGCCGGGGATTCGGCGCCTTCTGGAGCCAGACGGCGGCGCCGGGCACAAGCAGTTCCCGGCATCGGCCCGTGTTCTTGACATGGCAGGCGATCTCGCGGCCATCCAGACGCACGTGGGCCACGAAGCGGTTCAGCCGCTTCAGGAACGTCGCCTCGACCATGTCCGAATACTGCACGCGCTTTTCGTCCTTTTGCCTTGGGCCCGGCCATGCGGGCGGGAGGGCCCGCCACACGCCGGAAGGGATGCCATGCCGCCCCCTGGCGGCCCCGACATCCCGGCCGAGCCTACACCGGAGGGCAAGAGCCTCGCAAGGCGGGATCCGAGGCGGCAACCCTGCAAGGGCGATTTGACAGGAAGGGGAGATTCCGTTATGCATGGCCGATGCAGGCGACCGACTGCCAAAGGCGGCCAATTGCGACAAATGTTTCTGGCCAATGCATCGGCATCAACATTCTTGACAACAGAAATGCTCTTCCACCTCAAATCTCTTGCAAATGCGATAATCTTCTTGCCGGACGGTTTCAGACATGAACATATTTTTTACTGCAGACACGCACCTCAATCACGAAAATATCATAAAATATTGCAAACGTCCTTTCGCTTCCGCAAAGGAAATGAACGAGTGCATTTTTGACTCGTGGACAGGCATGGTCAAAAATGATGATACAATCTACCACCTTGGAGATGTCCTCTGGAGGGAGCCACTGCATATTGTTGAGAAGTTGAAGAAGCTCCCTGGACGCAAGATTCTCATACCGGGAAACCACGACAACAAGCTGAACCTGCTTGCCGAAGTCTTCGAAATCGCGCCCCCCATCCTTGAAGAGAAATTCCTTCTGAATGGCGAAAGGCGGGAAATCGTCCTCTGCCACTACCCCATGCAATCCTGGAACGGCAGCTACGGCGGTTCCTGGCATTTCTACGGGCACGTCCACGGCAGGATCGAGAACTCCTTCCAGCGCCTCGACGTTGGCGTCGATTCGTGGAACTTCCAGCCGGTCCCGCTCGAACTTGCGGCGGCATCGATCATCGTCCGTCCGGACAACGCCCACCCCCGGGAATGACCCAACGGCCGCCCATGGAAGCGTCCATGCCAACGCGGGACGCCCGCCCATCCCCGGCGCCTCGGGACCGATCCATGCAGATCGTGGAGTTCCCCTGGCCGCGCCCTCCCCGGCCGGATCACGCCATCGTCCCGGTGTTCCTCCCCTTCCGCGGATGCCCCTCCCGGTGCATCTACTGCTCCCAGATCGCCCAGACCGGACAGACGCCCCGCCCGATCCCCGAAACCCTCCAAACGGCCGCGCGGCACCTGGCCGAGGCGGGGGAGCGGGGGAGACCGTCCGACCTTGCGTTCTACGGAGGGACCTTCACGGCACTGCCCGAGGAGGATCTCGCCCGGTGCCTCGCCTTCGCGGCAACGATGCGGGAAAGCGGACGCGTCAGGCACGTGCGCTGCTCCACGCGACCGGACGCCGTCTACGCCGACGTTCTCGGCCGACTCAAGGAGAGCGGCTGCACCGTCGTCGAACTCGGCGTCCAGAGCTTCGACGACCGAAGTCTTGGGGCAAGCCGGCGGAACTACACCGGGGACGTCGCCCTGGCCGCCTGCGCCATGGTGAAGGAGGCGGGACTCGCCCTCGGCGTCCAGCTGCTGCCGGGGATGCCCGGCTGCCCGCCCGAAACGTTCCTGCAGGACGTCACCATGGCACTGGGCGCCGGCTGCGACATGCTGCGCTTCTATCCCTGCCTCGTGCTGGAGGGGACGGAACTGGCAAGGCTCTGGCGACAAGGCGCCTACCGCCCCTGGGAGATGGAGACGTGCCTGGACGCCCTCGCCGATGGACTGCTCGCCGCCATGGCGGCGAACGTCCCCGTGATACGGATGGGGGTGCCGCCGGAACGGGACATGCTGCGGGACATTCTTGCCGGCCCCTATCACGATGCACTGGGGGCCCGCGTCCGCGGAAGGGCGCTTCTCAAGGCATGCGCCCGGCATGCGGCAGGCCGCAGGATCGAGACCTTGGCAGCGCCCGACCACTGCAGCGGACACTTCTGGGGGGACGGCATGGAACTGCGCGGCGCCTGGACGGAACTCGGCCTGACCCGCGAGCGCGTCGCCTTCACCGACACGCACGCCATACGCATGGGAATCCGCCGGGACGATCCCCTTTGACGGCGGCCCGGAAACCCGACCACGACGACAACCCCGGCCGATGCCGGGTCCTCCAAGGAGACCGACCATGCCCGACACCCTCTCCCCCTCCAGACTCTCGCGACTGGCCGACTTCATCCACGAGGCGGGGATGCTGCGCCACACCCCCCGAAGCGGCTACGCCTTCCTGGGTTCGGGGAAGGAGAACGTGGCGGAACACAGCTTCCGCACAACGGTCATCGGGTACGTCCTGGGCCATCTGGACGGCGCCGACCCCGACGCCGTGGCCAGGATGTGCCTCTTCCACGACCTCCACGAGGCCCGCACCGGGGATTTCAACTACGTCAACCACAGGTACGACAGTTGCCAGGCCGAACGCGCCCTGGAGGACGCCCTGAAGGGGACGGGGCTCGAGGACGCGATACGCCCCATCCAGAAGGAAATGGACGAGGCGCGGAGCCGGGAGGCGCAGCTGGCCAACGATGCCGACCAGCTGGATCTGCTGTGCAACCTGTCCGTCGAACTCTCCCAGGGGAACGAGAACGCCCGGCAATGGATCGACAGCTGCCTGCGGCGGCTGCGCACGGACACGGCCCGGCAGCTCGCCGAGGCCGTTCTGCGCACCGACCCGCAGCACTGGTGGCGCGTGGGGGTGGAGGAGGACTGGTGGGTCGACCGGGGCCGCTGAAGGTGGGCGGCCGCTTACGGCGAGCGCATCAGGAAGACGGATCCTCCCGGGTCTGCAGGATCTCGACGCGATAGCCGCCGATGGCCCTTTTGCTGTCGTCTATGGCGATTCCGAGCAGGATGGGGTTCACGCAGCCTTCCGCATACCCCCTTTCGTGGATCTGCCGCAGCGCCGCATCGGCCTGGCGATCCACATCCCCGGTCGTCTCCGCGACCTTGATCTCGATGACCCAGTCGTGCTCCTCGCACGTCACGACCATGTCAGCCCGGCCACGGCGGGAATGCACCTCGGGGTCCACGTGTATGCCCGTCCCTATCAGAAACGAAAGGAGGGACGAGCGATAGATGCATTCCCGTAAAGTGAGGTCAGGGTATTGCTTCATTAAATCTTCTGACTCCGTCTGCATATAGTCATCGCAGGGTATTCTTGACAATAATCTATCGAGTCCATTTACTACATTTTTTGCATTTGTTGTACGGAGGGCATCACGCAATTTCAGATGAGCTTTGTCATCATTTTTCTGTCCGCCCCCCTAGATACTTCTCAATATCCAAGCAAACGAACAAGTCTTTCCAGTCAGAAAACAGTGCGTGAAACGTATAGACGGTCAAGGATTTTCCAAAACGCCGTGGCCGCGCGAGAAAATAGTAATATCCTCTTTGAACCATCTGTTCGATATAACGCATTTTGTCGACATAAAGATAATTTTTTCAAGTATCGACACAAAGGACGGATCGCCAACTGGCAACATGGATAGGTTTAACATATTTCCTCGAGTATTTCAGAACACATGAGAAGTTGCGACCAAGGCATCAGCCATGATCTCCACGACTTGATATCGTTAATGCGGATATCCACTTGCCCAATGCGGCCTCAATCCTTTGTCGACAGCACTTCGGTCCCAAGCGGCTCCTTGTGCAGCAGAAAACGCACGAGACTCGAGGGCTGACGGCCGTCCAGAATTAGGGAACGGCCGCATCCCGCCGCAAGCCCGTTAAGGCACGCCTCGACCTTGGGGATCATGCCGCCGG
This sequence comes from Desulfovibrio sp., assembly GCA_031272715.1. Classification (GTDB taxonomy): domain Bacteria; phylum Desulfobacterota; class Desulfovibrionia; order Desulfovibrionales; family Desulfovibrionaceae; genus Desulfovibrio. The sequence continues at coordinate 77,601 of JAISTH010000079.1, forward strand.
TGATGACCTCCTCGCGCCTGAGCCTTGCGATCCGCTCCCGGTCCAGGCTCGGGATGAGCCTGCCCTCCCCGTCCAGCACCCCCGGCACGTCGGAAACCAGCACGAAGTCGTCGGCGTGCATGGCGCCGGCGATGGCCCCGGCCGCCGTGTCGGCGTTGATGTTGAGCGCCTCGCCGTCGGGCCCGTTGGCGACAGGGGCCACGACCGGAAGGAAGCCGCCGTCCAGGAGGCAGTCGAGGATGCGAGGATCCACGCCGACCACGTCCCCTACGAGACCGAGTTCCTTCCTCTTCAGCCGCGCCGTGAGCAGGCCGCCATCGCGACCGCTGACGCCGGCGGCCTTGACGCCCCCGAGAGAGAAGCGCCGGACGACGTCCTTGTTGACCGTGCCGCACAGGGCCATTTCCACGGCCTGCATGGCCGCCTCGTCGGTGACCCGCAGCCCGTCCACGAAACGGCTCTCGATCTGCAGGCGTTTCAGGAGATCGCTGATCTGGGGACCTCCGCCGTGGACGACGACGATCCTCACGCCCTGGCCGGCCAGCTGCGCAAGATCCCCTGCGAAGGCCTCGCTCAGGTCCGCCTTGTCCATGGCGTGTCCGCCGTACTTGATGACGACCGTCCTGCGCAATTCGTTCCCCTCCGGTTTCCCGGCCGCGCTCATGGCGCCCAGGTTGGCCGAGGATAGCCGCGGCACCGCGTCTTTGCAAGCCGCCCCTGCTTGGCGTAGGCTGCACATGGCCATGCCGCATGCGCCATGTCCCCTGACGTTTCCCGCGACCGACACGCGGCCGCTCAACGCACACAGCCGCAACGCCCTCGCCGGACGGCGGCCTCCGCATCCCGGAGCGCCCCGACGGCGATTGACGGTGCCATCATCCATCGAGGATCTCTCCCATGACACAGGTCGTCACGCGCTTCGCGCCGAGCCCGACGGGGCACCTCCACATCGGCGGAGCCCGCACCGCCATCTTCTCCTGGCTCCTCGCCCGCCACAACGGCGGCAAGTTCCACCTGCGCATCGAGGACACGGATCTTGCGCGCTCCAGGCAGGAGTACACGGACTCCATCCTCGCCTCCATGCAATGGCTCGGCCTCGACTGGGACGCGCCGCCCATGTACCAGACGCAGAGGACCCAGGCCTATGACGAGGCCGTGGAGCAGCTGTTGCGCACGGGCCACGCCTACTGGTGCGCCTGCACCCCGGAAGAGGTCGAGGCCATGCGGGAGAAGGCCCGGGCCGAGGGGACGAAGCCTCGATACGACGGCAGATGCCGGGACAGGGGCCTCGGGAAGGCGCCGGGAAGCTGCGTCCGCCTGAGGCTTCCCGATCGGGGCGTCATCGCCTTCCGGGACATGGTCAAGGGAGACATCGGCGTGGACGTGGCGGAACTGGACGACATGGTGATCCGCAGGGCCGACGGCATGCCCACGTACAACATGGCCGTCGTCGTGGACGACAGCGCCCTTGGCGTGACCCACGTCCTGCGGGGGGACGACCACATCTCCAACACCCCCCGCCAGATAGTGCTCTACCAGGCGCTGGGCCTGCCCGTCCCGATCTTCGGCCACGTTCCCATGATCCTCGGGAGCAACCGGCAGAAGCTCTCCAAGCGCGACGGCGCCCGGGCGGTCATCGAATACGAGCAGGACGGCCTGCTTCCCGACGCGCTGGTGAACTACCTGGCGCGGCTCGGCTGGTCCCACGGCAACCAGGAACTCTTCTCGAGGGAGGAACTGGTGGAGTTCTTCGACGGCACCAACCTCAACCCCTCGGCCGCCGCCTTCGACCCGGCGAAGCTCGACTGGTGCAACGCCCAGCACATGCGCTCCATGCCGCTGGAGACGCTCGCGGATCGGGTCCGCCCCTTCGTGGAGGCCATCGGGCTGCAGATTCCTGGCGAAAGGGCCCTCATCGGCCTGTGCAAGCTCTTCCGGGAACGGGCCACGACTCTCAAGGCGCTTGCCGAGGCGTTCCGCCCCCTTCTGATCGGAAGCCGCGACCTCGCCTATGCGGCGAAGGACGCAACGAAGCACCTCGGCGAGACGGCAGGGCCCCATCTCGCGGCCTTCGCCGAGATCTTCGGCCAGTGCGAGCCCTTCACCGCCGATGCGCTGGACGCCGCCTTCAACGCCTACGTCGCCGACAACGGCCTGCAGTTCAAGACGGTGGCCCCCGTCCTGCGCACGGCGCTCATGGGCTTCATGGGCGGGGGGCATCTCGACCTCACCATGGAGGTTCTGGGAAGGGAGGAGACCTTGGCCCGACTCGCCAAGGCGGCCGCCTGGCGGCCCGAGGTGGCGGGATAGCGCTCTCCGGGGCCAGACCCCGGCACGAGGTGTCGTTGCGGCACAGGGTGTCGTTGCGCCCCCGATATCCTTCGGCCCGCGACGTCCCCGGTCAGCAGGGCAGGCCCTGACGCCGGCGCCGCTCCAGCAGATCTTCGAGGACGCCCACGTCCACCCGCAGGTTGCCGTAGCCGGTTCCCAAGGCCAGCCGGGGCTTGTTCGATCCGTGATAGTCGGAACCGCCGCTGACGCCGAGACCCAGACGCCTCGCCAGCGACAGGCACCATCCCGTCTGCTCGGCGGACTGTTCGCTGTGCCATGCCTCGAGGGCGGAGAGCCCCAAGGGCATCAGGGCGCGCACGAACTCCTCGAGCCACGTGCGATCGGGGCGTTTGGAACTCAGCAGGGGATGGGCGAGACACACGGTCGCGCCGATCCCGGCCAGCATCCTCACGGCCTTCTCGGGTTCGAGAACGACCTTGGGCAGGAACGCCCTGCCCTGGGCGCCGAGATATTCCTTGAAGGCGACGGAGACGCTGGGCACGTACCCGCGGGTCACCATGGCCCTGGCGATGTGGGGGCGCCCGACCGTCTCGCCCCGGGCATGCTCGAGGACGTCGTCCATGGCGATGTCGAAGCCGAGGCCCCGGAGCTTCTCCAGAATCCCCTCGTTGCGGTCCAGGCGCCTCGCCCGGAGCTGCAGCAGCAGACCTTCCAGCTCCCGCACGTCCCGGGGGAGCCAGAGGCCGAGGATGTGCATCTCCCCGTCCGCCGTCCTCGTGGACAGTTCGCAGCCACGCACGACGGGAACGCCGAGATCGCGCCCCGCCTCTTCTGCCTCGGCAAGACCGGCGACGGTGTCGTGATCCGTGACGGCCAGGGCCGCAAGCCCCGTTGCCGCCGCCTTCCGGACAAGTTCGGCAGGGGCGTCCGTGCCGTCTGACGCGGTCGTGTGGGTATGCAGGTCTATCAGAATCATGGGCACGGTCTCCGTGTCCTGTGCGGGAGGTTCGGTCCCGCCGTGAGTCGCGCGGCCTCGGGAATCCTTGCGGCAAGGGGGGCGAGGGGCTATACCGTCAGGGCGCGGCGCGCCGCACCGCGACACGACGTCCTGGAGACTGCCCCATGCGCTTCGATACCGAGGAAATGCTGAAGATTCTCGCCTGCCCGCGCTGCATCGGCTCGCTGCAGACCCTGTCGGAGGATGGCGTCGCCACGGGCTTCGCCTGCGAGAATTGCTCCGTCGTCTATCCCATCAGGGACGACATCCCCGTCATGCTGATCGACGAGTCCGTCCCGCGCAAGGACTGGGATGCGGGGGTAAGGCAGGTGTCCGCGGGATAGCCCGGGGACTCGCATCCTTCCGACGCCCCCTCGGGCCTTCCGCCGCTCCCGATCCCGCGTCATCGATGCCGCCCCGCGCCGACGGATGTCGGGGGACTCGGCGCCGTCCAGCCCGTGTCCTTCCCGGTTCCGGAAAACCTCATCCTTTCCCGCCTGAGACGCCAGCCCTCCCCGCCCTCGAGTTCCACCATGAGCTGGAAGGGGTCCCGACCGTTGCTCCGAAGGGACATCAGGCGCTGCACGAAGGCCAGGGACGTGCCGTAGCGAAGGTCCCCGAGAAGAAGATACCGCCGCCCCTCGTCCCTGTCCTCCGGCATGTCCCCCTCGGCAATCGGCCGCACGACCGGCAGAAGGGTGAAGGCGAGAAAGGCCCGGCAGCTCTCGGACTGCCCGCCGAGGGACCTCGTCATCGACGGCGGCACCGCCGGAAAGGCCGACGGCTCCGTGCGCGGCCTGCCGAGACCGTCCAGCCCCCGCGTCGTCACCATGATCCCGGGATCGCCCGCCTCCTCGATGCCGGTCTCCTCCGCCGCGGCCTCGGCCCGGGAGGACTCGTCCTCGTAGATCACCCGCCAGAAGAACGGGGACAGGACGTCGGGCAGCACGACCACCTGCCCGATCCGCCGCCCCTCGCTTGCGAGAAGGTCCCTGGTCCGTTCGGCGAGGACGGCGCTGAGGCACGACGACGCCCCCGGATAGAGGAAGGTCCAGATCAGCGCGCCCACGACGAGCCTGCGAAGGCGCATGCGCCAGACGACGGCCGCGGCGAGGGGCAGGGTCAGCAGCAGGTCCACGATGAAGCACCCGTTCAGGCGCACCCGGTAGTCTGAGAAAGGCTGGAACATCATCGTCCCGTAGGTCGTGACGCAGTCCAGCCAAATGTGGAGCAGCACCATGGCCGTCATGAAGAGCCATGTCAGGGGCAGGCTCCATCTTCCGGGCGTGGCGCGGCTCCAGAGGGATCGTGCGCACAGCGCGACCGCAAGCCCCAATATCGGAGCCCCCACGAGGCTGTGGGACAGCCCCCGGTGGATCAGCAGATAGTCCAGGGGCGTGGAGATGAAGAGGATGTCCAGGTCAGGTATGGCGGCGGCGAGGGCCGCCATGGGCGCGGCAATAGACGTCTCGGGCCGCTTCGGCAGAGCGAGCATCGCCACCGCCCCGCTCAGGGCATGGGTCAGCGGATCCACGCGCTACTGCCGGAATGGACTGAGCCGCCTCGACTCCTTCCAGGTGCTGAAACCGAACGCCTCCTGGGAGTCGTCTTCCTTCGCGGCCGCCGAGGAGGCGTACGCCTCGCGGATGATGCGGGCCTGCGTGGCCTGCACGCTGGCCATGTACTGCGGCCGGTTCAGGTGGTAGAGCGTGTGCTGGATCTGGCTCATCCCGATCATGGGGAACCGCAGCTGGTCCTCGGGCATGACCCCTGAGCCGGAGGAACGGTATCCCTGATCGGAATACCCCTCCCCTATGTTCTTGGGGCCGCACCCGGCAAGGCAGCCGAGGGCGAGAAGGATCGCGCACACGTGAAGTAGCCGTTTCATGATGATCAACCCATACTCCCACTTTTCGGCCACGGCAAGCGATTCCGGAAGTCCTCGCCTGCAATGGGACGAAAAAATCTGTATCAGCCCCGATGCCGGAACACAAGCGGCTCCGGCCGAAATGCACTCGAATCCTCAACGACACCCGTCGGCACAATCCAGAAAAACTCGAGAGTTCGTGAGGCTCCGTGGGACCGTTTCAGGCCATGACGCCGCCCGAAGACACTCATGCATTATCCGTGCCGTCTTTTTTCCAACACACGGCATCGACCTTTTTCGCTCCTCATGGCGCGGATCAAGAATTCCCTCGTCGTCCAGCGACGGCACCGGCACTGGATCCCCATGCCTGGGAGTCCGACGAAGGAGGAACGACCCATGCGAACTTCTTCCCGTGCCGACCGTGGTCATCCCGGCACCCGTCGAGACCTTGGGGGACAGGCGCCGGGGGACAACCGGCCCAGGCGGAACCTGGGGGGACGCTGCCGGCGGGTGGAAGGCATCCGACGTGAGGCGCGGCGGCCGGGTACACGGGAGCCTTCGCTTGCGGCGGACGTGCACCACGGTGCCGGTGAAGGTCGGAACCGGGCATCGCGGCATGCTCCCGATGCTCCTCCGAAGAACAGCGTGGTCATGGACACCGACGGCCACGCCGGAACCTTTGCTCCCCCAGGGACACCTTTCCGGTCAGCGGGCCCGGGCCGGACGGCGGGACATGGCGAGGTGGGTGTCCCGCGACCGGCGCGGACACGGGACCATGTTGCCTTCAATTCGGACAACCCGGGGTGCCCGACCACCGTGGCCCTTCGAGGAGTGCGGCGTGGGCTTCCGGATCGCCATATGCGGCCGCGTCATCTGGCTCTGGGCGAACCTGGCGAGAGGAGGGGGCTTGCGGTTTCTGCGGATGAGGCGCACAAGGGGGCCAAACGAACGAGGTGTGCCATGAACGAACCGAACGGCTACAATGGGATCACGAATACGGAGGCATACAGGATGGAGGGCAAGATCGACGGGCTGGAGAAGAAGTTCGACAAGCAGATCGCCGGGCTCGAGAAGAAGTTCGACAAGCTGGAAGCTAAAGTCGAGATTCGCTTGACGCCATGGAGAAGGAGGTGCGAACCGCGAAATGGACCATTGTCGGTTGCATCCTCGGCGTGACGGCAATCGCCGTCTCCGTGATGCTCCATGTCGCGGGCATGCGCCAAAGCGAGGCCATGAAGGTTTACGAACGGGGCTCCGAGGCGAACGTCAAGATCGAGGCCCAGCGCCTCGCCGAGAAATGGCGCCAAGAGGACGCACAGAGATCCGTGGCGCCGCCGACACCCCCAAGGTGCCGGCCTCCACAATGGAATAAGAAGCACAGGGCCCCCTTGCGGGGCCCTTTCCGTTACGAGATCCTGCTCCCTTGGCATGTCTTGTCATGGGCGGCCTACCCGGAGGCAGCCTTGCGGGTCCGAAGAAGAGGACGTACAAAGACGTCAAACGAGGGATGTGGGACATGAGCGGAACAATCGAGCAGCGAGTGGCCGAAAACCCGCGCCATTGGCCAGCATTGTATAAGTCCCCGAAACGACTGGCGCTTTACGGGGCAGTACACCTTGTCGCCCCATTGAAACATGCTCCCTGCCCCATGCCGGGTGCCAGAGCCGATTTCCAGAGACGGCAAGGATGACCATGACCGTGCATCCCTGCCAGCGACGGCCGCCACGGCATCCCGACGCCGTCCGCCGCAACCCACCCACGGTCCGGAGGAGACATGCGCCCGTCCAGCATCGCCATCGCCCCTGAAGGATACCCCTTCATCGCCGCGACCTGCGTCGCGACCCTGACCTTCGCCCTGCTGGAGTGGGAGTGGGCGGCCCTGCTCTGCCTCGCCTGCTTCGCCTTCTGCATCCAGTTCTTCCGGGACCCCGAACGGGTCGCGCCCCGGTCCTCCGACGTCGCTGTGAGCCCGGCGGACGGCAGGGTGCTCCCCCTGACGACGCGGCAGGATCCCTTCACGGGGGAGAGCAGGACCTGCATCAGCGTCTTCATGAACGTCTTCAACGTCCACGTGAACCGCGTCCCGGTGAACGGCACCGTGGAGGACATCCGCTACTGGCCGGGCAAGTTCTTCAACGCCTCCCTGGACAAGGCCTCCACGGACAACGAGCGGTGCGCCATCCAGATGCGGGACGACGACGGCAAGGCCTGGACAGTGGTGCAGATCGCAGGCCTCGTGGCCAGACGCATCGTCTGCCGCGCCACGGAGGGCGACGTCCTCCGCCGCGGGGACCGCTACGGCATGATCCGCTTCGGGTCCCGTGTTGACCTTTACCTCCCCCGGGACTATGTTCCGGTGGTACGCGAAGGGGACAGGACGACGGCCGGGATGACCATCCTCGCCCGTCGAGGAACGTCCACGCCCTCCTGACGGCAGTCCCCCCCGACCGTCCCGTTGGCGGCGTCCCCGTCAACCCGGAACATCCTCGCATCGCCATGCCCCACAAAGGTGTCTATCTGCTGCCGAACATGATCACCACCGTGAGCATGTTCTTCGGTTTCCTCTCCATGATCTGGGCCACCCAGCAGCGGCTGGAGGCCGCCGGCGTGGCCATCCTCATCGCCGCCCTCATGGACGGCCTGGACGGGAAGGTGGCAAGGCTCACCAACACGGCCAGCGCCTTCGGCGTGCAGTACGACTCCCTTGCGGATCTCGTGGCCTTCGGGCTCGCGCCGGCGCTGCTGCTCTGGGAATGGCAGCTCAAGTCCTTCGGCCGCCTCGGGATCGCCTGCGCCTTCGTCTTCGCGGCCTGCGGCGCCCTGCGGCTGGCCCGGTTCAACGTGACGACGGGCGCCACCGGCAAACGGTTCTTCATCGGCCTGCCCATCCCCGCCGCCGGATGCACCGTGGTGACCTTCCTCTACTTCTCGGCCATGCTGCCGGAAGTCCTGCAGCAGGCGACGCCCCACGCCACCCTCGCTCTCACCGTGATCGCGGGCGTCCTCATGGTGACGTCCATACGGTACTTCTCCTTCAAGGAGTACGATTTCCTGCGGGCCCATCCCATCACCACCATGCTCGCCTTCCTCTTCCTGCTGACGCTGGTGGTGACGCAACCCCGCATCTGGGCATTCCCCATGTGCGCCGTCTACATCGTCGGCGGCCTCGTCTACACATTCGTCATCCTTCCCCGCCGCAACAAGCAGCTGCTGCGGACCCTGGCGCCCATCGGCGACTAGGACTGCCGGAAGGCGGCGACAGCGTGGACGTTCCCCTGGATAGCCGCTTCCGGGCCGTTTCCGTTCAGGGCACGAACGTGCCGGCAAGTACAAAGGAGCCCCCCATGGCCGATTACGTCAACATCTTCGACACCACGCTGCGGGACGGGGAACAGTCCCCCGGCGCCACCATGAACCTTCAGGAGAAGCTCCGGCTGGCCCAGCAGCTGGAAAGCCTCGGCGTGGACATCATCGAGGCGGGATTCCCGATATCGAGCCAGGGCGATTTCGAGGCGGTGCAGGCCATCGCCAGACAGGCGAAGGAGATGCAGGTCGCCGGACTCGCCCGGTGCACCGAAAAGGACATCGACAGGTGCTGGGAGGCCATCAAGGACGCCAAACGCCCAAGACTCCACATCTTCCTCGCCACCTCCCCCGTGCACATGGAAAGCAAGCTGCGCATGAGCCCCGAGCAGGTGCTGGAGACCATCAAGAAGTGCGTGACCCGATGCGCGGGCTACACCGACAACGTGGAGTTCTCCGCCGAGGACGCCTCCCGCAGCGACCGGGAGTTCCTGTGCAAGGCCGCGGAGACGGCCATCGCCGCCGGCGCCAAGGTCATCAACATCCCCGACACCGTCGGCTACGCCCAGCCCCGGGAGTTCGGGGACCTCATCGCCCACGTCATCGCCAACACCCCGAACAGCGACAAGGCCGTCTTCAGCGTCCACTGCCACAACGACCTGGGACTCGCCACGGCCAACACCATGGCCGCCCTGGCGGCGGGGGCCAGACAGGCGGAGGTCACCCTCTCCGGCATCGGGGAACGCGCCGGCAACGCCTCCCTCGAGGAAGTGGTGATGTCCCTTTCCGTGCGCCGGGACTTCTACGGCCTCACCCACGGCATCAAGGCAGACCAGCTCTATCCCTCCTGCCGCCTCCTCTCCCTCACCATCGGCCAGCCGATCCCCAACAACAAGGCCATCGTGGGAGCCAACGCCTTCGCCCACGAGTCCGGCGTGCATCAGGACGGCATGCTGAAGAACCGGGAGACCTACGAGATCATGACGCCCCAGTCCGTGGGGCGCAAGGCCAGCAGCCTCGTCATAGGCAAGCACTCCGGGCGCACGGCCATGCGTTCCAAGGTGGAGGGCATGGGCTACTCCCTGGACGAGGCCCAGATCGACCTGCTCTTCGAGGCGGTGAAATCCCTGGCCGACCGCAAGAAGATCCTCCACGACGACGACATCATCGCCCTCATCCAGGAGGAGATATTCCGCCTTCCGGACCGCTTCCGCCTGAAGCACGTCAGCGTGCAGTGCTCCTCCTGCGGCGGCGTCCCCCCGACGGCGGCGGTCATCCTGGAGATCGACGGCGAGGAATGCAGCAGGGCGGGTTTCGGGGCGGGCCCCGTGGACGCCCTCTTCCACGTCATCGCGGACATGGTGAAACGGGATCCGGAACTGGAGCAGTACGCCGTCAACGCCATATCCGGCGGCACCGACGCCCTTGGCGAAGTCACGGTGCGCATCAAGGAGCACGGCCTGAAGGCGACGGGCCGAGGCGCCCACCCGGACATCCTGGTGGCCAGCGCACGAGCCTTCGTCGACGCCCTCAACAACCTCGTGAAACAGGAGCAGGAAGGCGTGCGGATGACGTATCAGCGCGACTGACCCTCCGCCGCCGAAGGAACGACATGGCACACACACTCGCACAGAAGCTGCTGCAGCGTCACACCGACGAGGCGATCACGGGGCCCGGGCAGATCGTCCAGTGCCGGGTCGACGTGGTGCTGGCCAACGACATCACCGCCCCCCTCGCCATAGACGCCTTCAAGGCCATGGGGGCCAAGCGGGTCTTCGACAGGGAGAAGATCGTCCTCGTCATGGACCATTTCGTCCCCCAGAAGGACCTGGCGTCGGCGAACCAGGTGCTGGTCAGCCGCGCCTTCGCCGAGGAGCAGGCCATCCCCCGCTACTACGAGGGAGGGATCAGCGGCGTCGAGCACGCCCTGCTGCCCGAGGCGGGGCTCGTCGGGCCGGGGGATCTCGTGGTGGGGGCGGACAGCCACACATGCACCTACGGCGGCGTAGGCGCCTTCGCCACGGGCATGGGCTCCACCGACATCGGCGCCGCCATGGCCCTGGGGGAGACGTGGCTCAAGGTCCCCGGGAGCATCCGGGTCCAGGTGGAAGGGACGCTCCCCAAGTGGCTCCGCGCCAAGGACATCATGCTCCTGCTGATCGGCAGGCTCGGCGTCGACGGCGCCCGGTACCAGGCGCTGGAGTTCGCGGGAGACGCGGTGGACCGGCTTCCGGTGGAAGGGCGCCTCACCATCGCCAACATGGCCATCGAGGCCGGGGCGAAGGTCGGACTCTTCCCGGTGGACAGGCTCACGCAGGAATACTGCGCGTCCCATGACCGTCCCGGCGTCGAGGGGCTTCGCGGCGACGACGATGCGGAATACGTCCAGACCGTCCGGCTCGACGTCACGGACCAGGAGCCCGTCGTGGCCTGCCCCCACATCCCCTCGAACGTGAAGCCCGTCTCGGAGGTGGGGACGCTCCCGGTGCAGCAGGTGATCATCGGATCCTGCACCAACGGGCGCATCAGCGACATGCGGGACGCCGCCGAGATCCTCGCGGGGCGCAAGGTGGACAGGAAGGTGCGCTGCATCGTCCTGCCGGCCACCCCGGCCGTGTGGAAGCAGTGTCTGCGGGAAGGCCTGATGGAGACCTTCACGGACGCGGGCTGCATCGTCGGGCCCTGCACCTGCGGCCCCTGCCTCGGCGGCCACATGGGCATCCTCGGCGACGGGGAGCGGGCCGTGGCCACCACCAACCGCAACTTCAAGGGACGCATGGGAAGCCTCGCGTCGGAGATCTACCTGGCGAGCCCGGTCGTGGCCGCGGCGTCCGCCGTTGCGGGACGCGTCGCGGCCCCTGCGGATCTCGGGCTGTGAGGGGGAGACGGACATGACATACAAAGGCAAGGCTCGCACCGTCGGGGACCACATCGACACCGACGCCATCATCCCCGCCCATCTGCTGGTCTCCAGCGACCCCGCGGTCCTGGGGCCGAAATGCATGTCGGGACTCGATCCCGACTGGGCCGCGAAAGGCGAACCCGGCGACGTGCTCGTCGCCGGCAGGAACTTCGGCTGCGGCTCCTCCAGGGAGCACGCCCCCATCGCCATCCTCGGGGCCGGAATCCGGGTCGTCATCGCCCACAGCTTCGCGCGCATCTTCTACCGCAACGCCTTCAACACCGGCCTGCTCCTCATCGAGGCCGGCGACGACGCGGCCACGATCTCCGATGGCGACGTCCTGGAGATCGTCCCGGACCAGGGCGTGGTCCGGAATCTCACCAAGGGCACCAGCTTCACCTATCCTCCCCTGCCCCCCCACATGGCGGCCATCCTCGGGGCCGGGGGACTCGTCCCGTACGTTCGCGAACGACTTGCGGCCGCCGGAGGCGCCTCATGACACACAAGATATGCCTTCTGCCGGGAGACGGCATCGGACCCGAAGTCCTCCAGGCCGCCGTGCCCGCCATAGAGGCCGCCGCGAAACGGTGCGGCCATACGCTGGAGACGTCCACGGCCCTCATCGGCGGGGCCGCCATCGACGCGACGTCCTCCCCGCTGCCCGAAGAGACCGTCGCCGCCTGCCGCGGAGCCGAGGCCGTCTATCTCGCCGCCGTGGGAGGCCCCAAATGGGACGACCTCCCCCCTGAGCGGCGGCCCGAAAAGGGCCTGATGGGGATACGCAAGGCCCTCGGAGTCTTCGCCAACCTGCGCCCCGCGGCGCTCTCACCGGCCCTGGCCGGCGCCTGCATGCTCGCACCCCGCACGGCCGCAAAGGGCCTGGACCTTGTCGTCGTGCGCGAGCTGACGGGGGACATCTACTTCGGGACGCCCCGGGGGGAACGGACGGTGGACGGCAAGCGGGAGTCCTTCAACACGATGGTCTACAACGAGGAGGAGATCGCCCGCATCGCGAAGATCGCCTTCGATCTCGCGAGGCTGCGCAGAAGGAAGGTCTGCTCCGTGGACAAGAGCAACGTGCTCGAGACCTCCCGGCTTTGGCGCCAGGTGGTGATCGAGGTCCACCGGGACTACGAGGACGTGGAACTGACCCACATGTACGTGGACAACGCCGCCATGCAGCTCGTCCGCGACCCCTCCGCCCTGGACGTGATCCTCACCGGCAACATCTTCGGGGACATCCTCTCGGACGAGGCGGCGGCCATCACCGGCTCCCTGGGCATGCTGCCCTCGGCCTCCCTCAGCGGCGACGGGCCGGGCCTCTTCGAACCCATACACGGCTCCGCGCCGTACCTCGCCGGCAAGGACATAGCCAACCCGCTGGGGACGATACTTTCCGGGGCCATGCTCCTGCGCCTCGGACTGCGTCTCGGACAGGCGGCCACGCTTGTGGAAAAGGCCGTGGACGCGGCCCTCGTCGACGGCCTGCGGACCAAGGACATCCTGGAACCCGGAAGGACGGATTCCATAGGATGCGCACGGATGGGCCAGGAGGTGCTGGCCCGCGTCGAATCCCTCCCCATGCCTGCATGAGAAGGAAGGACGCCGCATCGTCCATGAAACGACGGAGAGGCGGCAGACCGCATCCCGGGCCTCCCGGCGCCGTCGCGCCCCCGAATCCGGAGGCCGCCCGGGAGCATCCCAAACTGCGCCTGACGGTCCCCTGGGAATCCATCGACCTCTCGGCGCAGAACCAGATCCGGAACGTCCTCGCGCTTCCGCAGCTCGTGCGCCTCGCCATCATGCCCGACGTCCACGCGGGATACGACCTCCCCGTCGGCGGCGTCGCCCTCCTGCAGGACGCCGTCTCCCCCTCCTTCGTGGGCTTCGACATCGGCTGCGGCATGTGCCACGTGAACCTCGGAATGACCGCCAAGGAACTCGGCCTCGACAAGCAGAAGGACAGGGAGCGGTTCTTTTCCCGACTTCGGAGCCGCGTCCCCGCAGGACCGAGCGGAAAAGGCGCCATGCCTACGGACATGACCTTCAAGTCGGCATGCAACGACAAGGATCTCGACAAGTGCGTGAACCAGGCCATCCACGAGCAGTCGGGATCCCTCGGGAGCGGAAACCACTTCCTAGAACTCGGGGAGAACGCGCAAGGGCACGTCGCCATCACGATACACTCGGGCTCGAGACGGGCGGGATACGAAATCGCCTTCTGGTACATGGCACGGGGCTCCGGAAGCCCGATCCCGACGACCGGCGACCTCGGAAAGGCCTAGGCTCTCTTCAGGTAGTGTGTTGATACCCTCATCCTCCCACATATACTTCTGCACTTCCTGTCGTGCGATGCGAAATCATTACGCACCATCGATGTTTTTCTCCTCGTCGCCCATGGC
>JAISTH010000039.1 GCA_031272715.1 Desulfovibrio sp.
AAAAAATTTATGAAAGCAGCGGCTCAAAGGGAAAAGAAGACCTATTCAGAGGACACATCAAGTCCTTCCTGCAGGGGGCGAATTTCATTGTGCAAGGAGAGGCTCGCACCAACGTGGGAATAGCCGATATCGTTGCTGTCTACAAGGGAAAAACGCTAGTAATTGAAGTGAAATACGTTGACCTTGAGCCGAAATCTGAACATAATGATGTCGTCTCGCGGTTTACCATGGAAACCGACTGCCGTGACAAACTGACCCAAGCGATTTCCCAAATCCATGGAAAGAACTATGATGAACTGTTTCCGAATTCTCTGCCTATAGCCATCGTCATAGACGAAAGTCGTGCCGCCCGCATATCCCATGCGGCATATAAAAAAGAAGCATATCGCATTGACGGCAAAGCCCCTGACTTCATTAAGATCGGGGACGTCAAATACGATGGAGACGAATGGTCAATTTCATACAGCTCCGAAATAACCGCATCAAAGAAACCACTTCCCATTGCAAAATCCCGGGCGAGCACCATTTCAAGGAAAACCGCCAATGTGAAAAAAACTCCACCGAAGAAATCTGGGGTTTCTGAGGATAAATCAGCGGATGTGCAATCTTCAGCAGTACATGGAAACGATCGCGGTTCTGTCAATATGGAATTATTCCTTTGCAAAGCGATATTGCCAGCAAACCAATATTTGTCTTGGTCAGACTCAATTAGTGAAACAGATGGCGACGAAATCAGAAATAAGATTCACAGGCTTGCTACGAATCTTGTTGAAACAAAATCCGCAGAATTTTGGCATTCCTTGAGCCATGAAGAGAAAAACAAGGCCCTCCAAGAAGCGGTAGGTAGCGATGCCTCCATAACACTCCGCTATTTCACGCGAGATGGTAACTTCTGCCTCACGGCCATCGAGACTACGACCGATGAAGCAATAGGCCTGCTCATAACCCAACTGGGAGAAGCCGCATATGGTCCATATCCATTATCTCGACTGAGAGAGAATGTCTCATCCCTCATTATGTACGATACGGCGACGAAACTTGGACAAATTTGCAAGGACAATGGCATTAAAGTAGATGCACCTCTTCCGACTCCTGAGCAGCTTCTCAAGTGGAGTGAAAAGAAATGATCTCCGTGCTTCCTGAATGATATAGGCGCATCGCCCGCCACAGTGGACACGAGGGTCTGGCCGCCACTTCGCAGCCAGACCCTCGCATTTTCCCATCCTCCCCAAATCCGTGCCGCCTCTGCTCCATCGCCCGGCCCTCCACCGCAGTTGGACGTCCACATGCGATGCCTGCCATGTCGTCCACCGATGGAGGCGACGGTCGAGACACAGGCGAGGCTTGCTCTCCATGCGACGGCTCTCGGGGCCATCCTGGACGAGGGCGTCGCCGCTCCTGCTGGGACCGTCGCCCCGAGCCCGCCAAGAAGCTCGCGAAGCCGTCGGGACAACCCGAGCCGATCCTCTGGGCGATCTTCCTCCTGCGGCCGATGGATGCGGAAGGCATCCCGGGACCGGCCCGGCGGCACGGCCGGCATCGACGCCGTGCTGACGGCCCTGTGCCTGCATGTCGAGCTGGACGTGCAGAACCTCGAGACCGGCGTCCGGGGCAAGCGTCCCGACCACATCCGGTCCGCAAGGCCGCGCGCCTACGCCCGACCCCATCATCCCCATGGCCGGGATCCGCGCCCATGGCCGACATCCCGCCCTCGAAAAAAATTCGGTTTTTTCGACAGTGGTAGTTGACAGCTTTGGTGTCTGGTAGTACCCTGTCTCCCGTGGCGGGAAATCCGGCCCGGGATCGGCCCGGGACCGGCCCCCGCACCACCGGGGAGCACGCCATGGCGCAGGAGACGCTACAGCCTAAAAGTCCACTCGACCGGTTCGGCCCGATCCCTTCGGCCGGCCCGCAACACCCGCGACCCGGCAAAACCGCCGTGCGCGACCACGTCCACGTCCGGCCGGGCCTCGAGATCGTGATCGACCCGGCACGGACGCACCTCTCCCCGGAAGACAAGCGGCACTTCACGAGCGGCGTCCCGAAACCGGCGATCTTCGCCACCGACGGCCACTCCGGCCCGGAAACCCCCAACGCAGCGAGGCACTCATGAGACACGACCTGGAACGAACCGGACTCGCATCGAGGGAAGGACACGCCCTGGCCCTCCAGGGCGTCGCCATCGAGGGCAAGGTGGAAGGGCTGCTCCTCTCCACGACCATCCGCCAGACCTACCGCAACGACACGTCGAACGCCCTTGAGGTGACCTACACCTTCCCGCTGGCCTGGGGCACCACCCTCCTCGGCCTCGACGCCATCGTCGGAGGGAAGAGGCTCAAGGGAACGGTGACGCCGAAGGAAGTCGCCGAACGCGACTACGAGAAGGCCGTCGAGGAGGGGGATCTGCCGGTCATGGTGCAGGAATCCGCCTCGGGGCTGATGACCGCCAACCTCGGGAACATCAAGTCCGGGGAGACCGTGGAACTCGAGCTGCGCTGCGGCCAGCTCCTGCGCATCGAGCAGGGGGATGTGCGCATCTGCATCCCCACG
Source organism: Desulfovibrio sp. (assembly GCA_031272715.1). Classification (GTDB taxonomy): domain Bacteria; phylum Desulfobacterota; class Desulfovibrionia; order Desulfovibrionales; family Desulfovibrionaceae; genus Desulfovibrio. Next base: position 2,551 of record JAISTH010000039.1, read on the forward strand.
GTGCTCGCCCCGAGGTACGGAGACGCCCACGGCGCGGGGAAGCTCGCCGATCACGAGAGCGACGCCGTGGACATGGCCGCCGTCTACCCCCTGCGCATCCACATCGACGTGCTGGGAGACATGGCCAGGGCCGCCATCGAATGCCCGACCCACAAGGTGTCCGTCGCAGGCATCGAAGGGGGCATGGCCGTGGACATGGAGGGAGGGTATCTCGACCGGGACTTCGCCCTGCTGCTGCGCAATCTCCCTGCGGCCTCCTTCGCCATGTCCTGCGAGGACGGCAAGGAGCGCATGCTGGTCGCGAGCTTCTGCCCGAAGCTCGCCCAGGTCAAGTCCCCCCTGCTCCTGAAGGTGCTCGTGGACTGCTCCGGGTCGATGTCCGGGGATTCCATCGCCGAGGCCAGAAAGGCCCTCCACGGCGTCCTGCAGGAACTGGGCGACGGGGACTATGTCTCCTACAGCCGTTTCGGCAGCGTCTGTCACCATGGGACGCCGGCCATGCAACCATACTCCGAAGCCCTGCTCAAGGAACTGGCCACGGCCGTGAGCAAAACGGACGCGGACATGGGCGGCACCGAAATGAACGGCGCCCTCGCCTCCACCATCAAGGACGTTGCCTTGCCCAAGGGGACGGAACTTGAGCCCTGCATACTGCTCATCACGGACGATCTGGTCTGGGACGAGAGCATGCTCGAGACGGCCGAAAAGTCCGGCCACCGGATCTTCGCCGTGGGCGTCGGCAGCGCGCCGGCGCAAGACATCCTCAGGCGGATGACGGAGAAGACCGGCGGCGCGTGCGTCTTCGTGCCTCCCAACGAGGACGTGGTCCAGGCGATCGTCAACATGTTCCACAGGATGCGGGGTCCGAGGCCGCCGTCCATGCGTGTGGAATGGGGCGGAAAGCCCCGTTGGGAGTCTGATCTTCCGGCATCCGTCTTCGACGGGGACACGGTGCACGTCTTCGCCACGTTCCCGAAGGCGCAGGACCGAGTGCCCCGCCTCGTCTGGGAGGAAGACGGCAAGGCCCACGAGGTCGCGCCGGACATGGTCGTCGCCACCGACAACCCCGACGTGCGCAGGCTCGGCGGATGGCGGAAGGTGATCTCGGCGAAGACGCCCAAGCAGGCCGAAAAGCTCGCATTGGAGTACCAGCTGGTGACGCGGTGGACCTCCCTCTTCCTGGTGCACGTCAGGGAGGGCGAGGAGAAGGCCGAGGGACTGCCCACCCTGCATCAGGTGCCCAACATGCTGGCCGCCGGCACCCATGGGGTCGGGAGCGTCATGGCTGACGCGCCCTGCATCGCCACCAAGGTGATGGACTTTGCCGTATCCATGGAGAAACAACGTCTTGCGGCCAACGACATGCGCTATATATCCGAGGCCTGCCCGGGCCGTGCTTCTGCCGCTTCCATCGCCAAGTCTGCACTCTCCTCCGTTTTCGCCAGTGCGAGGCCATCGAACCGCCGCAGTGAAAAGGCCGCCTCCTTCTCCGTCGCTCCCGCCGAAACGCCCATGTGGCAAAAGGCGATGCTTGCGGCACTGTCGCGACTGGCACCCCATGCCACGGATCTCGCGGACATCCTGGACGAGATCGTCGCCGCAACGGCCGGGACCTACGTCCCCATGCGCATCGAACGCCTCGCCATGCTGACGGGACACACCGAGACGGTTCTCTGGGCCATCCTCCTCCAGTGGCTCATGGACGAGGCGGGCATCGGGAAGACGGCCCAGCGTCACGGCAGGCGCCTTTTGCGGGGCGCCCTCGCCGGCATCGACAAGAACATGGCGGCCTCCCTGCGCCAGCGGGTGGAGCAGGAGTTCGCCGGAGTGGACGTTTCGACGCTCCCGTAGTTCCACGGTCACCCAGGGGCGTTCCCGCGCCCCGCTCCGACACAATGCGGCCCGCTCCGGAATTCCGGGGCGGGCCGCTTCCATGGCCGAGATCCCGGCTTCCCCCAAAAAATTTCGTTTTTCTCGACAGTGGTACTCGACACCTTTAGTGGCAGGTATTATCTTGTCTTCCGTGGCGGGACATCCGGCCCGGGATCGGCCCGGGACCGGACCCCGCACCACCAAGGAGCGCGCCATGGCGCAAAAGACCCTCCCGTCGAAGGATCCCCCCGCCCGGGCCGGCTGCACCCTCGCGGCCGGACCGCAACACCCGAGGCCCGGCGAAACCGCCGTGCGCAACCACGTCAGCGTCCGGCCGGGCCTCGAGATCGTGATCGATCCCGCACGGACGCGCATTTCCCCTGAGGACATGCGCCACTTCACGAGCGGCGTCCTGGAATTGGCGACTTTCGCCATCGACGGCCTCTCCGGCCCGGAAACCCCCAACACAGCGAGGCACTCATGAGACACGACCTGGAACGAACCGGACTCGCATCGAGGGAGGGACACGCACTGGCCCTCCAGGGCGTCGCCATCGAAGGCAAGGTGGAGGGACTGCTTTTCTCCACGACCCTCCGCCAGACCTACCGCAACGACACGTCGAAGAACATGGAGGTGACCTACACCTTCCCGCGGGCCTGGGGCACCACCCTCCTCGGCCTCGACGCCGTCGTCGGAGGGAAGAGGCTCAAGGGGGCGGTGACGGCGAAGGAAGTCGCCGAACGGGAGTACGAGAAGGCCGTCGAGGAGGGGGATCTGCCGGTCATGGTGCAGGAATCCGCCTCGGGCCTCGTGACCGCCAACCTCGGGAACGTGAAGCCCGAAGAGACCGTGGAACTCGAGCTGCGCTGCGGCCAGTTCCTGCGCATCGAGCAGGAGGAGGTGCGCATCTGCATCCCCACGGTGCTCGCCCCAAGGTACGGAGACGCCCACGGCACGGGGAAACTCGCCGACCACGAGAGCGACGCCGTGGACATGGCCGCCGCCTACCCCCTGCGCATCCACATCGACGTGCTGGGAGACATGGCCAAGGCCGCCATCGAGTGCCCCACCCACAACGTGTCCGTCGCGGCCATCGAAGGAGGCATGGCCGTGGACATGAAGGGAGGGTATCTCGACCGGGACTTCGCCCTGCTGCTGCGCAAGCTCCCGGCGGTCTCCTATGCGATGTCCTGCGAGGACGGGAAGGAGGTCATGATGGTCGCGAGCTTCTGCCCGAAGCTCGCCCAGACGAAATCCCCCCTGCTCCTGAAGGTGCTCGTGGACTGCTCGGGCTCGATGGAAGGGGACTCGATCGAGGAGGCCAGGAAGGCCCTCCACGGCGTCCTGCAGGAACTGGACGACGGGGACTTCGTCTCCTACAGCCGTTTCGGCGACAGCGTCCGGCACAGGATGCAGGCCATGCAGCCTTATTCCAAGACGCTGTGCAAGGAACTGGCCAATGCCGTGAGCATAACGGATGCGCTCAACGAAGGCACCGAAATGAACGCCGCCCTCGCATCCACCATCAAGGACGTGGCCTTGCCCAAGGGGACGGAACTTGAACCCTGCATACTGCTCATCACGGACGATCTGGTCTGGGACGAGAGCATGCCCGAGACGGCCGAAAAGTCCGGCCACCGGATCTTCGCCGTGGGCGTCGGCAGCGCGCCGGCGCAAGACATCCTCAGACGGATGGCGGAGAGCACCGGCGGAGCTTCCGTCTTCGTGTCTCCCAACGAGGACGTGGTCCAGGCGATCGTCAACATGTTCCACAGGATGCGGGGGCCAAGGCCGCCGTCCATGCGGGTGGAATGGAGCGGGAAGCCCGGCTGGGAGTCGAGTCTTCCGTTCTCGGTCTTCGACGGGGACACGGTGCACGTCTTCGCCACGTTCCCGGAGACTCCGGGTGGGGTGCCCCGACTCGTATGGGAGGAGGGGGGCGAGACGCACGAGGTCGCGCCGGACATGGTCGTCGCCACCGACAACCCCGACGTGCGCAGACTCGGCGGCCGGCAGAAGGTGATCTCGGCGAAGTCGCCCAAGGAGGCCAAGAAGCTCGCCTTGCAGTACCAACTGGTGACGCGGTGGACCTCCCTCTTCCTGGTGCACGTCAGGGATGACGAGGAGAAGGCCAAGGGACTGCCCACCCTGCACCAGGTGCCCAACATGCTGGCCGCCGGCACGCACGGACACGGGAGCGTCCACAGGCAGGCCAATGTCATGCAATGCTTGGGTGCCCCCGTCAGGAGAAGCATGGGGCCATCCCGCAGCATGACCTTGCAAAACATGTCCTTGGCCAGTCCCTCCATTATGACCCATGCAAGCCGCACGCTGGGCAGTGCCCCCATGTCCCGCGCGTTGCCCCCTGAAACACCCGTGTGGCGGGAGGCGATGCTCAAGACGCTGTCTCGACTGGCACTCCATGCCACGGACCTCGCGGCCATCCTGGAGGAGATCGTCGAGGCGGCCGACGAAACCGACGTCCCGATGCGCATCGAATCCATCGCGGCCCGGGCGGGATTGCCCGAAACGGTCCTCTGGGCGGTCCTCCTCCTGTGGCTGATGGACGAGGCGGGCACCGCGAAGACGGCCGAACGTCACGGCAGGCGCCTCTTGCGGGCCGCCCTCGCCGGCATCGACAAGGACGTGGTCTCGTCTCTGCGCCAGCAGGTGGAGTGGGCATTCGCCGGAGAGTATCTGACGTTCGCATAGGCGCACGAGCTTTCCGGCGTTCCTGCGCCCCGTTCCAACGCAATGCGGCCCGCTCCGGGAATCCGGGGCGGGCCGCTGCCGTTCGGGACGGATCGTACGATGGGTCGGAAAGGTCAAGGGATGCGGGAGACGATCAATGGAGGGCCGAGATGGGGTGTCGGGATATCGTTTGGGAATTGGGAAGGCATTCAAACATCAAGAAAGTCGCTTCATGAATTTGAACAACAATAAAACTTCATATTACGTGTCATTTATATCGGCATGTATATTTGTATGTCATGAACAATGTATTGCTTTATCCGGGTTTACAATGCATTGATTGACTTGATATACAGCAACATTCAATCATGAATCAATTGCCAAACGATTTCGAAGATTTAAGAATTTACCAACCATCATAGCTCATAAATATTAACAGTGTCTTGAGATGGTGAAAACCGTTCGAAAATTTCTGCACAACTACATGAAAAATCTTCAGTGCCAACGACTAGTTTAAAGATGGCTTCAGTACAGTGTACTCGCAGCCAAAAAATATGTTCAAGGATATCCTTATCATTTACGTTATTCATTGGCATGATCTTTGAAGACAAGAATTTCTGTGGCTCCCCATCCAAAGTAAATCTTACATCAGGAGGGGAATCCTTATGGAAACAATACCGTACACGGACAATACCTTGTCGTCTATCCAAAGCGTCAAAGTTCAATTTTCCATCCCAGCCCAAATTTTTCAAACTATCGAGTTTGCCATGCTTCTTTTGCGTCTCTGCTATCTTAAACCCTTCAATCAAGCGTTGCAATACCTGCGGTGACTTGTACTGGATGGCATTCCATATCCACTGCAACCCAACCAAGTCATCAATGCTCTTTTCACATGATTCTTCTTCAATATACATATCATATTTACAACAGATTCTGTGGATATTTTTAATAACTAAATTTGCATCGCCCTCCGTGATCCTCCCTGTTGTTAACTGCTTATATAGACCCGTAAGATACATACTCGCATATTCACTGCAAAAGACTTCGCAGAAACCCATTCTGTTGTTTATTCTCGACAGCTCGCAAAAATACTCAACACTCTTGAAATAATCATTAAAATGCTCTGACGTAAACACTCTGTTAGATAATGATTCTTCACGTTTGCACCAGTGATACACTATATCTGGAACCCATGCCATTTGCGTGATATTGAAAATAATATCTATAAGAAATGTGATGTCATCAGAGACTTTGACGTTTTCAATGAAATATATCTTTCTGGATTGCAACAACTCGGCAGGATAAAGCCATGTCCAATGCCCAGACACAAGCGCAGATACCCCAATCTTCCTCATCACCGCACTCGGTGAGAAGACATCTGGCATATCGGGCCGTTCCACTGTATGGACTAAGTTCCCTGAAGAATCATATTCTTCATAGCACCCTCGTACGACCGTATTGAATTTCTCGAAGGCGGCATATCTGCTGCCAAGGGAATTCTCAGGCAGGATGTCATCCGGATCGACAAAACAGATCGTCTTTCCCGTGGCTGCCCGTATGCCAGCGTTTCTCGCTGCGCAGCAACCAGAATTCTGGGATTGGCAAAGGAGTTTGAGTCTGTGATCATTTTTTGCGAAGTCCTTGATTATTTCCCTACTTGCATCCTTCGAGCAATCATCGACAAAGATGACATCAAAATCATCGAATGTCTGCGATTGCATGCTATGGATGAACCTTTCGAGATAGGACTCCATGTTGTAAGTCGGGACGATTACGGATATGCCTGGCATGATGTGCATCCTAGTTTTTGTTTAAAAGATTTGGTTAATGCAATTTAAATAAGCAGATATTGATATTCTTTGCAATGTTTTACTATCGGTTTTTGCAAATAGCAAATTAGCTTTAATTTATTCGGAAGAATTTATCATTGGACGTATGTTTAATTTTGGTTTTTGATAAGTTAATGACAGTGGGCAAAATAAACATTTAACAATGTAAATTTTTCAGCATCATGACACCTTTGTCGGTCAGACGGTATTTCTGCAGCTTGCTGTTAGGCCTGTCTGGAATGGTCCGTTCGATGAACCCGGCCTCCAGCAATGGTTTTATAATACGGTTGAAAGCACGAGTGTCGCCGCTTTTCCCGATGGCCGCGAAGATGTCTTTGCGGGACAAAGGCCCCTGCGCGAGAATCTCCAGAACTGAAAGCCCAGACCCGGATGGGGGCTCAACTTGGTGCTCGACTTGGTGCTCATCTTGGTGCTCGACTTGGTGTCCATCCGGGAGAACGGCTCCAGGCGCGGCATCCGGCACGCTCGCGACCTTGCCCGGAATCCTGACTTGGTGCTCGACTTGGTGCCCGGCCTTGCGCCTTTCTCCTGCCGCATCCTCATGGCCTATGCGTCGGGCGCACTGCCGCTCCATTTGTTCATCAATGCTGTCCGCAATCGCCGAGAGCGCAAATTCGACAAACGCTCCTGAATCATTTGCTTCTCTTGCCTTTTCAATTGCATGATAATATTGTTCACAGCTCCTGTATATAATTGCATCTATAGGAATCCAAGAAAAAATTTGCTTCCACTTCAAAAGTATCAATGTCTGCCACAATCGCCCCATGCGACCGTTTCCGTCTGCAAACGGATGTATTGTTTCTATTTCATAATGAATGATCGCACTCTTGAGTAACGGGTGCAATTCCGTTACCTTTCCCCATTTAAATAAATCTCCAATCAATTTATGGACATATTGTGGCCGTGCACCAAGGTGGACAATTCCGCTGTTTGCAAATACGCCAACATCACCACTTCGAAATTTTCCAGATTCCTTAATGAGATCTTGCGTCATCAGGCCGTGTGCGCTTAAAAAGTCATCGACAGAATATGGATCATATGTCATTATTTTGTCGTACGCCTCATAGGCATTCTTCACTTCCTTGATGTGCGCCTGTTCGCATGGAACCAATTTCCCTTGAAGAACTTTGGCAACCTCATCTTCTGACAGTGTATTGCCTTCAATGGCAAGCGATGACTGGATGGTCCGTATTCGATTCTGCCGATGAAGTTTGACGTCACGACTGAAGTCAGTTCCAAATTCAAGATAGGTAATCTTTTCGACGATTTCAGCCATGCAATCCGCAGTCTGTATCGATATGGTAAAAGGTGGTGACTCAAGCATCTTCGTCTCTATGTTTGGTTTCGCCGTCAACACCCAGTGATTAATGTAACTCTCAGACAGGGATTATTAGTTTCTGGAGATCACATGGCCTTGAGACATTAAAATATTTTGCGATGGAATACTTGTCCTTCACGAGAATCCCAAAAAGTAATCATTATGTGATTTTGTTTTTCAATTTTTGATGATGCAAGCCGCAGAGAAGTCATGGCTTTGATGCAAGTCGGAGTCTGGCGTCTTTTTCTCGTGCAAAAAAATATTGGTAAATTTCCATCGTCCCGCAAGGGTCGCGCCTCCCTCCGGGGAACCCTCGATCTCCCGGATAGCCGGCCTTTCTTCCGGCAATGCATGCGGCCGCGACCTGCATCCTCGACCCGGTGCACCGGAAGCGGCGCAACGGCCTGTACGCACAGAACCTTCATACATCCTTTTCCCACGAGGCGCAAGAGGGAAAAACGGCGTTTTTTGCTGTCTCGCAATTCCTGGGCCACCCGCAGACACGCCCCTGCCCCCGATGGCGGCCGCAGGATTCCCGCCTGTCTCCCCAAGGCGCAACGTCCGGCACGTGAAGCCGTCGGGACCGCCCCTTCGCATCGCCTTCCACGCAGAACAATGCCCGATCCGACGCCATGGCCCCATCCCCGCCGCCGGATCCGGCAAAGGACCGCCCCTGTTGTGGAAACGCCCCTCCCGGGAGCCCCGGACAGGGCCCGGAAGAGGCGTCGGCAGTCGCCGAACGGATGGGTCACCCCCCCGCTGCCCGCCACTGCTGCAGGAACTCCCCGGCCGGGCGTCCGGCGTCGATGTGCCGCAGCAACGCGCTGCCGAAGACCGCGGCCTCCGGACGCTCCTTGGGGCCGAGCCCCGCGAGCTGCGCCGGATGCTTCAGCCCGAAGCCCAGCGCAAGGGGACGGTCGAAGACCTCGTGGGCCAGGCGCAGAGTCGCCGCGGCTTCGGGGGGAAGGGCCGCGCGCTCCCCCGTCGTCCCCATCACCGACACCACGTAGACGTACCCCTCGCAGTCCCGCGCATAGAGTTCCATGCGCTTCCTGGGGGTGTTGGGCCCCACCAGGGGGATGAGGGCGATCCCCGCCTCCGCGAGCATGGCCTTGAAGGCCCCGGACTCCTCGTAAGGCATGTCAGGGACGATGAAGCCGTCCACGCCGGCCGCGGAGGCGTCCGCAACCAGCCGTTCGTAGCCGTGCTGCAGGAAGGGGTTGAGATAGCCCATGAGGACGATCCCGGCCTTGAAGAAGGACCGCCGCTGGCGCAGTTCGTCGAGGACGGCCCTCAGGGTGACTCCGTCGGCCAAGGCCCTGCGGGATGCTTCCTCGACCACGGGACCGTCGGCCACCGGATCCGAGAAGGGGATGCCGATCTCGATGATGTCCGCGCCGTTCTCCTCCAGTTCCATGAGGATGGGCCAGAAGCTCTCCCCGTCGGGGAAGCCGGCGGTCAGGAAAGGGACGAGGGCGAGACGGCCCTGTCCCTGGGCGTCCCGGATGCGTCGTTCGAGGGTGTTCACGGCCTGTCTCCTTCCTGGTTGTCGTCGTCGGGCAGGGGGTGGGACTCCACGATGCCGAGATCCTTGTCCCCCCTGCCGGAAAGGCACACGAGGACATGCCCCTCCGCGGGGAAGCGGTTCGCGTGGTCGAGGACGTACGCCAGGGCGTGGGAGGACTCCAGGGCGGGCACGATGCCCTCGGCGCGGCACAGCCTGTGGAAGGCGGCGAGCGCCCTCGCGTCCCGGACCATGCCGTAGGTGGCTCGCCCCGTGGCCTTGAGATGGGAGTGCTCGGGGCCGACGCCGGGATAGTCGAGCCCGGCGGACACGGAATGGGACGGCTCTATCTGCCCGTCCGCGTTCTGCAGCAGCATGCTGTACGCCCCGTGGAGCACCCCGGGGGAACCGAGATTGAGGGGGGCGGAGTTGAAGCAGCCGGGTTCCCCGGTGCCCGCGGCCTCGACGCCGATCAGGGAGACCTCCGCGTCCTCCCTGAAGGCGTGGAACGCGCCGATGGCGTTGGAACCGCCGCCGACGCAGGCGACCACGGCGTCGGGAAGACATCCTGCCTTCTTCATGCACTGCTGCCGGGCCTCGCGGCCGATGACGGCCTGGAAGGTGCGCACCAGGGTGGGGAAGGGATGGGGACCCGCGGCCGTGCCGAAACAGTAGTGGGTGGTGGCCTGGGTGGCGATCCAGTCCCTGAGGGCGGCGTTGATGGCGTCCTTGAGGGTGCGGGTGCCCCCCTCCACGGCATGGACCCGGGCTCCCAGCATCTCCATGCGGTGGACGTTGGAGGCCTGACGCTGGACGTCCTCGGCCCCCATGTAGATGACGCAGTCCATGCCGAGCCGTGCCGCCGCCGATGCGGTGGCGACGCCGTGCTGTCCCGCGCCGGTCTCGGCCACGAGGCGGGTCTTGCCGATGCGTTTCGCCAGCAGGGCCTGGCCGAGGGTGTTGTTGATCTTGTGGGCCCCGGTGTGCAGCAGGTCCTCCCGCTTCAGCCACAGGGTGAAGCCCAGTTCCTCGGAGAGGGTCGGGCATCTGGTCAGGGGCGTGGGCCGGCCGGCATAGTCGGCGAGCAGTTCCCCGAGGTCGCGCTGGAAGGCCGGTCCGGGGAGGATCTCCTCCATGGCCCGCTCCACTTCCAGCAGCGGCGGCATGAGCAGCTCCGGAACGAAGCAGCCGCCGTAATCGCCGAAGTACCTGTCCATCATGGCATCAGCGGGATGTCCCGCCCTCCTTGGTGTTGTTGTCCCGTAACCTGGGCGTCGGCTCCGGGGTGTCGGTCCCTCTGTCGGGGGGGATTCCGTCCTTGCGAAGGATTGCGCGGAACGGACCCCCTCCTCTCGCCCGGGGCGCGAGAGTTCAGGGCATGGGGGCCCGGGCCGCGCGGACCGCCGCCTCCATGAGGGCGGCGTCCTTCAGTCCCGGCGCGGTCTCGATGCCGGAGTTGAAGTCCACGCCGTCCGGGGCGCACTGGGAGAGGGCGCGGCGCACGTTGTCCGGACGGAGTCCCCCCGCCAGCATCCAGGGATGGGGGGGCCTGAGTCCCGCGAGATCCATCCACTCCAGACGCCGTCCGCTGCCGCCGCCGGCGAAGCCCGCATCCAGGAGGTACCAGGAGCAGGTCGAGGCGTGCCGCTGCAGTTCGGTGTGGAGGGACGCCCTGTGGGGATGGCGGTCGGGCCACACGACCCGCATGACCCGCTCCGGGCCCACGATGGCCGCGCATTCCGGGGACTGACGCCCGTGAAGCTGGGCGATGTCGATGCGCGCCACATCCATGATGCGGCGGATCTCCTCGGCATCGTCCATGACGAAGACGCCGACGCGCTTCATGGAACGGGTGTCGATCCCGGCCGCGACCTCGGGCGTCACGGCCCGGGGGCTCGCCGCATGGAAGATGAACCCGCACATGTCCACGGCCTGGGCCATGGCGGCGTCGGCGTCCTGCTGACGCGTGAGTCCGCACACCTTGACGATCATCCTCATATATCTCCTTCGGACAGCCGGTTCCCCTGGAAAGTCCCCGGGAAGGGCGTCCGGCATCGTGTCGTTCACGTTCCGGGGCGTTCCCCGCGACCCGCACCCTTCAGGAGTTCCGCGAGCCTGTCTCCGGGACATCCCCGTTCCATCAGCCAGGTCCCCACGAGGACCGCCCGGAACCCCGCATCGGCGGCCCGGCGCAGATCGCCGCCCTCCGTGATGCCGCTGGCCGCGATCCACGTCTCGCCGGATCCCGGGGGATGCCGCTCCGCCAGGGCCAGGCACGCCCCCACGTCCACGCTCAGGGTCTCGAGATCCCGGGCGTTCACCTGGATGATCCCGGCCCCGCTGTCCCTGGCCAAGACGAGATCCTCCCCGTCGAAGACCTCCACCACCGCCTGCATGCCGAACCCCTCGGCAAGCTCCCTCATGGACGCGAGCGTCCCCGCGTCCGGGGTGAGACGCACGATGAGCAGCAACGCCGCCGCAGGGGTCGCGGCGGTCGCCCGGACCTGGAGAGGATCCGTGAGGAAGTCCTTGCGCAGCAAGGGCACGCCCCCCACGCCCTCCGCCTTCGCGGCCCTCCCGAGGAAGTCCGGACTCCCCCGGAAATGCCGCTCCTCCGTGAGCACCGAGATCGCGCGGGCTCCCGCCCGCGCATACCCGGCGCACACGTCCTCCACCGACAGATCCGACCGTATCACCCCCCGGGAGGGGGAGGCACGCTTGTATTCCGCGATGACCGCCACGTCCGCCCCGGGGGACGGCATCGCCAACGCTCCCGCGAAATCGGGCCGCACCCCCGGCAGAGGCGGGGGAAAGGCCCCCGTCCTCTCGAGACGGCGCAGTTCGGCCAGCTCCTCCCCCTTGCCCTCGATGATCCGCTCAAGCCGCTGCACGCAGCACGCTCCTTCCGACGCCCCCGCAGACCGCCTCCCTGGCCTTGGCCATGCAAAGCGCCATGTCCATGGTCTCCTCCAGCAGGAACACCGCGAGACCGACGTTGAGAATCACCATGTCGCGCATGTGGACCGGCCCGTCTCCCGCCAGCAGCTCCTTCAGCAGCGCGATGGCCTGCTCCTTGTCCCGGACGCAGAGATCCTGCTCCGTGCAGGTGGAGAAGCCGTACTCCTGCGGATCCAGCTCCAGCGGCTCCACGTTCCCGTCGTGCAGCAGGGCGGCCTTGACCGGCCCGATGGGGGTCACCTCGTCGTAGTCCCCTGCCCCGCACACCACCGCGGCGCGGTAGAGATGGGCATGCCGCAGGGTCTGGGCGATGAGGGGAACCTGCTCGGGCCTCGCCACCCCCATGAGCAGATGGCTCGGCCGGGCGGGATTGAGCATGGGCCCCAGCATGTTGAAGAGCGTGCGGAACCCCAGCTCCCTGCGCACGGGCCCGATGTTCCTGAAGGACGGATGGAACCTCGGGGCGAACAGGAAGGCGAACCGTCGCTGCTTGAGCATCCCGGGCACCTCCGCCGGGTCGATGTCCAGGGGGACGCCCAGACCCTCCAGGGCATCTGCGCTGCCGCACTTGGAGGAGACGGCGCGATTCCCGTGTTTTACCACCGTGTACCCCATTCCGGCAAGAACGAGGGACGTGGCCGTGGAACAGTTGAAGGAGAACCGCCCGTCCCCTCCGGTGCCCACCACGTCGATGCAGGTCCCGGAAACCCCGTCCACGCGCACGGCGCGGGCAAGGGCCGCACGGGTGGCCTGGGCCAGCTCCAGTGAGCTCTCCCCCTTCATCCTCAGGGCCGTCAGGAAACTCCCCGCCTGGGCCGGGGTCATGTTGCCGTCCAGAAGCCCGGCGAAGGCCTGGGCCGCCACGTCGGCGGGCAGATCCTCCCTGCGGGCGAGCCTCGCCAGAATGTCGGAGACGTCCGCGGCCTCCTCCTTCGGCACCAGGCCCCTGGGGAAATTGGCCAGCAGCTGCAGCCCCTCGGGGGTGAGCACGGACTCCGGATGGAACTGCACCCCGGCCCATGGCCGGTCGTTGTAGCGCAACGCCATCACCTCCCCTTCCGGGGCCCTGGCGCAGACCGTGAACCGGGGATTTGCCGTGTCGCTCTCCGCCTGCACCACCAGCGAGTGGTAGCGGCCCACGGTCATGGGGTTGGGCAGGCCCGCGAAGAGCCCCGTCCCGTCGTGGACGATCCTCGACTGCTTGCCGTGCATGGTGTAGGGCCCCACCACCACGTCGGAGCCCGCGAAGAGCCCCAGCAGCTGATGCCCCAGACAGATGCCCAGAACCGGCACCTTCGCGGGCAGGCGGGAGAGGAACTCCAGACACAGCCCCGCCTGGGAGGGATGCCCCGGCCCGGGGGAGATGCACACCCGGGAAAGACGGTCGTCGGTCGCCAGCTCCAGCAGGCGGGGATCGTCGTTGCGCAGGACCACGGGCTCCTCGCCCAGGGCGTAGAAGGCCTGCACCAGATTGTACGTGAAGGAGTCGTAGTTATCGAGCACCAGGAACATGATCCGCCTCCGTGTCCAGCGCGAGCCGCATTATGGCCGATTTGTTGCACACCTCCCTCCACTCCATCTCGGGGTCGGAATCGTGGACGATCCCGCCCCCGGCCTGCCAGTGGAGAACCCCGTCCCTCTCCCACATGCTCCGGATGGTGATGCCGGTGTCGAGATCCACCCCGTCCCGGTCCAGACCCAACCACCCTATGCAACCGGCGTAGGGGCCCCGACTCCCCCCCTCCAGTTCCCGTATGATCTCCATCGCCCGCACCTTCGGCGCACCGGACACGGTCCCGGCAGGGAAGGTGGCCCGAAGCACGTCCAGCGCACCCAGGCCCCTCGCCAGCCTCGCCGTGACGCGGCTGGTCAGGTGCATCACGTGGGAGAAGCGCTCCACCTCCATGTACCGCTCCACCGCGACGCTCCCGGGCTGCGCGATGCGCCCCAGGTCGTTGCGGCCGAGATCCACCAGCATCACGTGCTCGGCCCGCTCCTTGGGATCGTCCCGCAGCTCCGCCGCCAGCATGGCGTCCTCGGTGTCGTCCTCGCCCCGCTTGCGGGTGCCGGCGATGGGGGCCAGAAGCAGGTTCCCCCGGACGCACCGGACCATCACCTCCGGAGAGGAGCCGAAGAGCCGCAGTTCCGGCAGGCGCATGTAGAACATGTAGGGGGAGGCGTTGAACCTGCGCATCCTGCGGTAGAGCCCGAAGGTGTCCCCGGCGAAGGGGGTGGAGAAGCGCACCGAGGGGACCACCTGGATGGCCTCCCCCTCCCTGAGCATGAACTTTATGCGCTCCACCCATTCCTTGTAGCCGTCCTCCCCCGGCGCGGCCGCCACGTCGGCATCCGCGGGCACGCCCTCCGTCCCGGCGTCCCTCCCGTCGGCGTCCACCCCGTGGACGCTGCGCAAGGGACGGTGCCCCGAGAGGCTCACCTGGCACAATCTGTTGTAGAGATGGTCGAAGACCATGACGGTGCCGGGCAGGACGAGTTCGCAGGCGTCCTCCGTCGTGGGCATCAGGGGCCGGAGCTTCGGCTCGAAAAGGCCTGCCATGTCGAAGCCGAAGTAGCCGTAGAGCCCCCGGGTGATGGGGGGCAGGGGCTGGAAGTCCTCCGGGGGGAGTATCTCCAGCCGCCCCATGAGGGCGGCAAGTCCCTCCAGCAGGGGCAGGCCGTCCAGATCCCGCAGGCCCTCCAGACGCTCGTCCATGACGTCCAGGGCGAGGCGTCCGTCCCTGCAGGCGCAGTGGCACAGCATGTCCGTGGCCAGGACGCTGTACCTCCCCCACCGGCCGTCGACCTCCGCGCTTTCCAGCAGGATGCCGTGGCCGTCCCCCACCATGCCCAGGAAGAGGCTGATGGGGGTCTCCATGTCGGCCGCCAGCCATCTGGCGGTTTGCCGCAGCGTCACGTGGGGACGCTCCGTGCCGTGTTCGCTCATATGGATGTCCTTGCGTTGGGGCGAAAAAAAAGCGCCGCCCGGAGGGGCGGCGCTGACCTTTTCCGATGTTGCGCTCGTGCGTGCGGCCGCTCAACGGCGCACGGATCCCTCCGGGTCGCGTAGGGGACGCCACCACCAGCCGGCCTGGAAGGCGCGGGAGCGCAGGGAGAGGGATGGGGCGTGGCGGAGCATGATGCGTGGTTCCTCGTTGGCGTCCGATGTGGTGAAGCTACCTCAGGGGGCGCGGGAGGTCAACCCCTCTTTTCGGGGAAGCCGGGAAGGGGGATTCTTTCCGTGGAATCGCCGCCTCCATGGCGGGTTCGAGAGATCCGGGGGACGTTGGACCTTTATGAAAAGGTGAGCGGGGTTTCCACGATGGGAACTTGGTCCAGTACGTGAAAACATGTATTGGCGAAAAAAGGAAGAAAGTGGATTTTCCATAACCGGAACTCGATCCGGGGAGAAATGCGGGGAGGATTTTTCCACGATCGGCCCTGCCGGATGGACCAACGTGCGACAGATGAGTTGGTGGAAGGGATTTTCCACAATCGGAACTTGGTCCAACAAAAAATAGCGCGGGGAGGATTTTCCACTACCGGCCCTGAAAACGGGACCAACGTGGGACGGATGGGTTGGGAAAATGGTTTCCACAAACGGCCCACGGTCCAACAAAAACGTTTCCATGATCGGTCTTCGCTGACTGGACCAACACATGATGGATGCGTTGGGGGAGGAATTTTCCACAAACGGCATCCGGTCCAATTCACGGGGGACTGCGGCGGGGGCGCCCCCGTCTTCGGCATCGTCCCTGGCGGCCAGGGCCGGGACTTCCGGCGTCCCGGAAGCGTCCGATCGGACAGATCCGGGCCAGGGGCGGTGCGGGTGCCAAGTGGCGTCGATGGGGAAAAAAGCTTGGCCGGGGGGATTTCGGGGCGGTCCCGGTATCCGGACAGGCGAAGGCCAAGGACGGCAGGCCGGAGAGTGACGGCTCCTGCCGTTGGCCGTTGCCGTTGCCGTTGGTTGTTGCCGTTGCCGTTGGTTGTCGCCGTTGCCCGGCAGACTCGCCCAGCATGGGGCCTGCAGGCCGGACATGGGGACAAGCGTGGCGGCAATGACGGAGCGATGGAGAGGCGACGTGGACGGGGAGACTTCGGCCTGCGAGGGGACAAGGGCGAACCCGGATGCGGACGAAGCGGCGGGACGACGGCCGAGGGCGATGGCGGCGGCAAAGGCGAAAGCTCTCTTCAGGTAGTGTGTTGATACCCCCATCCTCCCACATATACTTCTGCCCCCCCTGTCGTGCGATGCGAAATCATTACGCACCATCGATGTTTTTCTCCTCGTCGCCCATGGC
>JAISTH010000007.1 GCA_031272715.1 Desulfovibrio sp.
CAGATATGTGCATGTTAACGTAGTTACTATTTTATAAAAAACTTAGAATGTTCTACAAAGGGGGGTTCTGCGCCCAAAATTTGACGTTTTAGCCATATGGACACACTAAATTGTGCAAAATGTAATATTTTTTTGCAAAATGGGGCATTATTCGCTAAGAAAAATCGCAAAAAAAAATTTTTTATTAAAAAATGCAAGAGTTCGGGGCTCAAAAAATATATTTTTAACTGTCGAGATGCATTTTTCGTCATCTCGGCACCCTCTGGGCCACCAAGGGAGGGAGGGCCCCACCCCCGTCACGGATTTGGGGATGAATAAACCTGGGCTAAAATTCATTCTTTTGGCCTGCAGTAAAGTGGATTGCCCTGTAGAAATGCATTTGTATTGCGTGGGTGAGGCATGATGCAGTCATTTACGATATTTATAACCTATTTGCAGAGCCTGACTTTTCGAGTGTCGTGAAAATTAACAATAACAATATCAAGAATGAAATTGTCCGTGTCGTGATATTGAATAGGCAGGCTCTATTGAGGTACTGGCAGAATCCCTAGAGAGGAACTATGGATTTGATATCCTGGCTTGTTGTTTGGCTTTTGACGGTGGGTGTATGTTAAATGCATTTCTAATAGGCAAAAATTGAGGCGGAATGTCCATTCTAAAGATCGATGCCTATGAGGGATGTTTTTTTGTGCGGCACAATTGCGAAATTGGAAGGACGAGAATAAGGAAAAATGGAAGAGCGCATACGGAAGCGCAAGGAACGTGCGTTGCGTCATGCAGAGTTGCGAGTGAGGAATTGTCTTCCTGATAACTCGGAGAAGTGTTTGGGGGGGTGGATCTATACACTGATACTTTTCACAAAAACCAACAAACATAAACGATGCTTTGACATGCAATGAGAGCCTGTCAATCATGGTAACATCAAATTACGACATCCTCAGTATATATGTATCAATGCAAATGAAGACGATTGGTGTTGTCCACTCCTGCATATTGCTCAGGAAACGATAATGGATTACATCCAAATTCTACAACTTCAACCGCGGAGGCGATTTTTATGAAACAGCAGGCAGAATCCAGCACATTCATCCAACAAGCGCAATCGTCAGATGAGTCGCTACTTGGCGATGTGCATTCGATGGGGAAGATTGCAAGTGGGTACACAAATCTTCCATTTGACATTCTCATTGTGGGTGGCAAAACCGAAAATGCCGTCGATAGGCATTTGTATATTTTGAAGGATGGAAAGCGGCTGGGCGGCGTCCCTTATTATTTCGAAAAGCGCAACCCGGCTTTTGACAAATTGTTAACTGTTGATGAATTGGTTTGCTTAGAGAAATTCATAAATGCCAAGAGGGATTTGCTCGATTTATATTGGTCCGCGCCTGAGACGTATGCCATGGAAGCATGGCCGAGCAAATTTCTTGACTGATGGTCGCAAAATTTAATTGCCACAAAAAATGAAAATAAGTCTTCACATGGCGTTCATCCATTTTTTACACGAATGCGCCACACCGCACTTCTTTTTCCGTCTGGCTAATCGAAGACATCTCTGCGTTGACGCAAAGATAGTGAAGACGACAAGTGCATCCGGAGCGCGGGGAACCGTCGTTGCGCGGCATCGCCTGCGTGCCGCGAGTCCCCGCGCTCCCTGGACGGGCGGACGCCCTCACTTCATCTCCCCGTCCCTCCCGGCCATGCGCAGGATCTCCCGGCAGTAGCCCGCCTGTATCGCTTCCATGTAGGACTGGTCGATCTCGCCCTTCCACGTGACGAGTTCCGTGTAGCGTTTCGGGATGCGCGCTTCGCGCGGGTCGAAGCCGGTGTCCGCCTTCAGCCTGTACCGCAGGTTCCGCATGGCCTCCGAGGCCCCTGGCAGGGCCTGCGCCATGTCCTCGAGCCCCAGGCTGGACAGGCACTCCTGGACGCGTTCCTGGGTGTAGACCTTGCGGGCGAAGAGGCAGGCCACCATGCACGTCAGCATCACGCGCCCATGCTCGTCGTCTACCAGATACTTGACGGCGGCGTCGACGTCCTTCTCCTTCGCCGACTGGTCGAAGGAATAGCCCCCGTTGTCGAGATGGGAATGCCTGAACCCCAACGCCTGCCCCGCGAAGAAGACCTCCCCCGTGGCGTAGCCGGCCATCTCCTGGCCCAGCACGCAGGCGAAGTCCCCGCCGCCGTATTTTCCGGCCGCGGCCATCGCCCCCTGTCCGAGGATGTCGTAGAACTCGTTGCTGCGCGCGGCGATGTGCCGCAGGGCGGTCCTGAAGCCCGTCCACTCCCCGAAGCGCAGGGGGACGATCGTCTCCCCCTCGCCGACGATCCCCTTTTCGGACGCCTCCGCGGCCCATGCCAGGGCCACCCCGGAACTCATGCAGTCAAGCCCCGTCCTCTCCGTCTCGTCCATGAGGCCCAGCACCTGGGCCGGATCCTTCAGGTCCAGCATGGTGCCCAGGGAGAACAGCGGTTCGTAGTCGTAGGGGACCTGCTTGTAGAGGTAGTCGTGTTCCTCCCCGAACTGTTCCCGCAGCAGGGCGATGTGTATGCACCCGACGGGGCATCCGGCGCATGCGCTCTGCCGCAGCAGCAGGTCCTCGGCGATGCGCAGTCCGGTCAACCCCCCGATGCCGGGGTCGGAGGTCTTCTGGAGGTTCCGCCAGGGCAGGGCGCGGAGCTTGTTCAAGGGCTCCAGATTCTCGGGGGTGCCGAGATCGTGGTATTTGCGCATGGCCGAGGTGGTGGTGACGTCGACGTGGATGTCCTTGAGCAGGGCCGCGTAGGTTCCCTTCTGGGGGAGCGTCGCCGAGCCGTCGCCGATCACCTGTATGCCCTTGAGGTTTTTCCGGCCCAGCGCGGTCCCGGACCCCAGGCGGCCGAAGTGCCGGAAGGAGTCCACGTTGATGCATGCGTACCCGACGCCGTTCTCCCCGGCGGATCCGATGCGGATGGTGGAGCGGTGTCCGGAGACGCCGTGGCCGAGGCCGCGCATGTACTTGCCGGTGCGGAAGACGTCCGCGCCTCGCAGGAAGGGGACGGGTATCGTCCGGATCTCGTGTCCCCCGACGACGAGGCAGGAAAGTTCGGGGGCGCGGCCGGTGACGACGAGGGCGTCGTAGCCTGCGAACCGCAGCGACAGCGCGAGGCGGCCGCCGGCGTGGCTTTCCGTCCACTGGCCGTTGTAGGGGGATCGGAAGCCGCACACGGACTTGCTCATCAAGGGGAAGAGGCCCGTGAGGGGACCCACGGCGAAGATCACGGGCTGCTCCTCGGCGTCCGCAGGGGCGGAGGCGAGGCCGGAGGCCTCGTAGAGGGCCGCCGCGAGGCCGCTGCCTCCGAGATGTTCCGTGCGCAGGCCGAATTCCTCCACGCGGGCCTTGCCGGTGGTGGCGTCGTAGCGAAGCACCCGGGAATGTGGACGTGCGATGTCAAGCCGTGGCATGGTCACCCTCCCTGGCGTCCGGTTCGGACGGAACGGGGAGGGCGCTGTCCGGCGCGTCCCCGGCGTCGTCGTCCGTGAATTCTATGCAGCCGTATGCGCAAAAGGGCACGCACTGGCCGCAGTGGAGGCACAGATAGGGGAGCCCGTCGTCCGTGTCCCGCTGGATGGCCTTGACCGGACAGACCTTCGCGCAGTCGCCGCAACGCAGGCAGCGGTCGTGCCGGACCGTGACGCCGCCGCCCTTGCGCTGCGTCAGTGCGGCGGTGGGGCACGCAGCGGCGCAGGGGGCGGGATCGCAGGCCACGCAGACGTCGGCTTCGAAGCCCGTCGTCAGGCCTCCCGAGGAGCGGATGCGTATGCCCGCCGTCGTCCAGGAATGCACCTTGTGCACGAGCCGCGCACAGGCCATGGTGCAGCATTGGCAGCCGATGCAGCGTTCCATGTGGGGTGTTTTGAGATGTTTCATGCTGATGTTGTTCCGCCAATCGTTTCGCGAGGGGAAGTTGTTGTTGTGAGGCGCGCCTTCTCCGGGGCCATGCCTTGGCATTTTGGCGTCGGACTTGGCGTGGTCCGTCGCCTTTGTCTTGTCGCGGCAAGTCCGCCGGGGCGCGATCCGGGCCGTTCCGCGCGGCCCTGTCGTCCCGGGGGCGGCGGCGATGCGAACCGGAAGCGCACTCGGGCCGTCGCCCATGAAGTTCGTCCCGGGGCGGGCCTTGCTCGGATGCTCGCTCCGGGTTGGGGTTGCAGGGCGAACGGTGCCTCATCCCGGATCCCGGCGGCATTTCCGCATGCATCGGGGCATTGGGAGTGGAACCGGCAGTCCTGGACGAAAGGGGATAGTGCTCCCGCGCCCGAGATTAGTCAAGCACGGAGGATGGTGCGGAAGATCCTGCGTGGGCGATCTGTCCGCCACACGGCAGTCCCGGCCGGCGGTCCGGGCCCTTCGGAAGTTCGCTCCGGCATTCCGGACGGCAAGGCCCGTGCAGCATCCCCCTGTCGCATGGGGGCGTATCGTTTCAGGTCTTTCGAATACATGTGCCGATGGAGGGCGGAACGCTTCGGGATCTCTGCGGCGGTTCTTGTGGGTGACGCCACGGTGCACTTCCGAGTAAGTCTGAACGATTGAGAGGCGATGGCGTAGTTGTAAATCTCGATATGATTTGGCATTGCATAAGAATTTTTCGTTATTTTTACATAGCGTATTTGTGTATTTTTATTATGGTCTGTAAATATTTATTGTAAAATGTAATCGCATAATGGATTCTGTTTTGAAATATATTGATCGCAAGCGTTACAACGATAATGAATTAGTAAAAATTATAATTTTTACCGTTGTCCACTCTTGTTATTGTTCATCATAAATAATAAAATATTGTATAAATCATAAGTATTTTTACCGATAATATAAAACAAAAACCGTATAGAATATATACAATATATATAAAATATGTTTTAAAGTAAATCTTTTACAGTAATGTCGTTTACTTACTGAAACGACTCCATGGCATCAGTTTTTCATTTCTAAATGCCAGTCAACTGCACACTTTGACAAACTCGCTTGCGTCACGTCCCGTTGGACAACCCCGACCCTCGGCACAATGCCATGCCCTGTCCGGGCATCGCGCATGTCCCATGCTGCGCGGCCCAATGTTAGAAATTCTCTAGACGTTATCAATAGACTTCTTTGGATATTTTCTAGGGTCTGTGCGATAGATTCTTCAGGAATCGCGCCACTGCCAGGAGGCCTGCAAGGTTCGGAAGGCTTGCCGGAACGCGGCGGAACGGCGGTTCGCCCCGAAGGCGCGACCGGAAGCCCGGAAGGGCGCCGACGCACGAGCGCCACCTGCGAACCTTTGCCGTTGGCGCGTTTTCCGGCATCGACAAGGGTGCCGGAGACCCTTTTCGAAGAGTGCGGGTGGCCGATAAGTCTTCTGCGGGGCCCCGCGATCGCAGGGATGCATCCCTGCCTCAGGCAGGATCGCCGGGGAGCGTGCGCCGGCACGGCGGGCGACCGGCCCCGGCACCATGCGGACGCGCACCGGTTGGCCATGCCGGCCCGGCGTTTCCGGACATCGCCCGCGGCCCGAAAAAAAGCTTGACGGAAAAGTCGAACGGCAGTTATCTCTCTTGCATGCATCCTCAACAGGGAGCATCGATGTCCACCCGATCGGTTTACGCCCCCGCCGCCCGACTCGGTGCGCCTCGCCTGCACCGCGCCGGACGCCGCGCGCCTGGACGGATCCTGCCGTTCCCCATCCGCGACCCGGAGGAGGGAGGGATCGTTGGCGCCCTGGCGCCCAGGCGGCGACCGATTCCCCGGGACGCCGACCGGTGCGTCGGCAAATCGCGCCCCGGTCGCCGGGACGTCGATTCGACGCCCCTCGCCCGCATCTCCCGCATGGCAGGGGAACCGGGGGCCGACGCCCTTGCCGGTTCCCCCTTCCTCGCCCCCCTGACGCCCATCGGCGACGATGCCCGGATCGGCCGGCATGCGGCCGACGACAGGCATCGGACATCCCGGGGAACGAACGGGGGCCCGGCAGCGACGATCCTTTGCGCAAAAACGTCTCCCATCGCCTGTCGCTCCGCCACGACCCGGGGAATGTCGTCTTCGTCGACAGCCTGGAGCGGAACGGGATGCCACCCCATCGAGGTGGACGGTGCCGGCGGCCGCAGGGTGCGGACCGCGCCATGGGCGTGCCCGCCTGCAGCGGACGGGCCCCTGCCCGCACTGACTCGTGCGAAATGACGCAGCGGAAAGAATATTTGTTATGCAACTACCGATACGAGAATTTTTTGCACAAAATAACAAAAATATTTGCCCATTTCACATCTCGCACATGGGACGAGAAATTCGAAAAAAATTATTTCAAGGCCCATAAAATTTTTACATGCACTTAAAAACTGATAGATTCTCAATTCCTTCATCAACCACACAACCTAACTACGCATAGAAATATGCAAAGGGGGATCAATTATGAAACATGTCTTTCTTCTGATTGTTTCCTTGGCGCTTTTCGGCTGCGTCACGCCGAAGACCGCAATGCAGGCAAGGCCGATGAATCTGGTGGAATTCGATGTCCCGACATCAGTCCAGAAGACCATCTACAATATCAAGGAAAAATACAGGGAATGCACAAGAGTTCCCCCCAACCTGAACGTCGTCATGCTGGATGAAGTGGGCTACGGAGAGCTCGCCACACCTGCCGACACCTCCAACGAGACAAGAATGCGCATCGAATTGCGCAAGACCGAAGCCGGGCCGACGCAAGTGAAAATCTTCACGGTGTCTGACGACAATTCCATCGCAGTGCTTGGCGCAAAGGGCGCAACTGGCTGCGTGGACGAAACGAAAGTGCGCAAGGGTGGCTTTGGCAAGCATTACCGCCATTAATAAGCCAAGTGCTGTTGACGGCATACAATGATGCTTTCTTCCTGGCCTGTTTTTCTTGAGTCCAAGTATTGCATGCTGTGGACACTCCTTGCGTGCCTTCTGTTTTGCGGGTGTGTCCAGACGACATACAAGGTCGACACCTCAAAGGATATGCTCCTGCCTGACGAGCGCAAGTCGATCATATATTTCATCCGCGGCAAACATATGATTGGGTCAGGCGTTGACTACGACGTCAAGGATGGTACCGAGAAAATCGGAACGCTCAAGAATGGCTCATACTTCATATACAAAATTCTGCCCGGGAAACACACTTTTGTAGTTCCGGCTTTTTCCAATGCATCCTTGACTGTTGACATTGATTATCCAAAAACATACTTTATCGAGTTCAGCGTGACCATGTTCGGGACAAATCTGGAGGAAATAGAAGAACTGGTCGCGATAGAACGCATGGAGAAATTGATCCGCATCAAACACAAATGAGGCAGCGCAAGATCGGCGACCCTGCCCCCGCGGTTTTCGCCAGGCTTCCGGCACGTCCGCAAGCGGGATGCGCAAGGCGACAACGGAAACGGGCCTCCACGGCGGTGCAGGCGCAAGGAGATGGCGGCCCCGGCCGCCATGCCTGCCGGCGTTGTCCGCGTCAATGGCGCGAGAGCGCAAGGGCGACGGAACGCCGGGACCGCGGAGCGACCGCCGCCCCCGGACCTGGCCGCGCCGACCGCCACTCGATGCCCCGGTGCCGCACGGATGCGGCCGATGCGCGTCACGGCCCCAGTTGACCTTTTGCCGGAAGAGAGGCCGCAATTTCTTTTCTCCAGGATGTTGACCTGACGCCAACGATGTCGTAGAATGCCTTCGGCCGACCTTCGCTCCCCCCCACGAAGCGCGGCAGATGCGCCGTCTTGCGCCACGTGCCAGTTCGCAAACACGAAACAAGGAGCGTCCCGATGGCCATCGGATGGTTCAGGTCGCGGTTCTCCGGACATGTCCACGGACACGTCGTCTGCGCCGAGGTGCGGACGCTCATCTCAGGCGCCCCTGGATACAGGATCGAGGAGTCCGCGACGGATAGAGGCTTCATGGCGGCCTTCACGGGGGATGACGTCGAGGGCGAACTTCGCCGTTTCTGTCGCGGGATCTGCGACATCCTCTCCGCTGAAGGCAGTTCGTCGGCCTGCATAATGGCGGGCGATCCGGACGCCGAGGAGGGGAACGTGCTCCATCCCGTCGGCGCCATCGCCACCGCCGACGGTTTCAGCACCCTGGGCGTCCACGAGATCACGGCCCAATGGGCCTTCCTGCTTCAGGGCCGTCCCGCCCACGACATCGTCAGGGACGCGATCGACGGCCGCACCACCGGAACCGGGAGGATCGACCCGGAGGCGAGACGCCTCCTGCGCAGAGCGCAGGAAGGCACGTTCCCGGACGATTTCGACGCCTGGGACGCCATCGTGCGATGGGACGGGGCCACCGTCTCCCACATCGCGGCCGCCGCAGGGACGCTCCCGGATTCCTTCGAGCGGTGGGCCATCCCGAACGACGACGGGTGGACCGTCGCCCATGAAGCCGCGAGGGCCGGCACGCTCCCTCCGGGGTTCGACAAGTGGCGTCTCGCCACCTCGAAGCACTGGACCGTCGCCCACGAGGCGGCCACGCACGGGCATCTCCCGAAAGAGTTCGCCGAATGGGATCTCGCGGATCGGGACGGGTGCACCGTGGCCCACGTCGCGGCGAGGAAGGGCAACCTGCCGAAGAATCTGCCGCCCGAAACGCTTGCCTTGGAGGACGCCTCCGGCAAGAGCGTCGCCATCGTGGCCATGGAGGAATCCAAGGACTGGTCCGGGGGATTCTTCCTCCAGTGCCTCACGGTGGTCGATCCTCCCCGGGGAAGGGCCGTCCTTCACGAACAGAAGGCGGACGAGTACGCGGACTGGGATCACTGAACCGGGCCGGATCCTTCCGCGGGAGGATGGGGGCGGCCCGAGGCGCACGTTCGGCATCCGCCTTTTTCGCGCCCCCGCGGTGCCGGCTTTCCCGGCCATCCAGGCCGTCGCCGCGTACGGCAGGATGTCCCGATCCCATGCCGGGACACGCGCGCCGACATCGCCGGGGATGGCGGCCCGGGACGCGCTCGAACGTCCTTCCCGCCGGGCGGCACGCCCAAGAGGCGCGCCCCTGGACGGGAAACCACATTTGCGGTCCACAACGCCGCCGGCGCACATGCATCGGCGGCCACACCTCAAGGAGGTCGATTCATGAAAATTCCGCACATCCTGTCGTGGGTCCTGGCCATCGCGTTCGTGATGCTGGCCGCGCCCGTCCAGGCGGACATCTTCCCGGACAGCAAGCTGATCACCCACGACAAGGAGAAGGCCGGCGGCGGGAAGGGGATACTCTACGGACGCTACGCCTTCGAGCGCAACACCCCGCCGGAGGCCAACCCCGTCCGGGAGATCGGATGGCTGAAACTGAAGCCCGGCGACGCCATCGGCTTCCACAAGCATGACGTCAACGAGGACGTGTACATCATCATCTCCGGCAAGGGCGTCTTCACCGACAACGACGGCAAGAAATACGACGTCGGCCCCGGCGACGTGACAATCGCCAAAATCGGCCAGGCCCACGCCCTCGAGAACACCGGCAAGGAAGATCTCGTCTTCATCTCGGTCATCGCAGGCAAGACGAAATAACTGTTCGCGACTTCCAATCGGGCCGATGGGTCTGAAAGGACTCGTCGGCCCCTTTTCCCGATCGTCGGGCGAGTCTTTCCTCGACATCTCCGGCAGTGCCCTTCGGACAACCAAGTGAGTCACTGCGAGGCAGTCATCCGGAGCCGATGCCGTGATACGTCATGAACTCCATTGCGTTCGGGATTGACTCTTGAGGATCGCCTCTGCCCTTGGGAAGGGGCAACACGATAACGGTTCAAAGGCAGCGGCGACTCAACGGCGTCACTTCTCGGTGCCAACATGCATCGCCGATGCATGTCAGACTCCATGACAGGCGATTGTGCCGGAAGTGCTTCGATTCTGAAATCTTCAACTCTGATCGACCTCGGGACGACATGATGTCGTGTCTCCCCGCTAGGGCATGAGGGATGAGACCATGGGCAGACGGGACGTGAAACGAAAACTGGAACAAAGAAAAAAACGTAGGTCGAACGGATCGCCAAGAATGCCATCGCAAGCGGCCGTCAATTGGACTGATGCGAGCGGATCGAGAGACGATACCGGCACGGCATTGGAAAAGACGTTGGAACTGCGCCGTCTGATGGAACGCATCGGCCTCACCGTCGAAATCATGTCCAACGGTGACCCGGAGAAAATTGCAGTCCTAAAGGCACTTCAGTCTGGAGCGCTGGTTCCTGATGCGGCCATGCTCGAGAACATGCGCAAATGCGATGCAGAACAGGAACAGCAGGCGATGGACTTCGCCGAGGGCGTCCTTGTAAATACAAAAGACACTAACGGGAAATATCTCGCATCGATGCTGACTTACGCAAGTCAGGAGGAATACCTCAAATGGTATGCCGATGGGGTGCCGAACCATTTCCTGATCCATAACGCCTATGCGTCAAGGGTGGCCCGAGTGGCGAAAGCGGCCGGCGTGCACATGGTCATCGTCCCCTTCGACGAAGGGCTCTACCTCAAATGGCTCAAGGAGCAGAAACTTGAGCACGGCGTACACGCCCTCAACAAATGGGCGGGGAACCGGGGCATGGAGATCGCCTTCGGGAGCGAAGGGACGGTTTGATCGGAGGTTGAAGACCCCATGAGCAGACGGGACGTGAAGAGCCGGATGGAGGCGCGGAAGAAGCGCAGGCGGGACGGTCCGCCCGCGGCTTCGCCGGCGTCGGGGAAGGCGATCGCGGGATCGGCCGGAGGGATGCCGTCAGGGACGGCGATGGAGGCCCGCGGCCTCCTGAACCGCCTCGGTTGGACGGTCGAAAATCTCGCGGGGGACGATCGGGACATCCTCGTCGAACTGGAGGTCTGGCTGAAGGGAGACAAGGATCCGGCCCCCGGCATGCTCCAGACGTTGCGGCGGCGCGATGCCGAGATGGAGGCCAGGGCGAGGGAGACGGCCTTGGAGCATCAGCGGAAAGCCCGCGAGGCCGATGCGGGGTTCGTCCCGGTGATGCTCTTCGAGAGCCAGGAGGAGTACGCGAAATGGTACGGCAGGGAAGGGATGCTGCCGCACGTCGACATGCACAACGCCTTCGTCTACAGGTTGACGAGGGTGTCCAGGAATGTCGGACTGCGGCTCGTCCACGTCTCCTTCGATGCGAAGCAGTACCAGGCATGGCTCAAGGAAGAGGGCAGGGAGCACTCCGAGAAGTCCATCGCGGACTGGATGCATGCGAGGGCCGAGGATATCCTCCAGGGAGCGTGTCTTCCGGAGGAGGCGGAAGGGCAAGGCTGACGCCGGCGGCGTGCTTCGGCGCCGTTTGCCCGGCATCGACGGGCGGCGCCTCGGGTCACTCCTCCACGGGGCTTCGAGGGTCGGCCAGCTTCTCCCGGCCGTCCGCGGCGGGGACGGGTTCGAGTCCCTGCACCTGCCGCAGGAGCCGTTCCAGCCCCTCCGGCGTGGTCTCGCATCCCCAGATCACGATCACGCGCCACCCCATGTCCCTGAGAGCGGCCTGGTTGCGGACGTCCCGTTCGACATTGCGCCGGAACTTCTCCTCCCAGAATCCGACGTTGGACTTCGGCATGGTCGTGCGGGGGCACCCTTCGTGCCGATGCCAGAAGCAGCCGGACACGAAGACCACGGTGCGCAGCCCGGGGAGGACGAGATCGGGCCTGCCCGGGAGGCGGCGGTCATGGAGGCGGTACCGCAGGCCGCGACCGTGGAGGAACCTGCGCACGAGCATCTCGGGCCCGGTGTCCCTGCCCTTGATCGCGGCCATGATGCGCGACCGCGTCGCCCTGTCCACGACATCCGCCATGCGACTGCCACCTCCCCTGCCAGCCCTGTCGTGACGGGGCCACGACAGGAGGGCAGGGCACTCAATACATGACGAGGCGACCCTCGTCAATGCCGCCTCGAAGGTTCCAGCCGCCTGTCCGCTTCCTTCCGCATCATCCCTTGTCTCCGTCCGCACTCCGCGGCCAGGCTCCTTTGCCGGCTTGCCGCCCTGTTTCCGGCGACCACATCGGGGACGCCCCTCTCCTCATCAGCCACCACGGCCCTTGCGCGCCTCAACGCCCCACGAATCCGCATCTCCGCGATTTTTTGGCGCAGGCACCTCCACCGTCAAGGCCGACTTTGGGATCGTCCCGACCCGCACCAACCGAGGGATTCCCGCCGGATGCCCACCAGTGCGGTACCCCATGGCCCGCCGCCACTGCCAGATGAAGAGAGATGGACGATGTCGTCCATGCCGAGGCGGTCCTGGCGGCGCGATGGCAGACACCCCGGTCCGGCAGGGTGCTGGATCCGGCAAGGCCTAGGGAAGTGGCCTGCAGAGCGGCTGGAAGGCGGATAAGTTTTTTTGTCAAAAAAATCGACCTGGAGGGCTTGACATCCTTCGGGCCGCTGTATAGGCTGCCGGGAGATCAGGGGTGTGTCCATCCTCAAACAGCAACAAGGGGGGCTGTTAAATTTTCCGGAAAGGAGTACGATCATGGCCGAATTCGAAATGAGCAACCACCGCTGGTACGCCGGCAAGGTCCGCATGTGGGCGATCCTTCTCGTCCTTTCCGTCATCGCCACCGTGCTGGCGCATATCCAGGAGGCCCACATGGCATGGGTCCTGTCGGTGGAGGAAGGCAATGCCGCGACAACCGCGCATCTGCCGTTCGGGATCGTGTCCACGGGATTGGCCGTCGTCTCGTTTCTCTTCTGCTGTTCGTTTATCGTGTCTCTGGCCCATTCCCTCAAGAACGGCGGGATGTCCTTCCGGCGGTTCCTGTTCAGGAATTGACCGCGGCACCGGCCGGCCGCCCGCTGTCGTGGCGGGCATGCTCGCCATGTGTGTGCGAGGCTTGGGGCCGGAGACGCGTTTCAGGGGGTCTTCGGGATGCCCTCGGGAACGGGCTTCCCCGACGACTTCCCATAATCTGAAACGCGAGTCTTGCCGGACTTGCGGCCATAGGCGTCGCAGGGCGGCGGATTCGTTGCCGGACCGCGCCTGGAGGCGCGGAAGGCCGCCTTCCCGGCCGATGGGGGCTCGTCCCCATATGGACCATGCCGGGCGGGTCGGAAGGCGCATGCGTGGTTCGGTGCGATCGCGCCGGCACATTGCCGGGGCAACGATGAGGAGCTAGGGACAGGGCATGGCAAAGAACGACGCCAACGGAAAAAAACGCGCAGTGCGCGGGAATGACAACGAGAATGTCCGCCGGGTCGGGCCGGGGCCTTCCACGCCGCAACCCGACCCGGCGGACACGCCCTGCGACGTCCGGGACTCCCCGAGGGGACTTCCTCCCGATTCCCCGATGTGGAGCCGCCCCATCGAAGGGACCCTCCCCGTGCTCACCTTCGCCCACATCGCCGCCGTCCGCGGCACGCTTCCCGCCGGGTTCGACCAGTGGTGGCTGAGAACTTCGCAGGGGCATACCGTGGCGCACTACGCCGCCGTCAACGGCCACATCCCGGATGGATTCGACGAGTGGGATCTCGTGGACGGCGAGGGCGTCACCGTCGCGCACGCCGCCGCCTACGAGAGGAAGTTGCCGGCATGGTTCAGCAGGTGGGACGTTCGGGACGCCACAGGATCCACGGTCGCGCACATCAGCGCACTGAGGGGAGGGCTTCCCCGGGATGTCCCCGAGGACGTCTGGATGCTGCGAGACGCGAAAGGGCGCACCGTCTACCACGTGGCGGCGGGTGAAGGCCGTCTGCCGGAGGGGTTCGACAAGTGGGACCTCACGGACGACGAGGGTTGGACCGTGGCCCACATGGCGGCGTGCAACGGGACCTTGCCGCCTGACGTGCCGGACTGGGCCCTGCGCATGCCTCGGGTGGATCACGCCTCGCCGGGGACGACCGTCGCCGCGTATGCCGCAGGCATCGTCACGTCGGACAGGCCGCCGAACGATCCCCGCACCATCGAACGGGCCTGTGCCGTCTATGCCGAGATGGAGTGCGAGATCCTTTTCGAGGCGGAAACGCCGAGGACATCGTCCCGGGACGTGCCTCCGGCACGGCCGATCTCTGGACCGGAGTTCCCGCGCGGCGCGTAAAGTCGAAGACCGGCGGATCTGTTCCGCGCTGCCTGGAAATCGTTCCACCGGTCGGAACCTTCCACGCACCTTGCCTGCTTCACCTGTATCTTTGGTCCCTGCGTCGCTGGCCCTGCTTCTTGGCCGTCACCGTCGCCGGCGTGACGATCCTCTGCTTCGCGTCTCGCATGGCAATGATCCGTCCTCCGGCGTCCGGTTGACATCCGGCGGAATGCCGGATACGATGTTATTATTTTTTCACTCTCATTATATGTATCCTAGGGCATGTTTGTCATGCAAACCCACTATCGCAGTAACATGAACATGTGGACCAGGCGTTTTACAGGACCTTGGCAAGAATAGATCATGTAGAGAAATGCATACTGCTCCGTCCCAACAGGCATCGACTTGGGATGGATATTCCCGCAATGGAGCAATTCCTCTCACATCAGTGGAGGCGTTCTGGCATCAATCACTGCATCGATGCCTGTTGCTTCAAGGTCATATTCAGGGCGTTCGTGAACGCCTTAAGGGATTTGGACGTGGCGAATTCGCCAACCAGCGCAAGCAGCCTGTCAGATCCATGGATGCAACGTATGCTGGCGATGAGGGATTCGGGGGCTTTGGGGAATCGCTTGGCAACAGCAATGAGCAGGCACTCCTGTATGCCCTCCTGCAGGCCCTCCTGCATGCCCTTCTGTAGAGTACGCATGTAGAAGTTCTCGGTCCGGGCCTTAATTTCGGGGTCGAGTTCCATGTTTGCACCTCGAAGGTTGAGATTGATTTTTTGTGGGCTCCATCATACACTTCTGGACCTCTGACTGTGCCAATGTACAGCAGGGCGTCCCCCACTGGTTGGATGGGGGACGGTCGATTTTCGACCATAGTGCGTAGGCAATGGGCTGTATATTACTAGGAAAATTAACGATGGGTGATGTGTGTGCGTGAAGAACTGGTGAGTTGAAAGGATTACTTTAGTAGTTAATTTTCCTCTTCTATATTATATGTGTCTTTGACTATGTTTGCCACGCACGCCTGCCAACGCAGTAACATTAACATGAGAGACTATGCGTGTCACAAGGCCTTGGTCAGGATGAACCATGTAGAGAAATACGCACCTCTCCGTCCCCACAGCAATCGACTGTGGGTGGATATTCCCGCAACGGAGCGATCCCTCTCACATCAGTGGAGGCGTTCTGGCATCAATCACCGCATCGATGCCTGTTGCTTCAAGGTCATATTCACGGCGTTCGTGAATGCCTTAAGGGATCCGGACGTGGCGCATTCGCCCATCAGCGCAAGCAGCCTGTCAGGCCCATGGATGCAACGTATGCTGGCGCTGAGGGATTTCGGGGCATTGGGGAAGCGTTTGCAGGCAACGGTGATCAGGCTTTCCTGTATGCCCTCCTGTATGCCCTCCTGCTTGCCCTCCTGCTTGCCCTCCTGCTTGCCCTTCTGCATGCCCTCCTTTATGCCCTTCTGCATGCCCTCCTGTATGCCCTCCTGCTTGCCCTTCTGCATGCCCTCCTGTATACCCTCCTGTAGGGTGCGCAGGAAGAAGTTCTCGGTCCGGTCCTTAATTTCGGGGTCGAGTTCCATGTTTGCA
>JAISTH010000008.1 GCA_031272715.1 Desulfovibrio sp.
CTTTCGAGGGCGGCGGCGTTCCTCCAAAAAGAGGCGAGTTTCTTCGCATGCGCCGGGATGCGGTTCTCCACGGCCCTATTCCATGCCTCGACGTACTTCTCCCGGGCGATGTTGACGGCATCGTTGGCCATCTGCCCCGGAAGCAGGAACCGAAGTCGGATCTCGTCCCTGCAGGCCTTCTGGCGGGCGTTCTCGCCGGGGATCAGGTTCTCCCCGTACTTTCCTTCGGCGATGGCGGGGGAGTGCATCCCGCACAGGACATCGACCGCGAAGTTGCACGCCGTACGGAACGCGGCGAGGGTGCGGCGCAGCGGCTCGACCTGCCCAGGCTCCGGGCGCAGACGGAGAACCGCGGTCAGCGTGTGGACGGCGAACTCACGCCCCTGCCCCGCATGCGCCTCCCGGACCCTTTCCAGAACGCGTTTCATCTCCCCGTCGTGCGCCATCTCCGACTCCATGCATACGTTGTTCCGTTCGACTCCATGCATTGTAGCACGAAATCGCGGGAGACGTCAAGCATTCGTCCCCCATGGACGAAAAGTGGGCCGATCCATCGGGTCATGCCGTTTCGATGTCGGTCTGTGCATTCACTCCCTCACTTCGTTCGGGCTTCAGCTCTGCATCAGCCGTTCTATGGCACTGCGTGCCGACAACGGCTAGATCTGCGCAGGGAAGAGGTGAACGCACCCTGGCGGCTCTGCAGGCCAACCCTTCGACCTTTGTCGACAGTGAGGATTTTCCAGGCCATTCGACGTGATCCTTGCCATGCTGCCGTAGCCGCTGTCGTCCTTGAGGCCTTGCCGACGGGAGCCGATGGAGGGCCCGTCTGGAGGTTCTGGCGGGATACACGCGATCCCTCGTCGGGGACGCGGGCTCCCCGGATGCGATGCACCAGCCCCGGTTCCCCTCGGGAGGCGATGCCATGGCGAAAAGCCTTGACGGACTCTGGGCCGCCATCGCACGATGCCATCGGCAGCTTGAGGAATGCGCCAGACCGCGCCAGGGACTGGAGGCGGCCGAGCTGAAGACCGCCACGGTCATCGATGGCTGGCGGACGGCCAGGGACGGAGTGAAGGTACGCCTTCGCGCCGTGGCCGAAAGGCTCAGGAACATGTACGCCCTGCTCCGCTCCACCGTCACGTCGGTCTTCCCTGGGACAGGGAACACCCTCTCCGCCGACCACCGTTCCATGGCCTCAGGGTGGATGTCGGTGAGACGGAGGATGCGGCGCAGTCCCCAAGGGGTATGGGGAGCACGGCCTGACGGCGGAACTTCGACGCTGCTTGCGGCGGCATCCGCGGTCGGACGGAGGGGAGCCGTGCGCTTGCGCAGGCCGTGGCCTTTTGCCTTGGACGATGATGTGCTCATAAGTCGTGTTTTTGGCTTGCGACGGGGCATGGCCGACCGCTCCGCCCCCGTTTTGTCCTGTGGCCGATCCGCTCCCTCCGGCAGCATGGCGGAATCCGCCTTGGACGGGGCCGATCCGCCTGTCTTGCGAGGCATGTGGGCGCCCCCCGTTTCCGATTTTCGGAATATGCTCCCGACCCATAATAATGTCAACCCCCCCCAAGAGCCTCAGAAAACGGCCGTCCACAGCGTTGGCCATGACGGCCCCGTTGGATAGGCCGGTGACAGGGTTCGCCTTTACGGCGAAGGCGTGGGGAGGAGGGCGCAGAGCGGGGCGACGGGGATGTTCCACCATCAAATGTGGCCTGGTGCGGGGCGGAAAACGGCGAGGATGCTCGGTACGCGGAGGCGAGGGCGATGCCCCTCGGGTGACGGATCGGCCGGGAAGTGTGCCGTGGAAGGGAACGTCAGGGCGAATGCCATGGTCGGAGGAGATCGGGCAACGGCTGAGGCTTGATGGAGGGGGGCGGACGATGCCTGGCCCCGTCCAGGCCGTAAAGATGGCGGCCTGGACGCAAACATGGAGCACGTCAATTTTCGGGACTGGGGATATTTCACCAGCTTGGGGGAACGCCCGCTATGCCGGAGTGGTGAAGTGTCCCCGCTGCGGCCATGGGCCGGACGGCATCCAGAAGTTCGGGCATGCCGGGGACGGCCGGCAGCGATGCCGCCGCAAGAACTGCGACAGGCCGTTCTGCGCCACCACGGAGACTTTCCTCGCCCACACCAGGAAGGACGTCAGCGCATGTGGCACGAGTACTTCAAGCGCATGGTGCGTGGCTGGCCTGAACGTCAACCCCAAGGGTGCAACATACCAGCGCATGAAGGCCTATGCGGAGCCAGCCTGGCTCTGCTGGCCCTGATCAACCAGTGTGGCGAATGCATCGCCTACACGGGGGATGTCCGAAGTCCTGCCGCGACCAAGGGCGAAGGCCTGCGCATCGGGGTTTTCGGGGGTATGGACGGCGGAAGGTCGCGCTACGACACGGGTTCCAACATCGACCTTCTTGGCAAGAACGTGCCGGTCGGCCTTGGCATGGGTGGGGGACACGCCCATCGGGCGTCTCTCCCTGAAGGTCTTCTTCATCATGGAGACGGGGAGGGGCAGATCCCGGAACGACTTCACCAACACGATGCCCGTGGACGGCAGGGAAATACCTCCTGCTGAGGAGGGGAAGTGCTGGTGCGCCTGGACAACAGTTGTGGCCTCCACTTCGAGGGGACTGCCGGCACGGCCGGGGCAGAAAACGTGCCGGTTTCCGTCCCGGGATTTGGGACCCGTTGCGGCATGACCGTCACGGACGCGGTCGTCCGCAACGGGACGGATTCCGGTTAGGCCCGATGGACAGGGTGCAGATCCACATCTCAGCTACCATGGCCGACCCGATTTCCGAACCCAAGGGACCGCAGGCCGGAATCCCCGGCCGATCCCGGCAAGCCCCAAAGGCGTTCCGTCTTTGCGGCGAGGATTACCCGGACATTCCCGGTTCCCTTCGTCCCGAGGGCGTTCCCGCCTCCTGGCCTTTCGGGGGCAAATGCCTCGACTCGGACTTGGGCCGCTTCTCTCCGGTCTCCGCCACCAAGCCATCGATGGTGCGCTTGAGATCCCTGGAAAGTTCGACGAGTCCCGCCACAGCCTTCTCCGTGCCGTTCGTATCGGCCATCGCCCGCCCCGCCATTTCCAGCATCTCCCCCATCTTCTTTGCGAGTTCCGCACCGACCTTCGCCTGCCTGGCCGTATCCATGGAGATGTCCCGGACGGCGTTCACGGTTTCCTCGATGGTCTGCACGATGGTGTCGAGGTTCTCCCCGGTCATCCGAAACTGCTCGACGAGGGAGAAGAAGGCCGACTCATGCCTTGGCGCGGTTTCATTGACAGGGGCGCCGGATTCCGTAATGCGGCCGTTCAGGGCGATGACCCGCGCCAACTCCGCATGGGCCGCGGTCTCGTCCACGAGGAACATGCACGCCCCGATGCACTTCCCGTCGAGGTCAAGAAGGGGGGACACCGAGATTCGCAGTGACAGGACTGCGCCCTTGGCGTTGGTCCGGGTGACGGACACGTCGTGCACGGGTTCGCCCGATGCGATGACGTTGTCGAGCATCGTCCTGCCCATCGCCTTTCCGTAAAGCAGTGTGCCAGAGGTCTTGCCGAGATGGTTTTCCGACGTCCCGGTCAACCCCCAGAGGTCGAGGAATTGCCGGTTCACGTCGATGACGGCCCCGTTGGAGTTGACCATCACAAAGGGAATCGTGATGCTGTTCTGCAGGGACTGGGCGAAGCCGAGCCGGGCCTTTGTCTGTTCTATCATGGACTGGAAGGTCCGGGAGAGATGCCCTATCTCGTCCTTCGCTTCCGTGGCGACACGTCTGGAGTAATCCCCCAGCATGACCGCCCCCACGCCGTGTTCCAGTTCCTTCATGGGATCCACGATCCCCCGGATGATGAGGGTCGCGGGGAAGGATAGCAGGAAGCAGCAGGCAAACCCGACGATGACGACGAGCTTGATGTTCTCGAGGCGTGCGGCCTCCAGACTCGCCTTGGACTTGCCGGCGAAGAAGATGCCCCCTACCTCGCCTTCGGAGTTCCGCCAGGGCCAATACACGGTCTTGTATGGCACTCCGAGGATGGGGGAGTCCGCGAAGACGGTCTCTCCCCGCAGCAGGACCGCATCGCGTATGGCGAGGTTTCCTAGCTTCGTGCCCACGGCCGACTTGC
This sequence comes from Desulfovibrio sp., assembly GCA_031272715.1. GTDB lineage: Bacteria > Desulfobacterota > Desulfovibrionia > Desulfovibrionales > Desulfovibrionaceae > Desulfovibrio. The sequence continues at coordinate 4,127 of JAISTH010000008.1, forward strand.
CGCGCTCGTCTGTGAGAGTGGTGGTCACCCGCTCGTCCTTGAGGAAGATGGTCGATTCCACGTCGAAGATGCGCTTGGTCTCGGCAACGAAGTCGCCCTTCGTGGAGAGGTCGCGGCCCGCGGCGACGCTGCCGACGAGTTCCCCCTCCCTATTGAAGAGCGGGATGGCGACGCTCAGGTTCAGCCGGATGAGCTTGCCGGACTCGAACCCGACGACCCTGCGGCCTTTTTTGATGGCGGCGTCCACGTTGGCGCTGTGTCGGACATCGCCGGACTGCCCGGGGTTGTGGACGCGGAAGAGAACGACGGCATCCTTGTCCATCACGGTCACCATGTCCACGAACAAGCCATTCATGTACTCCGTCGCGAACTTCATGATCTTGGCGATGTCCCTGGCCGCGACGGCTGCGATGAACCTGTCGTCCTTCTCGATCAGCGCGCCGAGTCTGTCGAGGCTGTACATGATGTCGGCCACTTCTCTCTCGGTCGCCTGTTTAACGGAGTCGAGCGTGACCATGGCGGCGCCCTCGCCGAGATCCCCGAGCACCCAGCCCGCCACGCCCTGAAGGGCAAGGCAAATCAGGATGAGGCACATACCCAGAAGCAACATGAGCTTGTTGCCTATCGACACCTTTGCACCCGCCTTTGGATGCGACCGGAAACGTCCCCCCCTGCGTTGCCTGCGTCCCTGTGTGAAATCGTCCTCTGCGGCCTATGCCGCGTCAAAATCTGCCTTGGCCACGTTCCTTGCCGTCGCCCTCGCCCCCCCGCATCGCCGTCAGGCAGGGGGGCGAACCCATCCGTCCCTCTGGCCCGTCTCGCTTGACGGGGCCCATCGTGGTCGGAAATTGATGTGTCGTCCACATCGGCCGGAAGCCTGTACCGCCCATCCAGGCGTCCCCGGGGACGCATACGGGGTTTCGCCCATGTCGGCACGGGTGCCCGCCTTCCCGTCAGGCGAGCATCCACGGCCGAGCCATCGCCGTCGATCTGCGACACTTCGGCGCATGCCGCGTCATCGTCGTCGAGGGCTACCCATTAAGCATGCCGATACCATATTATTTTTTGGATGTCAATGTCAAAAATCACGCCTCGTGTCACCCGCGGCCACGCATGGGCTTGCCTGACTCTGCACGGGCCTCCGGGGCCGATTTCCGGCCTAGCGCTTCCCGTGATAAACGGCCCGGGATCGACTCTCCCCAAAGGGGGGAGCAGCCAGTCCGATGGCGCAAGTCTTCCGTGTACAAGCGCCGATGCCGATGCGCAGATGGATGTTTCGCTTTTCCGCAACCACTGCGGGATGCGGGCACTCTCCCCATCTTTGGCGATCCGGCCGTCCGCCTCCACACTCCCCTGTTCCGGCCCGGGGTCCGGGGACGGTCCGCGTTCCAGGGGCCAAGAGTCGGGACTTGCCTGGGTTGACATGCAGGACATGCCCGCCGGCGGTTCCGCAAGTGCGGCGTTCCCTGACCTCCTCCCCGGACTGAAGTCCGGGGGAGGGGCCATGGGCGTCATCCCGTTCCCCTGGCTGGGCCGCCGAAGGCCGTAAGGCCGAGGCGGCTTGATGCCAGGGCCAGCTCTGCATCAGCAGCAGCTCTGCATCACAGTGCGTACGGCGAGGAACGCCTAGGGACGCTTACGGACGCTATATCCGCCAATGCGCTGGAACACCTTCGGCAGCGAACCGCGTTCCCCCGGCCGAAGCCGAGGGCGGAAGGCCTCGCAGCCTTCGCTTTCGCGGTTTTGTCCGCTCTCGACGCCGCCGCCGCAAGGAGCAGGGACGCCGACAGCAGGTCCCGCTGGGCCGTGAAGCCGCGCTCGGGACAGGCGTGGATGCTCTGGGAGAGGGGTTTCCTCTCCCTGCGGTCGCAGACGCACGTCTGCGACAGGGCGAGAGTCCGGGAGGAAACCTTCAGGAACACGTCGCCGGACCCGTCGGTCTTCTTGCGGCATTTTTCCTGATAGGCTCCGGGAGCCCTTTTCGCTATGCTCCTGCCGTGCCATTCCTTCTGCGGACTTGACCGAAAGCGGACCGCAAGCCCCCGACTTCAGTCGGGGGTAAGGGACGCGGCCAGGCGGATCCCGGGCATGCCGAGAAAAAAAACGAAAAACTCTTCCGGCAGGCCTTGCGTTTCCCGATGCGGCGATGTATCATGATCCCCGTGTCGCGACATCGTGTCGGACAACATGCGAGGACGGAACCATGGCGAAACGGCGGAAAGCGAAGGGACAGACAGGCGGGCCGATGCCGGAAGGCATCGGGACTCCTGCGTCCGTCGGCAAGACTCCCGTCGAAGTCCGCGTGGACGGGAAGACGCACAACGTCACGGTGAGCGTCCCTCTCCGGACGACGCCGAGGGACGAGAGGATACTGGAGCGCAGGTTCCGCGTCCTCGCGTTCTACGAGAACTCCTGCAAGGGGAAGGTCGG
>JAISTH010000009.1 GCA_031272715.1 Desulfovibrio sp.
TGTAACGCTTCGCAACATACCTCACGATATGCCACGCATACTGCAGGCTCGCTTGGTGGCTAGCCTTTAGCGAGACAGGACTTTCACCTGTGACTCACGCCAACTTCTTGGCGCACTGAAACTATCGCACAAATGAAAAAATTACAATATACGAATTCGCACTTCTTTACATCGGATGCCGTTGACGCCATCGCACTCGTCATCGATAACGAAAAAAGAAGAATCGTCAAATATAAACATTTCACGCTAAAAAAGGAAGATGTTCTTTCGGTGGAAGAACCATCACGTGTCGACTGACATCTCCGCAGTTCACACGCATGCAGGGCTCATGCTGTGAAACATCCAAGAGCAAACGTCCTCTTCCCCTGAAAACGTCTGATCATCAAAAGGCAACGTCCTCCGTTCTTGCACACTCCATGCGGCGGCATGTCCCCAAAGGCGCATGCCGCCGCCCTTCCCCTCGGCCCGCACCCGAACCGCCACGTCCAGCCATGGACAGTGCGGCACCTTTCTGCTAATCTTGGCGACGATGCCCACTTCCTGTCCACTGCGGCCAGGTCTCCCCGAACCAGGCTCCACCGGGACGACGCGGCCGCCCATGCCGTAAACGAGGTGTGAAATGCAGATGCGAAACGTGATTACCTTGGAGAGCCTCGGCAGACAGACCTGCCTCCTTCTGGTGAAGCAGGTGCTGGGCATCAAGAACATCAAGTCCAGGGACACCGTGATGGAGGGGCGCACGGCGCTGCTGGTCTTCGCCAACCACTCCCTGCCCGAACGCCTGTGCGTCAGCGCCGCCGTCCGCCAGATGGGCGGGGTCCTGGTCTACGAAGCGCCCAACCCCCTCTGGAGAACTGAACTGGAAAAATTCCAGCGATCCCTCCTCCCGGTCTTCAGCTACTACGTGGACTGCCTCTACTGCTACGGACTGCCCGTCACGGATTGGATGGACAACCTCCAGGGACTGGAATTCCCGATCATCAACGCCGGCTGTTTCAACGCCCACCCGGCCCACGTCCTCGCCGACGTCGCCTGCATGCAGCGTATCGCAAAGGACGTCTCCCGCGTCACCGTCGGCTGGATCGGCTGTCCCAACGGCTCGATGCATTCCGCCATCGTGGCGACGACCATCTTCGGCTTCCGCCTCAAGATCGCCACGCCGCCCTCCGTGGACACCACCGATATCCGCAATTTCGCCTCGTCGAGGCAGGCGTCCGTCACCTTCGTCGAGGATCCCCGCAAGGCCGTGGCGGGAGCCGATTTCGTCATAGCGGGCTATGGGGAGAGTCTGGACGAGGAGGAGCGGAAAAAATGGATCGTCAGCACCGCGCTGCTGCAGGAGGCCGCCCCGCACGTGAAGCTGCTGCTGGGCGCATCCCCTGGCAGGGCGGTCCCCGTGGATGAGGGCCTGCTCGCAAACCCCGCGTCCCTTCTGTCCCGCCAGGCGGAAAACCGCCTCTGCGTGCACAAGCGCCTGCTGCGCTGGGTCTTCGAGAACAACGAGGTGTCTTCCAACGCATAGGCACGCGGCCAAGACGGAACACGGCGACATCCTTCGCCGCAGGGCTTGTGTCCAGACTGCGGCGCGCGCCCCGGGGCGCGATACATCCGATTTCCTCCCGCCTCGGACGGAGGTTCGAAGCGCAAGGAACAAAGAAGCTCTTCGGAGGCATTCCATGCTCAAACGATGCTGTCTCGCGATCCTCTCCATGCTGTTGTGCGCCTGCGTGGCGGGAGTCGAGCAACGCGGCATGCAAGGCGACGCCTACGTCTCCACGGCGCGACCGAACATCTCCCTCCAGGCCAAGGACATGCCCCTGATCACCGCAGGGGAGGGCACGGCCATGCCCTCTGCCAGCGGAGCCCTCGGCGGCCTGCCCACAAGGGTCTGGATCGCCGTGTACGGGAAGCCCGAGCCCACGGCGCCCCTCGCCATCGTGGCCCACGCGGAACTCCCCGAGGGATGGTACTGGGACGGCTCGCTGCGGCGTCCCTTCAGCGTGGACGAATCCGTGGAAGTCCTCGGCGGGATCGAGTTCCAGGCCTGCACCTTCCTCGTGGACACCCCCAAGGACCTGCTGGGCGACATCGTCGCACGCCGGGGCGGCGGAGGGGAAACACCGACCCGCTGGCTCGTGAGGGCCTTCGCGGCACGCCAGAACTTCACCCTTGCCAAGCTCATCCTGGAATACCGGGAGCCCGCTCCCGCGGAGTTTGCCGACCTGCCCTACCTGCCCATGGGCCAGGGAGACACCCTCACCGCCTTCGAACGACGCGCGCGGGACTCCTTCGCCGTCGGCCCGGCGTCGACCGGCGCCCCCATAGTGCGGCACGGCCTGCCGGACGGCCTCAGATGGCGATACATGGACGAGAAGTTCCTCGGGACCGCATCGCGCTTCGACCCGCTGGGCCGCTGATGTCCCTGCACGACGACGGCGACGGAGCGAGGCCCCACCCTCTGGCCGGACTTCCGGTCCCTTGGAACGTCCGGGGACCGGAGGTTCGGAGCGTCCCCGACGACGGGGAATGCTTCCGCCTCTGGGACAAGTACGCCATGCTGCCGAACGTCCGGCGACATTCCCTCATCGTGGCGCACATAGCCACGATGCTGGCCGAACGGGCGTTCGGGCGCGGCATGCCGGTGGACGTGGCAGAGGTGCGGGCCAGCGCCCTGCTCCACGACATCGCCAAGACCTACTCCGTCCTCCACGGCGGCAGCCACGCCCAAATCGGAGCGTCCTGGACCGTCATCGAGACCGGAAGCCGCATCCTCGCGCAAGGCGTGATGATGCACGTGTTCTGGCCCTGGAAGCTGCCCGACGACGCCACGATCTGCTCCCTCCCCCTCTTCGTGCTGTACGCCGACAAACGCGTGCGACACGATGTCTGCGTCAGTCTGGACGAACGCTACGAGGATCTGCTGGTCCGCTACGGCAGGACGGCCGAGGCGAAGAAGGGCATCCTGCGCGCATGCCGCCAGGGGAAGCGCATCGAGGACCTCTTCGCGGAACATCTCGACTGGTCTCCCGACGACATCCCATGTCCCGAGGGGATCTTCGACCAGCCATGCGTCACGGCTCCGGGGGGCGAGGCTTGAACATCCTCCTGATCGCCGGCGGTTGGTCCCCGGAACGGGAAGTGTCCCTGTCCGGCGCCGACTGCATCGAAAAGGCCCTAGTGGAACGAGGGCACCGGGTGCAGCGGTTCGACCCCATGACGGACTTCGACCGCCTCGTCGAACGTTCCCGCGGGCAGGATTTCGCCTTCATCAACCTCCACGGTTCCCCCGGGGAGGACGGCCTCCTCCAGGCCATGCTGGACCGGGCCGGCTGCCCCTACCAGGGAAGTCCCCCCGCAGGATCCTTTCTGGCCCTGAACAAGGCGGCGGCCAAACAGCTCTTCCGCAAGGCCGGGCTTCCGACGCCGGACTGGGAGTTCCTCCCGGTCCCTCCCGATGCCACCTGGCAGCCCAGAATCCCCTACCCGCTCTTCGTCAAGAGCAACACGGGCGGGTCCTCCCTGCGACTGGGCAGGGCGAACGACCGCGCCACACTGGACCGCTCACTCGCGGAGATATTCTCGGCAGGGGAACAGGCTATCCTCGAGCCGGAAATCCCCGGACGGGAAGTCACCTGCGGCGTGCTGGGGGACGAGGCCCTGCCCCCCATCCTCATCGAGCCTCTGGCGGGGGATTTCTTCGACTACGCCAGCAAGTACCGCAACGGCGGCGCCAGGGAGACCTGCCCCGCGCCATTGCCCGAACCCGTTCTGGAACGGGTGAAGACGCTGGCCCTGGAAGCCCACGTGGCGCTGGGACTCGACGGCTACAGCCGCAGCGACTTCATCCTGCAGGAACAGGGAGACCTGACGCTTCTCGAGGTCAACACCCTTCCCGGCATGACGGCGACAAGCCTCGTCCCCCAGGAGGCCGCGGCCGTGGGGATGGGATTCGGCGAACTGCTGGAGCGCCTCATGGAACTCGCCCTGTGGCGGAAAAAGGACGCCCGGCCCTGACCTCCGCCCCATGTCACGCCCACCAAAAAAACGTCCCTGCAAAGCCGTCTTTTCACAGTGGGTGCCGCAAAACGGCTTGAATGCGGCAGTCTTTAGGTGTAGATTTTCTTTAGATTCTTGGGCGCATGCGCCAGGATGCGGCGCATGGCCGATCCGAAGCGAATGTCGCGGGGACGGGGCATGTTCCTTCCCTGTCGCGATCCGCAACGGACGGCCACATCCCATCCTTCAATTTTGTCGAGATGAGCCATGAAATCCGAAGCGAAGTCCTTCGACACCATCGACTCCCTCCCGAAGCCGAAGTCCCGCGGCGGCGTCAGCCTGCGACTGGTGGCGCTCACCGTCCTCGTGCTGGGAACCGTCGGCGGAGCCGCCCTGTGGCTGACCCGGGACGAACCGACCCGCGAGGAAGTGAAAGAGAAGGTGGTGTCCACCATCGACAAGGCCACGGAAGGGACGCCCCTGGCCACGCTGGGGACCGCGCTCATGGGGAAGCCGCCTCCGCCCCCGCCCGCACCGTCCTCCTCCTCGTCATCGCCGACCAACCCGGCCGCCAAACGGCCCAGTTCCCCGGGAATCTTCTCCGACAACAAGGTCCAGGGGCCCGTCGAGCCTCCCATAGATTCCCTCGTGCAGCCGAATTCCGCCCAGGCCCCGCGCCCGGGAGGGCCAAGCCCCGACGGCGTCTTCCAGACGCAACAGCAACCCGCCAAGGTCGCCAGCGATTCGACGGTGCGCCCGGACTTCATCGAGGATCTGGCCGCCTATCTCGTCTCCCACTACAAACCGTCCCCCAGCGGAGGCACCCTCAACGTCTCCGTGCAGGGCATCAACCAGCGATACGGCACCAAACTCACGGGACTCACGGGACCGTCCGCGAAGGACCGCGCCTCCGTGCTGCGCTATGTCTTCCACCCCGCCATGATCCAAGGCCTCTACGCCATCTACGTGACACCCTTCCTCAATGCGGTGGACCGGGAGGTCGAGGCCAAAAAACTCCCCCCGACGCAGGCGATACAGGTACGCAAGGCGCTGGCGGGACGCTGCGTCACCCTTGCGGCCGGGCTCGAGAGCATAGCCAAGACGCCGGATCTGGACGCCCTCATCAAGGATATGGACCGGGCGGCACAGAACGCCGTGGAAGCGAATTCCAAACTCACCGTGGCCATGTTCAACCTCGACCAGCTCCGGGAGGCGGGGACCGTCAAGGCCAACCTGGACGCCCTCCAGAAAGAGGTGGACACCTACGGCGTGCAGTACCGAAACGCCCTGGAACAGCGCGAAGCCTCCCATCGCAGCCTGGTGGCCGCTCTGCGCAAGAACAACCCCTCCGCGCTGGACGACGACACCCTGCTCTTCCTCGCGCTGTGGGTGGATCGCAGGAACAAGGGACAGTCCCCGTCCGAGGCGACGGCCGCCGTCCAGGCAGCCGCAGGCGTCCTGAGGGATCTCTCCGTCCGCTGCACGCAACCCACCGTGCCGAACGCCCAGTGACTCCCGTCCTGTTCATCGGGGGCATCCGCAGCGGAAAAAGCGGTCTCGCGCTGCGCTGGGGGGCGCTTCAGGGGCCCAGACGCCTCTTCGTGGCCACCTGCGTGCCCGAGGACGCCCAGATGCGGGAAAGGGTGCGCCGGCATCAGGAAGAACGAGGGACGGCCTGGGCTTGCATCGAGGAGGCGCTCCACCCCGAGGAGGCGCTGACGCGCCACCTGCGGGAATCCGCAAATCCAGAGGACGTGGTCCTTCTCGACTGCGTGAGCCTCTGGATCGCCGCAATGCTCTCAAACGGCCGGAGCGAGGACCTCGTCCTGAAGAAGGTGGAGAGCCTCGCCGCTTGCATGTGCGCGCTGGACGCGGCCGCCGCCCTGGTGACGGCCGAGGTCGGCCAGTGCCTCGCCCCGGTCTCGGAACTTGGCCGCCGCTTCCAGGACACCCTGGGAGCGGCCAATCAGATCCTCGCAAAACGGTGCGACACGGTCGCCCTCGTCCACTGCGGACTCCCCTTGACGCTCAAGGGCCGTCTGCCGGAGATCCCATGATGCTGCCACGACTGCTCCTGTGCCTTCTGCTTGCGTTCCCCATGCCGGCACGGTCCGCCGAGAGTCCCGCCGCATGGTCCGCCGACGGTCCTGCGGCATGCATCAAGGCCATCGGGGACGCCGTGGACAGGGCCGACGTCGAGGAATTCAAGCGTCGGGTCGACATGGACGCCATCCTCGACGACGGGGTGGAACGCTTCCTGAAGGCGGCTTCCTACCCCCAAGTTGCGGAACAACTCCCCCCGATAGCGGCCTTGATCATCAGCCAGGCCCAGCGCAGCCCCCAAGGCCGGCAGAGCCTGAAGCAGCTTCTCGTCCAGCAGATGAGCGCCTTCATCCTGCGGGGCGTCGGAAGCGGCGCCTTCGGAGGTCGCCCATCGCAAGGCGGCAGGGACGGCATCCCTCCCCTGCTGGGCGATGCATCCATGGGACGCAAGCACATCCTCAGCATAGGGGAGGCCAAGACCAAGGGGAACGGCTGGAGCGTCCCCTTCACCGTCCGGGACGAGGGGAACGGACGAAACTACCCCGTCGTCGGCACGGTGCGACGGGAATCCCAGGGGATGCGTCTCGTGGCCGTCGACAACATCGACGACATCATGCAGAGCATCGCCACGGAAGTGATGGAGTGACGCCTTCCCCCGGCCGTTCCGCACTTTGCCGTACCCGCAACCGAACGGAGGCAACATGCCCAGGTCCCTGACAATGGCACTGATCATCACCGCCTGCATCCTGACAACCCAAATAGGAGCATCCACAGCCATGTCCGCAGACGCGAAAAACCGGCAGACGATCACCCACGCCGGCGACAAGCCCGACATCAAGGGCTCCGACAAGTTCTTCACAGGCAACGTGCGGATCTCCCCCGTGTTCTCCGCAAAAGGGAGCGACGCCCCCTTCGGCGCGGCGTACGTGACCTTCGAACCCGGCGCCCGCACCCACTGGCACACCCATCCCACCGGACAGCATCTGCTCGTCGTCGCCGGCGTCGGCCGCACCGGGACGGATCAGGGCGTGATGGAGGAAGTGCGGGCCGGAGACACGCTCTGGTGTCCCCCCGGCATCAGGCACTGGCACGGCGCGTCCCCCACGACGGCCATGACGCATCTGGCCCTCACTGGCACGCTTCCCGACGGCAAGAACGTGGACTGGATGGAACCGGTCACCGACGCCCAGTACAACGGCAGGAAGTGACCTTCCCGGGGATCGCCCCTAGACCGCCACACCCGGACTTCAAGGACCGCCGACCATGTTGCGCAAGCTCCTCACCCTCCTGCTCTGCATAGCACTCATGTCCATCGTGGAGGCACGGGCCATGGAAACCCTGACCGACAGACAGAAAAGCATGGCCGCCATCGCTGCCTTCACGGCCCGCGGCGACATGCAGCGCCTCGACGGGGCGCTGAACCAAGGCCTGGACGCAGGCCTCACGATCAACGAGATCAAGGAAATCCTCGTCCAACTGTACGCCTATACGGGATTCCCCCGCAGCCTGAACGCCATCGGCGCCTTCATGAAAGTCCTCGACGCGAGAAAGGCCAAGGGCGTCGTCGACCCCGTCGGCAAGGAACCCAGCCCCATGCCCAAGGACAGGTCGAGCCTCGAGTTCGGGACGGAGAACCAGACGAAGCTCGCAGGCAGGTCCGTCAAGGGCCCCCTCTACGACTTCGCGCCCGCCATCGACCAGTTCCTGAAGGCGCACCTCTTCGGCGACATCTTCCAGCGTGACAACATCGACTGGCAAAGCCGCGAAATCGCCACAATAGCGGCGCTGGCCTCCATCGAGGGAGTCGACGCCCAATTGCAGGCCCACTTCAACATCGGCATGAACACCGGACTCACCCCGGACCAGCTCAAAGGCATCGTCGCCATGGTGAAGGAGCGCGTCGGAACCGCCCTTGGCGCAAACGCAGAATCCGTACTCCAGAAGACCCTCGCATCGCGCAAGCAATAACCGCATCGGACACGCAGCACATCACTCCCATGAGCGAACGCGTCGACGCAACCGTCAACATCTTCGGACGCCCATACCAGACGGCCATTTCCCTGCTGTCGCTCCTGAAATGCAGCGGCCGGCACATCGACGTTCTCTACCTGCAATACGAACCCAAAGGCTCTCAATACGATCTCGAACCGCCCTACGCCATCGCACGATATCTTGAAGAGTCCAAATACAACATCGTCCTGCATCAGCCTAAAATCTGGATAGAAATCGATGTCGCCGACGTCTCGAGGATGGGGGATGCCGAATACCGACAAGCCATCCGCTACCAGTACGCCTTCGAACACACGGACAAGCGGCTGCTGTTCATCCTGCACAACGACGTGATGTTCAGACGGGACTACGTGGGACATCTCATGGAGGCCATCCCGGGATTTTTCGCCGCCGGCCCCCTCGGACAATGCTGGAACTGTCCCGCAAGCAGGGAGGATCTCGTCAGGGCGGCCGGCATCCCCCAAAAGGCGTGCACCCCGGAGACGTATCTGGACTTCCGGCCGACGCCCGACCAGCTGAAGCGGCTCTACGACGCGGCTGCGGAGACAGGATTCCCGGTCCGGCGCTACAGGAACGGCCTCGCCTCCGACTACGGCACGAACGCCCACCCCCTGCCGGAATGCCGCGTCAACGAATGGTGCTGTCTCGTGGACGTCGGGGCGACCCGGGGACTCGTCATGCCGGAGGGGCCGATCCTGCCCTTCGGCGCCTATGCCGCCTGCGACGGGGACGATCTGGACCTCTCCGTCGTCTGGTTCAGGGAACTGCACAGACGCGGGCTTCGGGCGCGACACGCGCCCTGCGACAAGTTCGTCAAGCACTGGGGCGGGAACTTCCGCATGAGCAGAAAGGACTACGACCGCGCAGAAAGCGATGCACGGGCCATCCTGAAGAAGGGGTATCCCGAGTTCGTGGAATGGTGCAGAGACAATGGCAGCGCCCTGTTCGCCGAGAACACCCCGGCGACGCGCCCGCTGCGGTGAACGCCGCGGATCCCGCGGTCCCCGCGCATCATCGCAGGACTGCGATCGCCCCCACGGGCCGTTTCGTCGTCAGGCGGTCGGCGGGCTTTCCGTCACCTCGAAGGTCACGGGAACGTCGAGGCTGTTGAGGACGTAGCAGTATTTCTTGGCGAGAGTGGCCACCCGTTCGAGCACCCCGGGTTCCGCGACCCCGGCGAGACGTATGGCGATGGAACCGATGCGCAGCCGTTCCGCGTCCTTGGTTCCCGTCACCTCCAAGGTGAGTTCCCCGATCCGTTTGTGCATCTTCTTCGCCACGTGCAGGACGGCCTGCCCGAAACACGACGCGGCGGCCGCAAACAAGAGTTCGCTGGGCATGGGTCCCCGATCGGTGCCGCCATACTGCGGGCTGTTGTCGGAGACCCACTCGTGTCCCCGGGTGGAGAGGCGGAAGACCGCACCCTCCTCGTGTCTGGCGAGCACGGGCATCAGTCCCTCCCCTTGAGCTTGCGCTCCATGAGCTGGTGGGTCAGGCCGTATTGCTGGAAGGGCTTGCCCAGACGGTTCCATCCCAGTCTGACGAAGAAACGCACGTTCTTCACCTGCACCGAGGCCAGGAACCTCCTGGCCGTGGGATGGGCGTCCATGACCTCAACGGCCTTGCGCACCAGGGCCGCGCCCAGCAGCCTCTCGCTGCGGAATGCCTGCAGGACCGCCAGTCTTCCCCCGTACCAGACATCCCTGCGGTGGCGATAGCAGCGCACGCCGCCGGCGGGCTCGCCGTTCACCCTGGCGAGGATGAAGACGGCATCGGCATCCCCGTCGTGCCTGTCCGCATCCCCTTCGGGAAAGATCCCCTGCTCCTCCACGAAGACCGCCTTGCGCACCTGCATGTAGGCCTCGACGTCCCGGGGCGTCTCGGCCACGCGGATGTCGATCTTCGGAGCGGGATCGGGAGCCTTCGAGGAAGGGGCGCCCTCCCGGACGGACCCGCACCCTCTCTCGGTGAACTGGAGCAGGGAGCATGCCTTGCAGCGGACGCACCCCGCCGTGCTGTGCTCTGCGTCGAGGCCGTTGCGCCTCAGAATCTCGCCGATGCTGCGGTACATGCGGTCGAGGTAGTCGGGGGACGCGGGCTTCGCGTTGGCGAGGTAGGAGTCCGCCAAAGGACGCAGGGGGACCAGCACCGGGTACACGCCCATCCGGGCGGCCCTGGCGCAGCCTTCCAACGTGCGGTTCTCGTCCTCCCCGAGGCCCAGTATGACGTAGGTGCTGACCTTGTTGCGGCCGAAGACCGCGACCGCGTCGCCGAAGGCCCTGAAATACGTCTCCTCGTCGGTGGCGGCCTTGCCCGGCGTCACCCGTCGCCGCACGGCGGGATCGAAGCTCTCGATGTGCATGCCAACGTCCGTCACCCCCATGTCCTTGAACCGCGCGTAGAGACCGGGATCCTCCAGCGGCTCGAACTGTATCTCCACCGGCAGCCCCGTCGCCTCCGTGATGGCGCCCGCGCACTCCGCGAGGTACCGGGCCCCCTCGTCAGGGGGCGTCGTGGTGCCCGCCGTGAGGGTCACGTGGGTGACGCCGTCGAGACGCTTGGCCGCCGAGGCGACCTCGACGAGCTGTTCGGGGGTCTTGCGCACGATGGTGGCGCCCCTCGAGAGGGAGACGCCGATGGCGCAGAAATGGCATCTGGTCTTGGGATCGTCGTAGCGGACGCACTGCTGGATGACCGTGGAGGCGAGGCAGTCCTTGCCGTGCAGACGGGCCACCTTGATGTACGGGACGCCGTCGGCGGTCGTGCCGTCGTAGAATCTCGGACGGGCCACCGGATCCACGGCGCACAGCTTCCGCCCGCCCCGCTCCAGGTATTGCCGGCCGTCCTGCTTCACGATGACGAATTCCGACTCCCTGGAAGGCCGGGTCAGCGCAGGGATCATCACCGGGCGGCCGTCTATGACGTACGCGCACGCGTCCGCCGGCCCGGCCCCACCCCTGCGCGCTCCGGAGGCATCCCCGATCCTCGCGCCAACGCTCTGCAACGCCGCATAGTCGGCTAGGGTCATCGTCGACATGGTCGAACTCCCATAACGGTATGGCCTGCCGGGCCTCGCCCGTGACGGGGGGAGAGGGGGGCCCGTCGCACCCGGCGGCCGGACCGCGCAAGCGGACCCGGTCGCCGGGGCATGTCCTGCCGCCCTTACGGGCGGCCGCAATGACGTGGACTAGACGCCGTAGAGCTTCTCGGCGTTCTCATAGAAGATCTTGTTCTTCAGTTCCTCGGAGAGGCCCAGTCCCTCGAACTTGTAGTACTCGCTCCAGAAGTCGGACCAGGGCTCGTCGGAGCAGAACAGGACCCTGTCCTCGCCGACGCCCTGCTTCTCCATCTCCTCGAAGAGGTAGCGGTTGCAGAAGCCCACCGCCCAGGAGGTGTCGGTGTAGACCTTGTACCCCTCCTTGATGAGCTGGAAGAACTCGGGGATGAACTTGATGTGCCCGGAGACGCCGCCGCCGCAGTGGACGATGTGGACCTTGACCCGCTTGCCGTGGGCCCGGACGAACTTGATGCCGTTGGTCACGTCGGAGCCGCCGCCGGGGCTGGTGTGAAGGTGCAGGACGTGGTCGTGCTTCTCGGCCACGGCGAGGATGTTCTCCCACATCGCCTTGGTCTCCTCGTCCCACTCCTCGGGATTCCAGGTGCCGCCGAGCAGACAGGTGGCCTTGAGCACCTTGACCCCGGTCTCGCCCGCGAACTTCAGGGCCTCCTCGTTGGCCTCCTTCATCTTGATGGACGGGGAGAACCAGATGCCGCCGATGATGCGCTTGTCGGGCTTGGCACAGGCCTCCAGCACCACGGGGTTGAGTCCGAAGGGCTGGGTGGGGACGGGGATGCCGTAGTTGGACATGACGACGGCGCGCTCGACGCCCAGGGAGTCCATGAGGGCGATCTTGCTGGCCCGGTCGTCGTCGCAGAAGATGGTGGGATTCACGGGCTCGGGCAGCCCGTAGTACTTGAAGCCATCCATGTGGCCGATGTGGTTGTGGGCGTCGAAGACCTTGCGCTTGGGCTTCTCTCCCTTCTTGAAGCGGATCATGAGCGAACCTCCGTTGGGACTGTGGTGGGATGGGCGCGAGGCCGGCGCGAACGCCGGCCGTGCGCCGCCAGACCGCTAGACGGTCCAGGTGGAGATGATCAGGGCGCCCGCGCGCTGGTGCACGAGGATGCAGTCCAGCACGTCCAGCGGATGGATGGGCTGGACGCCGGGCAGCAGGTCGGTCTCCCGCATGCCGTAGAGGGCGGCCATGGCGAAGCGGCAGGCCAGGACCTTGCCGCCTTCCTTCATGATGACGCCCAGTTGCTTGTTGTAGGCGGTGTTCCCCGCGAAGCCGTCGTCGCCGACCTTCGGGAAGCCTCTGGTGGCGGCGGCCATCAGCACGCCGGGGCCGTAGAGCAGCAGGGTGAGGTCATAGCCCTTGCGCACGAGGCGGGTGGCGGTGAGCATGTTGATCAGCCCCACCGACCCCTCGAAGGGGACGGTGTGCATGGTGATGAGGGCTTTCTCGCCGGGATTGGCCTTGATGTCGTCGAAGATCTTGGGGCCGTGATTGACGATCTCCTCGCCGGCGGCGATGGGCGGGATGGATACCATGGCCATGGTCTGCTCCTTGTGGAAAGGTGTGTGGGGCGGGTCAACAACGGAGGGGGAAGCCGTATACGACATTAGCAAATCGTATGCCCGAAGCCCCGAGACCGCAAGCCGCCGGGAACATTGACCGGCGGGTTCGTGGTCGCTGGAGGGCAGCAACATCTCGCCGTCCTCATATCGAAAAATCGTTGGGGACAACGAAAAATCGTCGCCGCGACGCCGGAGGGCGTCCACCGGGCATGCGGGGAGGGGGCAGCCGGGAAACGGCCACCATGGCCGACCAGCAAACCGGCCCGCCTCGGCTGAGAATTGGACGTCGAGCCAGGGTATCCCGCGGGCATGTGCCGATGCCGGCCTCGCCGATTACGGGTTCCGCGGCGGCCCGAACCGCGCCGGAACGGCGCACCAGCGCAGTGCCGGAACGGCGCATCGGCGCAGCGCGCTTGCGCACCGCCGCCTGTGGCGGGTACAGTGACGGCCGGGCCGGCCGCATCCCGACGAGCGCCACGTCGGCCCCCGAGGGAGGGAAGATGACGGTCGGACCCAGGACACGGCCAAAGGGACCCGCGGCGGACGCCACGCCGCACGGGGAACTATACGTCCCGGCGTCATCCGCCGCGAAGATGCCCGCCATGGTCGTCCTCTCCAGCAGCGCGGGGGTCTGCGACGTCAGGGAGCGCCGCTACGCCCGACTCCTCGCCGCGCGGGGGGTGGCCGCCTTCGTCGTGGACAGCTTCGGCCCCAGAGGCATCAAGAACACGATGGCCGACCAGAGCCGCTTCAAGGACGAGGACATGGAGGCGGACGCCTTCGCCGCCTTCGACCGGCTCAAGGACGACCCCAGAATCGATCCCGGAGCCATCGCCGTCATGGGGGTCTCCAAGGGAGGACACTGCGCGCTGGCCACGGCCCTCGTCGCCCACCGCCGACGACACGGCCGGACCGCCCCGGACTTCGCCGCCCACATCTGCATCGTCCCACCCTGCCACATCCAGATGCGCAATCCCCTCGCAACGAACCGCCCCATCCTCTTCCTGCTGGGTGGCATGGACGACTACACGGGCAACGCCCAAGCCACGGAATACGCCCGCAGACTCCAGGCGACCGGGGCGGACGTGACGACGCTGACCTACCCCAAGGCGCACCATGCCTGGGAACGGCCAGGCCAGCCGCTCTGGCTGCCGGATGCGGAGAACTACTCCGACTGCCTCTTCTGGGAGGAGGATAACGGCGACCTCGTCCACGCGACGACCGGAGAGACGCTGACACCCTCCGACCTGCTGAGGCGGCGCAGGGAGTTCTGCCACATGGGCGCCCACATCGGCGGAGGCGGGGAAACCCTCGCCCGCCGCACCATCAGGGACATTCTCGCCTTCCTGGAAGGGCATGGCGCCTTTCCTCCGGGGAGGGCGACGACAGGAACGACAGACGATGGAGGAGACCATGCCGATGGATGAAGGATTCGCGCAGGACGCCGAGGGCCTCGGACTCCAGACGGGCCCCGAGATGAGCGACGCCGACCGGATCCGCATGCTGACGGCAAGGGTCGGCATGCTGGAAGAGCACTTCGCGAAGATCGTCACCGTGGTGGGACGACTGGAGATGGAGGTGCAGGAACTCCGGGCCGAGCGTCAGCGCGGCTGATCCACCGCACAGTCCGCGGACGGCCTGGTGATGCCGAACTTCTTGAGCCGGGATATCAGGGTGGTGGGATTGACGTCCAGAAGCCGCGCGGCGCCCCTCGGCCCATAGATCTTCCAGTTCGTCATCCGCAGGGCCTCCTCCATGTTGGCCCGCTCCAGTTCCCGCAGGGCGCTCTCCGTCAGCACGCCGCGCCTGACCATCCCGGCGGCCTCCGGGGCGACGCGCGTCTCGACCTCCTCGGAGGACTTCCTCCCGCCACGGGCCGAGGATCCCCGCACCGCCGGAACTATCTCCCGCAGGACCTGATTCGGCCTGCCGGTGATCATCATGCGCTCGATGATGTTGCGCAGTTCCCGGATGTTGCCCGGCCAGTCGTAGGCCATGAGGTTCCGGATCTGGTCGTCGGAGAGGATCAGGGGGACCCTGTTCATCTTCGTGGCGATCTCCCGGATGAAGACGTCGGCCAGCAGGGGTATGTCCTGCTTGCGCTCCCGCAGCGGCGGCATCTCGATGGGGAAGACGTTCAGACGGTAGAAGAGATCCTCCCGGAAGGTCCCCTTCAATATCTCCCCGTACAGCTGCTTGTTGGTGGCCGATATGACCCGCACGTCCACCTTGTGCGTCCTGTCCTCGCCGATGCGCTGGTACTCGCCCTCCTGCAGCACCCGCAGGAGCTTGCTCTGCAGGAACACCGGGATCTCGGCGACCTCGTCGAGGAAGAGCGTCCCCCCGTCGGCCGCCTGGAAGTGGCCGATCCTGTTCTTCAGCGCCCCGGTGAAGGCGCCCCGCACGTAGCCGAAGAACTCGCTCTCGAACAGTTCCTGCGGTATCGCCGCGCAGTTGATCTTGATCATGGGCCCCTTGCACCGGGAACTGCGGTCGTGGATCTCCTGGGCGACCACCTCCTTGCCCGTGCCGGATTCGCCGTAGATGAGGACGTTGGCGTCCGTGGCCGCCACCAGGTCTATGTTCCTCCGGACGCCCTCGATGACCTCGCAGCATCCGACGATCCCCGTCCTGGTCTTGTCGATCTCCTCCCGCAGGTAGGCGTTCTCGAGCTCAAGCTGCTGCTTGAGACGGTGGACCGTCTCCATGGTCCGGACGTTGGTGAGGGAGTACGCCAGATGGTCGGCCACGAGGCGCAGCATCTCCAGATTCCCCAGCTGCAGGGGGGTGCGGAAGAAGACGGAGAGGACGCCCAGCACCTCGTCCCGGAAGACCAGGGGCTGGCCCGCGAAGCTGAGTATCCGCTCCCGGGCTATCCATTCGGGATCGGCCAGCCATTCGGCATCGGAGGAGATGTTGGTTTCGACGGGCTTTCCGGAGGCGGCTATCTGGCCGACCTTGCGCACGCCTAAGGGGAATCGGCTGAAGGAGGATCCGGCGGTGTAGTCCCATTGCCGACCGTCGACCGCGGACTGGCCAGCGCTGGCCTTCAGGTGGAGGCAGCGGCGACGGCCGTCCACATCGATGCAGGCGTCCGTGCAGGAAGGACAGATGTCCCCGTCATCGATGAGCCAGACCCGGACAAGCGCGATCGAGGAGGACGTGGCGATGCTTTTCACCGCCAGGTCGAGAATGTCCCTCTCCTCGTGGCAACCCGCCAGCGCCAGCAGCAGCTGCCGGACCTTGACGAATCCCAGTGAAACCATAGGTGCGGACCTCCGCCCAATGTCAGACGCGCGAGTCGGAAAGGCCTACTGTCGGGGGTCGGGGGCCTCCATGCCACTGGTTTTCGGGGAAAGGCGGGGATGGCCGCCGTGCGCACGCATGGGCAAGCCGCCGCAAAGCGCCCGTCATGTCCGCCTATTGCCCTGTCCGTATGCCCCAGAACGGCTTTCCTGTCAACGGCGCCCCACATCGACGGCAGGATGATTACATGCCCCTCCGACCTTCGCCGGAGGCGGTTCGGCCCTTGCGAAGGAGGTGTCCGGTCGCCAGGCAGAGAGCACGCACGCAGGCCGATGCCGCAGGCGCATGCCCGCCAACGAGCTTCAAGGGAAGGGGAGCCGATTCCAGCAGCCGCAGAGCGATGGTGAGGGTATGTGCAAGGCCGGGGAATCCTGCGTTCTGCCCAGATGCATGATGCTGCACGGACGGAGTGGAGGCAGTGGATACGGCCTATGGACAAGCAGACGAGTGACGTCTCCAGCACGCCGCCACGAAGCGCAAATGAAGACACTGGAGAGTGTAGGCGAAGGTGACGCCCATCATGGTTGCGTCCATGGGCGTCAACGTCGAGGGATCGACAAGTGGCAACGGGAAGGAGTACGGTAACCGTCGAGTCTTGCAGGCGACGACGCAAAGTCGTCATGTGTCACTTTCTGCAACGACAGGGTAATTGCACGAACGAAGCTGCGGCGTCGTTTGTCAAGAAAATCCCACGAATACCGGAAAAGCAAATTTAACAAGTAGTTCAAGATACACAATGACTAATGCTGTTATGCTCTTTTTATGTAATTTGCACAAAGACACCGAAGATTCACGTACAGAAAACACAAGTCCTGTACTGTCTCTAAAATCTCCTGGCGTGCACTTCCATCCTTGTCATCGTATTGTGCAAGGCCTCTTTCTGCATATCCCTCAGATGGACTCACTTCTTGTCTCCCCAAAAATCCACGCTCTCGAAGGCGTCCGACATCTCCTTCACGCGTGCGAGGCGATCCTCCCTGGTATCCACCACATCGTCGCTATTGGGCAGAGTGGCGAAGCACCACCTGTCAATGCCGGTCTTATCCAGCTCCGCCATGAGTTCGGCTACCCGCTCGCGGGTGTAGGGTTCTTCGCGCATTTCTGGCATGTTTCCTCCTTTTTTGTTGCGGCTTGTCGCCGGATCATGGGACTCCAGGACACCGTGCCCCAGCCCCTACGGAAAAGCGACTGGAAGAGTCTACACCCCGGTTTGGCTTCTGGCAAGGAGATCCATGGCGGGAGGGCGGGTCCGTGAAGCGGGGGCAGGGACGACGGCGGACCGCATCACCCAGGGAACGGCCCGATGGAGGGATTCGGCGGCGACTACCGGGTTCCGGCGCACATCCTGCGCATCGTGTCCAGGATGTGCCTGCGCAGCGCGTTGCACTCCGAACCCGTCTTGTCCCGGGGCCGAGGCAGGTCCACGACGAGGGTCTCGGCCACCCGTGCGGGCTTCTGCGTCATCACGACGACCCTGTCCCCAAGGTAGACCGCCTCCTCGATGTCGTGGGTGACGAAGACGATGGTGTCCCTGCGCCTCGCCCACACCTCCAGCAGGAAGGAATGCATGGACATCCGCGTCCTGCAGTCCAGGGCGGCGAAGGGCTCGTCCATGAGCACGACTCCCGGCTCCGGCGCCAGGGTCCTGGCGATGGCCACCTTCTGCCGCATCCCCCCGGAAAGCTCCTTGGGATAGGCGTCCCCGAAGGCGGCGAGGCCGAAGGCGTCAAGGAACGTCTCCACCACTTCCCTGCGCCTGGCCTTCGGCGTTCCGTCCAGTTCCATCCCCAGGGCGATGTTCTGCCGCACCGTGCGCCACGGCAGAAGCCCCAGTTCCTGGAAGACCATGCCCACCGCGGCCCCGTCCCCGGACATCTCCACCGATCCCGCATCCGGGACCTCCAGTCCCGCGATGCAGCGCAGCAGCGTCGTCTTGCCCGACCCGTTCAACCCCACGATGGACACGATGGCGCCGGCGGGAACGTCGAGATCGAAGCCGTCCAGCACCGTCAGGGGTTCGCTCCCCTGACGGTGGTAGACCTTGCGCAGTTCCCGTATCGTCAGCGAACAGGCCATGTCACGTCCACCTGAGCAGGCGCCTGGACACCCGGGCCAGTCCCCACTCCATGGCCAGCCCGATGCAGCCGATGGCGACCATCCCGGCAACCACCTCGTCGATCCGCTGCAGATCCCGGGCGTTCATGATCATGAAGCCCAGCCCGTACCCGCCCCGGACGCCTGTGAACTCCGCCGCCACCAAGGTCATCCAGCCGATGCCCATGCCCACGCGCACGCCGGTGAGGACGGAGGGCATGGCCCCCGGGAGCAGCACCTTGCGCCAAATGGCCCAGCGCCCGGCGCCGAGCACCTTCAGCGCCTCGACATGGACCCGCTCCACCGATGCGACCCCGGAACAGGTGGACAGCACCACCGGGAAGAAAGCTCCGAGGAAGATGAGATAGACCGCCGAGGCGAAGCCCAGCCCGAACCACAGGATGGCCAGGGGTATCCAGGCCAGCGGCGGGATGGGCCGCAGGAAGTTGATCACGGGCTGCGCCACGGAACGGAAGCGTGCCGACGCCCCAAGCGCCAGTCCCAGGGGGATGCCCAGCAGCACGGCGAGTCCCGTGCCTGCGGCGACCCGTCCGAGACTGTGGAGGGCATGCCGGTGAAGCAGATGCCCCGGCGGCATGCCCTTCCATGCGAGTTCCCAGAGGGCCCGTCCCGTCTCGACGGGAGAGGGGAGCAGTTCCCCGGGCACCACCCCGGCGAGGCAGAACGCCTCCCAGCAGCAGCACAGGACCGCGAAGACCTTGAGCCCGCGCAACATCAGTCGGCCTTCCCCTCCCAGAAGCCCGTGAGGACGAAGCTTCCCGCGAAGGCGTCGATGTCGGCGAGTTCTATGATCCCCTGCCCCTTGAGGAAGGCGAGATACTCCTTGAGGCCGGCCATGTCGGGCACGGCCGTGTATGTGACGTTGTCCATGGCCCGTTTGACGGTGTCGAGATCCATGCCGGTGCGGGCGACGGCTATGGCCGCGGCCTCGTCCTTATGGGCGCCTATCCACGATGTCGCCCGCCGATGCGCCCGCAGCAGCGCCCGGACCCGTTCCGGATGCTCCTTCACGAGCCGCTCGCTGACGACCAGCGCGCAGCAGGGATGTCCCGGCCAGATGGTCGCCGAGGACGCGATGACCCGCGCCTTGCCCGTGCCCACGGCCTTGGCCACGTATGGTTCCCAGGCGACGAAGGCGTCGATCTGTCCGGTGAGCAGCGCAGGCTGCATCTCGGCCGGGCCTATCACCACGATCTCGGGACCGCCCGGGGGCAATCCGAGCTTCGGCAGCGCCTTGCGCAGCAGGACGTCCTGCACGCCCCCCCTGCCAGGCAAGGCGATCGTCGGCGCCTTGCCCTTCTTGGACGCGAGATCGCCGACCCCGACGATGGCCGACCCTTCGGTGTTGGCCTGGGCGAGAAGCTTGATTTTGGCCGTGCCCCTGACGGCGGCGATGACCGACGGGGCCTCCCCGACGTAGGCGGCCTCGAGTTCCCCAGAGGCGAAGCCCGACATGAGTTCGGGACCTGCGCGGAAGACGCCCCGGATGTCGGGGGCGATCCCCTCCTCCCCGAAGATGCCCCGGTCCATGCCGACCCAGAGCGCGAGGTGATGGATGTCGTTCTCGAGGTAGGCCATGCCGATGGACGTCGGTTTCACGGCGTCCGCCCCATGGCCCGTCCCGGGCGAGAAGGCGAGGATGCAGGCCAGCAGGGCGCAGGCGAGCAGCGTCCCCGGAAGGGATGGAAGTTTGCGGAAGATGGCGTCGGACATGTCAGGCTCCTTTGGCCGCCGGAATCAGCAGCGTATATGTTCCGGGCCGGTTCCAGGATCGCGCGAGCGTCGCGGATCCCAACCCCCGGTTCATTTCGTCGAGTTCCCGGCTTGCGGGATGGGGCGAGAACCCCCCGTCCTCCCAGGATCTGCGCACGGAGGACGCGTCGGGACATGCGCTGGTGAGCAGAAGAAGGATCGGCACTCCCCGCGGGGCGCATGCCGCCCACAGCGCATCCAGCCGTTCCAGGGGGAGGTAGTCGGCGACGTTGCCGAGGCAGCAGAAATCGCAGTCGCCCCCGGGCGCTTCCGCGACCGCCACATGGGAGACGATGTCCCCCATGTGGATGACCGTCCTCTCCGCGACGCGGCGCGCCTCGTCGAGAGCGCCGACATCGAAGAAAAAGCGGCAGCCGAAGAGGTTCTCGAGAGCCGACATGACGTTCTCCAGCGGAAATCGCTGTCCCCTGGCCGCAAAATGCTCCTCCAGCTCCGGATGCACCTTCGTGGCGAACCAGTCCCGCAGATCCCCGGGGGAGCGCGAGAATCGCACGGCGGCCAGCAGGCGCACGGCATAGGCGCACTGGAACGGAGCCACGTCAACGAAATCTGCCCTCTCCAGTCGGGGCAAGAGCCGCGCTGCCTCCAGCAGCAGCATGCCCGAGCCTCCCACGAACGCCGGCCGCCTCGGGGCGAAGCCGAGGGCCTTCAGGGCCGCTCCGGCCACCGCGGCGTCCTCGTTGGGCAGGTAGAATCGGCTGGACGTCCCCCAACCGGGCCCGTCCCCGCTCACGACCCGCCTCCGGCGAAGGGTTCCCGCCCGAGATCCCAGAGGGGCTCCCGGACGCCGCGGCTTTCCAGCCACACCACGGGTTCCCCGAGGAACTCCCCGATGGGGACGGCGCTGACGCCCCGGCCCTCGAAGACGTCGACGACCCGAGGAAGCTTCCCGGGATCCACGGCGAGCAGGAACCCGTAGGACAGGAAGGCCAGCAGCCATCGGTCCATGGTGTAGCCTTCGGGAACGTCCAGGGCGTCCAGGTCGATGCGCAGGCCGATGCGGGAGGACTCGGCCAGCATCACGGCGGTCCCCGCAACACCCCCCATGCTCACGTCCTTGCCGGCCGACACCAGTTCCGCCTCGGCGCAAGCCGGAAGCAGTTCCAGATCCCCGGGCAACGCCCCGTCGTCCTCGGGGAGCGTGCAGTTCCAGAAGCCGAAGCCCTCCACCGGCCGTCCCCGGCGGCGGCGCACCAGCAGAAGCCGGTCCCCGGGCCTCGCATCGAAACTCGTGATGCAGCGTTTCGCCTTGCCGAGGATCGCCACGGCAAGGGAGACGTCGCCTTGCGTGCGCAGCAGGTGGCCCCCGACCACGGGCACGCGGTAACGCTCCGCGCAGGCCCGCATCCCGCGGCACATCTCCAGGACCTCGTCGTCGCCGGGAGCGCCCACCACGTCCACCATGGCCAAGGGACGCCCCCCCATGGCGTAGATGTCGTTGACGTTGGCGACGACGGCGCACGCCCCGGCAAGGCGGGGACGGCTCCTGACGAGTTCCGTCACGATCCCCTCGGCGGCGAGGAGCAGAAATCCGTCCCCCTGGGGGATGACGGCGGCATCGTCCCCGTTCCTGATGCCGAAGTCCCGGGCCAGGGAGGCGAAGACGCCGGCGGCCGCCGAGATGCGCCGCTTACCCCCGAAGGCATCGGCATCCCGCAGGGTCCGGGCGAGGATGGCGAGATCCGCCGCGGCAAGGCCAGTCGTCACGCCGCCTCCTCAAGCAGGACCTTCATGCAGGTCCCGAGTCCCCAGCAACCGGCCATGCCGCTGGTCGCCCCAAGGGCGTGCATGGCTTCCGTCGCCGAGACGACGCCATGAAGGTCGCCGCGGTGCACCGCCCACAGCCAGTCGTCCAGCGGAGCGGCCACGAATCCCCGCGCCGCGCACCGCAGGAGGAACCCGGAAAACCGGGAGGTCTTCGTCGCACAGGCGTCCGCCATCGAGTCCAGCCCTCTCTGGGAAAGCAACGGCCTCCCGCCGCTCTCCCCGCAATAGCGCAAGGCGCAGAGCACTCCCGCGAGCACGTCGTCCCCGGCGGGCGTCAGACCCTCCCCCCGTCCGGCCAGGGCGAGCGCCGCCTTGCGCAGCGGCTCGCCGTCCCCGGTCCGGACAAGTTCGCGGATCCCCCGGGCGATCCCGTCGCCCGCCGCCGCATCGCCGGCCGCAAGGGCCGAGGCGATGCCAGAACCGTCCGTCTCCGGAACCTGGCCGCAAAGAAGGGCGTGCCACGTGCCCCGCATCGGCAGGCGGGACGCCGCCTGACGTCCCGCCTCGAGGGCCTCCGTCTGCAACGCCCTGGGAACCGGAGAGGGGCAGCTGCGGCCGGGCGTGAATATCCCCATGCCATGATAGGAAATCAAGAGCCTCTCCCCGATCCGCACTCCCTCGCTGTCGAGCTGCACGCGCCGTCCCGGCGTCCACGCCGAAGGAGCCGGGATGTCCGGCCAGAGGATGGAGGCGGGATGGGGGGGAAGGGACGCGTCCCCCAGCGTGAGATACCTCTGCCGGATGCGCACGTGGACGGCCCGGGGGAAGACCGCGACCACTTCGCCTGAGACCCTCCCCCAGCCCTGCACAAGACACCCCAGCGTGCCCCGGGAGCCGGTCACGCCGCACGCGCCGGCCACAGGGACTCGAAGAGGAGATCCTCCAGGCCCGCCAGGGCGATTTTCGCCCCGCTCTCCCGGATCGCCTGGCTGAAGCTCCCCTGGCAGAAGGGACACATGGTGACCAGCGTGTCGGCGCCGGTGTCCACGGCCTCCTGGAGACGGTCCAGGGCGATGGCCGCGGCCATCTCCGGATATCCGGCCTTGACTCCTCCCCCAGCGCCGCAGCAGCGGGATTCTGTGCGGGATCGCTGCATCTCCGTCAGCCGCAGGCCCGGGATGGCCCCCAGAAGCTCCCTCGGCTCCTCGAAGAGCCCCTGGGACCGTCCGACGTGGCAGGGATCGTGGAACGTGACGACACGCTCCACGCGTCCCGACGGGACCAGCCGTCCCTCCCGGAGAAGGCGCACGTAGAGTTCGGAGACGTGGAGCACCTCCACGTCGAAGGGTTTGCCCAGGCTCTTCGCGTGGACGGGATAGTCCTTCTTCAGGGTCTTGGAGCAGCCGCCGCAGGGGGTCACGATGGTACGCGCCTTGCGCCGGGCGAAGAGATCCAGGTTGCGGCCGATGAGCCCCGTCGCCCCCTCCACCTGTCCCGTGCGCAGCAGCGGACTGCCGCAGCAGTGTTCCTCGCCCCCCGCATAGGAGAAGGGGATGCCGAGGCGGGTGAGGATGGTGACCCCTTTCTGCAGCATCGCCGGCATCCTGTAGGACGCGGTGCAGCCACCGAAGACGAGGATGTCGGTGCCCTCGACGGGAGCGTGCTCGGGAAGCATCCAGCGGGTCTGGGTGGACGGGGACTCCCCGTAGGGATTGCCGAAGGCCGCGGCATTCTCCATCATCCTTTTCTGGGCCGGAAGCGGCCCCAGCCCCTGGCGCACCAGCCGCTCGCGCATGGACTCCCAGAGGCGGATGAGGGGGATGTCGGTCTGGCACACGGTCTCGCACCGTTCGCAGGTGGTGCAGCGGAAGAACCTGTCCGACCACTCCGGGGTCAGGGCCTCGCGACCCATGGCGAACTCCCGGAGGAAGTGGACCTTGGCTCTGGGCGAGAAGGTCTCGAAACCGCCTCCGAAGGGATAGGTGGGACAGCCCGTCTTGCAGAAGCCGCATCGGGCGCAGATGTCGACGGCGGCGTCCAGGGCGGCGGAGAGGCCGCGGAGTTCCTGCGTGGCGCTCATGACTCACCTCCGGGGCCCGCGGACCTTGGCCTGGCCGCGGGAACGAGTCCGGCCAGCGGCTCCAGGACCGCCGTCGCCGTCAGGATGCAACGGGACAGATTGACGAAGGGGAGGAAGGGAAGGGCCGGCCCAGCAGTCTTGCAGGGATTGAGCATGTCCTCGGGATCCGTGGCCGCCTTGCGCGCCCTGACCAGACGCGCCTTTTCCCTGCCGAAGACGGCGTCGGCCGCCGCCGCGAACCACATGCCTGTGGCGTAGCCCCTTCCACCGTGCCGCGCCGCAACGTGCAGCGGCACCATGGCCTTGACCATGCGCACGGGATAGATCGGCGACCGGGCGTCGTCCAGCATGTAGACCAGCACGGCCATCGTTCCGCCCCGCACGGCGAAGGCCTCCACGCCGAGACGATCCCGGGGGAGCCTTGCGGCGATGTCCGCCAGCGCCGGGGCGAATCCCCCCCAAGGGACGACGAACTCGCCCACCAGAAGGGACGGGCCGTTGCGCTTGATCCGCATGGGATAGTGGCGTTCCCGCCATTCCTCCTCGCCCACGTCCTCGGCAAGCATCCGCCCCCCAAGCGACCGCGCCGCATCCTCGATCACGCCCCCATCGGGGACGCCCTCCGGGATGGCCAGGGAGAGCAGGAACCCTTCCTTCACGGCCGGGGCGCGTCCCGTGGCCTCCGCCCGCATGGCGCAGTAGGGCGCGGACTGGGCGCATGCCGAATGCACCTCCGCCTCCCGTATCCGCTCGAGAAACGCCGCGACGGCCCCCGCATCGGGAAGCGCCACCGCAGGGGTCCGCAGGACCTCGGCCTTGCGGCAGGCCAGCCGCAGACGGGTCACCACCCCCAGCGTCCCGCAGGTCTGGTGGAAAGGTTCCATCTCCGCACCGCTGCAGGTACGGAGATCCCCATCGGGCGTCACGACGTCGATCTCCACGACCGTGTCCGCGATCGACCCGTACCGCAGGCTCCCGATGCCGACGCCCCCCATGGCGAACCATCCCCCCACCGTGGAGGACGGCGCGCTGGTGGGGCAGACACGTACGTCCATGCCGTGGGAGGCGAGACGCCGGGAAAGCTCCCCCCACACCATGCCGGGCTCGACGTCGACCTGGAGGGACTTCCCGTCCACGGCGAGGAGCCTGTCGAAGGAGCACAGGTCGAGGACGACCCCGCCCTTGCCCGGGATGCATCCCCCATACCCCGACGTGGCCTGCGCCCTGGGCGTCACGGGCACGCCGCAGACGCGGCAGACGCGCAGAAGGCTCCGCACGTCGTCGGCGCCGCGGGCCACGACCACCGCGTCCGGCCTGTGGCGCACCATGGCCATGAGCAACCCCGGCATCTCCCCCACATCGTGGTCGTAGCTGCGCAGGATCTGCGGATCGAAGGAGACGGACGACCCGAAAAGCCGCTCCAGTTCCCGCCTGAATTCCCCGGTGCATTCCCTCGCCATGACGGGCCTCCTGGGCTTAGAGCTTGCCGCGGACGATCAGGGACGCCACCTTGGCCGCCTGGGCGTTGGTGGGGAAGAGGAAGACACCCGCCTCCTCCAGCTTGCGTTCCTGCTCGGCCAGACGCTGAGGATCCGCATCGGTGCCGCACACGTGGGCCAGTATCACGGGACCGCCGTCCGGGGGGGCCTTCCTGCCGGCCTCGGCCAGGAACCCGGCAAGCTCCCCTGCGGGATCGCGGTTGGCCCCGTAGCCCAGCACGATGTCCAGCAGTTCCACCTTGACCGTCGGATCCGCCATGTCCCGCTCCAGCCACTCCAGCCTGAGCCCCAGGTCGATGATGGGATGGGGACGGCCCACGGTGAACTCGTCCTCCCCGAGATCCATGCAGAAGTGCTTGAGGCCCCTGGCGGGGGGATGGAGCTTCAGCGCCGGATCCACGGCCACGTTGGACTCCACGGCGACGTCGTTCCTGAGCAGGAAGAGGGTCTCGTAGCACAGGGTGCCGCCGCTGAAGAGACCCCGCAGATGGCGCCGTTCCGGGGAGAGGCCCGCGACCCTGGCGCGCAGGGCCGGGGTCGCCTCCGGCTCGGGGACGGCGAGGCCGAGGGCGGCGAAGGCCGCATCCTCGAGGGTGGACACGAGCTTCATGCCGGGAAGCGCCCGGGACTCGTCTGCCCCCAGCAGACAGGCGACCACGTCGAGCCCCGTCGCCCGCGCCTCCTCCAGCACGCGGTCCATGACGTCCGGATCGCCTGGCTTCGAGAGGAGGACCAGCGTGCGGGTGCCGGGATCCCTGCCAAGGGTGCGTATGGCCTGGCACATCATGAGACCGCCTATGTCCCGTCGCAGGTCCCTGCCCCCGACGCCGATGGCGTGGGATATCCCGCCGCCGAAGCGGTCCACGAGACAGGTGACCTCCTGGATGCCCGTCCCGGATGCCGCGGCGATGCCGATGGATCCCCGGCGCACGATGTTGGCCAGGGCGAGGGCCACGCCGCCGACGATGGCCGTGCCGCAGTCCGGCCCCATGAGGAGCAGGTCCTTGGACACGGCCAGTTCCTTCAGTTCCCGCTCGTCCTCCATGGACATGTTGTCGGAGAAGAGCATGACGTTGAGCCCCTGGTCCAGGGCGGTCAGCACGTCCAGCTTCGCGAACTGTCCGGGCAGGGAGATCATGGCGAAGTTCGCGCCGGGAAGCCGCGCCACGGCCGCCTCGAGGGAACCTGGCCGCCTGCTGTCGTCCCCGTCCGCTTCGGACGCCGCGCTTGCGGTGGAGAGCCGGGCGTCCACCTCGGCCACGGCCCGGCCGGCCGCCTCCGCATCCTCTGCCTCGACGCAGATGAGAAGGTCGCTGGCCGTCGCCGCGGACGCGGCGTCGTCCAGCATCCCCAGATCCGCAAGCACCTTCTTGTTGCCTTCGGTGCCAAGCAGCGCGAGCACCTTGGCGACGCCCGGCAGCGCCCCCGCCTCGCGGGATATCTGCATCAGGCGGACGGAGTCCCGGTACTGGTTGCTGCGCACGGTCACGTGCATGTACATGGCTGTCCCCGTTGGTATGGGCTGTCCCTGCTGGTGTGGGTTGTCCCTGTAGGTGTGGGCTTTTCCTGCCGGTGTGGCCCTTCACTGCCGGCGTGGCGTCACGGCACGATCCTGGTGCAACGGGCGCCGCCCTGCAGCGCAGCCACCAGGTTCTCCTGGGAGGTGATCAGGGCTTCCCTCCCCCCTTTCTCGACGTATTCGACGGCGCTCACGATCTTCGGCCCCATGCTCCCAGGGGGGAATTGCCCCTCGTCGAGCCATCTCCGGGCCTCGGCCACGGTCATGCGGTCCACGGGCCGCTGGGTCGGCCGGCCGTAGTCGATGTAGACCTGGTTCACGCCGGTGAGGATGACGAAAAGCTCCGCCCCGATGTTTCTGGCAAGCAGCGCGGCCGTGGCGTCCTTGTCGATGACCCCGTCCGTGCCCACCACGCTGTCCGTGCGGTAGTTGACCGGGATGCCGCCGCCGCCGCAGGCGATGACGATGATGCCGCTCTCGGCGAGATGCCTGATGGTGTTGAACTCCAGCACCTTGCGAGGCTGCGGCGAACAGACCATGCGCCGCCACCCCCGTCCGGAGTCGTCGGCCACGTGCCACCCCTCCCTGCGCCGGAACTCCTCGGCCTGGGCCTGCGTGTAAAACGGGCCTATGGGCTTGGTCGGCTCGTGGAACGCCGGATCGTCCGGACTCACCAGCACCTGGGTGAGGATCGTGACCACGTCCCGCTGGGTGCGGTCCTCCTCGAGGACCGTGCGCATGCTGATCTCCAGCATGTGCCCCAGCAGCCCCTGCGAGGAGGCGACGGCGACGTCCAGCGGCGGGACGGGGATGACGTCCCTGGCCTTCTCGAACTGGAGGAGGAGATTGCCCACCTGGGGCCCGTTTCCGTGGACCAGCACGAGCTGGTACCCCTTGTGGAGGATGGCGAGCATCCTGCGGCACGCCGCCTTGGCCTTCTCAAGTTGCGTCTTGAAGGAACCGTCGTCGCCGGCGTCGAGTATGGCGTTGCCGCCGAAGGCGACCACCGCGATGGGCTTGCTGTTCATTGCTGTCTCCCTGCGGGATGGGTTGTGGCGTCCCGTGCGCCCGTCAGGGAATGGGCATGGCGAGGAGCGCGTCCCGGAACGCCGCCATCGGCGCCCTGGCGATGCCCGTCCCGATCTGCCCGACGCCAGACGTCTTGTGGAGCACGCCCGTGTCGATGATGGGAGTGATGCCGTGACGCACGACCTTGCGCACGTCTATGCCCAAGGGGCCGGGGAGGAAGTCGACGGCGCCGGGGGCGAAGGCCGGGTTCTCCCCGGCGCAGATGGACCGCATGACGCGCATGGCCTCCCGGGAATGCGCCATGGTGCCTCCCACGAAGGAACTGATGCTGGGCGCCGCGCCGATGACCATGCCGCCAAGTCCCGCCGTCTCCACGATGGCGCTGTCGCCGATGTCGCCCGCGGCGTCATCCGGGCCGTAGCCGGAATAGTAGACGGCCTCGTCCATCGGGGCCGTGGGGGCGACGAACCAGCGATCCATCCCTCCCACCCGCAGGGCGAAATCCACGCCGTTGCGGCACATCGCCGTGACGACGGTGGAGCCCGGGACGCCGTGGGCGGCATCGGCCGCCGCCTTGCAGGCCGTCAGGGTGAGACTGAGGAAGGAGTGGTTGTTGCCGCCGACGAACTCCACGATCTTCGCCACCACGGACCGGGGGACGTCCGTGTCCAGCAGCGCCGGGACGAGCTGGCGCAGCAGCAGGAGCGTGCATGCGGCGCTGCGGGCGTGGACCTCGTCCCCCATGAGTATCCCCTCGGCGACGATCTTGAATATGTCGATCCCCTCGCCTCTGGCTTGCAGCGCGGCCTTCAGGGCCGGACCCAGCACGTCCCGCATCCACCGCAGCCGATCGAGCGTCCCGGCATCGTAGGTCCCCATCCAGATGACGTTGCCCCTGCCCTCGTTGAAAGTGGTCCAGGAGCGGTTGCCGAAGACGAGATTCTCCGTGACGAGAACCTGCATGGAGGGGGAGATGACCCCGCACATCGCCCCGACGCTCCCGAAGGCGCAGTTGGGGCGCAACCGTATGGAACCCTTCCGGAGCCCGGCCTCGAGACCGGCCCTGTCCGCGACCCAGCCCTCGAAGATGGCGGCCGCCTCGACGGCGCGCTGCTGGGGGTCGCACATGTCCTCGAAGGCGATGGGAGGGCCGGAATGCAGGAGCATGTCCGGTTCCATGCCCGGTATGGCCTCGATGGCCGGCTGCACGTCCACCCAGCACGGCCGGCTCTCCCGGATGCGCGCGACGGTGGCGGCGTTGGCCTTCTCGACGGCCTCGCGCTGCAGCGCGACGAGCTTCCCGATGAGCGCCGCATCGCCACCCGCCGGCGGCCGCCAATCCACCTGGACGGCCTCCACGCCCTGCTCCCGCAGTTCCCGGTAGAACCCTTCCAGACCGATGTTGACGATGCGCATCTCGCGATTTATGTCCGCCATGGCCGAACCCCTGCCGCTTTGGTGACGTGCCGTTGGCCCTTCCGCGGCACGGGCCGCGGCGACCGCATGCATCGAAAGGGCAAGACCTGTGCCAGACGTTGACGCGGCCCGTGGCGCCGACTGGCGCCGGAACCGCCTGGAAAGGAAGCGGGAAATCTCGGCGGAATGACGAAATATCGTTGTTTACAGTAGCCGATTCGCAATTTCCGGAAGGGACGTCCACGATGGGATCGGTTCAGCGCCGCTGCCTGAGCCAGTCCACGAACATGGACATGCCGCACAATGCCACAGAAAGGGCGCTGACCACGAAGACGCCCCTGTACCCCCACCCCAGATGGACCACGACCCCGCCGACCAGAGGCGCCATCATCCCCGCGGCGTCGAAGGCGGACATCATGATGTTGGAATTGAAGGACCGGTTGGCGGGCGTGGACCTGTCGTAGACCACCGAGGCAAGCATCGGGTAGAGCAGCCCCAGCCCCACGCCGTAGCCGAGGGTGCAGGGGATGAAGCTCCAGCCCGGACCGTAGGCCAGACCCAGCATGACGCAGCACAGCCCCACGCAGGAAATCGCGATGATGCGATGGTGGGGAAGCGCGTCCAGACGATTGCTGCCAAGCAGACGCACGAAAATGACCGTGAGTGTGTAGATGGTGAAGAACCAGGCGGGCTGCGCCCCCGTGAGCCTGCCCAGCCCCTTTATGAAGAAGATGGCGAACTGGGTCATGCAGCTGAAGGTGAAGCAGGCGACGTAGACGCAGGCGAGACCCGAATGCATCAACCCCCGCCAGACGGCCCCTATGGTCATGCCCCCCTCCCGGGTCTCCCCGCCCATGCCGGCGTCCGGACTCCTCAGACGGGGCGCCAGAGGGATCAGCAGCAACACCGAGATCACCATCAGCACCGACGTCGATGCGAAGAGCATCGCCTCGTCCTGCAGGAAGGGCAGGAGCACCTGCTCGGAAAGCGCCGGGATGATGGAAAAGGGCAGCAGGAAGGTGAGGGAGAAGAGGGCGAAGCCGCGGGCGCTCTGTCCCGGGGGGATGCAGTTCACCAGCACGGCCACTATGCAGCTGGACTGCACGGCGATGGCCGCGCCCTGGA
The DNA here is from genome assembly GCA_031272715.1 of Desulfovibrio sp. GTDB lineage: Bacteria > Desulfobacterota > Desulfovibrionia > Desulfovibrionales > Desulfovibrionaceae > Desulfovibrio. The sequence continues at coordinate 30,258 of JAISTH010000009.1, forward strand.
GCAGGCGCAGAAGAAGCACCCACCACATCAGGTGCTCGCCCTCGACCCACAGATAGCACAGCATGACCAGGACGAGGGTCAACGTGGACAGCATGGAGGCGGGAAGCCTCCCGCGGTTGAGGAAGGCCATGCTGGCCAGCGGCCTCCCCAGCAGCACCATGAGGAACATCGAGGAGATCAGCATGCCACGCCAGCCTGGCGCGATGGCGACGCTCTCCAGCCACTGCTCGAAGCAGTAGAACACGGCGACGTTGCTGTTGCTGAACATCGCCACGATGAAGAGGAACATGAAGTCGCGGGTCAGAAGCCTCTCGCCGGGAACGCACGACGGGAGGTGCGGGGGCGGCAGACCCAGTGTCCGTGCCATGGCGCGTCAAACCTCCCCGGCCACGTCGTCGCCGCGGCCGGGATCTCGTTGGGGGACGGGAACCTTCCCGGATGTTCCGCCAAGGAACGGGCGGCACCTCCGGATGCAGCAAAACCGGGAATTTCCGCGACCCTCAGTCAGTGATACTCGCCGCGGAGAAACTTGTCAGCGAATATCTTCACGGCCGCATCGTCCACCATGAGCATGTCCATCTGCCGCGTCATGATGAGCAGACGCCCTATCTGGTCCAGGCGGGGGCAGATCGCGCTCCTGTGGTACTTCTGGAAGCGGCCCCGCATCCTGTCCCCCAGCACCTCCACGGCGAAGCCGAGTTCCGCGAGGATCAGGGCGATGCACCGCGCCCGCCTGGATCGCCGCTCGTCCCCGGCGGCCCCGCCCGCGAACTCGAAGCGGATGTAGTTCTTGCTCAGGCTGTCGCCGCACCAGGTGTCCACGATGGCGTAATGGTAGCCTATCCTCGAGGAGAAGTTCAGGTAGCGGTCCGAGACGATGGCGTAGCTCCTGTCCCCGAACCGCGCCCCGCATTCCATGTTGACGCCGGCGAGGCTCTTCCCCATGACGGACATGAACCCCCGCATGTTGACGGGGCGGGGGCCACTGGGCTGCACGTCGGGGTTGAGCATGCCGTCCAGCACGTGCTTGAAGGGGACGCTCAGTATCTGGTCCACCCTCACCGTCGACCCCACCCCCTCCGCAAGCCCGCCGCCCATATCGATGACGTGGAGATCCAGGGGCACCGGGCAGACGAGCTTCGCGGCGAAGCCCCCCTCATGCCCCGAGACGCTGTCGGACAGCTTGAACATGGCGGCGTAGCTGCGCTCGTGGACGTACCGCATGATGTCGTGCAGGGACGTGCAGTTCTCCGGGACGAAGTTTTCCGACTGCGGATCCACCAGATGCAGGGGCAGTATGAGGGACGCGACCCTGCGCAGCAGCGCCAGGGCAGGGGTGTCCACCTTGGGCTGGCGGCGCTGGAGCCGGAGGGCCAGGAGTTCCGGCACCTCCCCCTCGAAGATGCGGCCGCCCAGGGCGTCCACCGTCACGATCGTCCCCTCCCGCAACTTCTCCTGGGCTCCCGGCAGGTTCATCACCGTGGGGACGCCGAACTCCCGGCACAGGGAGGCCATGTGCCCCGTCAGGCTCCCGGTCTCGGCGATGATGGCCGCGGCCCTGCGCATGGCCGACATGGCCTTGGGAGAGGAATGGGGCAGCAGCATCACCGCCCCTTCCGGGAAATGGGCCATGTCCCCGTCCGGATCCATGGGGAAGATGGCGCCGCAGGCCACGCCCTTGGCCGCGACCTCCCCGCCCTCCAGCAGGGGCCGCACGTGCCCCACCGCCGGCGGGGTCACGTCGATGGCCGTGTCCAGGCCCATGGGCCGCGTCTGGAGCAGCACGATCCTCCCCTGCCCGTCCACGGCCCACTCCACGTCCTGGGGATACTGGTAGTGGTGCTCCAGGGAGAGGGCCATGGAGGCGATCTCCTTCACCTGGGCGGACGTGAGGCACGGAACGTCCCTGATCTCCTCCGGCGTCGGACGCACCCTGCGCTCGACCCGATCCCCGTCCAGTTCCACCACGTGCATCGCCGACTTCAGGGCGATGCGCTCCTCCACCACCTTCCGCGTGGCCCGGGAGACCTGCCAGCTGTCCGACTGGAGCGACCCGTCCACCAATCCCTCGCCCAGCCCCCAGACGCCGTTTATGAGCACGCAGTTGGAACGCAGGTCCACGGGATGGCGGGAAAATGCCACGCCGGCCGCCTTGGCGTCCACCATCTCGCAGCAGCACATCCCCATGCCCACGGGATCCAGACTGAAGCCGTTGGCCAGCTTGTAGGTCAGCACCCGCTCGGAGAACATGCTGGCCAGCACCTGCTTGAAGGCCAACGGCAGATCCTCGCGCCGGACGCCCATGACGCTCAGGTACTGACCGGAGAAGGAAAGACCCCCGTCCTCGGAGACTGCGCTCGAGCGCAGGGCGCAAAGCGTCGTCTCCCCGCCGAAGACCGCGTCCCAACCTCCCTGAAGCGCCCGGAGCACCTCCTCGGGGACCTTGGCCTCCATGATGCGGCCGGACAGCATGCATGAGGCGTCGGCCACGGTCTGGGGCCTGTCGGCGTCGATCTCCCGCAGGCAGGCGTACAGATCCCGCAGCAGCCCATGGTTGCGCAGCAAAAGGAGCGTTCCGGCCAGCGTCGTGACGGCGAAGCCCTTGGGAACGGGCATGTCCGCCATGTTGCGCAGTTCGCCGAGGTTCGCGTTCTTCCCCCCGACGCTGTAGGCCATGCTGGCGTCCACCTCGGAAAGGGAGAGGGTGATCGCGTTCACGTCCCCCTTCTCCTTGCGCTCGATCTCCCCCTCTATGCGTCCGCCGATGCTCCGGGCGATCTCCAGGATGGCCGTCTCGTCCCTCGTGGAGAGATCCCCGAGGCATTCCGCCATGCGTTCGCATTGCAGGATGGCCTTGCGCGTCTCGCCCCTGAGGTGACTCATGTCCAGGGGGCGCTCGCCCGACTGGGCGGCGTCGAGGGCCGCCATGATGTCCGCGAGATCCGCGTTCGCCTGCAGGAGTTCGTTGAAGCGGGCATAGCGCTTCCTGAAGGCCGCCATCGCCGTCTCGCGATCGATGGTCGGCCCCCAGCCGGCCACCTTCCTGCACCAGTCGATGATTCCCATGGTCACCTTGCAAAATCGCCGTTGCGTTCAAGTTCCGGCGACGGGAAGCCCCATCGCCACGCCGGCCGCTCCCGCACGGGGAGATCCGTCAACCCGTGGACGCCAGCAGGGTCCGGTCCGGAAAGGGCGGGTAGAGATACTCGTCGTCGGACTTCCTGTGCACCACGACGTACCTCAGCGCGGGCCCCTTGCCCTTCTTGCGCACGTACCCCGCACGGACCAAGGCCTGCAGGTCGTACTGGGCGGTGCGCATGGATATCCCGCTCTCCGCCATGTCCTGATACTCCTGCCGGCTGACGCTGCCCCGCTCCCTGAGCTTGTCCAGCATGGCGCGCTGCCGCGCGTTGAGACCGTCGGGGCTCTCCTCGGGCTGGACGCGGGGGGGCGGAGGCGGGGCGGCGGCCTGGGGACGCTCCGTCTCAGGGACGGGGGCCGCCTGCTCGCCGATGTCGATGCGGATGTCCTCGGCCTGGATGATCTCCCCCTCGCAGAAGGTGAAGGCGCTGGTGAGGATGTTCTGGAACTCCCGCACGTTGCCCGGCCAGTCGTGGGCCAGGAGCTTCTCCATCGCCCCCCGGCTGATCCTGGGCATGGCGCCGCGCACTCCGGGCATGCGGGACTTGAGGGCCTCGGCCAGACAGTGGACGAGCAGGGCGGGAATGTCCTCCTTGCGGTCCCGGAGAGGCGGCGTGCGCAGGGTTATGACCGCGAGCCTGTAGTAGAGATCCTCCCTGAAGCCGCCGGATCCGCCGAGGAGTTCCGCATTCGTGGCGGCGATGATGCGCGTGTCGAAGGGGACGTCGTAGTCGGCCCCCAGGGGCTTCACGCGTCTCGTGGACAGGGTGCGCAGCAGCGCCTGCTGGACCTTGGGGGCCGCGTTGCCCACCTCGTCCAGCATGAGGGTCCCCCCTTCCGCGGCCAGGAAGGCCCCCTTCCGGGGATTCTTCGCCTCGGTGAAGGCGCCCTTCACGTGTCCGAAGAGGGTGTCCATGAGCAGTCCCTCGTCCAGCGCGCCGCAGTTGATGGTGATGAAGGGGCCCCCGGAACGCTGGCTCAGCCTGTGGACCGCCTCCGAGACGAGTTCCTTGCCCGTGCCCGTCTCGCCGATGACCAGCACGTCCGCCGTGGACTGGGCGGCCTTGCGGATGTGCTCCTGCAGGGCGAGAATCGCCGGCGAGTAGCCGACGAGTCCCGTGGGCGGGACGTCCTCGGGATCCGGCAGGTCCTCCACCGGCTCGCGGAGGGACTGGGCGCTTTCCATCTCCTCCCGGGACAGCCGGTCCTCCAGGACCGTCCGCAGGCGCTCCAGCAGCGCGTTCACCAGGACGACCAGCCTGCCCAGTCCGTCGACCCCTCCGGACACGTCCAGAGGTTCCAGGCCGTTGCGCTGCTGCCGTTCCTGCAGGGCGGCGACAATCCGCAGCAGCTGCGCGTCCACGCGCCGCCCCGTCCACCAGAGACACGCCCCGGCCAGCAGAAGTCCCGCCAGTCCTCCGAGGACGAAAAGCCCCAGCATTTGCACTTCGGTCCGGGACGCGGTCAGGGAGGCGTCAAGGATCGCTATGCCGCCGATCACGGCGGGAGTGGATTCCGCATCCTGGGCGAATGCCACGGGGGCATAGCTCACCCCTTCCACGTGTATCGGCCCGTCGCCCCAGAACCCTTCGGCGTCCGAGCCCACGGCGATGCGCCCCTGCCTGCCGCTCTGCACCTCCGCCACCATCGTCCAGTAGCGCAGATACTCGGAGCCGGGGCGGAAGGCCTGGGCGTAGCCGCTTCTGCCGAAATCCCCCCTGAACCCTCCCCGCACCGCGTCCAGGCCGATGGAGACGTCGCGCAGGGTTGCGGGATTCTCGGACTGGAACAGCATCCAACCGTCCCTGTCGAAGAAGAAGCACCTGGCCGTCGCCTCCCTCCCCTCCTCCGTCCGTTGCGCGATGGGGGGGGCGTAGACGGAGACGAGATCCCGCAGCATCGCCATGTCCACGGACAGTATGAGGATGCCCCTGTAGTGGCCCTCGGCGTCATGGATGGGAGTGGAGAGCCGGATGACGTGGAAGCTCGTGCTGGAGACCTGGTTCTCCTGGGGGACCAGGGAGTAGGTCACTTCGAGGGGCTGGCTGATGGCCACCTTGCCGGGCTGCTGCATGGTGCTGAGGTTGTGGAAGGGGCCCATGGGCGCCCCCAGGGCCACGTCGCTGGGTATCGCCACGACCTCGCCGCCGCCGCAGTTGAGCAGGACGTAGCAGTCCTCCTGCCGCAACCCCAGATACGCGACCTCCCTGAAACGGTTGGGGTCGGCCCGGGTGCGCTGTTTCATGCGGCGCACCATGGAACTCTGGTCGAGAGGTCCCGCTGCGAGAACGAGAAGACTGTTGCGCGATTCCTGCAACACCTGCTCCAGGGCCAGCCCCATGGTCCTCGCCTGGAGGTTGAAGCCCGTGGCGATGGCTCCGGAGACCATGCGGTCCGTCTGCCTGCCGGCGACGCAGAACAGCAGCGTCAGCACCAGGGCCAGCAGCGGCAGGCACATCAGGAGCAGACGGTTGACGAAGCTCCTGTTCAGGATGTTGGAGAGGGTGTCCAGCGAACTGCCGCCGACCACCGGTCCGAAGATGCGCATGTCGTCCTCCGGGGTTGGCCGATAAACGCGCAAAAATCGTGCATCACACCGTATGCCACAGATGAGATAATCCCGCAAGCCCTTGCGATATTTTTCGCGACCCGCCGTCCCGGCCCTCCGGCGGATTGCGCCATTCGGCGGCACGCATCTTGCTGAGGGCATCGGGATTCTTTTTAGAGAATCTTCCGACCCTGTGTACAAGGGGCAGCAAGTCCCCGCCTGCCCCTTTGGCAAAGCGTTAGCGTTCACGGACAGCAACTGTTTGGAGGAACCCATGAAGAAAACACGCAGGCTGTGGTTACTGCTGCTGGGCCTGGCCTTGGCCCTGCCACTGCTCGTGCCTTCCCTGGCGGCCGCCGCCGGCGGCAAGGGAGCGGCCATCGCCATCGTCGCGGACACCCGCGGCCTTGACGGGATCATCGCCTGGTGGGCGGAGATGTACAACGAAAGCCACTTCCAGTTCGCGCTGATGACCATGGTCATCATCCCCGTGCTGGGCTGCATCCTGGGCTTTCTCGCCGACATCGTGATGACACACATCGGCATCGACCTCCACCACCGCGAACTGGCGGAAAAGTAGCCGGAAGGAGCGAGCATCTATGGAATGGTTATACATGCACATGCCCATCTCCGGCGTGGAACTCTTCTGGCCGGGGCTGATCATCCTTGGTCTCGGCGTCGGCATCATCGGCGGATTCTTCGGTCTGGGCGGGGCCTGGATGGTCACCCCCGGCCTGAACATCCTCGGATTCCCCATGGCCTTCGCCATCGGGACCGACGTCGCGCAGATGGCCGGGAAGTCCCTGATTTCCACCATGAGACACGGCAAGTTCGGCAACGTCGACTACATTCTGGGCATAACCATGCTGATCGGCACGATCATCGGCGTGGAGATCGGGGCCCAGATGGTCATGTGGCTGGAGCGCATCGGCAGCGTGGACAAGGTCGTCCGATGGCTGTACGTGGTGCTGCTCATCGTCATCGCCTGGATCGTCTTCCATGACGTGGCCCTGCGCAAGAAGAAAGAGCGCGAGGCCCAGGCGCAGAACAGGGAGATGGACGCCAGCGAGTCCGGCCTCGAATGGGGCAAGCGCCTCCAGGCCATCCGCGTCCCCCCCATGGTCACCTTCAAGCAGGCCGGCGTCCACTGCTCCATGTGGCTGCCCATCTGCGTGAGCCTCTTCACCGGCTGGCTGGCCGGCATCCTGGGCATCGGCGGCGGTCTCATCCGCATGCCCGCCCTGGTCTACCTTGTCGGGTGCCCGACGCACTTGGCCGTGGGCACGGACCTCTTCGAAGTGGCCATCTCCGGCCTCTACGGCGCGGCGTCCTACACCTACAAGGGCCGCACCGAACTGCTGGCGGCCATCATCATGCTCTGCGGCGCGGCCGTGGGCGCACAGATCGGCGTCGTCGCGACCAAGTACGTGAAAGGCTACGGCATCCGGATCGTCTTCGGCCTCGCCGTCATCGGCTGCCTCATCTCCGTTCTGCTGAAGCTCCTCCAGACGGAGCTGCCCGCCATCGGCAACATCCTGGGCATACTGGCCACCGTCGACGTGCTGGGCTTCGTGAGCCTGATCTCGATCTACATCGCCTGGCAGATGATCTCCGGTGCAAGGGCAGAACTGGCGGCCAAGCGCGCCGCGGGCAAATAGGAGGAGACCATGAAGACACGCATACTGATCGTTTCCCTGATGGTCTTCGCCTTCGCCCTCGCCGGGTGCGACCTCAAAGGCGATGTCGAACAGGGCCGGGCCGTCGCCTTCGAAAGCGGCAAGTCCGTGACCCTCGTCCTCGACAAGATACGGGACGCCAAGGGCAAGAAGGGCGACTACACCGGCGACATCGTGACTTACAAGCTCCCGCTTGAGAAGAAAGACATGGGGGCGGATCCCGCCACCGGCTGCCTGCTCAAGATCGACGCCGACAACAGCACCGTGTACGTGTACGACAAGAACGAGAAGAAGGTCCGCGCCCTGAAGGTCACCGTCAAGGACAAGGACAACACCATCGACTCCAGGCGTCATCCGAAGGTTGCGGGGAAAAAGTTCCCCGAGATCAAGGACGGCAACGTCACCGTGTACGCCCCGTCGCAGAAGCTCCTCATCACCTTCACTCCGTCCCAGGAGGACATGGAACTGGGCGATGACACGTGGAAGTACGGGGACGAAGTCCGGGTCGCCTTCATGAAGGCCGACAAGACCCAACTCATCAGGCTCATGAACGTCACCAAGACGGACATATTCAAACGATAACACGCAGCGCCATCCCCCGTCCGGCGGAAGCCTTCCGCCGGACGGGGACGGCGTCAAGCCTTCCCGGATTCCCGCGTTGAACAGCTACAAACAGTCCCTCTACGTCGGAGCCATCCGCATCGTCGCCAACCTGCTGATGGTGGCGACGGTTTTTTTCAGCATGTACATGGCCTCCCGGAGCGATCTGCCCGCCGAGGCCGGATTCCTGCTGTGGTTCCTGTGCACCGCAGGCCCCGTCTGGGGGCTTGCGTTCCTAGCGACCCGGTTCGTGCGGCGCAGATTCCCCGCGGAGTACGAGAGCTTCGTGGAACTTCCCAAGGTGGGCCGTCAGCTGGTGCGCTGGCAGGTGGCCCCGTCCCGGGCCAGGCTCACGCCCCGCTGAAGGGCATCGGTTCCCTCTTTCCTCCATCTTCCAGGCCCGACTGACGCCTGTCGCGCCGGAAACCGGCAGAGGCGCCCCATCCTTTGACGCGTGCCCTCCATGCCGCGGCTGAATCGCACGTGCCCCCACCGGCAATCCGCCACACGGCACGATCGACGGTCATCTGGATGACCGTGCAACGGCGCCGTCCACGCGTCCACATGATGACGGAATCTGAACGGCGGGCCGGATGCATCACGGCATGTGCGAGTGGTCGCCGGTCTCCGCATTCTGCGCGACATGCATGGTGGAGGACCGCCCTCGCGGGACGCGAGGAAAGGCCGCCGTCCCCTTGGAGTCGGGCCGATGGCAAGCCAGAGGTTCCGAACGGGCGGGCGGCCATACGCTTGGGGAATCGTGGACCTGTCGGGGGCGCCGGATTCGCATTTTTGGCATGCGCCCATCACTTGACTTGAGGCACAGGATGGGGCATGGTCTTCTCAGGTTTTCTGAGAGGGCGAAGTCGCGTGCTTGGCCCCCTTGGCGGGGTGGCCGCCATCCCCTCGCAGGGAAGGTTGCCCTGCGAGGCCGAGGCCGGGCCTCTCCGCCAGTCCGCCGCCGCGAAGCGATGGGGCGTTGCTTGTAGCCAACTTGAACGGCGCCATGGGAGGGTGATCCCCACCCCATCGGGCATCCAAAACTTGTTCCCTTAAGCTGTTGCCAAATGGCGATGCACAACGCTCAACTTGACTCAAGCATACGGGACATGAATTCTCTCAGTGCCTAGACACGGTAACGACACTTATTTCAAATGATCCTCAAGAGAATTGAAAAATAAATGTATATGAGGAGCGACTCTGATGCCACGTAAAAAGATAACAAAGACCCAAAAATCTACAATTCGCGAAACAGCATGGCATGATAAAAATTTCAAGGCGTGCATGTCAAAAGGGAATAGGATTTATTGCCTCCCGCTGCTGGCATTGCCTCAAAAACTTAGTAGCCAACTGAATCCCTCCACTATGAACCATACGTTTCTGAGTGGCCAGTATAAATCATTATTCAACAAGCGTATCGAATCTGACCTGATGGTTGAATTCAGAAAGAAAGAGCCTTTCGTCAAGTCCGATAAGGAAGATGAAGAGCCTGTCTTTATTTTGCATGTCGAACATGTGACAGAGTCTGATAAGTCGATGGTAGTTCAGGCAGGGCGCTATCACTTTGAGGTCCTATGGTATTACGTTCATGATAAAGACCAGCACTTTGCCCCAAAAGTCATAACAATAATAGTGGGTTGTGGGCCTAAGAAATGGGATGTAAGAACCTTCAAGGATCTCGAGAATCCACAATCCTTTATAGTGGATGGTGTCTCAATTGTTATTGATTGTTACTATATCCATCTGCGCGACATTGATGACGAGCGCTTGCTGGAAGTGGCACATATCTGCACTCTCCCCTACCTATGGAAGGGGTTGGCATTAGAGAATTCCTTAGATGAAGTTGTGCACAGATTGGAATGCATCATCAAACGTTTTAGTGGCGATATCGAAAAAGAAGAGGAAATACGGGAATTCTTGCAATATCTCTTAGGCGGCCCCTATGATTTTAATTACCAAATCATGGAAATGACGCTGGAGCGTCGAAGGAGTGTTCTTATGGATTATCAGCGTATCCTCACCAATCGTCTTGAGGAAAAAGCCCGGCAAATTGTACACGAGGAAGGGCGTCGGGAAGGGCGTCAGGAAGGGCGTCAGGAAGGACGTCTGGAAGGGCGTCTGGAAGGGCGTCAGGAAGGGCGTCAGGAAGGGGAATTAGAGGGGAGACGATCCTCGCTAGTTACAGTAGTGCAAAATCGTTTCAAGGACGCATCGCAGGCAATTATTGCTCAAATTCAACAAATCTGGGATATTGATATCCTGCAACGCCTTCTGGGAGAGGCTACTTCGGCCAGAAACTGGAAATCCTTCGAAAAGAAGTTCTCTCTGGCCATGGCGAATAGCTAGTTGCGATCTCCCGCATCACGCCTAATTGGCGTTTTTAGTGTTCGTGTCATCTCAGCGGTAGCCCTTATGGTTTTAACTACCAACTTATGAAAGAGCCGTTGGAGCATCAAGGGAGTGTTTTATGGATTTTATGCATTATCAGCGTATTCTTCGCAAACGTCTTGAAGAAAAAGCCCGGAAAATTGTATTTGAGGAAGGGCGTCAGGTAGGACTCCGAGAAGTACGTCAGGAAGGAGAATTAGAGGGGAGACGATCCTCGCTAGTCATCGTACTACAGAATCGCTTCAAGGACGCATCGCACGAAATTATTGCTCAAATTCAACAAATCAGGGATATTGATATCCTGAAACTGCTTCTTGACGAGGCTTCTTTGGCCAGAAACTGGAAATCCTTCGAAAAGAAGTTCTCTCTGGTCATGGCTAAAAATTAGTGTCAACACCCCTCGCATGCATATTTTTTCTATGCATGCATTCTGTGTTATTGACTTTCAAGTAAACTGACGTCAATTTACCTATGCTTGTATAAGAGCAGGATTCTTCACAACTGCGGAGTAATCCTGTTCTTTGTTTATACCTTAAATAGTCAATCTCAGTGACAGCCCCACTCACTCAATGGTCCGTTGGCCCGATGCACATTGAAACCTTTTGAAGTCTATCCTAGATGTTGAATGGACTGTAGATTTCAATACACTTTACGCCATAGAAATTTTTGTATCGCTATATAAAATCTACTTTAGTAGGGCCCTGCTGCATGCCACAAGCCACTGAAAAATATATAACATATCCCAACGAGATGTTACTCAATGCCTGTTCAAGACGAAACAGAATCAAGCAATATGCAATCGATCTCTAGAGATGAGGAAATGTCCGAGGACATGGATATTGCTGAGGACATGAGTATTGCTAAAGATATTCCCTAGCTTTTATATCTGGACGGCCCGATTTGCAAGAACTTTCACAGAAAAACCAATTAACTCTAGCGATGGAGATATTACATCCTCCTGATTTTTTACCCGAGTCCCTAATAGAACTCATTCCCGAGTTAAGGAGATGAATGAAAAGTATATAAATATACGAATCAGTTCTCTCTGTAGCTTGGACACAAATAGCCCACCACATGCTTCATTCAATTTTGCAATACTTACTCAATAAAAAACTTTAAATTTCTTGGAGGCCGACATATGAAATCACTTCCAGCGGATTTTATGGAGTGTCGACGTATCGCCGATGATGCATTTTGTAAGGTTTTCCAAGAGATGATAATCGAAGAAGGTGTATTGGACTAGACGTTCATCTTTAATAAGTGTATTGCAACATCGCTTCAAGGACGTATCGCAAGAAATTATCATACAGATTCAGAATATTGGTGATCTCGATACACTCAAGCAGCTTCTTGACGATTCCTGGTCTGCCAGAACTTTTAAGTCTTTTGAAAGGAAGTTCTCTCTTGCCACATCAAAAGACCTAGACCGATGCACTCAAGCATCGCCAGATGAGGTTTGATCTAAATTAGCAGTATTCGTTTTTATAAAGTATGTCGACACTATCATCTTAGTTATAAAATTATCCTAAAAAATCGGCGGAGTACATATATGGATTATCAGCGTTTTGCCAGTAAATTCTGCGATACATTCCGAGAAATGATACGTGCAGAAAGAGTGCTAAAAGGGAAGCGTGCAACACTGAGTGCATTATAACAGCATCGCTTCAAGAATATATCGCAGGAAATTATCACACAGATTCAACATATTTGCAATCTCAATACACTACAACGCCTTATTAACGAAGCATTGTCGGCCAAAGACTGGAAATTCTTCGAAAAGAACTTCTCTCTTGTAGTGGGGAGTCGCTAATGCCAGCATACTTCACACATATCCCTTGCCATTCTATTGTGGATTTATTAGCATTCCGAATGCTATATTAACATGTCAATTTATTTATATACTAAATTGCAGTTCAAAATTGCAAAACATTATCAAATTCAATAGATTATATAGCAATTGAGGCAATAGCTACGATCCAACTGCCCATATTGCAGACAAATTTCTACAAGAGGCTGTTGCAACTTACAATTGATGTATATTTTAGATGAGCCAGGAAATTCTGGCATCATTGTCATTGACGCCTTTTAGTCTTAAAACATTTGGAGGTGCGCCATGCACTCATTTTGGATCAATTAAAAAAGTGGCGAAGTAATTTAGACAATGCATCTTATGAAGACCTGCGACAAATGGTTTTCGAACTAGGAGTCCTGAATGAAACCCGTTCATTTCTGATCAGTGTACTGCAACATCGCTTCAAGAATATTTCGGATGAGATTATCAAAGATATTCAAGAAAACAATGACATTGAGTTCTTGCAGCAAATTCTTGACAAGGCTTGGTCGGCCAGAACTGCGAAGTCCTTCGAAAAAGAGTTCTCTCTAGCAGAAACGTATTACCTCTTTCCCTTCATTCCTAAAACAAAAAAAGGCCAATTAGTGGCGGCTAAGCTGAGCGGGCAACGGCACCCAGATAGTATATAAAAATGCTTGCATTCAATATTGATCGTCGCAAAATTATTTAAAAGTCTGACCGGCCGTCCGTTGCCAGCACCGCCCATGCGGCAGAGTAGTCATCAAATAAATATGCGGACATCAATAAGTTCCTGGAACCCATAGATACGGAAACGCCAATAGACATGAACATTGATGAAGAACATTCTCTAGCGTCCATATTAGATCGTCACGATTTGATGGATCTTTCACATAAAGACCAAATAATATCCCCAAGATACATTAAATGGGCTTGAACCGCCAAGCGATTCACGATCTGGTCGTATATATGTTTTACAATCACGATGTTCCTCATTCCGGTCAAAGATATTGACCAATGGAATGCGATATCTGTGCGATTACGCCAAAATCGAAGTTGTTGAAAAAAGATATTAACGTCTGCTCGGAGAGACAGTCGGCCTCATCAAAAAAAATATTAACGTTTGTCTGAAGACAAGGAAATATTTCGCAACAAAAAACTGCGTAGCCCGACGAGGCTCTCAGACATAGCCTGTCCTGCGGACCCCGCCCCTCTGCCCCATTCCCACTTGTGGACGGCGCCGTGCGCGGAGTATATTCACTCCATGGCCGACCTTCCAGACGCACTGCTCGAACCCGCCCGGGACGCCCGCGCCCTTCAGGGACTCCTCGGCAAGGTGGGGGCCGTCTGCATGCTCGTGGCCGCACTCTGCCTCGCCGACGGCATGCAGTCCGTGATCCGCTCCGGAAACGACGAGATCGACATCGTCCCCGGAGAGACCCTGAACGTCTCGGGCCCCACCCCCCTCAAGAATCCCGTCACCAGCGACGTCACCGCCACCTTCACGCCCCAGGCGCCGGAACTGCGTTTCAATCTTGAAGGGTTCTTCGCCGGCTACTGGTTCGGCAACGGCATGTGGCGAGGCCAGGTCTCGGCGGACGACATCTGCCCCCCCGGCCGCTACGGGCTGCGCATCCACTTCCGGGGCGCAAGTCCCCAGACCGACCAGCGCTACACCCTCATCCTCCACGAGGACGCCAGGGCCCGTCAGGACGCATCCCTCTCCCTGCTGATGCGCCACACGGACGTCAATCCCTTCTACCCCGCCGCCGTGGGCGTGGTGCTCGGCATCGCCTCCATGGCCTTCACATACGTTGCCGGAAAGCGCTATCTGCTCCAGCTGAACGCCATGGGCTGCGCCGAGATATTCAGGGCCGAGCCCATGGACGCGGAAAGCACGCGGTGCTGGTGTCTCGGCGGCAAGCGCCCCCCGGAAGTCGGCGAGGAGAGGCCCGTCTTCGACATCGACGGCAACATGCTTGGCACGGCCACCGTGGAGAAGGTCCACAAGGGCACCATGGAACTGCACCTGCCGGGACACGGCGCGCCGGGCATGCTGGTGCAGCTGGCGTCCCCGGCCGCGACGATCACAAAACAGCGAGGAAAGCAAAATGCCTCACGCGCTTGAATGGTCCTGCGCTTACGCCCATCGTCTGCAGGGGGTCCCCCCTCTTGCCGCGTCCGCATCGGACGCCATCGGCCGGCGCCTCGCCTCGGAGATCTCCCAGGGCACCCTGCCCTTCCTCACCATGCCCTACCGGCAGCGACTCGAGGCCGATCTTCCCCCGGTGATCGCCCACGCGAAGAAGTTCCGCCACATGCTCCTCCTCGGCATCGGGGGCTCGGCGCTTGGCGCGAGGGCGCTGCAGAAGGCATTCGCCCCCGGCATGGACGGCCCCGGCCATTCCGGGCCGTGCCTGTGGATCGCCGACAACGTCTGCCCGGAGACCTTCACGGACTGGCTCGCCGCCCTCGACCCCAAGGACACCGTGGTGACCTGCATCAGCAAGTCCGGGGGCACCATCGAGACGCTCTCCCAGTACTTCCTCGTGAGGGAATGGCTCTCCGCGGCGCTCGGCGATGCCTGGCGGGACCACATGATCGTGGTCACCGACGCGAAGGCCGGATACCTGCGGGAACAGGCGACGCAGCTCGGACTGCAGTCCCTTGAGGTCCCCGACCATCTGGGTGGCCGCTACTCGGCGCTGTCCGCCGTGGGTCTGCTGCCCGCGGGATTTCTCGGCATCGACTGGCAGGGCCTGCTCAAGGGGGCGGCCCGTGTCGCGGAACCCATCGCAAAGGACCCGACGAAGGTCGCCGACCATCCCTCCCTCGCCATCGCCGCATGGGCCAAGGCCTTGGAGGACAAGGACTACTCCCAGCTGATCTTCTTCTGCTACATCCCGAGATGGACCGCCTTCGGCCTGTGGTTCGCCCAGCTCTGGGCGGAGAGCCTCGGCAAGGAGGGCAAGGGGACGATGCCGGTTCCGGCCACGGGCGTCACCGACCAGCATTCGGTCAACCAGATGTTCCTGGACGGGCCGAGGAACAAGGGCTGCATCTTCCTGACCCAGGCCAAGGTCCCCGACGGCCCCACCTTCTCCCAGGATCTGCCCGACGTCTGGTCGTGGCTCCGGGGCAAGCCCTTCGGAAGCCTCCTGGAGGCCGAGGCTATGGGAACCCGCATGGCGCTGGTGCAGCAGGCGGTCCCCCTGCTCCACGTCGAGATGGGGGCGACGGATGCCGAGGCGGCCGGATCCATGATGATGCTGCTCGAGGCGGCCACGATCTTCACGGGCTGGCTCATGGACATCAACCCCGTGGACCAGCCGGCGGTGGAACTGGGCAAGCGACTCGCCAACGCCAGGCTCGGCGCATCGGGCTACCCGAAGGAATCCGCGGACCTGGCCGCCTATCTCTCGGCGACGAAGCGGCGTCAGGACTTCTGAGGTGACCGAGGCCCAGGCCAACGGGCAGCACGATTCCCAGGATCGGACTCGCAAGCCCCTGGAACTGCCCACGGGGCTCGCGAGCACGCAGGACATCCCCCTGAGCTACGCGAGAACCATCTCCTGGTTCTCGCTGGTGCTCATCCTGATGTGCAGCCTCGTGCTGTCCTTCTTCGTCTCCAACAAGGCGAGGGAGGCGCTGCTGACCCGGCAGGAGCGCTTCGCCCAGGTTCTCGTGGAGAACCTGAACCACCAGATCTTCCAGCGTTTCGCCCTGCCGACCCTGGTCGCCCACGGACGCATCGCCCTGCGCCAGCCGGCGCAGTTCGACCGGATGGACCAGGTGGTGAAGTCGGTCATCCACGGCCTGCCCGTGGCGCGCCTGCGCATCTACGATCCCTACACGAGGGCGGTGGCCTATGCCACGGACCGGGAGGGGCTGGGCAAGCAGGGACTCGCCCCGGCCAAGCTTGACGCGGTGCTGGAGAGCCTCTCCACCTCCACGACCATGGTCTCCACCATCCCCACGTGGCAGGCGCCCTTTCGCATCCCGCTGGAGAAGGGGACCTTCGTGCTCCAGGTGCTCTGCCCGCTGCGAGGGGAGAGCATCCAGCCGGACGTGACGCCTCCCGTCATGGGGGTGCTGGAACTGACCCAGGACATCACCGGCGACTACGAACAGGTCATGGCCATACAGGGCATCATCGTGCTCATGTGCCTGATGTCCTCCATGGTGCTCTTCATCCTGCTGCACATGCTGCTGCGCAGGGCGGAACGCATCCTCGCCGAGCGCATGCTCAAAAACCGGCAGCTCGAGAACGAGATACACAGCAACGAGAAGCTCGTGAGCATGGGCAGGGTCGTGGCCAGCATCGCCCACGAGATCCGCAATCCCCTGGGGATCATCCAGTCCAGCGCCGAACTGCTCAAGAGCCGCCCCGACAGGAACGACGCCGCCTCCAGCCGCATCCTCGCGGCGGTCTACGACGAGGCGCTGCGGCTCTCCCGCACGGTCAACGACTTCCTGGACTACGCCCGCCCCGTGAAGCCCAACAAGATCCCGATAGACCTCAACATGGTGCTGGACCAGGCCTTCGCCTTCATGGAGGTGGAGACGCAGAAGCAGCACGTGACGGTGGAACGGGACACGCCTCCGGACCTCGTCATCCCCGGCGACAAGGATCTGCTGTACCGGGCCTTCTACAACATCCTCGTCAACGGCCTGCAGGCCATGAACGGGGAGGGGAAGATGAAGGTCACGGCCCGGAGGGAGAACGGCAACGTCGTCCTGGAGTTCCTGGACAGCGGGCCGGGATTCGACCCGAAGACCGTCAACAGCATCCTGGACCCGTTCTTCACCACCAAGGAGGCCGGCACCGGTCTGGGACTTCCCATCGTCCAGTCCATCGTCATCAGCCACGGGGGGCGGATGGAACTGGCCAACGGCGAGACGGGCGGAGCGCTGGTCCGGGTGATGTTGCCCGGGGAGGGCAACGACTGACCCGGAGGATGCTTCAGGCGAAGTTCCGCCGGATCGGGAAGGAGCCTAACGATCCTCGATGACGGCCAGCAGCCCCAGGATGTATGCGGCCATGGTCCGCATCGTGGCGAAGGGGCTGGGATTCGCGTTCAGCACGCCGTCCCCCACCAGCGGAACGTCCCATCCCGCCGCGGCCCGCACCCGCTCCTCGGCCCGATCCAGGAAGAGCATGGTGTCCAGGGAGTCCAGAGCGCCGTCCTTCCCCGTGATCTGCATCTCCGGCGAAAACGCCGGGCCCTTCCCCCCCTTGCCCCGGATGTCCTCAAGGGACTGCCGCAGGATTTCCAGCACCGACTGTTCGTCCATCACTTCCCCCTTCCTGTTGGATCGCCGTCGTCTTCAACCGCCTCGCAAGGGTGACGAGGGTCTCCTCGGCCCTGTCCCTGCCCGCGATGTACATGGGCCGATAGGTCCACGTCCCGTCGGGGAGGGTCGCCTTGCGCATGTTGACGGAACTTTGGAGTTCGTACCCGAGGTACGAGGCGAGAACCCGGGACTTGTGGTTGCTCCCCACGATGTTGCAGAAGAGACGCTCCATCCCCAGTTCGTCGCGGCACATGCCGCACATCGCGAGAACCGCCGCGCTGGCGAGCCCCTTGGGGGCGTCGTCCCGCATCATGTGGCTCTCCAGACTGCACGTGCGCTTCACGAAATCGAAGGACTGCAGCGCCAGTTCCCCCCAGACCCGGGAGTCGTCCTCGACGGCGATGAGCAGGAAGTCCCGGCTCACGGTCCCGTAGTCCTCCATGATCTTGCGCATCTGCTCCCACGTGAGGGGAGGGCCGCCCAGGAAGGCCTCGGGATGCGCATCCCGCAGGGCCTTCGCCTCCTCCATGTAGGCGGGGGATTTCGCCTCGTCGGCCGTCACTGTCCGCAGACGGTAGCTCGCGCCCTCGTGTTCGAAGGGGACCGCATGACCTTCCGCCTTCCATCGCGCCATCAGTTCCAGCGCATCGGACTTCGCCTTGAGCCATCCCGTGAGTTCGGGGTCTGCGGCGGGGATCTCAGGATCGGCCAGCAACTGGCGGATGGCGGAGCACACGAAAGCGATCTCCTCCCGGGTGCGGTTGTGTCCGCAGGGCAGCAGCAAGGCCCGCATGCCCACGGTCCGGGCCACGGGATTGTCGGCGTTCCTGAAGGGCGGCATGGAGGAGAGAGGATAGAAGGTCGGTGAGCAGACGACCTTGCTCGCCAGGAGCCGCTTCATGAAGGAGGGGCGGTCGATGGCCGGATCCTCCAGAAGGCACGTCACCATCCATCGGCTGTTGGTGGTGCCGGGGACATCGGGATTCAGCCGGATCCCCGGGACGTCCTTCAGTTCCTCGAGGTACCAGTCGAAGATGCGGCGCCGCCCTTGGATGATCTCGTCGAAGCGCTCCATCTGCGCCAAGCCCACGGCAGCCTGGAGATTCGACATCAGGGCGTAGAAGCCGTTGATCTCGGCCACCATGGGATTTGCGGCGGACATGCCGCTGCCGGCAAGTCTGGCGACCCGTTCCATGAGCCCGTCGTGGGAGCAGAGCAGCACGGCCCCTCCTCCGGCGACGAGAGGGTATTCCGGTTCGAAGCCCACGACGGCGAAGGTCCCGAAGGAACCCGCGGGACGGTCGCCGATGGTGGCCCCCACTCCCTGCGTCGCGTTCTCGATCACGGGGATGCCCTTGTCGGCCGCAAGCTTCATGATGGCCGGCATGTCGCAGGGTTGCCCGAAGAAATGGGAGGGCACGATGCAACGCGTTCGAGGGGTCGTGTTGCGGGCGGCGGACTCCGGGGAGAGGCACAAGGTCACGGGATCGACGTCGCAGAAGACGGGCGTCGCGCCGACATGGACAACGGCGGCGGCCAGGAAGGGCTCCGCGATCTCCGGAAGCAGCACCTCGTCCCCGGCCTTGATGCCGAGACCCGCGAGGGTGAGGAAGATCGCGGCATGGGAACTGGCCAAGGCGAGACCGTGACGCTGTCCCATGCGTCCCGCGACTTCCCGCTGGAAGGCGTCCACATGCATCCTGCCCCTGGCGTTCCAGCCGAGGCCCCCCGCCTCCGCGGCGAGCTCGATTTCCCTGTGCCCGATGGACGGTCCCGTCAGGGGGATGGGATCCACGATCATCGACAATCTCCTTCCGGCAGTCACCTGCGGAACTTCTCGTGCCAGTATCGGATGCGGCGTTCCCTGTCCGCGGGATCGGCCGGGGTCGCATCCTCGTGGACCGGAAGGAACCGGGCCCCCTCCATGGAGAGCGTGCAGGAGGCCACCGCAAGGCCCGCCCCGAAGGAGCAGAGCAGCACGGGTCGGCGGATGGTCCATTCATGGGCGCAAAGTTGCACGGGGATGGAGGACCCTCCCTGGTTGCCATAGGCGGCGAGTACCTCCTGCGGAACCTGTTCGGGGCGGAATCCCGCCTTCCTTGCGACGGCCTCCACCATGATCCTGTTGGCCTGGTGCAGAAAGCACCTGCCCACGTCGGCCGGGGCCAGCCCGTCGTGGGCCAGATGGGCCGCGACGTGACGCGGGACGGCCGAGACGGCGAAGGAGTATATGGCCATCCCGTCCATCCAGATGCGGCACTGGCCGTCGAGTGTCCACGGCGTGTCCTTGGAGTCCCGGACGATGCGGTCGAAGGGGCCGTCAGGCGCATCGTCGATGCGCCGGGGAACGCGGGCCCCCCCGCCGGGGATGGCCAGGGCGTCGAACTTTGCCCCCTCCGTGGCCATGGCGAAGCTCATTTCCCCATCGGATGCGGCTTCCACCAAGGAGGCCGTCCCGGCGTCCCCGAAGACCGGGGCGATGACCCTGTTCGCGGGGTCGGAGAAGCGGGCCGGCGTGTCCCCCACAAGCAGCAGCACACGATTGCAGGTCCCCGCCGCCACCATGGCCGATGCGACGTACAGGCCGTTCAGCCAGCCCACGCATCCTGCGTTCTGGTCCACCGCAAGACACTTCCTGGAAAGTCCCAGCCTGTGCTGCAACAGGGCCGCCGACGCAGGCAGCGGGAAGTCTGGGCAGTGGGTGACGAAAAGCAATGCGTCCACGGACTCCCGATCGATGTCCATGGCATCGAGAAGACGCCCGGCGGCGACGGCGCAGAGATCCGACGCCGTGACCCCTTCGGGGGCCACGCGGCGCACGGCGAGGCCGCTCACATCCGAAAAGCGCGCAGCCTTTTCCACGTCCGCACCCTGGGCCAGCATCTCCTCCCGCACATCGACGGCATTGCCGGGAACCACGGCGCTCACGGCCCGAAGACGCGCACCCCTCACACGGGCGAAAAAAATTTCCGGGCCATCCATCACCGGGCCTCCCGGAATCTCTCGTGCCACCTGGCCATGGCCTCCTCCCTGGAAAGCCCCTGCCCGTCCCATGTCACGGGCGGCAGACACAGGGTCCCCTTCAGGGAGAGGATGCAGGAGGCCCAGGCAAGCCCCGCCCCGAATCCGCACAGCATGACGTCCCCTTGAGGCGTCCGCCTTCCGCCGAATTCGTCGCACAGGACGGCCGGGATGGAAGCCGCGCCGAGGTTGCCGTACCTGGACAGGGTCTCCATGGGAACCCGTCCGAGAGGCACGCCGGCCTTGTTCGCGATGGTCTCCATCATCATGCGGTTCGCCTGATGGAGAACGAGCATCTCCAGGGATCCCGGCTCGATGCCGGCCTTTGCGCAGTGCGCCTTGACGTGCCTCGGCACCGTCGTCACGCCGAAGCCGAAAACGGCGACGCCGTCCATCCAGAGCTGTCCGTAGTCCCCCAGGGTCCAGGGATTGCCCTTCGCGTCCCGCACCACGGCGTTGAAAGGAGCGTCCCCGGCCTCCCCCTGGACGACGGGGATCCTGCTCCCGCCACCGGGGATCGTCAGGGCCTCGCTTCCGGAACCGTCCGTGCCCCAGGCGAAGCTTGCCGCGACATCGGCCTCGCGCCGTTCCAGAAGCGTCGCCGTGCCCGCATCGCCGAAGAGCGGCGCCGTCACGCGATTCTCCGGATCGAGGAAGCGCCCTTGGGTGTCCCCCACGAGGAGCAGGACGCTCCGGGCGCCGCCTCCGGCCAGCAGGGACATGCCGGTCAGCAGTCCGTTCACGTAGCCGGCGCAGCCGCCGTTCATGTCCAGACACATGCAGGAACGCCTGAGCCCGAGACGGCCCTGCACGATGCAGGCCGAGGCCGGGAGGGGATAGTCCGGGGACTGGCTGACGAAAAGAACCACGTCCGGATCCGGCCTTCCCTCGCCAAGGGCGACGAGAAGCTCCTGCGCGGCGCGGGTGCAGAGATCGACGGCGGTGACGTCGGGAGGGGCGATGCGCCTGCGGGAAAGTCCGCTGAGCCGCGCGGCCTTCTCGACTTCGGGAAGGGGGACGCCCAAGGACGTCATCTCCTGCACGAAATCGATCCCGCCTGCGGGCAGGACCGTGCACACCCCGGATATCCCCACGCCCTGCAGGACGCCATCGCCGGCGCCGGTCACGTGAGCTTCATCCTGTGGTTCACCGCGACGCCGTCCAGCAGGATGCGCTGGGGCACGGCGTGGTTCGGCAGGCGTTCGGCAAGGGCGCGGCGCAAGGCGCGCAGGCACTCCTTGCGCTCCTCGGGAGTCGCAGGTTCCACGGCCATGCGGCAGACCAGTTCCACATGCTGTCCAGTGACGGGATTGGGCCTGCCCCACGCCTTGGCGAGCAGGACTCCGTCCAGTGCCAAGGCGGCCCGTTCGACTTCCTCCGGCATGACCTTGAGCCCCCCCACGTTCACCACGTCGCCCTGCCTGCCGACGATGCGCACCCACGGTCCGTCCGTCTCCACCAAATCCCCGGTGGCCAGCCACCCCTCGGCATCGAAGGGCTGGGGCGCATTGAGATAGCCGATCATGCGGTTTTCCGCCTTGATGTCCAGCATGCCATGGACAACGCGCGTCTCGACCCCCTCCCCGCCCACCTGCATCCACAGGCTGTCCCGGGCGCGACTGTGTATCCGCAGGATGCCGAGTTCGCTCATGCCGTACGTCTGGCGGAAGTCCACCTCCGGCAGGGCCGCGCACAGGCGCTCCAGCGTGCCCGCATCCATGCGTTCGGTGCCGTAGGTGACGAGCTTCAGGGACGGCGGCGGCGTCTCCAGAAGCCCGCCCATCAGGAGAAGCCGCAGGAACGTGGGCGTGGCGGGAAGAAGTTCCGCGGAGAACGCGACGACGTCACGCATGACGGCATCCGGGGCGAGAGAGGACGGGGTGATGCTCACGCCGCCGTTGAACAGGGTGTGCAGCAGGGTGTTGAGACCGCCTATGTGGTCGAAACGCAACAGGGCGATGGTGCGCATCGCGGGTCTTGGCGTGTCGTACCGGGCGAGGAATCGCCTGGCTCCATGGAGGATGGCCTTGGGCCTGCCCGTGGTGCCTGAAGTGAAGAGGACGAGTCCCCCCTCGCCCCGCTCCCTGAGGGATGCCAGAAGAGGATGTTCCTGCTCCGGCCCCGGGAGGCGCTTCAGGACGCCATCGGCGATCACCGCCGATGCCTGGCCCGTCTGCAGGAACTCCTCGTGCTGGGGAGCGGTGTCCGGGGTGAGAGGCATCACGATGGCGCCAAGGTCGAGCAACCGCAGAAAGGTCGCGACGCTCTCCGCATCGAACCCGCCCACGAGGGCCGTCACCTCGCCGGGACGCACCTTGGAGAGACTCACCGATGACGCCGAGAGCACGTCCCGCAAAGAGAGGGAGAGGTCGCGTCCAAGAAGGAGGGGCGCGTAGGGGTCCGGCGACCGCTGCGCGATCCGCCGCAGCAGATCCATCACGACCCGCCCAGTCCGACGATCTCGCCCGAGATCATGGAGCTTCGCGGATCCAGGAAAAATTCCACGACATGCCAGACGTCCTCGGGCTCGGCCATGCGGGGCACGATCTGCCGCTTCACCACGGCGTCGATCTGCTCCTTCGTCAGCCCCTTGAGGATGCCCGTGGCGATGGGACCCGGGCGGACGGCGTTCACCGTGATGCCGAACCCCCCGAGTTCCCTGGCGAGGCATCTCGTGAAGGTCTCCACCCCGGCCTTGGATGCGGCGTAGACGCTCTCCCCGGCCAAAGCCAGAGGGTGCGCGATGCTGGAAAAGTTGACGATGCGCCCGGCCTTTGCGCGCAGGAGCGCCTTCGCCCCTTCCGCGCACACGTTCATTGTGCCCAGCAGGTTGGTGTCCAGCACCCTTGCGATGGTCTCGGCAGGAGTCGTCAGCAGCAGGTTCATGCAGGCGATTCCGGCGGCGTTGACGATGCCCCAGAGGGGTTCCTTGCGGAGTTTCCCGAAGAAGGACGCCACGGCCTTGCGGTCGGCCACGTCCCCCACTTCCAGGGGGAATCCCGGATCCTCCTCGGGTCTGCTGCGGGAGAAGCCGACGACCGCATAGCCGGCATCTTGCGCCCTGAGGGCGACATGCCTGCCAAGCCCCCCTCCGGCACCGGTGACGGCGACGAGCTTCACGGCGTTTCCTCGTTGCTGGCAATGCTTGCGATGTAACGCGCCAGGCTCTCCACGGTCCTGTACGGACTCCGGCGGGCCGACATGGCGCTGTCCGAGGCCCAGTCGAAGGTCACGCCCCGGTCGCCGCAGAAGTCCTCGGCCTCGAGGAGCAGATGCACCAGCTCCAGGGAACTCAGGACGGCGCCCTGTCCTATGAGGGGACTTGCGAGGGTGATGGAATCGGGATCCGCGCGGCCGTCACGCACCGCATCAAGAAGGAATCCGCACACTTCCTCGTAGGTGATATGGGAATCAGCGGTCATAGTCTTCCAGAAAGGATGTGCGGAGGCAATCGCAGAACGGCCGTCGCCTCAACGTCCATCGCGAACGCCGATGTCTTGCCGTCCGTTGACATCCGTGCGCTGCACCGTCTCCCGCTTGCGCAGGGGCACGTTCCGGTCGTCATCCGCCACCGCGCCAACGTGGGCCGAGCCCATGTCGCCGTAAATCACGGGGGGCGCCGTGCAACTGCGGGCATGGTAGGTCAGCTTGATGGTGAAGGGACACCTGCAGAGCACGCTCGCCTTCCCGTCGCGGATCATGGCATCGGCCCTTGCCGATGTCGTGGGGTCCAACACCTGGCCGTCCCTGTTCACGATGCGGACCGTACGCTCCGGCGCCATCGCGCGCCCATCTTCCGTCCCCTTGCGGGGCCGATCGGCCTGGGCCTTTTCTTCCTGCATGTCGCGATACCCGTTCCCTTCCCCGACAGTTCCGGACGCCACGGCACTTGCGGGATCGACCGCCCGTTCCTTCGGCATGCCAGGGACGGCACCGTCCCCGATCTCACGGCATCGGAAGGGCCATGGCCCATCCTCCGCCTCCTGAGGATGGGATACAAAACACCCGGAGGCAATGCAACAGCTTTGTCCGGGGCGGGAACCGACCTTGGCTCACGTCCCGGCGGGACGCTGCAGGAGCTTCATCACATAGTCCACCATGGACCCCATCGTCGCCGTGGGGGACGTCCCGTCCGCCAACACCCTGTCCACCACCATCTCCACGCCGTAGCGCTCCACGAGCCGGCTGTCCACATTGACCAGGAAAAGCATCATCTCGTAGGAATCCAGCAATCCCGACGGACCCTGGAGAGGGGAGTCCCGGGAGACGCCCTCCTCGGGTACCTCCCCATCCAAGGTCGTAACAAGCGCATCCTTCAGAATGCCCAGAACCTCCCCCTCACCGGGGGGAATGCAGGTCGCATCATGCATTGCCATCGCTCACAAGGTGGACGTACAACTGTTCGCCACTGGACCCGGAGTAGACGGCCACCGTCTCGCCGGTGGCCGACGTCGTCTGGCCGGCAGCCGTCCAGCCGCTCTCCAGTTTGAGGTTGTCTCCATCGTCCATGCGCAGATGGAGTTCCGCACCTGCGTTGGTTCCGTTCATGGCGGCGAATATCTTCGCCAGATCCGCATCCGTGATGGAGATGGTGTCGTTCTGGTTCCCGTCGGAGAAGTCCAGCACGAGCCGCTCGACGCCGGTTATGGACGCCCCCGGGGCCGTCCCGTCCAGCAGACTCGCCAAGGTGTCCACAGCCGCCCCGGTGCTGAGCCCGCCGCCGTCCATGTTCACGCGCAGTTCGTCGTCCGTTCCCGCAAGCCCATCGAACAGGAAACCCTGTGCGGCCGCAAGGTCGCCAAGGACGCCGATGCTGCCTTCGTCATTGGAAGCCGCGTCATGGAAACGCAACACGATGTTGTCGCCCTTATCCATGGCGAGCTTCGACAGCCACTGGATCCCATCGTCACCGGAGGAGACCCCCTTGACGTCGATCCGCTCGCATTCGAGACGCCCCAGTCCGCCGTCCTCGAGCCAGGGCCGATACCATTCGTTGAACGTGTCGACGTCAGGCGCATTGAGAACGAGGACGTCGTATCCCTCCCCGCCCCTGATGTCCAGCTTGTGGCCGTCGGGGTTGGCCCTGCCCTCGTCGGTGTTCCAGTATCCGGACACCTTGCCGTTCAGGGAGATCAAGTCGTCCCCGGCACCGGCATTCACACTGAACCAGGCCCCATACCCCACCGACAGGTCTCCTGTGAATTCTATTCTGTCGTTGCCGTCCGACGTGTCGAGAAGGAAGCTGCCATACTGGCCAATGGACACGTCGCCGGTGATGGCGACATCGTCGTCGCCGGTTCCGGTATTCACATCAAGGACCCCACCGTAGCTTGTTGACACGTCACCCGTAATCCTCACCTTGTCATCACCATCGCCCGTGTCGATCGAGAAATAGCTGTTGTCGCCAAGTGTCACATTACCAGTGATGGAGACCGTGTCGTCACCACCTCCCGTATTTATGTATGCATAACCATAGGTCTGGCCGTAGTTGCGCATATCCTCTGATTGTGCCATTCCAAGGACCACATCGCCGACGAGATTCACGGTATCGTCATGCGCACCGCTGTGTATGCTGACATTGCCTCCGTTGATGGCCTCGATGGCGATGCCCCGCATCTGGGATGCCGGATCGCTCAGCGTGCAGACGATGTTGACCGTCAGGGGACCCGGATCATGCGTCACGCCATTCGCATCGACGTGCTGCATGTTCGTCACTTCCACCCTCGCATAGCCGCCGTCTGCACGCAGTCCTACGCTGCGATGGGCATCTGTGACGTTCATCGCCAGATTGTCCGTATCGATGTGGACTCTCGTTTCGCCACTGCTGGATCCCACAGCGTTGACGCCGATGCTCTCCGTCTGACCTGCGGCATTGGCGCCCGCCACATCCACGGCGAGACTGTCCGCCCGCACGAGAACCGACCGCTGGGTGTACCCTTCTCCCGCCCGCACTTCAATGCCGACGTTGTGGCGAGCCCCCTCGGCCGCAAGCCGCACGTTGCCGGCACGGGAGTTGGTGTCCACCACCCCATTGGCATAGCCGACCAGGGACACGCTGCCATCCTTGGCGTAAATGGCGGTCGCATGACTGTCATCCGGCAGCGGGGCGTTCGGATCGCCAATGACCCTTGCACTGATATCCACGGCCGCATCATGGTTGACACCCACCAGCAGCCGAGTGCCCATGACCGACGTTGAGTAGATCAGCCTGCCTTCGGCGGCGATGCCCGTCGCCGAGGTCGCACCCCCTCCAACCTTCGCCGCCACGTCGACGGAGAAAGTGTCACTGGCGTCCGCTATGAAGTGCGCCTCATTGTCGTTCCCATACTGCGGGGCGCCATCGATGCGGCCCCCGATGCCCGTGACGGCGTTCACGAAGGAAGTGCCGTCATAGCCGGCCCTTCCCTCCAGCATCACGTTCCTGCCCGAAAGGAGCGCCATCGGGACGTCTCCCTGTCCGTACACCTGCTCCGCCGCCATATCGGCAACCACAAGGTTCCCGCCGTTCGCATCGAGGGAAAGACGCACATCGCCCCCCGCCGATGCAGTGACGATCCCGTGGTCCACCGAAATCACCGACAGGGGCGATCCGGCCGATCCGCGGAATTCGCCGGCGAGCCTCGTCGCAAGGGCGACATCGCCCCCGGCCATGATGTCCACATCGCCAAAGCTCGCCTTGACGGCAGCGGCCGCCCCATACAC
This sequence comes from Desulfovibrio sp., assembly GCA_031272715.1. Taxonomy (GTDB): domain Bacteria; phylum Desulfobacterota; class Desulfovibrionia; order Desulfovibrionales; family Desulfovibrionaceae; genus Desulfovibrio. The sequence continues at coordinate 57,439 of JAISTH010000009.1, forward strand.
GTTCATGGCTCCCAGGTCGACGTCGACGATCACGTTGCCGCCTGCGGCGAGCGAAACACGCGTCTGGCGTCCTTGCGCCCTGTCGTCCGCAACCTGTCCGAAGAGCTGGTCGTTGTAGCTCTGCATCGAAGAGTATTCGCCGCCGAAGTCCTTCACGGAGGGATTCTCCCCTTCCAGCACGCCCTGCCCGGCGAATATCCCGTACGTGCCTCCCGTGGAGAGATGATCCCCCTGGGCCCCATTCACGACATCGACAAGGATATCGCCGTCCTGGGACGTCACATCGACCCTGCCGCGGTCGGTTGCAAGGATGCCGACATGGGCGGTGCCGGCGTGCCTTGTGGCATCGCCCTTGATGTTCGTCCCGATGGCGACATCACCTTTCGCGAACACGCTAGTCACGGCATTGTCCAGGTTGAGGGAACCGTCCGCGCCCACGGAATGGTCCGCTCCCATGGCCGCCACGCCCGCGACCTTCACGGATCGCATGGGATCGTCCGTGCCGCCCGCCGATGCCGTCACCGACACCGTCCTGCCATCGACGGTCACATGGGCGCCCTGGGCCGCAAGAGCGCCTGCCACGATGACTCCGTCCGCACTGGGATCCATGGGCGGCGCGGCATCATTTCCCGCAACGAGCAGGACGTCCTTGCCAGCCTCACTCACCGACTCCGCGACACCCGCCCCCTTCGCGGCCAGGGGCGATATCAGGGAGGCCGACGAGTTCCGTACGGAGGGATCGTAGTTGTAGAAGTGCGCCGTCCCTTCCCGCACATCGTCCAGAGGTTCCTCGCCGTTCACATTGAAAACGGCGAGCTTGTCCTCGTTGACTGCGGCGTAGGACGTCGCGTCCTCCGTGACGTCGGGCCCCCCGACTGCCGGCATCACGGGTGGCGTAGGGGGCGTGGGAGGAGTTGCGGGAGGCGTCGTCCCGACTGCCGAACTGCCTGTGCCGGACACGAGATTCGTGGTCGGCCCCACGAACTGGACATAGACGTCACCGTGCTGGTCCGAGTGCATATGCGTGTATTCGATGCCGTTGACCGTGACCAAGCCCCGGTCGTCCCATCCCGCGAAATCGACATCCCCCGTCTCGTCGGCACGCAGCAGGAGCTTCGCGCCGCTCGGCAGGGCGGCGATCAGTCCGGCAAGAACCGCGGGGTCCATCTGCTGCCCGGCATCGTCCACCATGTCCAGCAGCACGTTCTCGACGCCCGTGATCCTCCCCTCCTGAAGGGCGGTCTCGAGTCTATCGAGTCCGTCGGCGTTCCCGTCGAAGCGTGCGTACAAGAGGTCGTTGGTCGCCGCGCCGTCCAAGCTATAGTCGTCGGTCACCTGGGAAAGATCGCTCAGCATGGAAAGCTGGACGTCCGGGCCGTACATCTGGACCGAAATGCCCAGTTTCTGCGCCATGTCCGTGAGCCATGCAACCTTGGCCGGATCCGTCACGCCATGCAGGACGAGACCTTCACAGTCGATAGAGTCGAGCCGGCCATCAAGCCAGTCTCCATACCAAGTCTTGAAGGTTGCTGCATCCGGCGCACTAAGCACCAGCAGGTCGTGGCCTCCTCCGCCGTCAACGATGATCGAACCGCCTGACGGCATCCGCACAGCCCCTTCAACGTGAAGGATGTCGTTGCCATCGCCTGCGTACACGCCAAAATTGCCATCGTCCACGGTGTCGATACCACCACGCAGGGAGATGAGATCATTGCCTTCGCCGGCTCTGATATCCAGTTGCGCATCGCCTTTTATTGTCACGGAGCCGTCGATGGCGATGACGTCGTTTCCTGTTGTAGTGTTGACATCCATATAGCCTTGATTGTCAAGCATAACGGGGCCATTTATCCCTATGTGGTCGTCACCACGGCCGCCATAGATCGAGAATTGCGACCGGTTCGAGCTGGTGTCGGAGGCGTCTCCGACGATGACAGCACCGTTCAGCTGTACCGTATTCCCGCCAATCGTCTGTGACCCGTAGTAATAAAACTCCGTGCCGATGGTGACGTGGCCACCGTTGATGGCTTCCACTGCGATACCTTGAAGCCCATCCGCATCCGGCGGCTGTGTGCAGTTAACGATTAACGTTATTGGTGACTGCAGCACTCCAGTTAGCGTTACTTCACCACCACTGGCGCGCAATCCTACTGCACGATTTTCATCTGAGACATTTATCTGGACATTATTTGACTGTATGTTTGTACGAGCATAGTAATTTGCAGTGTAGGCATCAGAATTTATGCCTATGCTCTCGGTGTCACCGACAATTCCTATGCCACCGGTCACATCAATGGAAAGCTTATCGGCCATAAGTGTAAACTCAGCATGGCCTTTATAGCTGTTGTAGTCATGCCGCTGCATTACTTCAATACCGGTATTGTAGCGTGCACCACCAACTGCAAGCCTCATGTCATTGATGGGGTCATGATAATAGTTAGATTTTGTAAAATTATAACTATAATTTGGATCTGATGTGGGCACTGCCCCCATCATCATTCTCCCGCCGATTGCGGATATGCCTGCGGCACGATTCGCCTCTTGAACAACAGCGCCATCGTTCTCGACATGTGCCGAGATTTCAAAGACAGGGGAATTTACTCCTATCGTCAGATAAGGATAGTATATATCATAATCCATCGCATGTGAGCCATCGTACCGAATGCCGGCGACATCGGTCACACCACCGCCATTGCGCGCAGCGACATCAATCGTCGCCGATTCGCTTGCATCCAGAAAGAAGGAACCACTCTTCAGGGTATAGGAACCGCCTCCGCCCTCGATGCCGGCGATCCTGTTGTCGACCGCGCCGCCGAGGAACCCTGCGCGTCCCGTGATATTCACGCTCTCTGCGGTCAGACGCCCCGATGCGATGCCATAGATGTCCTTCGCCCCCTTGCCGTACCCCTCCCCGACATGCACCACGGAGAGATTCTCGCCATTGGCGTTCAGGGACAGCAGTATGGCGCCCTCGGCCTTCAGCGTCACGCCGCCAAGATCCTGGGACAGGGCGGAAAGGCGGTCCCCGGCATCCCCCCGGTGCTCGCCCCCTGCTTCGACGGCAACGGTGATGTCCCCGCCCGACTCGATGTTGACATCCCCGAACCTCGCGGCGATCCCCGCCGCGGTTCCGTAGTAGTCGGCATCACCGAGATCGACACTGACAGTGACGTCACCCGTCGTGAGGATGTTGACCTCGGACTGCCCATGCGCATTCAGGTTCGGATCCGAAGCATAGTCGGCGCCGGTCTTGTCCTTCTGGTACATCCCGAACAGGCTCCCGAAGTAGCTCTTCCCGTACCCCTTCGTCGGGAGCTTATCGAGGATGTCGCTCGCGCCGAAACCGTATCCGGAGAAGATGCCGTAGACACCCGCCGTCGCGAGATTGGCGCCTTCTATCTCGCTGGTCACCGAGACGTTCACCTCGTCGGCGTTCACTTGGACGTGCCCGTTCTCCGTGGCAGCAATGCCGGCATAGGCGTTGCCGGCGAAATCCTGCCGGGTGGAGTCCCCGACGATCCGGGTGTCAACGGCAACGGTCGAAGCGAAGACGACGGCTTCGGACTTCTGCGTGACGTCATCCCAGTAGTAGCTGTACTGCTGTGACTGGGAGTTGCCGTGTTTGGCGCCATCGGCGCGGATGGCGGCCACCGTTGCCTCATGCGCCCCCACATCGACGCCGAATCCCGCCGCCGCGGCGCGGACCGAAACGTCCCGCCCGAAGATGTCCACCTTGCCGCCGTCCATGGCGTAGATCGTGCTCACCCGGGTCTCGGCGCCGGTCCCGATCGGCGGCGTCCCCGCCCCGACAGAAAGGTTCAGATCCCCGCCCCTCACCGAGACAATGTTCCGGGCCGCCGCGCCACTGGCGAGAAGCGTCGCCTGCAGGTCGACACCATGGTCCTCGACAGCATCAAGATAGGCCTTGTTCCATGCATATAGCGCACGCGGCTGCATGGGATCCGTGTGCACGAAACTGATGCCCGTGAGGGCGCCATCGTTGCTGATGGAGAGGGATCCGCCACCGGGACCGAACTCGACGTCCACGAGGGCGCCCTCCTTCCCCGGCTGCCCGTCGTCGATGGCGGCGAGAAAGGTGTCGGTCGCCTGAAGATGCAGGGGAAGACCCTGGGCATCGTAGTTCGGCGTCTCGATGTTGGCGTCTGCGGCGATTCCGCCGCCAAGGGCCTGGGAGCCGTCGAGATGCTGGGACGCAACGCCGGCCCAGGTCCCGATGTCCAGGGAGTTGTCGTCGGGGTCCGCCGTCTCCCAGTTCACGTCCCCGAGTTCGTAGCCCGCGGAGGCTGCAATGCGCAGGACGAAGGACTTTCCGTCCACGGTCACGACGAAGTCCTCCGCCAAGGGGGGAAGCCCCGCGGCGGGATCCTTCAGGGACACCTCGATCGTGCCCTTCTCCGCATTGTAGACGACGACGTAACGGCTGTTCTCGTCTCCCGCGACGTCCACCGAGGACGGGGTCGCGGCATCGCCGTCCACCTCCTGCAGCGGGATGGCCACCTTGGGATCGTCCTCGCCGTTTGCCCCGAGCAGTGCCGCCCTCGCCGTGCGCAAGGCGCGGGGCTCCGGATCGGGTTCAGGCTCGGGTTCCGGGTCGGGTTCTGGCTCTGGTTCCGGATCGGGCGCAGGCTCGGGCTCCGGGTCGGGTTCCGGGTCGGGACCCGGCGGGGGCGGGGGAGGCGTGACCCCGGAGGAGGGGGTGTCGCCCGGCGTCGCGGAAGCGGACGCCACTGCAAGGGCGTCCTGTACCTCCACGGATCCGTCAAGATCGGAGACGCCCATCGTTCCCTGGGCCTGGAACGCCGAGTAGCCCACCCCGTCAAGATGGTCCAGGCCATCCAGAAGATCACTCGTGCCGTCCTCGCTGAATCGGCCGCTCCGCCATACGTTCATGGCCGCCGCGGCAGGGGACAGGTCGGGACCGAAGGACGCAAAGAAGTCCGCGCCGGCGATCAGCTGCCCGTCCACGACGAACTCCGGCATCTCGTCCTTCGAGTAGGCGCGATAGAAGTTCCTGAGTTCTATCCGCGCTCCGTCGTCGAAGGTGATGACGAGGCTGTCGCTGTTCCGGGGACGGTCCAGCGTCACCTGCTGGGCGGAAAACAGGAACTCGAGCCGTGCGCCGGCTATGCTGGCAACGACATCGGTCTGACCCGATGCGGGGCGTGACAAAGTGATGGTTTGCATTTGATGCTCCTCGCTCGGCCGACGTCACGCGCGTGACGATGCCGATGGAATTCGGGCACAGGGCAGGCTTGAGCCCATCGCGTACTTGAGGAGGTTGGAAGCGACCGCTTCCGGCGAAGCGCAAGGTATCCGGGCGCACGTGCCGGGCCATCGGCCCGGCGGGCCAAGCCTCGCCTTCGGGTCCGGCGATGGGCGAAAACGCTTGCCACGCCGGATCGTGGAGAATCATCGGGGAAGTCCGGGGGCGACTTCCGCAACATTTCGGCGGTCAGGATCTGTCCGGCTTTCATGTCCTTCCAAAGGGCAGATTCCGAAAGTGCGCCGTCATCCTTCCTGGAGGTGACGGCACCACGCCGCACGTTGCAATTCCTAATATAAGCACGCCCTAGGCGCTTGTCAACCTCTTCTGCGAAAATAATTTCATTTTTTTTGTACCTCGCTGCGAAACCCTTGCCACAGGCGGCCCAGACCGGAAAAAAACCTTCGCGGATGAGCATCTTCCGCGTTCAAAGCTTCGCGACCAGGTGCAAATGATGCGAACACGAAGCCTAGCAAGATGCATGCCAATGTCTAGATTTCGATGGCAAGCCCCACTCTTGGCCGCCCGGATGGCCGATATCCCAGGAAGAATCTGCCGGGCGGCCGTGAGTCCATTTCTTGACGCACCCTCCGGGAGGCAAGAATGTCATGTCTGGAAGAGGGCAGGAAGAGAGAGGAAGTGCCCTCCCCTCCCCTCTCCTCTCCCGCTTCAGGCGTCGATTCCTCCGGGAAGGTCTCCGCAGGCCCTGGCGCACGCCGCGACATACCTTCTGTCCGCAGGGGGGACGTCCCACCCCAACTCGGACGGATCGGCGAAGGCGAGAGGCGGCACCGTCCCCGGCCCGACGCCGCCGACCCTGCTCACCGCTTCGGCGACCGTCCGCTCGGAGGGCCACCTCGCTCCATCGGAGCCATACCCCACGGGACGCACGAGCAGCCTTGCCCCCGGATGCGCGCAAACAAGCCCCACCGTCGCCGCGAAATCCTCCCCTTCAGCGTTCTCCGCCATCGGCACCGCGAGGCTGACTTGGGTCCCCTCCCCGATCCCAAGCAACTTCCCCAGCAACCGTGCCCCCGTCCCCTCAGTCAACAGGTGCGCCCGGCACCCCCCGCGGACGATCCTGTCCACGAGTTCGTGGAAATGTCCCTCCTGGTCGGCCGGGCAACGCGACGGGAAGAGCCCCCCGACCGTCCCCCCGTCCGCCACCTCGTCCGCGACGCACCCCTCGAGTCCGTATCCGCTCAGGACATAGGCGAGAATGGGGACCACCCCCTGACGCACCGTCATGCCGTCGAAAAACACGGGGAAGCGGATCCCCGCCTCGGATCGCCGTATCTCCGGCTTGTGGCATCGGTAGAACCGGTTGAAAACCTCCCGCTGCCGCTTCGCATCCACGAAGTCGCATTCGATGTCCCTCTCGGCGATGCAGGTCTTCACGATGCGTATCTCCGGAGCGTCCTCGCGGTCCGGGGCGGATGGCTGGCCAAACTGGGCGTAAAGCGTGCATGACATGAAACTGGTTCCCTCCTGCTGGGGCCGGCCCTCGCGGGTCGGCAGGACCATGGAACGAAGTGTCCGAAGGCCGCGGACAACGGGATGCCCCGCCGAGCGCCCATCCTCCCGTTTGGGGGATGCGCGTGGACGGCGCCCGAGGGTTCCGGGGGCGGATTTTCGCCGATGGGACGGACTTCCGTGATGCCCTCGAACCTCGGTTTCGTTCCTGGTCGCAAGCTGTTCAAACTTTTGAGACAGACCAATACGATGCACCTCGTCATACACGACTTGCCCAGAAGTTGGGGGCTAACCGTGCCCTGGCCTAGAAAATCGCGGCTATCCGGCCCATGAGAAATACCCCCCGACGGCACGTTTTCCCCATCAGCGGCGCCGCGCCCC
>JAISTH010000053.1 GCA_031272715.1 Desulfovibrio sp.
TCGCTTGCCCCCCTCCTGGTTAATATCCACATAATTTTTTTCACCTGGGGCCGCCAGGCAGAGGCAGTGTTTTCTAGGGCCACCTGGGCTCATCGTTATAAAAAGGCGTCAAAGTTGAGGCTTTGAGAACTTCAGACAGTCCAGTTAAATGTGGATGAGGACTTTAGAATGGACAGAGTGACGCATGCTCATGCGACGATTCGCAGAATTTGTACTGCTGTACATCACTATGATGCTGTTGTCGAACGTGTTGCAACGTGATGGTATACCTGAAAAGAGAAACCAATCTCTATTTGATGGGTATCATTTGCGACCGAAACGGTCCATGCCCCAAATATCGACATCTTGCATCGATCCGTCAATCGTGCGGAACCCCGCACGCCGGGCTCGCATCCGGGCGGGTTCCGGCACGGCCATGTCCGGTCCCGCGCCCCTCCCCGGCAACGGCGGCCGGACGCACCCAGCCCCAACGAGGCCATCGCCATGGAAGCCATGCCGACCATCCTTGCACGCATCGCGACCCGCTTCGATGCGGACTTCGAGCCCCTCGCCGTGGACGGCGAGGAACTCCACGTCCTGACCATCAGGGACATGCAGCGCCATCTGGAGTCCGTCGCGAAGTCCCCTTCCCTCTCCGATCCTCTCAGGCAGCTCCCGCTGTGGGCGAAGATCTGGCCCGCCTCCCTCGTGCTGGGACGTCTGCTGCGACACTTCCGCCCGGATGGCAGACGCCTTCTGGAACTCGGGGGCGGCGTCGGCGTCGCGAGCCTCATCGCCGCGCGACACGGATTTGCGAGAATCACGCTCACGGACGCGAACGCCGACGCCCTGGACTTCGCCCGGGCCAACGTCCTGCGCAACGGCCTCGAGAATGTCGTGGAGGTGCGGCATTGCGACGTGACGCGCCCCCCGGACTTCGACGAGCCCTTCGACATCATCGCCGCGGCCGAACTGCTCTACCTCGACGAACTCCACAGACCCCTGACGAAGCTCCTGGCCCGGCACCTCGCCCCCGGCGGCATCGCCGTCCTCTGCACGGAAGCCAAGCGCCGCAAGCCGCACTTCCTCAAGCTCGCCCAGCGGGACTTCGCCATCGACCAGCGCCACGTAAGGATCAAGACGAACGAGGACGGAGAGACCGCCGCCAGCATGCTGGACGTCACCGTGCTGACCCGCAAGGGGGATCCTCCGTGGGAACCGCGCCAGGCGGACGACAAGGGGAAGGATGACGACAAGGGGAAGGCGGACGACAAAGGGAAGGAAGGCGGCGGGGATGCGGCCGCGCCTCAAGCGTAGCGTGCCTGGGGCGCAGTGGCAGAAGGATCGAAGAGAACGTGCGCTCGTCCCGGAACCTGGACACGGCGTCGGAACGAAGGGGCTCCCCGCGATGACGCCCAGGCGAACCACGGCCTGAAGCCTCGCAGCACCCACCTATCCATCCCGATGCCGGGCCGATGCGTCCCTGGACGCCGGACGGATCCGGCCCTCAGTTCCCGGACTCCTGGACCATCTGGGCCAGCATGCGCTTCAGGCTCCGGTAGTCCGTCTTGCCGCTGCCCAGCAAAGGTATCGATTCGAGGCGGACGACCCGCCGGATCGTGTGGAGCGGGGAAAGACCGGCGTTGCGCAGTTCGGCGTTCAACGTGGACGGCTCAACGTCCATGGTGGTGAAACACACCAACTGCGGCCCGCGAGGCGTCGACATCGCGTCCACCGCCAGCAGCGGCCCCTCCCCATGGGCGTCCTCCCCCTCGGCGAAGGCCGACAGCAGCACCCCCTCCACCTGAGGCAGAGACACCGTCTCGCCGCCGATCTTGACGAATCGCTTGATCCGCCCCCGGATGGTCAGACGCCCGTCCGCATCCCGACTTGCCAGATCCCCCGTGCGATACCAGCGTTTCCCCTCGAACTCCACGAAGGGATCCTCCCTGTCCGCGAGATAGCCCTCGAAGACGCTGGGCCCCCGGACGAGGAGCATGCCGGTCTTCCCCGTCCCCACGCGCCCCAAGGGGACCTCGTCCTCCTCCTCCACCACGGCCGTCTCCAGCGAATCCATGGGCAGCCCCACGGTGCCCTGCACGGCGTGTCCGGGCCTGTTGACGGCGATCACCGGGGAGCATTCCGTGACGCCGTAGCCCTCGCACAGGGAGGAATCGGGGCACGTTCCCGCGTAGAGGGCGTGGAGATGCTCGGGACATCGTTCGGCGCCGATGAAGGAATAGCGCAGGCTGGCCATGTCCTGCGTCCCCTTGGCCCGATCCAGCATGGAGTCCAGGAACGTCGGGGGCGCCGCGAGCAACGTCAGCTTGAAGTCCCGCACCAGCCGCACCAGGATGCGGAAGTCCGTGGGGTTGGGGTGGTAGGCCCCCCGAAGTCCCGCGGCAAGGGGCAGGACGATGTCCACCATGAGCCCGAAGGCGTGGAACGGGGGCAGCATGGCCAGCACCGTCTCGTCGGCCTTCAGCCGCAGGGCGACGATGATGTCCCTGGCGTTGGTGATCAGGTTCTCGTGGGTCAGGGGCACGGCCTTGGGCAAGGCCTCCGAACCCGAGGTGAAGAGGATGGCGGCGGTCCGCGGGACGCGGGCGAGCAGGCGTTCCGGGGGGAGTTTCGCGAGCAGTGCCGCATACAGCCGCTCGAGGCCCGAGATCTCCTCGGAGAGATCCTCGATCCCCACCAGCGTGACGTTCCGCGGCAGTCCCTCCATCCGCCGCAGCAGTTCCGCGACTCCGAGCACGTGGGAGATCCTGGCCACGTGGAGACAGTGGCGCAGGTTCGCCATGCCCACCGTCCAGTTGAGGAAGACGGGGATCTTGCCCGCCAGTTGGGCCGCCAGCCAGGCCACGGCCACCGCCGGCACCGAGGGCATCAGGAATCCCAGGCGGTCGCCGGGGTATTTCCGGAAGCGTCTTGCCAGGGCCAGGGCCCCCACGAGGATGTCCCGGCGGGTGCGGCATTTGGTGCGGTCGGCCACGGCCACCTCGCCGGGGGCCGCCCTCTCCATGGTCAGGAAGGCGTGGGGGATGCTCGGGGCGTCCGGAGCGTGCAACCGCGACGCCGACGGCGGGTCGAACCATCCCTCGGGGGGGCGGGAGGAGTTCGCGTCCTCCTGGTCCCCGGCCTGATCCTCCCGGATCGATGCCGGAGAGACGTCCCGCCCCTCCTCCGGGGCGGGAACGTCCTCTCGGCGATCTTTGTCCTGTGCCATACGCGCCCTCCACCACAGTGGGGATTTTCAGGCGGGACGGATCCCGTCGCAATCTCCTTGCACCGCCCCTTCACTACACCACGCCACCCCCCAGGCCAAGTCCCTGGAGAGGGACTTTCCGACGCCACAGGCGAAGGCCGTCCAGGCAGGCCCCAGGCGGCTCCTGCGGTGGGCACGCATCCAGGGGACGCAACGCCCCCCGCCGATCCCGAGAGCGCCGGGGGCCGGCGGCCGGTTTCGAAGAATTTCGCGTCCGGGACGATTTCCTAGCCCGGACTGTGGCGAGACCGTCCCGCCATGGGTACAACCCGCTTCGGACGGGACCCCGGATGTCCCGGCAGCGTCCCGCGACCATTCCTCCCGGAGGGCGCGGGGCGCAGCGGGGGCCGGGGCAACCGGGGATCCCGTCCGCATCCCGGGCGCCTGTCGCGGCCGCTTGCCGGCCCGCCCGTCCCTGCCGACCGCCAAAAAATATTTCGCGAACCAGTTAGCGGAAAGGGGGTTGACGACCTCCAAGGGTTGTGCATATCATGAAACTAACGACTGTTCGTTAGTCTGCCCTGCACCCCCGATGGAGGGCGGTCTCGCAGGGACGAACACGCAACGCCAAATGCGCAAGGCAGGAGAGAGATGAGCACAGACGAGTTATCTGACCGGCTCCGGTCGCTGGCTTCGACGCTGCAGGTGGACTTCCAGACCTTGGCCAGGGCGGGCCGCGTCTCGAAGTCCTCCTTCTCCAGTTACGTCCACGGGAACAAGTTCCCCCGCATGGAAACCATCGCCAACTGGATCGAGCACTACGGCGTCAACGCCAACTGGCTGATCGTCGGCAGAGGGCCCATGTTCCTGAACGGAAGCGGCAGCGACCGCAACCACCAGGACTCCGGCGGCAACGGGAAGGATCCGGTCATCGAGCGGATGAACGCGGCGGTTCGCTGCCTCCAGCAGGCGAAGGCCTCGGACGAGATGATCCAGAAGGCCATCACCACCATCCTGGACAGCCCCGCCGCGGCGGCGATGGCGACGCCGCCAACGCCGGCCACGGCTTCGCCCACGCTGAACGCCCCCGCGAACAGCATGGCGCAGGCCGTCTCCCAGTAGCCGGGAGAACCCACGACCGGGCCGGACAGGCCCCGCCGCGGGATACCGGGCCGTTTGCGCCGGCCCGGGTCCCGCGGATGCGGGTCGTCTGCGGATGCGCTCCAACGACGCGCCCCACGGGCCGATGCCAAGGCCCAATCGTCGAATTCGGACGATGGGGATTTCCGGACACACGGACGCACACCCATCCGGCGCCCTCGACGAAACGTCCCCCGATTCCGGAAGTCGGCCCCCCCTTCTCCGCCGCGTCCGGTCCCGGATCCTTCGCCGGCGATTCAGGCCCTGTCCCGGGATGCGGACCGGCGCCTTCGCGTCCTCGCCCCACCCTTCCCGGCCTGCGGCCGCACGAACTCCGGCCGGCCCCCGATCTCCTTGCGCAGAAGGGCGTCCGCCGCCTCGGGGGGCAAGGGCCGGTGGAAGTGGAACCCCTGAATCAGCAAGCCCGAAAGATCCCCCAGCAAGGCCATCTGCGACGCCTGCTCCACGCCTTCTATGACGAGGGTGAAGCCCATGTCCCGCCCGAGGGAAAGCACGTGCTCCAACAGAATCCTCCCCCTCGCGTCCCCCTCCAGGTCCGTCAGGAAACTCCGGTCGATCTTGAGGCAGTCGATGGGCAGATGCGCCAGACAGCTCAGCGACGAATACCCCGTGCCGAAGTCGTCCAGGCAGAAACGGATGCCCATGTTCCGCAACGCGGAGATCGTCGCCAGGATCCTGTTGATGTCCTGGAGGAAGACGGACTCCGTCACCTCGAAGAGCAGACGCGAAGGATCCGCCCCGGTGGCGTCGAGGATGCGATGCACCCGGTCCGGGAACCCCGGCTGGAATATCTGCCTCGGCGAGATGTTGACGTGCAGTTCCGTCACCGGACCGAACCTGGCCTGCCACTCCGCCAGACGCCTGCAGGCCTGCAGAAGGATGAAGGCGCCAAGCCTCCTGATCAGGCCCGTCTCCTCCGCGACCGGAACGAAGATGGCCGGGGACACGTCCGCGCCGTGGTGGCTCCAGCGCGCAAGGACCTCGAAGGAATGGAGACGGCCGTCCCGGGCGTGGACGATGGGCTGGTACACCAGCCGGAAGTCCTCGAGGCTCGCCGTCTCCTGAAGGAGGACCGAGAGGGAGATGTGCTTGCGGATCGCGACCAGCATCTTCCTGGAGAAAAACCTGCACCCGAGTTCCCCGTGGGTCGTCTTGGCCTTGTCCACGGCGATGTCCACGTCCCTCAGCACCGACTCGGCGTTTTCGTAGTCCCGCACCGGGAAGATGACGCCGAAGACCGCCCTCACGGCGTTGACGCTCCTCGCTCCCACCGCGAACCGGACCTCCAGTTTCTCCCGGATGCTCCGTATGATCTGGATGACCTGGGCCCCCGTCTCGGGACCGTGCAGCAGGGCGAGGAAGACGTCGCCCCCGGTCCGGGCCACCGTGTCCGCGCCGCGACAGCAGGAGGAGAGAACCCTGGCCGCATGCCGCAGCAGCGCATCCCCGAAGTCCCGGCCGAAGTGCGTGTTGATCCCGCGAAAATCCCGCAGATCCATGCTCAGCACCGCGCAGTGATACCCCGTCTCCTTGCGCGTTCTCTTGATGGCCACCCTGAGCTTGTCGACGAACGCCTCCCTGCTGGACAGCCCCGTCAAGGGGTCGTGGTACATCCGCTGCGCCAGGGACGCCTCGTCCGCCTTGAACCGGGAGATGTCCTGCAGGTAGACGTCGCAGAAGCGCCTTCCGCCTTCCTCGCCGGGACGGGCGTTGACCCGCACCCATCGGCCCCCTTCGTCGTCCCACAACTGCACTTCGAGATCCGCGACGGCGGCGCCCGCTTCCAGGCTCCGCATGACCGCGACGGTCAGTTCCCGGAACGCCATGGATCTTCCGACCGCATCGTCGATGGGCCTGAAGGGGCGGGACGCCTCGCCCCCCAACCCCATCATGCGCAGGAAGGCGGCATTGGCACGCAGGATGCGGAACTCCGGCGACCATCGGCAGTAGCCCTCGCCGAAGCCGTCGACGATGCCCGCCTCCCAGACCTCTCCTTCAACGGATGCCGTCTTCGATCGGCTTCCCACGTTCCACCTCCAAGGGCGGACGCCGCGCCGATGGCATGCGCCATCCCGCGCCGTCCGTCTTGGCGCCGTCCCTGCGCCCGATATTGCACACTGGTTTGCTCTTCCGCCGAGTGAAGACCATTCTCCGTGCCACCGCATTCCTTGTCAAACGCATCCCGGCCTGAATCGACGGGAACAAGAAGCGCCGCCCCCCGAACGGAGCGGCGCAACGCTCGCCGGTCCGCATGCGGGGGGCTTGCCGAGTCCCCCGCCGTCAGCGGCCCGTCCAAGGGAAAAATCGCGCGTCAGGCGATGTCGCTCCCCTTCCAGACGCACTGCCCCAGCAACTTCACCTCGCCGGGCTGCATGGTCGGATAGAAGGAGCCCGTGCTGTCGACGCACAGGACGCACCTGCCGTCGTGGAACTTGCCTATCGCGACCAGGGGCTTGCCGGCGACCTCCACGGCGTAGAGCTTGCCGACCATCGTCTCGGTCCGGGACCGGTCCACCAGGAAGACGTCGCCGCACTGCACCCCGTCCACCTGCAGCAGATTGACGTCCTGCCGGATGACGAAGAGGTTCTCCAGCTGGTACCCCTTGCGGTCGAGCCATTCCCTCCTGAAGGAATACTCCTTCTCCGGGTTCGTGATGTCCTGTACCGTGGGGGCGATGGGGGAGTGCCGGGACTCGGAGACCAGGCCGTCGTTCCATCGCTGGGCGTTCAGGTACATGACGTCGACCTGCATGTGCTTGACCTTGGCCACCTTGGCCAGGACCTCGTCGGTCGCGGCACGCCGGGCCTTGCCGTAGAAATGCAGACGGATCTCGTCCTCGGGCTTCCCGCATATGCGGGAGATCTCCTGAAGGGTGCAGCCGTTCGCCATCACCAGCCACCGCATCATGAGATGCTGCTTGGAGATGATCTGCACCTTGGGCCGGAGCTTGAGCCTCCCCGCACTGGACGCCGGCTGCTTGCGCTGCGCGGACGCGCCCTTGGCCCCGGTCTCCGCGCCTCCTTCCTTCGGCGCGTCGGACGAGAAATCGGCGCCGCGGCGTCTGGACTTGCGTATGCGGACGTCCTCGCCGGTGCGGACACTCTGTGTGACGATCCGCGGGCCATCGATGCTTTTGTCGTCCATGATCAACTCCCCCCTTTGAAACCGGCACCCGGCGCCCATGGGGCCGGCCGTGGCGCGATGCGTCCCCCTCCGGGAGGAAAAGCCGCTCCCGGCGCGGAGGACCATTGCGGTCCTCCCATCCTCGCTCTCCCCCGCCTTGTCGGCGCAGGAAGTCGTATACACGCCGTTTCTGGGAATGTCAATCCTTCTTCCCGGAAAAAAGACGCCATGCAGAGGCTTCCCGTGGACAGCACCTGCTTGACGGCCCGGGAGGCCGATGTCGGGACCATCAACCCGGATTCGGCACAGGAGATGGAGATCCCCGCACGCGCGCCACACACTCCCCCGGCATCCCCGGAAACGTGCGGCAGGCACGCCATGCGGGCATCCCATGCGACGACCGCGGCATCGGGCCTCCCTTATGTTTGTCGGGAGCCCCTTCAGAGGCCGCCTTTCCGCTTGAAAACGCGTACATGGCCAATCCACGCCGGGATGGCGGGATGCGGCCGGCCCAAGGCGCGAAAGCCGAAAATGCGCACAGTTCCGCGGCCTATTTGGGGAGTTTCAAGAAAAGGACTGGCGGGCGGGACGGTCGCCCCGGGACGGAGAAAGCGACCGTGACGGACGCCAATCGGAAGGGTGTGCGGCCGCCGGGTCTTCCGGCGCAGGGTTCTCTTGACGCGCCAAGGGAGAAGGCGCATAGTGCGGTTCGCGCGGCGGCGGCGTCCGCAGTCGTTGCGCCGGCGCGGCCGCAGGGATCGGCGAGACGGCCTTGCGCACGGCCCCTCGAGACCGGCCCGATTTTGCCAAGGCCGGAATTCAGGGCGACCATGACGGCAGTTGACATCAACGAATCGCACCCCGTGCACAACAGACAGATCATTTCACAGGCACGTTACGATTATACACCACCAATCACCACACCATAATCCCTAAACACTGAGGTGCGCGATGGCCTTGACTCCTGAAGAGATGGGAAAAATTTTGAAATCCGTTCGACGTGGCAATGTCGACTCGCAAATAAATTTGGCCATGACGTTAGCGTTGGGATTTCTCCAAAAGAACGAGACTAAAATGGCCATCAAGTTGCTCGAAATGGCAGCAAATCTTGGACTCTCTCGTGCAAAGACAGCTCTTGCAAGCATATATCAATCCGGGCAAGGCGTTGAAATTGATATACCCAAAGCAATTCAATATCTTGAAGAGGCTGCAGAAGAAAATGATGAGGTCGCACTAGCCGATTTGGCAACAATGTATTATGAAGGGGTGCATGTAAAACATGATATAAACAAGGCCATAGAACTATCTCGCAAAGCGGCAGAGAGAGGACATGGCATGTCTCAGTATAACCTTGGAATTATATATATGGAGGGGGAAGGAGTAGAACAGGACTGGCAAAAGGCCTTGGAATTCTTCAAAATGGCTTCTGACCAAGGAATTGCAGAAGCGCAATTCAATTTGGCAAAAGCATACGAAATTGGCAAAGGAATTCCGAAAGATATTAAAGAAGCGCTAAGGCTTTACAAACTCTCCGCAAAACAAGGTTTCCCAGATAGTCAAGGTTCGCTTGCCCTGCTGTATGTGACAGGGGAAGGCGTAGATAAAGACCCCGTCAAAGCTTACAAGCTGTTCAAGAAGGCGGCATCTACAGGGAACAGTAACGCACAGTATAACTTAGGGTGTATGTATAAAGATGGGATCGGCATCCCTAAAGATTATTCAAAGGCAAAAAAATGGTTCAAACGTGCAGCCGATCAGGGAGAGGAGAAGGCGAAAGAAATGCTGCGCACCCTGAAAAAATTAAAAGCAAAGCGCGAATGATTTTAGCCTATGCGTCCATGCAATTCATCGATGCAATGCACTGATATGAAAAATTATATTCAAAGGAGTCAAATATGCTTTACATAAATTTTACATAGGCAGATGACTGTCATGAGAAACTCAAAAAAGTGCAAGGTTCCCTTGACGCGATGAGGGAGACGTATAGCATTGATCGTGCGGCAGGGCCGTCCATAGCCGTGTCACGATTTTACACTACCAACCATCACTCCATAAGCTCTAACTCCTGAGGTGCGCAATGGCCATGACTCCTGAAGAAATGGATAGAATTTTGGAATCCGTATCGCGTGGCGATGTTGGCATGCAAATTAATCAGTCTATGATGTTAGCCATTGGATTTCTTTTTGAACAAGAGACTGAAATAGCCATAAAATTACTTGAAAAGGCTGCCGACCTTGGCTTTGCACACGCCAAGACAACTCTTGCCGGCATATATCAATTCGGAAGGGGTGTTGAAGTCGATACCCCAAAAGCTATTAAATATTTAGAGGAGGCGGCAGAAGCCGGTGATGAAGCTGCGGAATTCAACTTGGGACTAATGTACTACAATGGAGTTGGCGTAAAATTCGATATTCCAAAAGCAATTGAGCTATTTCATAAGGCTGCAGAAAAAGGGCATGGTCTGGCTCAGTGCAATCTTGGGATATTTTATTTAGATGGAGGAGTAGTGGAACAAGATTTGCAAAAGGCAATAAAACTCTTAAGGATGGCGTCTGACCAAGGAATTCCGATAGCGCAATTCCACTTGGGTAAATCATACGAAGTTGGCACAGGAGTTCAGAAGGATATTAAAGAAGCAGTTCGACTTTACGAACTCTCTGCACAACAGGATTGTCCAGACGGCCAATGTGCACTTGGTCTGCTGTACATAAAAGGGGATGGCGTTGCCAAAGACCCCGCCAAAGCATTCAAGTTATTTAAGAAGGCGGCGTCCGCGGGGAATGGCAGCGCACAGTACTGCCTAGGATGTATGTATAAATATGGAACCAGTGTCGCCAAAAATTACTCAAAAGCACAGAAATGGCTCAAACGGGCAGCCGACCGTGGGGTAAACGAGGCAAACAATATGCTGCGCACTCTGAAGAAATTGAAAGCAAAAGGCGAATGGTTTTAAGCTATATTTTCATGCAATTCCTCGACATGAGAAATTGCATGAGCTGAAATCGAACATTCATTACCTAAAACCTTACACAAGTAGATGAGGGTCATGAGAAACTCGAAGAGCGTTCATCTGGACATCCCCTCCGAAACGGAGCCGGACGAATGGGACACCTGCAGGGTGACGGCCCGCGACCATGCCGACGGGATCGCCTCCCACAAACGGTGGTATCTCTCCTACGCGGACGGTTTCCGCAACGAATGCACCATCGACGCCGCCCCCCTCGACCTCAAGCGTGACCACACCCTTTCCGTCCTGGAGAAGGCCCGCCGCATCGCCGACGAGGAGGGGTTCGCCCCGCCCCTGGCCAGGGCGTGCCTGCTGGCGGCCCTCTACCACGACGTGGCCCGCTTCGCCCAGTACATCCGCTACCGTACGTTCAAGGACAGGGAATCCTGCAATCACGCCCATCTGGGCATGAAGATACTGAAGCGGGAGGGACGGATGGAGGGCGAGGATCCCCGACTGGCGAGACTGGTTCTCTCGGGCGTGTGCCTGCACAACCGCTTCGCCCTGCCCCCGGGACTGCCCGAGGAGATCGCCGCCGTCGCCAAGGTGGTCCGGGACGCGGACAAGCTGGACATCCTCCGGGTGATGCACGCCCACCTGGAGCGGAAGCCCTACAACCCCACCGTCGTGCTGAGTCTCGGCGACGACCCCGGGATGTTCGGGGAGGCGGTGGTCCGGGCCGTGATGGAGGGGCGCGTCGCGTCCTACGGGGATCTGACCTGCGTGAACGACATGCGGCTGCTGCTGGGCACCTGGCTCTTCGACATGAACTTCCCGTCCAGCCGCAGGCAGTTCCGGGAGGACGGCCACGCGACGGCCATCCTTGCGGATCTGCCGGATCGCCCCCCGTATCTCGAGCCCCGCCGCAGGCTCCTCGCGTGCCTCGACGGGGCGTGAGGGACTGCGCCGATGGCGCCCCCGCCTTGCCGACGCACTCTCTTCCGTCGGCTGAAGCGAACGCCGGAACCTGTGGGACAGCCGGCAATTGCCGCATGCCGCAGCATCATCCGCATGTCGCGTCTTCGACTTGTTTCTTGTATTTTGCCTGTTCCTCTGCGGCGTGACTGTGTTCAAGCAGTCCCAACGCCTGATACACCCTTGCCAATTCAAAATATACAGTTGAACTTCCTGAAAGTTTCGACGCTTGCTTGATGAAATGCAAAGCCAATTCGTTGTCTCCGCGCATTCTTGAAAGCACGCTTCTGAAGTACCAGATCATTGGCTCTTCTTGAAACTTGCATGCACAATCACATAGCGATATTTCCAATGAATCGTACAATACTTTGTGTTCTATTGATTTTATGAAAAAACAGGTCAGATCATTGATTGATGTGAAGTCTACAGGAATTGTTGAAACAGCCTTCATCTTCAACAGCGAAAAGAGATCCAATGCAAACGAATCGTAAACTTTATACACCTTAATCGCATCATCATAATTGTCACCAAAATTCAGTCTGGAAAGCTTCCACTTTGCGACTTTCAGTTGCCAATCCTCGCGCGATCTGTAGTAATAGTGATTTACCTGAGCCTTACTAACTGTAGAGGGTGCTGAATAGACATCCGGCTCAAGAGGAAAATGCTCCAATGTAACAGCATAATATGGATATACATAGAAGGCACCATGTGGGCCTGTGAATTTTTCAACTCGTTGCGGTCTTACAATTGACTTGATAGTGGTCTCCTGCTGCTGTGCTGTATATGTAAAACTGTTGATTTGCGATTTCTTGTAAGTTTCGCCACCGTCACCGCCATAGAACGCCCAATTCAGCACAACGCCGCCGTAGTTTTCAAACTCAGCAAGAAGTTGTTTTATATTCGTACATTTTTTCGGGACAATGATTTCATCGACATCAATGACTGCAATCCACATGAAATCGTCTTTGTATGTCCGCATGCAATGTGCATATGCCTGCTTTTGTGCTTCCACTCCAATGAACTCGCCTTCAGTCATATGGATCAGTACACGCCCCTTCCACTGGTCTGCGACGAAATCTGACAGAGTGTCTTTTATTGGAATGCTGCTGTGGTTGTCATAGATAATGACCGTATCGAAACCCTGCAACAGGTGATATTCCACCCATTCTTCAATATATCTGTCTTCATCCCGTGCGATGCAGCACAGTGCACAATATTTCACGAGCGCCTCGAAGTGAATTGACTGGTGTCGACAGTTCTGAATTCCCCAGGGGAAAGATCGGCCTGCGCCGAAGGCGCGACCCGGCTCCGCACCATCCCCAACGGAACGCCGCAACGGCCCGAAACGAGAAAAGCCCCCGCAAATAGGGGGCTTTCCTTCAAAGGCTTTGGCAGCGGCCTACTTTCCCACAGGAAACCTGCAGTATCATCGGCGATGAAGAGCTTAACTGCCGAGTTCGGAATGGGATCGGGTGTACCCTCTTCTCCATGGCTGCCAAAT
>JAISTH010000012.1 GCA_031272715.1 Desulfovibrio sp.
GCACTGAACGATGGCAAGTCATACGATTTTAACGGTATAATGTCTTCTGCAAAACTATGAGAACATAGAAGGCACAGACATCAGGCAGTTTGGAAAAGTTGGCCATCACTTTTCTTGTACGCATTGATGGAAATCAGAGCTTTTAAGCACCATAATTAAAGGGTTATTGAAGTGGAAAAAGTATTATGCTAGACGAGGATTCATTTATCCTGACGGCTAGTGGGTATCCCAGGCCAAGTGATTTGTTGCCTGAAGATTTGCTTTTAGATAGATCTGGAGACAAGATTAAGTATTCGTTAAAAGAGATGAAGCATGAGTCTACAGTCATAATGAATTTTTCAAACTGAAGCAAAAGAAGAATATCAATGCCATTCGGAAATAAAGCACGAAGCTTGCATAGTTTGAGTATTTCGTTTTTACTTTAGGCGTTTTTACTGTGATCGACACCCCTTATTCAACTTTAACTCCTACAGAAGGTCACAATGAAAATACAGTCCGTTGGAACTAATCCAAGCCTAGACTTCGGTGAATTGCTCAAGTCAGGGAAAATATTCCCATGCGGCATACAGAATTTCCGTGAAATGCGTACAGATGGCTATATTTATGTCGATAAGACAAAACAACTTGTGCAACTCATTAATACTGGAAAATCATATTTCCTTTCACGGCCGAGACGATTCGGAAAGTCCTTGACGATTTCGACATTGGAGGCGCTTCTTTCTGGGCGAAAAGAATATTTTTCGGGCCTTTATGCAGAACCATGGCTCAACCGAAAAGATTACAGACCGACTTCAGTAATATTACTGGACATGAGCATGTCTACTGTCAATAATGACTTGAGTGATATAGATAATGCAATAGTTAGGTCAGTCAAAGAATCTGCAAAAGATTTTGATATAGAAATATCTGAGCAAAATCCTGTTGATGCATTTTTAGAATTGATTGATACTCTTTACTACCCCAAAAGGATACCCATTGCATTGCTTATAGATGAATACGACAGTCTGCCATTACGCTATATAGATAAACCAGAAATAGCACACAATGTACGTCTAGTGCTCCAAGATTTTTACAGGCAAATAAAAGCAAACGACAAAAAATTTAATTTTATTTTTGTAACAGGAATATCTAGATTTTCAATGACAAGTATGTTTTCCGCATTAAACAGCCTTACTGACATATCCCTTGATAGTGATTATGCCACAATATGTGGCTATACACAAAATGAATTAGAAGAGAATTTTGCGACTGCGATCAAATATAATTCACTGATCAAAGGTGTTTCCATTAGTGACTACATTCACCAAATGAAATCATATTACGATGGCTTTTCCTTTGACGGTGATACGCGTGTGTATAATCCTTACTCATTATTGATGTGTCTAAAAAAGAATAAATTTGTAAACTATTGGTTTGGCACTGCTACGCCTACGTATTTGGAGAACTATATAGTAACTAAAAAAATAAAAATAGAAGATTATGTAGGGTACCCTATCCATGAAAATCAAATTATTAATGCCAGTGAAATAGAAATTACTTCACCTGCATTGTTGCTATATCAAGGGGGTTATCTAACACTAGAGAAAAGGATACGCGAATATACTTATATATTAAATTATCCAAATGAGGAGGTTTATCAGTCTGTAGGGGAATTGCTTGCCAGAAGTATTTATGGTGAAACAAGAGATACTAAAGATATGCAAACCGATATTTATTCTGCGTTAATAAAAAAGGATATGCAAGGGCTTATGGGCATTATCAATTGTATAATAGAATCTCCAGGGTACGATACCTTCTATGAATTGAGTAAAGTGAAGAACGTCAAGCATGAATCTTTCTTTAGGGATATGATTGCAATTTTTATGTTTGGCACGAATGAGATAGATGTGTCGAGAGAAGTCTTTGGGTCGAGAGGGCGGTCCGATATTGTTGCTAAGGTTGGTGGAAGAACTTATTTATTGGAATTGAAGGTCTCATATCCCGGTGATAATCCTGTGAAATTGCTAGAAGAAGCCAGAGTACAAATTAATACGCGTAAGTATTTTATTCAACATTTTTTTACGTCTAATATTGTTACAACATCTGCTGTTGTAATTGATGATGAGCAACGAAAGATTGTCAAATACGATGTCGTAGACATGAAGAAGGAAACAATTCTAGCTTGTGAAAATAACGAAGCTCAATAAGCTTGTGGCATACTCCTTCATCAAGGACCAAGGAGACTGACACACTCCCAAAGGCCATAAGACTATGAGAGTTACAAGGTTTGCAACTGGGAAGATGTCACCCCTTCCTTCAAGCAACACTTCAAGATCCCGTCCCCCAAGCGATCCCTTCGGCCCGCTCTGGCCGAACATGGACCCGCCATCTGGACCCGGATCGGAGAGCCGCAACGGCACGTTGGCCTTTGGTGGGGCGACCTGATCCCCAACGCCCGCACGCATCCGGACCCTCAGCCTGACGCCGCCTGGCACACCCCGCTATGCCGTCCTTTGGCCGGCTTTTTTCTTCTCCAAACGCCGCCGTTCTCGTGTATGATTGAGGCGCGGCGGAGACGGTTCCGCCGGGATGCGTCAACGATCGGCCCGTGCGTCCGGCGTCCCGAGGGGGGAAGGGACGGCCGCGGCACGGCGTCGGCTTTTTTGTCCGCACGCGATGCGGGACAGCGAGGTGGGCATGCTCTTCAGGACCTCCGATTTCTCCCCCGCCATTTTGGGCAAATGGGCCTTCGCCCTCGCTGCGCCGGCGTGCATCATGGCCTTCACGCCAAGAGGCGGCGAACTCACGGTCCCCATGATCGCCTTCCTGGCCGTGACCTGCTGGGCCGCCTGCGCCTGGGCGCTGAATCTCATAAACGAGATCGCGGTGGCCCTCCTGCTGCCCGTGCTCTTCATGCTCTGCTGCGGCGTCGAACAGCGCACGGTCTACGCCCCGTGGCTCTCTGACGTGCCCATCATCGTGGTGGGCGGCTTCATTCTCGGAAAGATCATCCAGGACACGGGCCTCGGCAGACGCATCGCCCTTCGCTGCATGCGGGCCACCGGCGGCAGCGTCACCGGAGCGTTGTGCGGCATCACCCTCGCCGCGGTCGTCGTGGCCCCCCTTGTGCCGTCCATCATGGGGAAGACGGCCATCTTCTGCGCCGTGGCGGTGAGTCTCTGCGAGGCGCTGGACTTCGCTCCCAAGTCCCGGGAGGCGACGGCCGTGGTGCTGGGCACCTGCCTTGCGGTGGGGTCCACCAAGCTGGCCTACCTCACGGGAGGGGCCGATCTCGTCATGGGGATGGGACTGGTGGACAGGGTGCTGGGCACCCAGACGTCGTGGATGGAATACGCCCGTTTCAACTTCGTGCCCGCCATGCTCTACACGGCGATGTCCCTGGGCATCATCATAGTGGCGCTGCGGGCGTCGGCGGACAAGGACCGTCTGCGGGCCGCGGTGAAGACGGCCTACGACGGGCTTGGGCCCATGACCGATGAACAGCGCCGCGCGGCGGTGCTCCTCTGCGTCACGCTCCTTCTCCTCGCCACGGACAGGCTGCATGGCCTGAGCGCCGGCGCGGCGCTGGTGATCATCGCGGTCGGCGCGTTCCTGCCCGGCATCGGCCTGATGGACGCCAAGCGCATCCACGGGGTCAACTTCGCCCCTCTCTTTTTCATCGTGGGGTGCATGTCCATCGGGAGCGCCGGCGGTTCCCTCGGCGTCACGCGCTGGCTCGCCGACCAGGTGCTGCCGATGTTCGGGGACGCGGGGGCCGTCGCGGCCTCGACGGGCGCCTACGTGATGGGCGTCGCCATGAACTTCATCCTCACCCCGCTGCCGGCCATGTCGACCCTTTCGGCCCCCATCGCGGAACTGGGGGTGCAGATGGGGCTGGATCCGAAACTCCTCTACTTCTCCTTCCAGTATGGCCTGGACAACCTGATCTTCCCCTACGAGTACCCGGTCTACCTATACTTCTTCAGCAGCGGCTACATCGATTTCAAGCGGATGGCGCTGGTCATGGGGATACGCATGGTGCTGGCCGCGGGTTTCGTGGCTTTCGTGGCGGTGCCGTACTGGCGGCTGATGGGGTGATGGGGCGAGGGGGCAGTCACGCCCCGGCGAGGCCGAGGAGCGCCTTCCAGCGTGGAAGTTCGGGATCCAGCGCAAGATAGCCGTCGGGGATGGCGAGGACGGTCCCTTTCGCCAGGCCCTTCCGCAGGTCTTCGAGGCAGGCGGTGCGCACGAGTTCCGGGAACTCCTGCAAGGGGCACAGATCGAAGTCCTCCGGCGGGGGCATCACCAAGGTGACGAGGCCCCGGATCGCCGCCTCCAGGGCGACGGTGGTGGAGTTCGATGCCCATACCGTCGTCCCCCGCGTGAGCAGGGGGCCGATGGCGCCCTCCACTTCCCGGGGCATGGGGGCGCGCCCCTTGAGGAGTTCCCGCAGCCGATCCTGGACGGGCAGATAGGGATGGGCCTTCAGCAGCACCTCGTGGCCGTCCAGCGCGCCCGCGAGGATCGCCTCGGCCAGCAGGGCGAGGTGCGCCTCGGTCTCGTCCCGGAAGAAGCTCGTCACCACCAGCAGGCGTGGCTTGTCGCTTCCTCGTTCGGTCACATCCTCCGATGCGTTCGCGGCCTTCGCCAGATAGCCGTAGCGCAGCGCCTCCACCACCCCCAGCCGTCCGTCCGGGACGCCCGCATCCCGCCACTGCGCGAACGCCCCCTCCCCGTTGCCCCGGATGGCGTCCGGCTGGAAGACGGCGCACGTCCCGGAGAAGGTCCTGGGATCGTCGAAGTACCTGAAATCCGTGGGACGGAGGGTGGAGTGCTGGGCCCCGAAAACCGGGCCATGCCCCGATGCGTGGACGGTGTGGGTGAGCATCCGCTCCCAGGGGCAGTTCTCCAGGGGGAAGAGGGTCCAGCGCTGCGGCCCGGCCTGGGGTCGGAAGGCCTCGAAGGCCTCGTGCTGGATGCATCGCTCGAGACACCGCCATCCCCGGAAGGATTCCGCCCAGTACTGGCCGAGATGCGGCCAGAGATCCACCTTCGAACCCGGGAACCGGAACGCCGCCCGGACCTTGCCCTGACACCGGAAGGACGCCGCCGCGATGCGCAGATGCCTTAAGACGGCCCGGAACGTGCCTCGCGGCGTCAGGAACTCCTCAAGATAGTGGAAGGACGCCCCGTCCTTGCCCGTCTCCCTGAACCGGTCCCTGAGGGCGATGCACTCGGCGAGGGTCATGTCCGGGGACGGGAAGCGTATGAAAAGCCATCGCAGCCAGGGGCCGCCCCGCTCCGTCTCCGCGTTCAGGACGTCGTGGAGGGTTTCCCAGTATCTCGACCGGTAGCGCCCCTGCCTTGCGGCCTCCTTGTCCACGTTGGGGAAGTAGGTGGCGATGGTGGCCGAAGGGGCCGAGGTCGGCGCAAGGCGGCCTTTTGCCGGGGGCAGAAGCCTGCGCACGGTCCACCGCCAGTGGACGTAGCGCACGAGGCATCGCACGAGAGCCGGCGTCATGCGGTAGCATCGTTCGAGGAACCCGGCCCTTGCAGTAGGTGCCATAGTCCCCTCAAGGACGAGCCTGCGCCCCGTCTCTTCGCACCAGGCCTCAAGGGAAGCGCGCAGGATCCCGTCCCCGCCGTGCAGTCTCACCGTCCCCGCCCCTTCCTCCTCGGCGGTGAGTTCCAGCATCCGAAGCCGATAGACCGTGTAGAGTCCCGGGGTCATCTTGGGATGGCGCTCGTAGAGCAGGGAGCACCACCACATGGAGAGTCCCGCGCCGCCGGCGAGACGGTCGGCGAGAGTCTCGCCATTCCCCGTGGGGAGGAGTCCGGTCTCGTAGGCCCATGTGGCGTGCTCTCCCCGCAGGCGCACGATGTTCCGGGCGAGGAGGGCGGGCAGGCTGACATGCCCTTCGGGGACGTGCCAGGCGTCCCAGTGGACGACAAGGGTGTCGACGGCATCGGTTACGGCGAGGGACTCGGGCGTCCCCGGCGTCCCGGCCGCCAGAAGCAGGGCCCTCACTTGAAGAGTCCCGCGATGGCCTCGGTATACGGGGGCCGGAGGACCCCCCGTTCGGTGACGATGGCGGAGACGAGATCCGCCGGCGTCACGTCGAAGGCGTAGTTGCAGACCGGCACGTCCGCCGGGGTCAACTGGTGGTCGCCGATGTGGGTGACTTCACGGTCCGGACGGGTCTCGATGGGGATGCCGTCTCCATCGGGCGTCGCCGGGTCGATGGTGGTGCAGGGCGCCGCCACATAGAAGGGGATGCCGAAGTGCCTGGCCATGATGGCCACGCCGAAGGTCCCGATCTTGTTGGCCGTGTCGCCGTTGGCGGCGATGCGGTCGGCCCCGACCACGACCCGGTTCACGAGCCCCTTGCGCATCAGCAGGGCGCAGGCGTTGTCGCAGGCCACCTTCACCGGGATTCCGTCCCTGGCGAGTTCGTATGCCGTCAGTCTCGCTCCCTGCAGGAACGGGCGGGTCTCGTCGGCGATGACCTGGATGCGCTTCCCCGCCTCGATGGCGCCCCGGATGACGCCCAGCGCCGTGCCGTACCCCGCCGTCGCAAGGGCGCCGGCATTGCAGTGGGTGAGGACCGTGTCGCCGTCCTCGAGAAGTTCCCCGCCGAACCGGCCTATGGCGCGGCATGCGGCGACGTCCGCATCCTGGAAGGCCTCCGCCTCCCGGATCAGGCGCGGCAGTGCCGATGCCAGGGACTGTTCCTCGGCGAGGACTTCCCCCATGCGTTCCACCGCGAGGCGCAGGTTCACGGCCGTGGGACGGGCCGCCGCAAGGCGTTCCATGTCCGCGAGGACCTCCTCCTTCCCCTTCCCCAAGGCCGCGGCGAGCACGCACCCCCATGCGGCGCTCACGCCGATGGCCGGCGCCCCCCGGACGACCATGTCCCTGATGCCGTCGATCACGTCGTCCACGGTACGGCAGACGACGAAGGACTCCCTCTCCGGAAGGATCCTCTGGTCCAGCAGTTCCAGGGCCATGGCGGCCTTGTCGAAACGGATGTGTTCCCGCATGTTCTTCCCTTCCGGCGCATCGCGCCCGCCTCGCATCCGTCTTCCGCGGCTCGTGCCGCCCCAGGGCGCCGATCTCCGCACCACAGGCCGCTGACGGCGAGGTTCTGGCGGCGCCGTCGAGAGACTCTCACCCCTCGCGAACTTGGCGCCAGCGTTAAAAAGGAGTAAATCTTGGCAAATCGGGACTCCGTAGACGGAACGGAGCGCCCGGTTTCATCACCCACACCAAAACGCGTCCATCAGGAGTTCCCATGGAAGAGTTTTCCCGTATCCAGCGGCTGCCACCCTACGTCTTCGCGGTCGTTGGCGAATTGAAGATGCAGCTGCGCCGACAAAACATAGACATCGTCGACTTCAGCATGGGAAATCCTGACATCCCCTCCCCGCCACACGTCGTGGACAAGCTGTCCGAGGCCGCGCAGAAGCCGGTGAACCACCGGTACTCCCTCTCCAAGGGCATCCCCAACCTGCGCAAGGCCATCTGCGACCGCTACCGGCGCAACTACGGGGTCGATCTCGACCCGGAGAGCGAGGCCATCGTGAGCATGGGCTCCAAGGAGGGACTGGCGCATCTGGCGCTGGCGATGCTGGAGCCGGGAGACGTCGTCCTGGCCCCGGACCCCACCTACCCCATCCACAAGTACGCCCCCATCATCGCGGGGGCGGACGTGCGCAGCATTCCCATCGGACCGGGCCGGGACTTCTTCGAGGACATGACCACCGCCATGCGCCACGCCTGGCCCAAGCCCAAGGTGCTCTTCATCTGCTATCCCCACAACCCGACGACCGAGGTCACCGATGCCGCATTCTTCCAGAAGGTCGTGGACTTCGCAAAGGAGCACGGCATCTGGGTCATCCACGATCTCGCCTATGCGGACCTGGTCTTCGACGGCTACGAGGCGCCCAGCTTCCTGCAGGCCAAGGGGGCGAAGGACGTCGGGGTCGAATTCTACACCATGTCGAAGAGCTATTCCATGCCGGGCTGGCGCGTGGGCTTCTGCGTGGGCAACGCCCGGCTGATCCACGCCCTCTCCCGCATCAAGAGCTACCTCGACTACGGCATCTTCCAGCCCGTGCAGATAGCCTCCACCGTCGCCCTCAACGGTCCCGAGGACTGCGTGAAGGAGATATGCGCCACCTACAAGGACAGAAGAGACAAGCTCATCGAAGGCTTGAACCGCATCGGCTGGGAGACCCCGCCCCCGAAGGCCACCATGTTCGTCTGGGCGCGCATCCCCGAACCCTTCCGCAAGATGGGCTCCGTGGAGTTCTCGAAGCTGCTGCTCACACAGGCCCACGTCGCCGTCTCGCCGGGACTGGGCTTCGGACACTACGGCGACGAATACGTGCGGTTCGCCCTCATCGAGAACGAACACCGGACCAGACAGGCCGTGAACGGGATGCGCAAGCTGCTCTCCAGCGGCGCCTGATCCCGGCGGTTCATGGAGGAAATCGTGGCGAACATGGCACCATCCCCGGACGCGAAGCCGCTGACGCTGGCCCTCGCCGGCTTCGGAACGGTGGGAAGCGGACTCGGCCACCTGCTGGAGGAGAACGCCGACCAGATCCGGCGGCGGTCGGGACGCTCCATCCGCATCAAGCACATCCTCGTGCGCAACCTGCTCAAGGCAAGGCAGTACGCCATCCCCGAAGGGGCGATGATCACCCGCGATCCTGAGACGCTGACCGACGATCCCGAGGTGGACGTGCTGGTGGAACTCATAGGCGGGATCGAGGACGCCCACGATCTCGTGGACAGGGCCCTCGACCACGACAAGCACGTCGTCACCGCCAACAAGGCCCTGCTCGCCGAGGCCGGGGACGACCTCTTCCTGAAGGCCGAGCAACGCAATCTCATCCTCCGCTACGAGGCGAGCGTCGCCGGCGCCGTGCCCATCGTCCAGGCCCTCAAGGAGAGCCTGGCGGGGAACCGCATCATCTCCCTGATGGGCATCCTCAACGGCACCAGCAACTACATCCTCTCGGAGATGACCACCGCCGGCATCGAGTTCGCCGACGCGCTGCAGCAGGCGCAACGTCTCGGATACGCCGAGGCCGATCCCACCCTGGACATCGACGGCCACGATGCCGCCCACAAGCTGGCCCTGCTCATCAGGCTGGCCTTCGGCGTGAACTATCCCTGCCGCTCCATCTTCGTGCGGGGCATACGGGACATCGCCTCCCTGGACATCTCCTTCGCCAGGGAGTTCAACTACAGGATCAAGCTCATCGGCCAGGTGCGGGAAGTCAGGGACGAGTCGGGCGTTCCCCACCTCGAGGCCGGCGTCTTCCCGGCCCTCGTGCAGGACACCTTCCTGCTGGCCAGGGTCGGAGGGGCCTACAACGCCGTGCGTCTGGACGCCAACGCCAGCGGCCCGATGTTCTTCCATGGGCGGGGGGCCGGAGCCCTCCCCACGGCCGGCGCCGTCCTCGCGGACATCCTGGCCATCGCCAGAGGAGAGCGGCCGAACAACACCGGCTACGTCAACGGCGAACTGCCGATGGCCTCCATCGTCCCCTCCGAGGAATGGCGCTCCCGCTACTACGTCCGCCTGACCGTGCAGGACAAGCCCGGAACCCTCAGGGATCTCGCCGGATGCATGGCCGCCGAGGACGTCAGCGTCGCCAGCATGATCCAGAAGTCCCAGATCCGGAACCTCTCCGAAGGGGCCTCCGGCGTCCCCCTCGTCTTCATGACGCACGAAACCTCCGCAAGGGCCATGGCCAACGCCCTGATGCGGATGTCTGACGGCGGCCTCCTGGAGGAGCCCGCCGTGTTCCATCGGGTGCTATGATCGCAACTCCCCCGCTGCGGGGGCCTTGCGCAAACCATGAGGAGCAGCCATGCGTTTCGCCCAGCGATTGAACTCGATCAAGCCGTCCCTCACCCTCGCCGTGAACGCCAAGGCCATGGAACTGAAGGCCCAGGGCGTCAAGGTGACGAGCCTCGCGATCGGCGAGCCCGACTTCCCGACCCCCCAGCACATCAAGGACGCGGCGAAGGCGGCCATCGACGCCGACTTCACGAAGTACACCGCCGTGCCGGGCATCCCCGAACTGCGCACCGCCGTCGGCGCGTACATGGAGCGGGAATTCGGGGTGGCGGTGCCCATGGAGTCGGTCATCGTGTCCGTGGGAGGCAAGCACGCCGGCTACAACCTGATGCAGGCCCTGCTGGATCCCGGGGACGAGGTGCTGATCCCCTCCCCCTACTGGCTGAGCTATCCGCCCATGGTGGAACTCGCCGACGGCGTCGCCGTCACGGTGCACGCCGGCGCCGACAAGGGGTTCAAGATCACCACGGCCATGCTGGAGGAGAAGGTCACCCCCCGCACCAGGATGCTCATCATCAACTCCCCCAGCAACCCCACCGGGGCCGTGTACACCCAGGCGGAACTTGACGCGCAGGTGGAGTGGGCCCTCGGCAAGGGTCTCGTCGTGGTCAGCGACGAGATATACGAGCAGCTGGTCTTCCCGCCCATGGAGCGGACCAGCGCCCTGAAGTGGTTCCGCGACCGCCCGGAGCAGGTGGTCATCCTGAACGGCCTGTCCAAGACCTTCGCCATGACGGGCTGGCGGGTCGGCTACACCATCGGGCACCCGGACCTCGTGAAGAAGCTGTCGACCCTGCAGGGGCAGAGCACGTCCAACATCTGCTCCATCGCCCAGAAGGCGGCCCTCGCGGCGCTGACGGGCCCCATGGACTGCGTCGGGGTCATGCGGGACGCCTTCGCCAGACGCCGGGACATCGCCATGGACCGCATCTCGAAATGGCCTTGGGCGGTCTGCCCGAAGCCCGACGGCGCGTTCTACGTCTTCGTGGACGTCCACGCGTGCTACGGCGGGAAGGTGAAGGACTCGGTGGAGATCTGCAGCCATCTTCTCGAGGACGCCCAGGTGGCGCTGACGCCGGGGGTGGCCTTCGGCGACGACAACTGCGTGAGGATATCCTACGCCGTGGGGGACGAGGTGCTGAAGGATGCGCTGGAGAAGGTGGAGAAGTCCCTGAAGGCGCTTGCTGGCTGAAACGGAAACGGAGTTGGGGGCAGAGCGGTGACGGCTGTCTGGCCGTTGTTGCGGCCCGGATCAGAATAGCAGAGAATTTTTGAAGAAGGGCCGTTTGCCGTCTATATGGACGGCAAACGGCCCTTTGTTTGCTTTTATATTGGCCATGTCAAAAAATTAATTTGAATCTACTTTGGGATGGCCCGCCTCCAAGGTGAACGTCACGCCCCTCGACACTACGGGTTTCCATACGTCCAGCTAGGTGGATCCAAAATAATTTTTTGACGAACAATATATTAAAATATTATACGCCTCTCGTATCCAACGATCTGCGACAACTTATCACCATGCTCAGCCCAAATAGATTCAACGGCAGATGTCGTCGATTTCTTAAGAACATTGATAAATTTTTCTGTTCTTGTCTGCTCGTTACCTGAGAGAGCAAAGTAACCAGCTATGGCCGCCAAGCCGATTGGCCCAAGAAATGCCGTGACAGTAGAAAAATAACAACGCTTGAGACTATACCCCTCCCCCATCCAAGCGCCAAGCCAATTCCGCCAATAATCATTGCTATACCGCCAACGCCAGATGCAAGAGAAGATGCAGTTTTTATGTGTTTAATTCTCTGTGCGGCGGTTGGTGCAAGGACTGCCTCACTTAATTGGCAGGCAACGGCTATTTGTTTAGGTAAAGTTTTAAGATGCGCTGTGAAAATTTCACGTACATATGATGTCAAGGCAATACCATCAGCATATGTTAAGTATTTCTGGCCTGAACTTATTTTT
This sequence comes from Desulfovibrio sp., assembly GCA_031272715.1. Taxonomy (GTDB): domain Bacteria; phylum Desulfobacterota; class Desulfovibrionia; order Desulfovibrionales; family Desulfovibrionaceae; genus Desulfovibrio. The sequence continues at coordinate 11,811 of JAISTH010000012.1, forward strand.
AAGGTCATGATTTCTGCGATTTTTCCGTCAATAGATGCGGCCAGCAATGCATTAAATTGCACACACGTCATTGTCATCGAATCTATTCCTTAAACTATAGGTTAGATGTTTGCGGAATAGTGATTATGCTTTTTAGCAGCACAATTACTAATACGGTTGCCCCATTTCTCCGCAGCAAGCCGTCACGTGTACTGGGGCTCGTTCTCCTTCACGATCTGGAACGCCTTCATGGCCTTCACCGTGCCGGCGATGCCCTTGTACTTCTCCACCCCGGCGACCGTGCACGGGAGCAGGTCCTCCACGTCCGTGGTCAGCGCGATCACGTCCCCGACCTGCATGCGCAGCAGTTGATTCCCCGTGATGGTCGTCCCCCCGAAATTGATCTTCAACTCCACGGGGGTCTCCATGATGCGTTCCTTCAGTCGCGCGACCCAGGCGTGGTCCACTTCCAGGCGCTCCGTCTGGAAGCTGGCGTGGAGTTTCGAGCGGATGGGCTCGATCGTGGCGTAGGGCAGACAGATGACCATGGAGCCTATGGAGGAGTCCAGTTCCACCTCGAAGTTGATGACCATGACGACGTCGCTGGGGGGGACGATGGCGGCGAACTGGGGGTTGACCTCGCTGCGCACGAGTTCCATTTTCACGTCGTGCACGGGGCGCCAGGACTCCTCCATGCACCCCAGGGAGAGCTTGACGATCTTGTCCACGACGGCCTGCTCGATCCGGGTGAAGTCCCGGCCCTCGATCTTGGGCTGGGAGCCGGCCCCTCCGAAGACGTTCTCCACCAGCGAGAACACGAGGCGGGAGTCCACGACGATGATGGCGTTGCCCCGGAGGGGGTCCATCTTGAAGATGTTGATGGACGTCGGAACCGGCAGGGATCGCATGAAATCCCCGAACTTCGTCATGTCGATGGAGACGGGGCTGAGCTCCACCCGTCTGCGGACCGCATTGGTGAGGGCGTTGGTGCACAGCCGGGCGAATCGGTCGTTGACGATTTCCAGCACCGGCATGCGGCCGCGGATGATGCGGTCCTGATTGGCGAGGTCGAAGACGACGACGCCAGAGTCGTCCTCCGGAATGTCCAACTCCTCTGTGGTAGACTCTCCTTGCATGCCCTTCAGCAGCATGTCGACTTCATCCTGCACCAAGATCTTGTTCATGGCCCCTCCTGGAGGCTGGCTGCGGGGCGGGCGGTCTTCCGCGCCTAGGCTGGTGTCCGTGGCCACATGATGCAAGATGGGGGCCATTTTTGCAAGACGGCATCGCCATGCGCGGTCGCCGCCGCAGGCCCCACGCCGATGCGCCATCTGTCCGGAATCCTTGCCAAGCGGCCGTCCCTGGGGCAGATTCCTCAACATGCAACTGCGCCTCTTCTCCCGGCGCGAAGACGATGCTCCCCTGCTTGTCCTCGATGTCGCCTCACGGCAAACCCTCTCTCTGGCCATCTGGCTTTCGGGGAAGGTGCCCCCGATCCCCCTGTGCGCCGGACTGGGCCGATGCGGTCGCTGTCGTGTCCGGTTCCGGAACGGCGCCCCTGATCCTTTGCCCCGAGAGCGTGAGACGCTGTCCGAGGGGGAGATCGCGGACGGCTGGCGCTTGGCTTGCCGTCAAGAGCCCGACATGGAGGGTCTGGATCTGGAGGTGCCGGGACTGGGCGATGTGTCGAAGGACGATGTCGTCCATGGGTCTTCCGGCAGGGATGCGGCCGGAGGATGCCTGCTGGCCGTGGATCTCGGCACGACCTCCATCTGCTGGCAGGCCGTGGGCGAAGACGGCGAGATTCTGGCCAGTGGAGGTTTTCTCAATCCCCAGGCGGGCGCCGGAGCGGACGTCATGTCACGCCTCGCCCTGGCCCGGCGTCCGGAGATGCGCAGGCGACTGTCCACCCTGGTCCGATCCGGCCTGACAGATGTTTGCGAGAGGCTCCCGTGGAAGGTGCGCGGGATGTGTCTTGCGGGCAACACGGCCATGACGGCCATATTTCTCGATCGGGACGTGGAGGGGCTCTGTGTCGCGCCCTACCGTGTCGAGTTCCCGGGAGACTCCATCGTCGACGTGCCGGGGTTCCCTCCGGCATACATTCCGCCACTTCCCGCCCCCTTCATAGGCGGCGACGTGAGTGCGGGGCTGGCCGCATTGCTCAAGGCGGGGGCGCGACGTCCCTTCGTCCTTGCGGATATTGGCACCAACGGGGAGTTCGCCTGCATCACGGAGAGCGGGGAGGCGTACATCGCGAGCGTTCCCATGGGGCCCGCTCTCGAAGGGATCGGGCTCGCCTGCGGACACATTGCGGGTCCGGACGTCGTGACGGATTTCGCCATCACCCCCGCAGGGCTCGAAACCAGGCCCGATCTCCCGATGCCGCGAGGCATCAGCGCCACGGGATATCTGGCATTGCTGTCCATCCTTCTGCAGTGGAAGGCACTGGACCGGCATGGGCATTTCGCAAGGGACGAGAAGGTCGACTCGCGCCTTCTGCGCGGCATTTTGGACAGGGTGGAGAACGCCCAGAACGGGTTGCGGCTTCTCCTTCCCCATGGACTCTGGCTCACGGCCGGAGATGTGGAGGAACTGCTCAAGGTGAAGGCGGCCTTCTCCCTGGCGCTGGAAAAACTCCTCGCCGCGGCCGGCGTCACGCAGGAGCGCATTGCGGATTTGTGGATCGCCGGGACCCTCGGCGAGCACGCCAATCCCGAGCATCTGGAGACGCTGGGATTCATTCCACGGGCGTTGACGAGGAAAGTTCGAGTGGCGGGAAACACGTCCTTGCGGGGAGCGGCGCTGCTCGTTCGCGACAACGAGGCGCGACGATCCATCGCGGCGCTTTGCGCCGGGGCGCGACTCGTGCATCTGGTGGAAGACGCCGACGGCAGGGCCTTCCTCGACAGGATGGTTTTCGACTGATGGCCGCGCCCAAGGACGGGAAAGGCGCAACGCCTCCGGCTTCAGGCGCCGGAAGTCCTTCGCGGGATGCATCGGCTACGCGTCGTCCTCAGCAGAAGGTGCCCAAGGACGGGAAAAACGCCACGGCTCAGGCTTCAGGCGCCGGACGTCCCCAGGGGGACGCATCGGCTACGCGGCGCCCTCAGCAGGGTGCGGCCAAGGACGGGAAAGGCGCAACGCCTCCTGCTTCCGATGCCGGACGTCCCCCGCGGGACGCATCGGCTACGCGGCGTCCTCAGCAGGGTGCGCCCAAGGACGGGAAAGGCGCAACGCCTCCGGCTTCAAGCGCCGGACGCCCCCAGCGGGATGCATCGGCTACGCGGCGTCCTCAGCAGGGAGCGCCCAAGGACGGGAAAGGCGCAACGCCTCCGGCTTCAAGCGCCGGTCGCCCCCAGCGGGATGCATCGGCTACGCGGCGACCTCAGCAGGGGGCGCCCAAGGACGGGAAAGGCGCAAC
>JAISTH010000062.1 GCA_031272715.1 Desulfovibrio sp.
GGGGGAGGAACGTCGCCAGGTCGATGGGCCGGGACAGAATCCTCCGAGGCCTTTCGCAATCGCGTGCCGAAGTCCGATCGTACGAGGGCGGACGGCGGGTCGAAGAACCGGCGGCGGAAGCCGTCCGGGGGGATCCGACAACGCCCGGGAACGGTCATGTCCGACAAGGCGCAGTGTCCTCCGGGATCGCCCGGAGGCATGCCCGACGCGTGGCGTGACCGACTTCGGAAACCTGGGCCTTCAGGCCCGGGAGGTTCATTTTTTCCACCTGTTGTGGCAACATCTCACGGACTTGACGGAGGGACTCTTCCGCCCCACCCCTCGTCGCCCGCAGCAACCCCGGGAGTCATCCCCATGTCCACCAGACTCACATCCATGCCCGGCGAACTGCCCCCCTTGCCCGCACTGCCCGGCGAGGACGATCAACGCTTCGATAAAATCCGCAAGGCCGGCGCCGTCTACGTGGACAAGACCCGCTTCATCCAGCAGATGGTCTCGGGCCGCCCGCATACCTTCTTCTGCGCGAGGCCGCGCCGATTCGGCAAGAGCCTCATGGTGACCACTCTCGAGTCCTTTTTCCGCGGAGAGAAGTCTCTCTTTCAGGGGCTTGCCATCCACGACTACATGGAGAGCGCCGCCTTCTCCGAGCATCCGGTCATCTCCCTGGACATGAGCGGCCCTCCGGCCAGCCAGGGCATCCAAGCACTGAACGAAGGGTTGGCATTCCAAATCAAAGTGAACGCCAAGAGAAACGGTGTGCCCATATGTGGAGAGAATCCTACGGCGGCATTTGGCAATCTTATATTTGACACATGCGAAAAGAGCGGCCCGATAGCGCTTCTTATTGACGAATATGATGACCCGATGCTAAAGACGTTGGGAAATGACGAAATTCAAGAGCAAGTCAGGGCCATATTACGAGATTTTTATACAACGATAAAGGTTCTTGATAAAATGGGGTGCATCAGATTCGTCTATTTGACTGGAATCAGTAAATTTTCTAAACTTGGAGTATTCTCTGGTCTAAATAACGTCAGGGACATATCGTTTAAAGATGAGTATGCAACAATGCTCGGGTATACTGAAAAGGAAATTATTGAAAATTATGCGATGTACATTACCGCTGCAGGAAAGAAATTATCACTAAATGAGAATATATTGATGGAAAGGCTTCGGGAATACTATGACGGGTATTTTTTTGGCGGCAAAGAGAACGTATACAACCCTCTGTCTATTGCATTATTTTTTGAGAACAACAAGTTTGCTCCATACTGGATAGAGACTGGAAGTCAAGAGTTTATTGAAAAATTTCTCTCCCGGCGGAAGATATCTGTCGGACAATTTGAAAATTTTTCTATCTCACCTGACATGATTTCATCTCCAGGAGAGATAACTCGCAGTCTTGCCCCTGAATTCCTGCTCTATCAGGCAGGATATCTTACCGTCCGCACTAAAACAATAGACGATAAAGAATACAACTACTTGACGTACCCAAACTATGAAGTGCGAGCAGCGATGGTCAAACTTCGCAGCAAGAACTTTTTTAAGGAATGCCAGAATATTGTTGCAATTCAGCAAAAATTTGTCATACTCCTTAACAAATCTGCTTATGCGGAAGCCCTGCTGGAATTTAACGAGGTTTTTGAAAGACTCCCATATGATGACTCCATCGATAAAGATGACGTTGAAAAAACCCACGCACATTACCGTGGGCCTCTCATCGGGTTCCTGTATGGATCTGAAGTCTTCGTCGACACAGAGTCGCATTCAAATCGTGGAAGATCCGACATCGTCTTCGAATGCGGCGGCAAGTCCTATGTCATAGAATTTAAGGTGGCCGTTGGCGAAAGAAAATGCCGGACCGAACTTTTCAAGGCCATGACGCAGATAGTCAAAGGGAACTACACGGGGCGCTTCGCGGATCCGCTGGCCATCGGCATCGTCGTCGACGAGAAGGTCCGACTCATCACGCACATCTGCATCGAGACGGACGTCTACCGTGTCGTTAAGCGCAAGCTGCAACCCATGGGAAAGTTAAAGGACCTGAAGATCGCCAAGGCATCGAAGTCCCGGGGAAAGTGACGGCCATCGCCCCATGTTCGGCAGGTTTCCGGACGACCAAAGGCTGCGGGCCTGCATGGGCATGGCCAAGGGCACGCCGTACCCATTGTGCGACGTTCTCCAGGAGCGCACCGCGGAACTAGCGGAAGGACAGGGCATCGTCGTTGTCACCGTCACCTTCGAGGAACGGCCCTACCTTGCGTGGCTCGCAAGGCGCAGGGAAGTCCACTCCGACGTTGCCATCGGCCTGTGGGCCACCGAGCGGGGCTTCGAGATCCTTGCCGAACCGGCGAGGATCGGCGAAGCCGACGACGGGGTAATGCCACCGGAGACATCGGCCAGGCCGTGATCTGGCCGGAAAGGCCGATCGGCAGGGGCCGCCCATCGCGCCTGTGGCAAGGATGCACCGGTCCTTTTCCGGCGGAATGCAGGGGTACCCTCCGGCGCATCGGCGGTTCCCTTTGCGGATCACCTCGCGACGATGACGAACCGCCGCATCCTTGCAGGTGATTTCCCCCTATTCCCAAAGCCGCTGGCAGGCGAAGAGAAGTTCCCCATCTGTCTCCCCCATCGCCGTGTAGACGTACCGGAAACGGCCGCCATTGCCTGGACGCAGGCCGTCCCTGTCCGTCGTTGTGGCGGAGAAGTTGTCCATGGCGGGGCGGCGTGTCTGGACTGGTCCCCCTTGCGCCGCAGCCCATCGGGGATTTCCGGGGCCTCCATCCAGAAGTGGCCGGTGGTGCCGTTCTCTTCGAGCATCACTCAAGGATGTCGGCGGGGGCAATCGGACGACGCTGCCGCCGTCGGCGTCCGTGATGGCCATGGTCCTGGCGGCAAGGCGGAGGGAGGGCAGGGGATCGCCACGGCGAAACCGACCGGAAGTCCCGCAAGATTGGTCGGGAATGGGCGGGACATGTTCTATTCGCTTTCCTTCTTCGGCTTGAGCAGATCCTTGAGGGTGTCGTCCTCGACGAACTTGGCAGGCTCCTCGTCATGCTCTTGGGGTACGAATCTGTAGACGGCCCCTCCCACGGCCGCTAGGGCGATGCGGCGGAATTTGGAATCTATCGCCAGGCTGACGGGGACGGGGTATTCGTATCGGCCGAGGTAGTTGTTTTTTATCATCTGGGTCGCGGCTTCGCCCAGCTTGTTTTTGATGTCTGCAGGGGTGCCGGTTTTCGAAACCTTGAGTTCGAAGACGAATGTCTTGTTGGCAAAATCAAAGACGATATCAGCCTGCCCAAGACTTCCACTAGGTTCAAGCCGAGGCTGAAAATTTTCCGCCTGGAAATAAGACGCAAGCAAATCCTGATAGATGACCTCGTATTTGGAATCGTCCTGAGATTCGGCATCCGGATCTTTCGGCAGCAAATCTGTATATCGTCTTGGCGTTTTATTGGAGAGCATGCAATTGAGGATCGCGAGCACCTCGGCATGATTGCCGTCTTTTAGCGCTTTCCTAAGTTTGCTTGACGCCGATAGCCCCTCTTCTTCAGAATCGAAGAAATTGTATTTGACGAGTTTCAACATGGAGTCCCGGACTTCTATGTTCGGATATGTAAGATAGTATACGCCATACTCGTCATCTTTCTTTGGCGTGAGATAGCCTGCCTGATAGAGATACAGCGCAGGCTCCAGTTCCGCCGTGATTACGCCTGGCCGTTCAATCTGATACTTTGTGATTTCAGACTTAGGGTTAAGAGTTTCAAAGTCCTCGACGTTTACATTCTTAGTGGACATGTATTTTGCAATGAATTCCTGATCACCAGTGTTTTTCCAGTAGTTCTTGAATTCCTTGTCCTTGAAGAACGAAAGCACCGAAATGGGATTGTATACAGTGGAATTGCCGCAGAAAGCATATCCATCATAGTATTTTTTCAATCCAGGAAGAACATTGTCTTTTTCAATCTTCAGTGCCTCTGCGACACTTGGCAAATAACCTGAAAAATATTTTACTATCTCTTCACCTGTAAATCCGAACATCGTGCTAAAATCACGATGCGTGGAAAAGTCAACGATATTGTTTGTTGCAGAAAAAAAGCCGCCGCTTGAAAGTTTATTGATGCCAGTAAGGTAAGCAATGTGAATATACTCATCGCAGGATTTAATTTGCTGATAGAATTCGCGAAAAATCCCACGAATTTCATTCTGATAGCCGGGTGTGTCGTAAGTTCTAATTAACGGGGCATCGTACTCGTCAATGAGGATGACAGGTTTCGAGTATTCGATTGCGATATTAGATATAAGGCCAGAAAATGCAGAAGCCGAAGATAATTTACTTGTTTCAACGTTATGTCTTTTTGCAATTATGTTAAGGTTTTCAATAAGTACTTTTTCGAATATATCAAGTCCATCTTCCGTGGGGACCTGAGCCATGTCGAGGGTGATGGCCGGATGGGGCTGGAAGAGCGGTTCGTCGAGATGGTTCTCAATCGCAAGTCCCTTGAACAAGTCCCTGTTGCCAAGGTAGAGGTTCTTGAGCGTGCTGGTCATGAGGGACTTCCCAAATCGCATCGGACGAGCTATGAACACGCGTCTTTCATTCTTTAATAACTTTACGATGTATTGTGTCTTGTCGACGTAGAGGTAGTTATCTTTAAAATTTTACAAAAATCTAGTGAACTCGTCTGTATTTCAAGTAAATTTAACATGGTGGCACCTTTTTATGGTTGATTTTATTTTAAAAGGTCAGTTACAACATCAAGTAACAATTCTGATTGGCCTCATGCCTTAACATTTGCGTATCTTTACTTGATTTCCTCCTTTGGAGGCATCGTCCCCGGCATCCCCGCCTCTTCCCGGTACAGCCCTTCGCCGACGAAACGAGGATCCACCTGCATCGCATCGCCCCGTGCGTCCAGCGCAGCCAAAAACCTGTGCCTCATCCCGAGATCTCCGCAGCAGAGCAGCGTGTTGCGCTCCGACTCCCCCAGCACCCCGTCCGGCACCACATAGCAGATCTCGTAGGGATCTCCCGTCCGGGGTTCCCCCCAGACGAACTCCCCGGACAGGCGTATCTCCCTGCAGGGCGCCATGCGCAACCCCGCATCCACGGCCTTGCGCAGGTCGCCCAGGATGGCGGACGGGAAATCCGCGAGCGTGCGCTGCACTTCCTCCGCCGGCTTCGACATGTCTTCCTCCTATCTCGTGATCGCCTTCTCCGGACCGCGGAAAACGGCCGATGCCCGTATGCGCCGATGGCGGTTCCCCGAAACAAGAGAGGATTCTACGCCATGCAAGGCGCCCCGTCAAGAAAAACGCATGCCGGAGAAACATTTGACGGGGCCTTGAATGGATGTGGCGGACCGTGCGGGATGCGAAGCGTGCTTGGGCGGTCGGCGGACGGAAGGCGAAACCGGCGGGAAGGGCCTAACCGTCCTGCGCGGCCTGGCCGAACCGGGCCTCGCATCCGACCTCGCCCCTGTCCGGCCTCGCGGCAGCCGGAGTTTCCCGTCCGGCTGCCATCAGGTGTGAGGAACTTCTTCCCGCCTACGATGTCGCCGAGGCGCTCCTTGAGCTTTTCGGCGAAGCTGGCCCGGGAACCGCCGCTGGACTGCCAGGTCTCGGCCGCTATCTGGGATATCTCGGCGAGTTCCGAGGCGGAGACGACAACGCCGCCGTCCCGCACGGCATCCCGCAGGGATTTCTCGATGCCGATGGAGGAACCGCCGGAGGCACTGCACATGCCGAAGATCGCCGAAAGCCCGGCGTTGTTCACTGGGCGGCTCATGACGGCGTCCTCGCGGCATGTGCGGAACCGCCCCGAGATGGCCTCGGGAAGGAACCGGGATGCGGACGCCCCCGGACGAGGCCGAGGAGGAAGGAACGGCGGTCACCGATTGCCCAACCGTATGCGGGACGCACTCCAGGGGATTGCCGTGCCTCTCTGACCCTCTGCGTGAGGCTCGGCAAGTGCCGTGATGGCTGGACACGGGATGCGGTGGAGGAAGACGCCCACCTTGCGGGGAAGACAGGCCGCGAAGGGGATGGGGGGACGTGCGAAGTCTGCCCCATCCGGGACTGCACAGATGCTGACTTATGCGTGATAGAGGCGGCACGGCCGCTTGCGGGAGCATCGGGCAACGCCTTGGCATGGCGCGCCATGCACCCCGCTGAGGCGAACGGACGGGAGGGGGCCTGCACAACCACGGTGCGCAGGTTCCGGGCCGCCAGGGTATCCGGGGAAGACTCGAAGGACGGCCTGAGGCCGCCCAATGCCTGCAACGCCCACGGGCGGAACCGGACGCGGGAGGTGTCGCCGTTCGTGCGGACATGCCCGCCATGGCACCCCAAGGACGCAGGGCATGGCTTGGGCGCCCGGATCTTCCAGCACAACGGGGACGTCCAGGGGACGAACCCGGCGGTGGACATGAGGGGAGACGCGCGCCGGACATGCAAGGCATGCGACACGGCGTGCCGGACACGCTTCCCAGCGATGCCCGGATGCCGGCCGATGCCGTGTCCAGTGGTTGCGTTCGCCTTTCGGGCTGACCAGGGTTTGCCTCCCCAGGTCCTGCCCCATCGGCGTCCCGTTCCTAGCATCGGAGTTCCCCCATCCGATGTCCGCCCATATTCCTCGCGCCCCCGCTAGGCGCCCTCACCGGATCCCCGCCATGCCCCCGATGACGTGGCGAGCCGAATCCGTAGAAATTGTTTAGAGAAACTGTTTATGTTACTCTATCTTTTCTGCTGCATCTTTCTGGCAATACTGAAAAGACGCCCGAATTGTACCACTGGGTGACCCGTTCGATCTCGATGCGGAAAGCCATGCCAATGGCGGCTTCCAGAATATTCGCCCCCTTCTTCGGGTTTATTTCGTTGGGATTAGTATACCACTTTCTGTGCTCCTGTCAAGATGTGCCTTGGCATCTGCAGGTTGTGTTGCTTGACGGCCCTTTCTTTCCCGAATCCCCCCAAGACGGAGTTCTCACTGTCCCTCCTCTCGCACCCCAAAAAGTTGAACCAGGGGCGCCACCGGACGGGGAGAGGGACTCGTCCGGCAAGTGCCCTTGCATGCATGTGCAGGCACCAGTGCATCGACGTTATATTGATACGATCGCTCATCCCCGCGCCGCAGGCCGATTGCCGTACTTGATAGGAACAGCCGGTCGGCATCGATGCACAAGACCATGCCCGGGATCCCGTGCCGGATCCCCTAGTCCCCGCCGCAGAGCCCTCCCCTCCAACGCCCCGCGTCTGCCCCAACCTCCGCCTTGCGTTTCCAAACGCCATGCCAGGACATCCTCTTCTCCCAAATCCCGCCCGGATGGCCGCTCTCCCCCTGCCATCCCCGCGATTTTTTTTAATTTCCTCATCTCCATGAAATAACCTCTTGACTTCCATAGAAAAATATGGCAGTATGCCTCCAGCAGGAATAAACAACAATGCGTTCCATGGAGATACAGGAATACCCATCCACGCCCGTTGCATCGGGAAAGGCCCCAGGACGGCCGACCGCGGGATTGTCCCGCGGAACCCGCCAGGGAAACGATGCAAGGGCCGGGGCGGCGAAAGCCCCCCGAATGAGGGACGGAAACGGCCGCGGGCGCGGGACGCCCGGCCGATCCTCCTGCATCGACGGGAACGCCAACCATGCGAGGCACGACCAGATGAACACATTCCGGCACGACGACGCGTCCGTCATGGACGACGCGCTCCCCCACGGGACCCTCGCGTCCCTTGACCCCATCGGCCCCGCGACCGATGCGCCCCGCCGCGGGACAGGCCCCATCCTTCCCGCGAAGGACGGCCCCCGGCTCCTCTTCGAGAACATCCCCGCCGACTGCCTCGACAGGATGGCCCTGGTGGACGGAGAACTCCACCTGTCCAGCCTCCTGTCGGATCCGAGGCATTTCGGGGTGCTCTCCCATCTGCTGGCGCGCACCCGGGCACTGGGCATCTCCCGGGAGTTCCACTTCCACGAGCCCGACGTCTTCGAACGGCTCTACCGCCCGAGGGGGATCCGAGGCATCGGCGTCACCCGCAGCGAAGTGGAGCGGCGGATCGCGGACCTGCTCCGCCACGCCCACGAACTTGGCGCCTCGGACGTCCACGTCCTCGCCCTCGGCGGATACGCCCGCATCAGGCTCAGGGTGAAGGGGCACCTGCGGGACTTCGAGCAGTTGGAGGGGGTGGACGGGGAGCGACTCATCTCCGTGATCTTCAACTCCTTCGCCGCCTCCGCGGGACAGTCCCAGTTCAACCCCCTGGTCCGCATGGACGCCAGGATCGTGCGCAGGGACGTGCTCCCTGAAAAGGTCCACTCCGTGCGGCTGCACGCCGAACCCATCCAGTCCGCGAGCGAGCGGAACGACGGTGCGGGGACCTTGCTCACCATGCGTCTGCTCCACGATGCCGCCGACGTCTCCGGCACCCTGGAGGAACGCATGCAGGGGCTGGGCTACCGGGAGACCCACGCGGACGTGCTGCGGAACCTCACCCGGCGTTGCGGCATGACGCTGCTTGCGGGTCCCACCGGCAGCGGCAAGTCCACGGTCCTCAAGCACATCATGGAGTCCATGACCGTCCAGTGGCCCGACCGGAGCTACATCTCCGTGGAGGATCCCCCGGAGTACCCCATGCGCCATGTGGGGCAGATCATGGTGACCACGAACATCAAGCGGCATCTGGACAGGGCGGAACGGGCCCGCGGGTACACCGAGGCCATCGCGGGGGCCATGCGGTCGGACCCGGACGTCCTCATGATAGGCGAGATCCGCTACCCGGAGGCGGCCATGGCCGCCATCGACGCAGCCCTCACCGGCCACGGGGTCTGGGGCACCATCCACGCCGCGGACGCCTTCGGCATCGTGACGCGTCTGGAGTCCCTGCTGCGCCAGGCAGACGTCAAGGCCCCCCTCGAGGTGATCTGCGACGCCAACGTCCTTTCCGGCCTGTGCTACCAGCGTCTCGTGCCCCTGCTCTGTCCGGGGTGCAGCAGGAAGTTCGGGGCGATGTCCGGATCCGAACGGGACGCGGCCATCCCCATGTCCCTGCGTCGCATGCTGGCGGGGCTCGAAGGTGGCGTCGCCGGAGATGGACTGGAGGGACTGCGTCTGCGGGGAGACGGGTGTCCCGAATGCAACGGAACGGGGTTCGGTCCCATGAGCGTGGTGGCCGAGACCGTCGAACTTGACGGGGATCTGCTGCGTCTGCTCCGGGACGGCAAGGGAGGGGAGGCGAGGCGGCTGTGGATGTCCGGAGGGGGCAGACCCTTCACCGCCCACGCCATGGATCTGGTCAGGGGCGGGGAATTGGATCCACGCATCGTGGAGAGCCGTCTCGGCGTCCCCCTTCTCCACGCCGTTGGCACGAACCGGGGATGCGGGACGATGTCCGCGGCGCGGCACCGGACGTCCCTTCCCGCTTCCGGGCAGGGCGGAAACGCCATCGGGAATGGCGCGGCAGAGGGCGACGAGGCGGGGAATCCCGGGCGACATGACCGGGTTCTGCCCATGACGCCGCAGGATGGGGCGTCCGCCCTTTTGTCAAGGGAGGGGGACGACACGATGCCGGGATGCGGCGAAGGCGATGCCGCAGGGTATGATCACTTGCAATCCGATCCTGGATCCGACCATGGTCTCGGACAGGAGTTCCCGCAGCCATCCGGCGATGTCGGCAAATCTGCCGAAAATGGCGACAGGTGCGCGGATGCGGGCCTAGGCCCGGAGCCATCGGACCGGGAAGTCGATATGGGAACCGCTTCGTATCTATTGCCATCCGATCATATGTCCGATACCGGACCCGGGCAGGGGCTCTCGCGGGCATCGGACGATGCAGGCGAGACTGCGGCGATTGGTGCCGAAGGTTGGCCCAAGGGCCACGCCAAGGAGTCCACAGGCCATATATCGTCCCCGGACACGGGCCAGGAATCGGACCGGGACTCGGACCGGGATTCCGTTCCGGAGCCCGGCAAGGATCCTGCTCCGGAGTCTGGCAACGATTCCGGGGACCATGCACCGGCCCCGAATTCCCCCGAGGTGTCCCCCGATTCCGGACCGTCCGATCCTTGGGATGCCGATGCCAAGGCACAGCCGCCAACATCGCCCCCGGCTAGAAAAAGCCGTGCCTGCCGCACCCGCAAGCAAGGGCCGTCCGGGAAAGAGGACGTGACCTCATCCGGCCGGAAATCGGAACAAGGGGCTGACCAGGCGTCCGACACGAAACACGCCTGCTCTTCCGTGATCGACGCCATATACAGGGAAGTGATGACCGGACTCACGCCCCTCTCGCAGAGTTTGCCACCCTGCGAGCATGTCGGGCAGGGACGGGCATCCGGCCAGCCCTCGGCTCATGGATCCGCGGCAGGCTCCGCGGCGGCGGGTCTCGACCCCGCCACCTCTGTGGAAGGTACGCCCAAGGCTCCCCTCGGGACTTCCTGCGAGGACTGCAACTCCCCGGACAACCGCCGGAAGGCGAAAACGTCTCCCAGGAACGCCCCCCGCAACCGCGCCCCGAAGGGGCGCGCCTTGGACATCGCCACCGATGGGGCGACGGGCGCGTCCAATCCCGCGTCGACACGGACCTCCGGCCAGACGTCCCCAACCGGCCGTTCCGCATCCCGCAAGGCGCCCCCTCACCAGGCCTCGTCCCAGGCGACCGCGCAAGGATCCGCAGGGACCGGTCGCGCCAAAGGAACCCCATCCAAAGGAGGTCGGTCATGACCCCTCTGCACATCGGCGCCTTTGCGGCGAAACTCCGCGCCCTTCCGGCACGCCGGGACTTCTCGGTCCCGGTGCGCCGCAGGCTCTGGGAGAAGCTCGCCGCCCACGGACGCCACGACATCCCCCTCTACACCTCCCTCGCCCTCTTCCATGCGCGGGCCAAGGCCGCCGGACAGCCAAGGGCCATGGCATACGAACGGCTCCTGCGGAACAGGGGCGAGGGCATGCCCCTCGACGCGGCCCTTTCCGGACTCGCGAGCCCCGAGGAGGCGCGCATCATCGCCGCCGGGGAACGGGGCGGGGACATCGGGAGCGGTTTCGCCCTGGCCGCGGAACTGCTGGAGACCAAGGACGCCATCCGCAAGGCGACCATCTCCGCCCTCGCCTACCCCTGCTTCCTCCTCCTGCTCTCCGTGGCGCTCCTGCTGCTGATTTCCCGTCAGGTGGTGCCGCAGTTCGCCATGGTGCTGCCGCCGGAACAATGGACCGGGGCGGCGGCCATCCTCCACGAGGTGACGGCGTTCCTGCGATCCGGCACCGGCGCGGTCTTCGGCATGGCCCTCGGCCTCGCCGCCATCGCGATCCCCCTGTCCCTCCCCAGGCTCACCGGACGGGTGCGCAAGGCCCTGGACGACTTCGGACCCTGGGGAACGTACCGCGTCTGCATCGGATCCGCATGGCTCTTCGCCGTGGCCACCATGATGCGCGCAGGCGTCCCCCTGCGCTCCATCCTCGTGGACTCCCTGTCCGATCGCGATGCATCCCCGTACCTGCAGGAACGGGTGCGGGCCATCCTCCGACAGGTTGACGCCGGGAGGAACCTCGGAGCGGCCCTTGCCGAGTGCGGTATGGACTTCCCCTCCCGGGAGGCCGTGGACGACATCGCCGCCTACGGCGACCTGCCGGACTTCGAGACGCGCCTGCTCTCCATCGCCCGGGACCGGATGTCCGACGACATCCGCATGATCCAGTGGCGGATGCGACGTCTCAACCTTGCGCTCCTTGTGGGGGTCGGCATCGAGGCGGGACTGCTGCTGGCCGCCGTGTCCGGATTGCAGTCCCTGATCGGGGGGTGAGTCCCGGCCGCAACGGCGACAACCCCAACGAACCGACCGCCACCACGCCGCAGTCCGGCCGCCACGGGACGCGCCGCGGGGATATCCTCGCGGCACGTCCCGCAGTCGGGACATCCCGCACCACGGGCGTGGGGGAATGCCATGCGCCGAGGTCGGCGAACACGGCATGCGCACCCTTGTCCCACGCCACCTGGAACAGATCAGCCAAAGATGTTGACGCCCTTCGCCATTGCGTGTATGGTGAAGGGATGGGGCGAAGACTCCGGCGAGCCTCCGGCATGCCGGCGCCGGCACAGGGCGAAGCGCGGATGGCCGCAGGGTTCGTCGCGCGGCGGCAAGGGCGCAAGGGGGCGCGAACCCGGCGAGGCAAGGCGAGAATAAAAAACTTCGGCCTGGGGCAAAAAAGTTATTGACCCGCCGTTTTTGGCGATGTAGACTGTCCGCGTTGATGTCCTAATTTCGTCCTTTGCGCTTATACCTGTCTCTGACGTTTTTTTTGCATGTCCGAGTCAAGAAAGACTTGGAATCTTCTACGCAGATAAAAATGTTAAGCGTATACGACAACAACATTGACAATGACAAGGATGATACATCAAAACATATTTAACAATGATAAATTTTCACACTAATTTGTTTTATATACAGATTACTTTTTCCGCTTTCTTTCACCTTTTAATTTGAGGTATTAAAATGAAATTCTCCCTTGATCCTTACAATGTCTGGTTGGGCGTTGGCTTAATCCTAGTTTTTGTCGCACTCGTCCTATTCATCGGAGAAAAAAGTCGTAGGGACTTATAGCACGGCAAGAGATAACCTCCCCCAGTCGGACTGGAAATCCCCGAACCGGCAATGCCCTTGCTTGTCGGATGGGAATGATTCAGAATTTTCGTCACGCTGCCTGCCTCGTCCCAACTGACGGCAGGTAAAGACGGTTCAACCTTTAATGCCGTTGCGTCACTCGCGCTTATGTTAATCTCGGATTTATTTTCGCATGCCCGATTCAAAGATGATCAAAAATCT
>JAISTH010000081.1 GCA_031272715.1 Desulfovibrio sp.
GTAGTGCGATTACCATCATGGCCATGGGGTAGCTCCCCGACGAAGGTCGAAGACGTGTATCGCGTCCGCATGGTTAACCAGGATTCCCTTTGACTCCGGAGGGCGGGTCTAGACGTGTATATTCAAAATTTCCAATTGTATACCAAGGAATCGGAGATAGTTTGTCGCTCAACCAAAGCATAATCATTGTAAATGAGTCCTCGTATCATTGCAAGACGTATGTTGTTTTAATTTTAGCCAACAAAGAACTACTAGTAGGCACTCGCAATATATTTTTCGCATTTCGAACAGAATAATCAACATCTCATATCTCCACACCATAATCGCTATTTTGCGCTGACTGAGTTGTTTGGACACATTGCACAACATGACGCACCATACTTTTACTATCTGTTTTTGCAATACCTGTCGCTATCTATTTTTTAATAAAATCAAAAAGATATTGTTCGATTTCCTCAGGTACATTTTTTGACAACAATTCATAAAGCCCAGGCAGACTTTCGTAAAGTTTATAGCCGAAAGCTGGTTTGCGCTTGCAGGTTTCGAACATGCTTGTCAACAATCTTGCGTAAAGTATTATGGACATTCTATCATTGCTTTTAGTTCTGCGGAGTCCATTCACGCAATTTGTGAAGGCGTAAAAGAAGAGCGCATCATAACTGCTCGGCCCCACTTCTCTTTTATTGATAAATTTTACAATGTCATTCTGCGACAGGAATAATGACATCAAGTGATTTTTCGAGAGTATCTCGCCATCGGAAGAATCACTTCTCCTATGGTATGCGTAAATTGCATCGTCCACTGTCGCAATGTGTTCAACAACAGACACTGCCTTGCATACAAATGCGATATCTTCCCCGAACATCGCGCCAATTGTGAAATTAATTTCATTTTTGATGATGAATTCCCTTCTATAGATTGCGGACCAGAACTCCCTGCAAAAGTGCAGCTTGTTTTTGCATATATTTTCATTATTGATGCCAAATGCCTTCCTTCCGTCTTCAAATATATGCAGCGCACGCCCTTTGACGATTTCATAACCACCTGATATTGCACGCGCATAAAGTTTTTCGAAGAAATGTGGCCCTATTTCGTCATCAGGGTCGACAAAGCCAAGATAGTCTCCATTTGCCCTGTCAATTGCATAATTCCGTGCAAAGGAAACGCCTTTGTTCTCGCCGAAATTGATCAACTTTATGCGGTCATCGTTTCTTTGATACTCGGAGATTATGGAGAGGCTGTTGTCGGGAGAATTGTCGTTGACGCAAAGGATCTCTATGTCGTGCAAGGTCTGTCCGCACACGGAATCAAGACATCGCCGCAGATACGACTCGACGTTGTGGATGGGGATGATGACGGACACCTTGGGGCAATCGCCAAGGAGGCACTCGTGGGAGTTGGCCCTGCCTCTCAGGGTGCCGTCTTCAGGCCGGGGCGACGGGGCCGTTTCGCGGACGGCCCCGTGGCTTGCGTGGGGATTGATTGGCATGGCGGACTCTAGTGGATGGCCATGGCGTGGATGCGGCAGACATCGCGTTTTAGGGCATGGCCGTCAGATGCGTCTGTGTTCGAGATTCCCCTCCACCCATATGGCCGCCATGGGGCGCACGGGACAGATATATTCGCAGGCGCCGCATCCGGTGCAGCGTTCCGTGTCTATGGCGATCCGCTTCGCGTCCCCCTCCCCCTGCACCAGCGTGATGGCGCCGGGAGGGCAGTTGCGGACGCATGCGTTGCAGTGGTCCTCGGATGTCTCGTTGATGCAGACGCTCCGGTCCACCACGGCCCGGCCGATCTGGGTCGCGCTCTTGACGGCGGCGTCGATGGGCTTGATGGCCCCGGTGGGGCACAGGGTGGAGCAGGTCACGCAGTTGACCCGGCAGTACCCGTGTTCGAAGGTCAGGGTCGGCTGCAGGAGGGACTTCCCGCCCTGGGCCGCGCTGAGGGCCTGGGCCGGACAGGAGGCGACGCAGAGCTGGCAGCCGGTGCACTGCCGCCGGAAGCCTTCGAGGCTCTGCGCGCCAGGCGGGACCACCGGCACTTCCCGCACTGCGGGAAGGCGGCGGGTGAGTGCGGGGATCTGCTCCTCGGCCTGCATGTCCCTGCGCAGCATGTGGGGTGCCAGGGCCCCGAGGCTCAGCATGGCGAGGAGGTTGCGCCGGCCGGGATCGGGAGGGGCCGTCTGCGGGGCCGATGGCGCCTCGGGGGCGATGGCCGCATCCCGGGAAAGGGACGACTCGGAGGATGCAGGGGGTGCGGAGGACGCGGGGGCCGCGGAGGATCCCGCGAACCCATAGGTGATGGCCTTCCGGGGGCAGACGTCGATGCAGTCGAAGCATGCCACGCACCTGCTGCCGTCAACGACGCCCCGTTCGGTGTCGATGCAGTTCGCCTTGCACCGCCGATCGCACGTGCCGCACCCGTTGCACTTGTTCCAGTCGACCCGGTGCCGCAGGATGGCGTGGCGGCCGAGAAGGCCCAGAACCGCTCCCACCGGACACAGGGTGTTGCACCAGGTCCGTCCTCCCCGCCATGCGAGGACGCCCACTGTCGTCAGGGTGAGGATGGCCGCGACGAGGGCGCCGATCCCCTTCTGCCAGATGGGGGTCGGCCCGATGGCGAAGCTGTCGGCCCGTGCCGCGGCCGCGGCCAGGACGTTGCTGCCGGCCTGCCAGACCGGGGCGAAAAGGTCCGTCGCGATGCGCCCGAAGGCGCTGTAGGGTTCCAGCAGATCGACGATGAGGGGTCCCCCCGCCGCGAAGCATGCGACGAAGACGACGAGGGAACCGAGACGCAGCCACTTCAGGTTGGGGGTGAAGGCGTGACGCCGTCCGCCGATGCGGCCGATGATGTCCTGGAGGACCCCCAGGGGGCAGAGCGTCGAGCAGTAGACCCTGCCGAGGAGGAACGTCGCCGCGAGGATCGCCAGCGCGATGGCCGCGCCGCCGGAGATCGCCGCCGGCACGAACTGGAGCTTCGCCAGCGGCGAGAGGATGGGCGTCGCGAGGCCGCTGACGTCGACGAACAGCAGGCAGAGGCCGATGAAGCAGCATGCGGCCACGAATATGCGGATCTTTCTCAGCATGGCTTCAGACCTGCGTTCTCAGGGTTTCGACGAACTTCCCTATCCGGGCGAGTTCCGCCACGATGTCGATCCGCTGTGGGCAGAGGGGGAGGCACTTGCCGCACCCGGTGCAGCGTTCGGCCTGCCGCAGTTCGGGCACGGATCTGTCGTAGCCCACGAGGAATGCCCGCCGGGCCTGGAAGTAGGCTGCGTTGCGGGGTTCCTTGGGTATCTGCTCGTCGTCGATGCAGCGGTTGTAGTGGGTGAACACCGAGGGGATGTCCACGCCGTAGGGACATGGCATGCAGTAGCCGCAGGCGGTGCAGCGGATGTTCTCCTGGGAGAGGAAGCCGTCCAGGGCCTTGCGCAGCACCGCCATGTCCCTGTCGGTGAGGGGCTCCAGAGGGCTGAAGGTGCGCAGGTTGTCCCGGAGGTGCTCCATGTAGGTCATTCCGGACAGGATGCTCAGCACGTTGGGGAGGGATGCCGCGTAGCGGAAGGCCCAGGACGCGGCGCTGGCGTCGGGGCGTTCCGCCTGGAGGATGGCCAGGGTCTTCTTGTTGAGACGGGCGAGACGGCCTCCCAGGAGAGGCTCCATGAGCATCATGGGGATGCGGCTCTCCACCATCCTTTCCAGAAACCAGCGCGCCGGCGGGGGCTCGGCATCGCCGGGGCGGGGCCGATGGCCGGGGCGGGGGGCATAGCCGTGCTCGAGGTCGTGGTAGTTGAACTGGACGAGGGCGAAGTCCCAGTCGACGCCGCAGGAGAGCAGCAGTTCCAGGGCCGGCGTGTCCCCGTGGAAGGACCAGCCGAGGTTCCGTATGCGTCCCGCGGCCTTCTCCTCTTGGAGGTAGGCGAGAACCCCGCCCTCCTCGTAGATGTTCCGGTAGGCCTCGACGCTCTGGACGTTGTGGAGCATGTAGTAGTCGAAGCGGGTGGTGCCGCAGCGCTCCAGCTGCGTCGCGAAGATCTCCTTCGCCTGCTCCAGGGTGGGCTTGGAGAAGGTGGGCATCTTGTCGGCGAGGAAGTAGCTGTCCCTCGGGTGGCGTGCGAGGGCCTTGCCGACGACGACCTCGGACATGCCCTTGTGGTAGGGGTAGGCGGTGTCGAAGTAGTTGACGCCGTGGGCGATGGCGTGGTCGACGAGACGGATCGCGGCCTCCTCGTCGATCTCGGGCCCGTTGGGGGACTTCGCGCTGGGGAGCATGGGGAAGCGCATGCAGCCGAATCCCAGCAGGGAGATGGCGTCCCCGTTGCGGGGGTTGACCCGGCGGGTCATGCTTCCCGGGGGCGGATCCGGGATATCCCGTTCCCTTTTTCCGAAGATGCCCAGCCCGTCCAGTCCGTAGGCGGCGGCGCCGATGGCGCCAACGGCCCCGGCGGCCTTGAGGAGGGTGCGTCTGGAAAGGGTCTTCCCCCCGGCCGGGGGCGCGGTCTCCGTCCCCTTGCCGTCTTCGTCCCCGGGGGCGCTTGGCCTGTCGCTTTCGTTCACTGGTCGTCTCCCCTTCCATCCCGCAAGGATGGCTTCTGACGTGCGGATGGGCGCAGGACGCCCGGGGGCCGGGACGCCGCAGGCCATCGGGCGCGGGGCGCGCGTTCCTCTCAGCCTTCCATGTACGTCGCGGACTGCCCTTCCTTCTCGGCGACGGTGACGGCGACGAGACGGACGGCGGCGACGCCCTCCCGGGCGAAAAGATCGGCCATCGTCCGCCACACGTGCCGGGCGATGTTCTCGGATGTGGGATTGCGCTCGTCGAAGGAGAGGATCGCGTTGAGATGGGCGTGATCCAGGGGATCCAGCGCCTCCCTGAGCAGACGCCGCAGGACGGCGAAGTCCAGCAGCATCTCGGTGTCCGGATCGAGGGTTTCCCCCTCCACCACGACCTCCACCCCGAAATTGTGCCCGTGCAGGGCCTCGCACCGGCCGTGGTAGTTGCGCAGGGCATGGGCCGCCGCGAACTGTTCCCGCACGGCGAGGCGCCAGCGTCTCCGGGGGGTCACGAGAGCATCCACCAGACCACGCCCCCCGACACCACGACGATGACGATGGCGGCGAGGGTGCGCCAGTGCTGCCCCGTGAAGCCCCCTGCCGTGTCCACCTCGTCGCCGTTCATGTCGTGGACGGTGGGCATGGTGAACATCTCGACGATGCGGGAAAATACCGACACTCAAGCCTCCTATGCCGCGCTGCGGCCGGACCAGGCCGCGATCGCACCGTTCAGCGCCTTGCCGGGGCGTATTCTCAAGCCGTCCTCCAGCCGCAGGACGCACCGGTAGCCGTCCACGTTCACGACGGCACGGACCGGGACGTCTCCGGGATTGCCCTCGAGGATCCTGCGCAGTTCCCCGATGGACGCCACGTCCGTCCTGTCCCCGGGGATGTCGATGACGACGGGCTCGGAACACTGGGCGACCTTGCTCTCCAGGAGCGCCACATCCTTGACCTTCAGCTGGCACTGTCCCGGCTTGCCGCGACCGTTGGCCCTGGGGGCCTCCTTCTCGACCCGCAGCCAGAGGAGCGACCCGGCTCCCAGCCATCCCCGGGCGGCGTCGAAGGCGTCGGGGAAGAAGGTCACCGTCGCCCCGCCCGTCATGTCGTCAACGTCCACGAAGGCCATCTGCCGCGGCCCTCCCCCTCTTCCTCCACGGGTGGTGCTGACCCTGACGCTCCGCACCACCACGGCGCACACGTCCGATGTCCCCTCGGGGACGACGCGAAGGACGCTCAGGGTCGTCAGGCCGAGCCTGGGGATCTCCGACGCGAAATTCCGCAAGGGATGGCTCTTCATCCGCTCCACCCGTTCGTCCAGCGTCATGACGTCCCTGACCAGGAGCTTGACCTGTCCCGAACCCCGCTCACCTCCCTGGGGCGCCGTCCGTTCGTCGTCGGTCGCGGCCCGCTCGCAGTCGGCGCGCATCCAGAGCATGGCGCCCTCGCGCAGCAGATGCCGGCAGTTCTCGTAGAGGGTGGAAAAGATGGTCGCATGGGCCGTCCCCGTCAGGTCCTCCACGTCCACGTTCGCCATCATCCTCGGTTCGCGCCCCTCCTTGGCCTTCGGCAGGAAAGGCTTGCAGGCGTCCACGAGCACCGCGCATTCCACGATCGTCCCGGCGGGCAGGTCCTGCAGGGATTCCAGGGTCTGCACCCCGAGCCGCCGGATGTCCTCCCGGCGGCCGTCCAGGGGATGGTAGGTGATGTAGAGGCCGAGGGTCTCCTTTTCGAAGGCCGTCAGATCCTCCTGTGCCATCTCGGGTATCTCCGCCCTGGGGCAGGGGTAGCCGACGCCGTTCTCCACCTTGCGCGCCGAAGGCATCTCCATGGCGAAGAGGCTCGCCTGGCGGCTGCGCATCTGGGCCGCTATCCTGCGATCCTCGCTCTCCCGCTTCGCCCGGGCGATGACTTCCTCGACGGCCTCCAGCATCCCCGCCCTCGTCGCCTTGCCCTCCCTCACCCCGAAGGTGTCGCAGGCGCCGCTCTTGACCAGCGACTCCACCGCGCCCTTGGAGATCTTGGAGACGTCCACGCGGGTGCACATGTCGTGCAGGGACGTGTACGGCTGGAAATCCTTCCCCTCCCCGCGGCCCCGGACGAGCTCCATCGCCGCTTCCTGGCCGACGCCCTTGATGCCCATGAAGCCGAAGTATATCCGGCCGTCCCGGCTGTAGAACCCCTCCCGGCTCATGTTCACGTCGGGGGGGTCCACGGGGATGTGCATGCTCCTGCAGCAGGCGAGGTACTTGATCAACTTGTCCCGCTCCCCCTGCACCGACGTCAGCAGGGCCGCCATGAACTCCGCGGGATAGTGGGCCTTCAGGTAGGCGGTCTGGTACGACACCAAGGCATAGGCCGCGGCGTGGGACTTGTTGAAGCCGTAGGAGGCGAACTTCTCCATGAGGTCGAAGATGGACCCCGAAATCCCCTCCTTTATCCCGTTCCCGGTGGCGCCGGACACGAACTTCACCCGTTCGGCGGCCATGACCTCGGGCTTCTTCTTGCCCATGGCGCGGCGCAGGATGTCGGCTCCCCCCAGGGTGTAGCCGCCGATGGTCCGGCCGAGCTGCATCACCTGTTCCTGGTAGACGATGACCCCGTAGGTGTCCCTGAGGCAGTCCGCCATGGCGGGATGGAGCAGGTCCACCCTCGCCCGGCCGTGCTTGCGGGCGATGAAGTCCGGGATGTTGTCCATGGGCCCGGGCCGGTAGAGGGCCACCATGGCGATGATGTCCCCGAAGCAGGAAGGCCTGAGCTGGCGCAGGTACTCCCGCATCCCCGAACTCTCCACCTGGAAGACCCCGTCGGTGTCCCCCCGGGCATAGAGCGCGTAGGTCTCGGCATCGTCCAGAGGAAGGGTGTCCATGTCCGGCGGCGTCATCCCGGCACCGGCGATGTTCTTCAGGGTGTCGTCGATCATGGTCATGGTCTTGAGGCCCAGGAAGTCGAACTTCACGAGGCCCGTGGCCTCCACCGTGGGGCCGTCGAACTGGGTCACGGTCTCGCCGTTCCTGCCCTTGTACAGGGGGAGGAAGTCGGTCATCGGCCCCTTGGACACCACCAGGGCCGAGGCGTGGATGGACGCGTTGCGCACCAGGCCCTCGAGACGCATCGACACGTCCAGCATCCTCCGGATCGCCGGTTCCGTCTCGGCGATGCGGCGCAGTTCCGGCACGCCCGCAAGGCTGCGTTCGATGGTGACTTCCTTGTCCGTCCCGATGGGCCGCATCGGGATGAGCCTGGCGATGCGGTCGCCTTCGCTGTACGGCATGCCCAGGGCCCTGGCCACGTCCCGGACGACCATGCGGGCCTTCATCGTGTTGTAGGTGGTGATCTGGGCGACGGAATCCTCCCCGTACGTGTCCACGACATGGCGGATCACCTGCTCGCGGCCGCGCTCGCAGAAGTCCACGTCGATGTCCGGCAGGCTCACCCGCTCGCTGTTCAGGAACCGTTCGAAGAGCAGGCCGTAGGGAAGGGGGTCGATGTTCGTGATGCGCAGAGCCCAGGCCACGAGGGATCCGGCTCCCGAGCCGCGTCCGGGCCCCACCGGGATGCGGTGGTCCTTGGCCCAGTTGATGAACTCCTGCACGATGAGGAAGTAGTCCGCGAACCCGAGGCTGCAGATCACGTCCAGTTCAAGCGCCAGCCGATCCTCGTAGTCCTTCCGGGTCCTGTTCCCGTCCGGAGGCGACGCGGCCAGGCGCTTCTCCAGCCCGGCGTTCGCGAGACGGCGCAGTTCCGTCGAGGAGTCCGTCCCCTCGGGGAGGGCGTACACGGGGAAGACGTGCTGGCCGAACGTCATCTTCACGCTGCAGGCGTCGGCGATGCGCTGGGTGTTCTCCAGGGCCTGCGGGACGTCGGAGAAGTCCCGCTCCATCTCCTCGACGGACTTGTAGTAGAGGTCCCGGCTCTCGAACCTGAGGCGTTCGGGGTCGTTGACGTCGGTGCCGGTCTGGATGCAGAGCAGGATGTCGTGGGCGTCCGCGTCCCCGGCCTCCAGATAGTGGCAGTCGTTGGTGGCCACCAGGGGGAGGCGCATCTCCTCGGCGATCTCCATCAGCGCCACGTTGACCCGCTCCTGCTCCTCCAGGCCGTTCTTCTGGAGCTCCAGATAGAAGTTGTCGTGGAAGATGGAGTCGTACTCACGGGTCAGCGCAAAGGCCTTGTCCATGTCCCCCGCGCGGATCGCCCGGGGGATCTCCCCGGACATGCACGCCGAAAGGCAGATCAGCCCCTCCGCATGCTTCCGCAGAAGGTCCTTGTCCACCCGGGGCTTGTAGTAGAACCCGTCGACGCAGCCGGCCGTGACCAGCTTCACCAGGTTCTTGTAGCCATCGTTGTCCTTGGCCAGCAGGATGAGATGGTGGCGGATCTTGGCCACTTCGGACTCGTGGTCCCGGTGGTCCTGGCTGACGTAGACCTCGCAGCCGATGATGGGCTTGATGCCTTCCTTCTCGCAGGCCTTGTAGAAGGCGATGGCCCCGTAGAGGTAGCCGTGGTCGGTGATGGCGCTGGCCTGCATCCCGAAGTCCTTGGCCTTGGCGCACAGGGCGTCGACCTTTATGGAGCCGTCGAGGATGCTGTATTCCGTGTGGCAGTGGAGATGGACGAAGTCGGACATGGGAGGGAGGGTAGCAGATCGGGAGGGGAGAGACAAGGAAGGATTTTGGTGCCATGGTGGCCGACGGGAGGGGGAGCGGGACGCTCCGGGAGGGTGGAGGGTGGACAGGGACGGAAGGGATCGGAAGAAGTCGGGATGGCGTGGACGTTCCCGGGGGATCGCGGGAAGCGCGGGTTCCGGCCTCCGGATGTTGAGCCCCCGTCCGGCGCCCGGATGTGCCCCCGCACGGGACGCCGGACAGGGCTGTTGGAGGATGGGACGAAAACACGCGAGGGCAGGATGCCCGAAAGCGAGGGGGGCGTCAAGAGAAAAAAAGCTTTTCCGATCGGTTTACTGATATTTTGTTTTGGCGGCCACCATGGCCGCTGGCGTGGGGTTGGCCCTTGGCGGAAAATCGACCTACGCAAAAAGGTGACGTTTTTTTTCGAGGTGGAGCTTGCGCATCGACGTGGTTCGTGGGGCAGGCCTTGCCCGAGAGTGATGCCTCGCTTGAGGGGGATGCCCTGCCTGAGGGGGATGCCTCGCCGGCATGGGCGGCAAGGGGACTGCGGCCATCTTCCTCTCCATTCTCCAGGGTCGCAGGCGTGCCGTTCGCATCGTGGCCCCCAGTTCCCCGTTCTCAGCCTCCGGCCATGGCAACGGTTCCTCCTGCCGCCGGGAAGGCAGATCCCGCAAGGGAGACGTTTCGTGGATGCCGTGCCCGCATCGTGGCGAAGGCGCGAGGGGAACGATGGAACCGCCGCCGGGCGGTCACGGCCGCGCGAGGGGATTCGGCGGGGCTTTGCGACGGCAGAGTGGCGGCATGGTGCGGGCGGCCGCGGGATTCGTCGATGCCGCTGATGCCTCCATCCGGGATGCGCCCCAAGGGGGCCCTTGCGGGCCGTTGCACCGGCCATGGGGGGCGGCCGACGCAAATCTGTCGGCCAATCCCCTTTTTCCCCGGAGACGGCCGCTTCATGGACGGGCCGACCGGGGCCGCTTCGCCCCGGACGGCGAGGCAAAGACCGTCAACACTCCAGCCGTATCTGGATATTGCCGGCAAGCCCCGTGCGCGCCCACGTGAAGCCCTGCACCCCGATGGTCAGGAACAGCGGGATGGAGTCCGCAAAGGGTCGCACCGTCAACCCCTGCCTCCACTATCTCCGTGTTCCTCCGCAGGTTCGGCATGTCGAGGGATCTTCCATTGATCCTCGCCTTCCGGTCACCCATGCGCTCGAAGCATGCGCCGGCATGCAGGCGACCCAGTCGCCCACGGCGTACCCGATGCGCCCGTCGGGGCGCATTCGCAGGGGACAGGCGTCCTCGAAGCGCAGCATGTCCCGGTGGCCATCGTCCCATCGGCCCCCGTCTGCGTCCCGAACGCCTTCTCCGACAGGTCCAGGGTCGCCTTCCCCTCGGAGCCCGGGATCCCGAAGCTCCACCCCAACCCTGCGATGGCGCGGGAGTGTCGGCACCGGTGTCGAAGGATGCGGCCAGGGAGAGACGGATATTCGCATGGACCCGTTCCCCCGCTTTTCCGTCGCCTTAAGGGAGACTCCCGTAGGACAGGCCAGAATCCAGGCTCCTGCTGCGCAACTGCCGCCACCCGATTGGGGCAACGTTAAAAAAAGGGACTTACCCAAATGATTTCGCAGTCTCCCGCAAAGCCGCATCCAAGGCCGTTTTGCCGGTGAACTCCCGGTAGGTCAGACGCTTGCCGATAAATCCAGTCAAAATGTCCGACATCAC
>JAISTH010000075.1 GCA_031272715.1 Desulfovibrio sp.
CGCCGCCGCGGACAGACATCTCGACAACTGCCCGGGTGGTGGAACGAGGCCATGGGCGACGAGGAGAAAAACATCGATGGTGCGTAATGATTTTGCATCGCACGACAGGGGGTGCAGAACTATATGTGGGAGGATGGGGGTATCAACACACTACCTGAAGAGAGCTTCGGCCTTTCCCGGGCCACGCACCTGCCCCGAAGGCGCACCCTCTCTCCTCGCGGCCTCCAAGGCGCCTGCGCCCCGCCTCCCCTCCCGAACCCCCCATTTCCCTCCCGTTCCGCCGCCGATGCCCATGGGACTCATGAGAAACTCAAGAAAAATTATGTGAGCGGTGCCCGCCCGCCTCCCGTCCGCCTGCCGCAGCCCCCTGCCCGACTCCGCGCCCATGGCCGTCCCCGGGCATTCGATCGCGTCCGCGCATTCATTTTCGCCGCTGCCCTTGACACCATTCCCCGGCTGGCGCATAAGTGGGAAAACGTGGTACCCAGTGTCAGGAAGTGGTAAATCGTGGACAAGCCTTTCATCAAAAGCCATTCCCGGAGCCTCGACCCCAAGGGGCGCCTCATGCTGCCGCCGGAGTACCGCGAGGTGCTCTTCGCCGACGGCGGCAACGGCGCCTTCTGGGCGACCTGCTACTTCGGGAGTCTGCACGCCTTCCTGCCTGCGGACTGGATGCAGAAGGTGGAGGCCTTGGGGGCCATCCCCACGCAGACCGTCGCGATGTCCCACTTCAAGACCAAGCTCATGGGACTCGCCCAGGAACTGGTGCCGGACCTCCAGGGAAGGGTCCGCATCCCCCAGGTCCTGATGCGGGCGGCGGGACTCGAGAAGGACGTGATGCTGGTGGGCATGGGGAAGAACTTCGAGATCTGGGATCAGCGCAGCTTCGACAACCTGACCATCGACGACGAGGTGTCAAAGGAACTGTTGGCGAGCGGCGTGGACCTTTCCCTCTAGGAACGGCCGGACATGGATCGGGCCCAGGTCGAACCCGCGGATCGGCCGCTCCACGTGCCCGTCCTCGTGGATGCAGCGATCGGGATGCTGCGCCCCAGGGCCGGAGGCCGCTACCTGGACGGGACCCTCGGGCTTGGCGGGCATGCCGAGGCGTTGCTGGAGATCGAAGGCACCGAGGTGTGCGGACTGGACAGGGACCCCGAAGCCCTGGCCCGGGCGCGGGAGCGTCTCGGGCGATACGGGGGGAGATTTCATTGCTCGCGCGGCCGCTTCGGCGAATTCGCGGCCGCGTTGGCGGAGCTGGGGTGGAACAAGGTGGACGGAGCGCTGCTGGACATCGGCGTTTCGTCGCTCCAGCTGGATAGGGCCGAACGGGGGTTCAGCCACACTCGGAACGGCCCCCTGGACATGCGCATGGACGCGGAATCCGGGGGGCCGTCCGCCCGAGACTGGGTGAACGGCAAGACGCGGGACGAGCTCAGGGAATGTCTCGCCACGCTGGGGGAGGAACCTCTGGCGGGGAGGATCGCCAAGGCCATCGTCGAGGCCAGGGGCGAAGGTCCCATCGAGACCACGGCGGAACTGGCCGCAATCGTCGAGCGCTGCTACCCCCGGCAGTGGCGGGCGAAGGGCGGGCGTCATCCCGCCACGAGAACTTTTCAGGCGCTGCGCATGGCCGTCAACGACGAGCTCGGGGAACTGCGGCGCTTTCTGGACGGCGTCCTGCCCCATCTCCCCGTCGGGGGAAGGCTGTGCGTCATAACGTTTCATTCGCTGGAGGATCGGCTGGTGAAGCGCACCATCGCCAAATGGGCCGCGGGTTGCCGATGCCCCCGGGGCGCGCCCCGGTGCGTCTGCAGCCACGTCCCCGAGGTGAACGTGCTCACGAAACGGCCGCTGCAGGCGGACGTCGACGAACTCGCCAGGAATCCCCGGGCCTCCAGCGCGAAGCTCAGGGCCGTCGAGAAGATCGCGGAGGCGCGCCCGTGAAGTGGGGCGAGCCGAATCGGTCCGGACGGGGCTGGCTCTTCACCCTGGCCCTGGAGCTGCTGGCCATCGTGGTCATGGGCCTGTGCCAGGTGTGGAGCAACATCGAGCGCATGGACACGACCTATTTCATCAACATCAAGCAGAACGAACTCAAGGAGCGGAAGGAACATCACGAAAAACTGAAGGTGGAGCGCGAGCGGCTCCTCGCCCCGGGCGAACTGGGGCGCAAGGCCGAATCCTTCGGCATGCACGAGCCGCATCAGGGACAGGTCCGCCGTCTGAGACTCGATCGCGGGGTGTTCGAGAGCGGCGGATAGGTCCGGACCTCCTCCCCCCGGGGGTGCGGAAGGATACGCGGAGGATGCCGGGTGCGGCGGAGCCTCCGCAGGATGGCAGGCGCGGGCCGCGATGGAGATCGCGGGCGCGTCCAACGGATTTTTTTTCGGAGAGGACATGCCCATCACCCTTCGCACGCGCAACAGACAGGCCGCCTCCCCCCACGTGCGGGCGAGGCACGGGGCCACGCGCAAGGGCGGCGACGGCGGGCTTTCCTGGTGGAGGGCCTGGCGGGAGTGGCATGTCGAGGACTGGCCGAGGATGCGATGCAACATCGTGGTCGCGGTCTTCGCCCTGCTGTGGGTGGGCATCTGGGGCAGGGCCTGGTACCTCCAGATGATGAAGGGGCCGCATCTGGCGGCCCAGGCCAGGCGGCAGCACACGACCACGGAACTGGTCACGGGGCGCCGCGGGGTCATCTACGACCGGAACGGACAGATCCTCGCCCAGAGCGTGCAGTCGTATTCCATCTACGCCAAGCCCCACGACATCGAGGACAAGGTCAGGGCCGCAGAGGTGCTGGGGGCGCTGCTGGGCCGGGAGCCCCAGCCCCTGTACGAGGAGCTGGCGAGCGCCAGGCGCAATTTCATCTGGATCCAGCGCAAGGTGGACGACTACACCGCCGAGGAGCTGCGCAAGGCGGACATCCAGGGACTGGGACTCGCCAAGGAGTATGACCGGGTCTATCCGCTGAAGCACATGGCCGGGCAGGTGCTGGGCTTCGTCAACGTGGACGACCGCGGCTGCGCGGGGCTCGAGTTCACCCTGGACGGACGGTTGGCGAGCCTCTCCACCCGCCAGGTGGTGCAGAGGGACGCCCAAGGGCGCCGCTTCTACCTCCACGAGGAGGGCGTAGCCGACCCCAAGGGGCAGGACGTCACCCTGACGCTGGACGTGCGGCTCCAGTACGTGGCCGAGGAGGCCGTCAGGGAGGCGGGGCAGGCGACAAGCAGCAGATGGGCCGGCGCCCTGGTCGTGGACGTCTCCAACGGGGATATCCTCGCCTGGGCCCAGTACCCCTTCTTCAACCCCAACACCCTCCGGGAGCGGACCGTCCCCGCCCTGTACCGGAACCGCCTCGCCCAGGACGCCCTGGAGCCGGGATCGACCTTCAAGCCCTTCCCCATGGCCATAGCCCTCCAGGAACGGAAGGTGACCCCCGACACCCTCATCAACTGCGAGAAGGGCAAGTGGGAGACGAAGCGCTTCACCATCCGCGACACCGCGTCCCACGGCATCCTGCCGGCCACCAAGGTCCTCAGGTACTCCTCGAACATCGGCATGGCCAAGATCGGCCAGCATCTCGGCGCCCCCGTCATGTACAAGTACCTGAGCGCCCTCGGGTTCGGGACGCGGACCTCGGTCCCGGTGCTGGAGAGCCGCGGCATCCTGCGCAGGCTCAGGGACTGGAGCGAGGTGGACGTGATGGCCACCGCCTTCGGCCAGAGCATTTCCGTCACGGGCCTCCAGATGGCCCAGGCGTATCTCGTCCTTCTCAACCGCGGCCTCTTCAGGCCCCTGCGGATACTGAAAGAAAACGTGGCCGTCCATGAGCCCAGGGAGCGCATCTTCTCCGACAGCACCGCGCGCACGGTGATGAAAATGATGCGCGACGTGGTGCAGGAGGACGACGGCACGGGCAAGCGGGCGCGCATCGACGGCATCGACGTGGGGGGCAAGACCGGGACGGCCCAGAAGGCGGACCACAGGGCCGGCACATACGGTCACAAGCATCTTGCCTCCTTCGTGGGGTTCTTTCCGGTCAACCGGCCCCAGTACCTGATCCTGGTCCTCATAGACGAGCCCTCCTCCAACCAGTACGGCGGCGTCGTGGCCGCGCCCGTCTTCAAGGAGATCGCCTTCCGCACCATGGCCTTCATGGGCGGTGGGAACGAGCAGAACAAGGAGCGGGCCGAACGGCCGGCGGCCTCGGGTCGGCAGCGGGGCTTCAAGCTGGCGGGGATGGAACCCCTGGCCACGACCCCGGACCTCGTCCCGGCGCGCAAGAGTCTCCAGAAGAGCCTGGAACTGCCCGGACATCTCGCCAAGGCCAGCGACTGCGTCCCGGACGTCGAGGGCAAGACCGTGCGCAATGCGGTGGAGCTCTTCGCCCGGGCCGGGATCGTCCCGGAACTCAAGGGATCCGGCACCCGCGTGGTGCGCCAGTCCCCCCGTCCGGGGACGGCGTGGAAGGAGGCGGGCAAGGACGCGGAATACATTCTCTGGCTGACGGAGTTGTGACGGATGTACGCGACCTTCGACGAATTGCTGGCGGCGTGCCGTGCGGGAAGGGCGGTCCTTCGGACCGACTCCCGCGCCGTCGGGCCCGGCGACGTCTTCGTGGCGCTGCCGGGGACCAGGGCCAACGGCGCTTCCTTCGCCGCCCAGGCCGTGGCTGCGGGCGCCGCATGCATCCTCTGCGCAAGGGGCGAGACGGAGGCGCTGGCGGGACTCGGGGTGCCGATCGTCGGATGCGACGACGTCCGGGAGGCTCTGGGACAGGCCGCCGCGGCCCTGTACGGCACGGACCGCAGGTCCATGACCCTGCTCGCGGTGACGGGCACCAACGGCAAGACCACGTCCAGCTACATGCTGGAGCATCTGTTCTCCGGGCGCGGGAAGGTGGGGGTCCTGGGGACGGTGAACTACCGGTATCCGGGGCACGTGGAGCCGGCCCCCCTGACCACGCCCGATGTCCTCACGGTCCACGGGAAGCTTTCGGACATGGCCCGGGCGGGCGTCACGGCGGCGATCCTCGAGGTCTCCTCCCACGCCCTGGACCAGGACCGGGTGGCGGGGGTCCCCTTCGACGGGGCGCTTTTCACCAATCTCACCCGGGACCATCTGGACTTCCACGGGGACATGGAGAGCTATTACGCGGCCAAGGCCCGGCTGTTCCTCTCGCAGCCGAGGCCGGACAAGGCCGCGGCCGTCAACGCCGACGACGCCTGGGGGCGGCGCCTTCTCGATGCCCGTCCCGGGGCCCTCTCCTACGGATTCGGCGACGCCCGTCTCAAGGGCGAGGTGCTCGAGGCGGGACCTTCGGGACTCGTCCTCTCGATGTCCTTCGGGGGCGGGAGATGGCGTCTGGCGTCGCCACTGGTCGGGGCGTTCAACGCCGCGAACCTGCTCGGCGTGCAGGCCCTGGGGCTCGCCCTGGGACTGTCCCCGGCGGATCTCGCGGTTCTCGAGACCTTCCAGGGCGTGCCGGGACGGCTTGAGCGCGTCGGGAATCCCTGCGGGCTGCACGTCTTCGTGGACTACGCCCACACTCCCGACGCCCTGGAGAACGTCCTTGCGGCCTTGAGGAAGGCGGGGTTCGCCAGGATCGTCACGGTCTTCGGCTGCGGCGGGAACCGGGACCGGGGGAAGCGTCCGGTCATGGGGAGGGCCGTCGCCCAGGGGAGCGACGTCGCGGTGCTCACCTCGGACAATCCCCGGGACGAGGATCCCGGGGACATCATCCGGGACGTGCTGCCGGGCCTCGACGGCTGGAGCGGAAGGCTTCTGGTGGAGGCGGACAGGCGCAAGGCGACGGCCATGGCCCTCGAGGAGATCGGGCGCGACGACGCGCTGCTGGTCGCGGGCAAGGGGCACGAGGACTACCAGCTGGTGCGGGGCGTCCGCCATCCGTACAGCGATCAGCAGGTGCTGCGGGAGATCATGGGATGCGCCTAGGCTACGACGAGGTGGCCTCGGTGCTGGGAGTGCCGGGGACGGGCCGCGACATTCGGCTCGCGCGGGCCGTCACGGACAGCCGCGAGGCCGGAGAGGGGGCGCTCTTCGTGTGCGTCAAGGGGGAGCATGTCGACGGCCACGATTTCGCGGCCCAGGCCCAGGCCCGTGGGGCGTCGGCCGTGCTGGCCGCGCGCATGACCGAGGGGTGCTCCCTGCCCCATCTGATCGTGCCGGACACCGTCCAGGCCCTCGGCCGCATCGCCGCCCACTGGAGGCGCGGGACCCGGGCGAAGGTCGTCGGGATCACGGGCACCGCCGGCAAGACCACCGTCAAGGAGGTTCTCGCCCACGTGTGCTCCCTGGCGGGCCCCACGGCGAAGAACGAGGCGAACCACAACAACCAGCTGGGCATGCCCAGGGACATGCTGGAGACGACCGGGGACGAGGCGTTCTGGATATTCGAGGCGGGGATCAGCCGCGAGGGGGACATGGACGAGCTGGGGGGGATACTGGCTCCGGATCTCGCGGTGCTGCTGAACGCCGGCGCAGGTCACGTGGAAGGTCTCGGGGAGCGGGGCGTCGCCTGGCACAAGGCGAGGCTCCTTGCGCACCTGGCGCCGGGAGGATCGGCGCTTGTCTGTGCGGACTACCCCGAACTCGCGGACAGGGCCCGGGAGACCGGGGCCCGTCTGCATCTTTTCGGAAGCGATGTCGGAGGTTCGGCGCCGGCCTTCCGGGGACGGCGCGAGGGGGAGTGTCCCGGGGACGTCCCCAGGGGGCGGTACCGCCTCTGGCTGGAGGGGGAGGAGATGGTCGTGGCGGCCCCCTTCCTCGGGCGATGGGGCCTCGAGGACACCCTGGCCGTGGCCTCGGCCGCATGGCTGCTGGGCGTGGACCGGGAGGCGATACGGGAGGGCCTTGACGGGGCGCGGCTGCCCCAAGGGCGCTTCACCCGCGTGCGCCGGGGGGGATGGGATGTCGTGGACGACACCTACAACGCCAATCCCCTGTCCATGGCGGCCTCCCTCGAGGCGGCGGCGATCCTGGGCCGAGGCGCGCCCCTGGCCTTCGCACTCGGGGAGATGCGGGAACTCGGGGACGTGGCTCCGGCGGAGCACGAGGCGCTTGGACGCGCCGCGGGCGCCCTCCATCCCGTGGCCGTCTTCTGGAAAGGGGGCTTCGGGGAGCTTGTGGCGAAGGGACTGGCCGACGCGGGCTGCCCGGACGTCTACGTCCCCGTCGAGGATCCGGGGGATTTCGCGGCCCGATTCGCCGCGCTGTCCGAACGCCTCGGCCGGGGCGGACTGCTCCTGCTCAAGGGGTCGAGGGCGAACAGGCTCGAGTCCTTCCTGGATGCGCTGCCCCAGGGGGAGGATTGGAAGGCAACGGGTCCCGCCCGCGGGCGGCCGACCGGAAAGCGCGGACCCGGCATCGGCGTCGATGCCGACGTGAAAGGCTGATCCACCGATGTTCTACAATTTTTTGGCACCGCTGGCATCGGAATGGACCGTCTTCAACGTCTTCCGGTACATCTCCTTCCGCTCCATGGCGGCGCTGATCACGGCCCTGGTCCTCTCGATCCTCGTCGGGCCCCGCTGCATCGCATGGCTGCGCAGGCTCAGGTGCGGCCAGTACATCCACGGGGACGTCAAGGCCCATGCGGCCAAGGCGGGCACCCCCACCATGGGCGGACTGCTCATCTTCTTCACCATGTTCGTCAGCCTGCTGCTCTGGGGGGACCTGAAGAGCCCCTACCTCTGGCAGACCATGCTGGTCTTCACGGGCTTCGGGGCCGTGGGGCTGTGGGACGACATGGTGAAGCTGCGCCGCCGCACGAACAAGGGCATCTCCGCCTGGACGAAGATCGGGGGACAGCTTCTCGTGGCCATGGCGGCCATGTTCCTCCTGGTCTGGAACCCCTCCTACAGCACGCAGCTGACGGTGCCCTTCTTCAAGGACATCAACCCCGACCTCGGCATGCTCTACGTGCCCTTCGGGATGCTGGTCATGGTGTCGGCCTCCAACGCCGTGAACCTCACCGACGGGCTGGACGGCCTCGCCATCGGGCCCTCCGTGGTCGCGGCCATCGTCTTCTCCCTCTTCGTCTACATCACGGGCAACGCCCGTTTCTCCGCCTATCTCCTCTTCCCGTACATCCCGGGCATGGGGGAGATGACGGTGTTCTGCGCGGCCTTCGTCGGGGCGGGTCTGGGATTCCTGTGGTTCAACGCCTACCCGGCGCAGGTCTTCATGGGGGACGTGGGGTCCCTGAGCATAGGGGGGACCCTGGGATACCTGGCCCTGCTGAGCAAGCAGGAGCTCATCCTCGCGGTGGTGGGCGGGCTTTTCGTGGCGGAGACCCTCTCGGTCATCCTCCAGGTGGGATACTTCAGATGGACCGGGGGCAAGCGCATCTTCCGCATGGCGCCCCTGCACCATCATTTCGAGCTCAAGGGCGTGCCGGAGTCGAAGATCATCATCCGGTTCTGGATCACCTCCATCCTGCTGGCGCTGGTGGCGCTGTCGGTGCTGAAGCTGCGGTGATGCGGCAGAGGCGCACGGGGAAGACGATGTCGGGACGGGACATGGACAGGGGACATCTCGCGGTGGTCGTCGGGGCCGGCCGGTCGGGCCTGGCCGCGGCGCGGCTGCTTGCGGACCGCGGCGCGCGGGTGCGTCTTCTCGACCGCAACCCGGCGGCCCTCTCCGACGCCGAGGTCCGGGATCTCGCGTCCTGCGGCGTCGAGACGATCCTGGGTCCCCACGAGCCCGGACATTTCCGGGGGGCCGTCCGTGTGGTGCCAAGTCCCGGCATGCCCGTGGCGCAGCTCCTGCCCCTGCTCTCCGATCTCGGGGGGGCCGGCCCGGAGGTGCTGGCGGAGATGGAACTGGCCTTCCGGTGCCTCGGGAACGAGCCCCTCGTGGCGGTGACCGGCACCAGCGGCAAGACCACGACGACGAGTCTCGCCGCCGCCATGCTGGAATCCGCCGGCATGACGGTGTTCCTCGGCGGGAACATCGGCACCCCGCTCTCGGAGCACGTCCTTTCCGGGAAGCGGGTGGACGCGCTGGTGCTGGAGGTCTCCAGCTTCCAGCTCCAGACCTGCACCTCCTTCCGGCCCCAGGTGGGGGTCCTGCTGAACGTCAGCCCCAACCACCAGGACTACCACAAGGACATGGCAGAATACGTCGATGCCAAGTTCCGGCTGTTCCTGCGGCAGATGCCCCGGGACCGTGCCGTCTTCGGCCCGGGACTCGAGACCCTTGTCGCCGGATACCCCGTCCGGGCGAGGAAGATTTTCTTCCGGGACGAGGGGCGCTTCCCGGAGAGCCGGTTGCTTGGGGTCCACAACAGGCTCAACGCCGAGGCGGCATGGCAGGCCTGCCGGCCTCTGGGTCTGGACCTTCGGGACGCGGAGCGGGCCGTGGCGGCCTTCGCGCCCCTTCCCCACAGGCTCGAGACCGTGGGGAGCCTCGGCGGGGTCGGCTACGTCAACGACTCCAAGTGCACGACGGTGTCCTCCCTCGAGGTCGCCCTGCGGTCCTTCGACGTGCCCGTGCACCTGCTGTGCGGGGGCAAGTTCAAGGGCGGGGATCTGCCGGGTCTGCGGGATCTCGTCCGGGAGCGGGTCCGGGACGTGGCCCTTTTCGGGGACGGACGGGAGCATTTCGAGCGGGCCTGGGACGGGGTCGCGTCCATGACCTGGCATCCGGACATGGAGGGCGCCTTCGCCCGGGCCGCATCCCTGGCCCGTCCCGGGGACGTGGTGCTGTTGGCCCCGGCGACGGCGAGCTTCGATCTCTACGACAACTACAAGGAGCGGGGGGAGCATTTCCGGCGCCTGGTGCGCGAGCGCGCGGACGCCGCAGGCGGCTCGGGGGCCGCGGAGGGGAAGGCATGCTGAGGCCCTCCGCCCCGAAATCCGTCCCTGCGGGGGCGCCGCTGCGCAACTTCCGGCGGCCCGGCGCCGCGCCGGTGGCCAAGGCCGCGGTCCAGGGCGCCAACCCCGTCGAGCGGGAGGCCGCAGGCCCCGCCCTCGCCCCCTTCGACTGGTGGCTCTTCGTCATCATGCTGTGCCTGCTGGCCATCGGGCTCGTCATGGTCCTCTCCTCCAGCGGCATCACGGCGGAACAGCTGAAGGGGGACAAGTACTACTTCTTCAAGCGGCAGACCCTCTTCGCGGCCTGCGGCATCGTGGCGCTCTGGTGCGCGGCGGTGCTGCCCAGGGATCTCCTCAACAAGATCCAGTATCCCGCGGTCTTCGGCGCCCTGCTGCTGGTGCTCATCACCCTTTCGCCCCTGGCCCCGACCATCAACGGCGCCAAGCGGTGGATATCCCTCGGGCCGATCTCCGTGCAGCCCATGGAGTTCGTCAAGATCGCCCTGGCCCTGTACCTGGCCTACTTCATGAGCGCGAAGCAGGATCTGGTGAGGACCTTCAGCAGAGGCGTCATCCCCCCCTTCGCGGTGACCGGGCTCTTCTGCTTCCTGCTGCTGCTGCAGCCGGACTTCGGCAGCGCCGTGCTGATCGCCGGCATCCTTTTCTTCATGTGCATCGCCGGCGGCACGAGGGCCCTCTATCTCGTCCTTTCCCTCGCGCTGGCGAGCTGCGGCATCGTGGCCCTCGCCATCACCGCGCCGTACCGGTTCCGGCGTTTCGTGGCCTTCATCGACCCTTGGGCCGATCCCGGCGGCGCCGGCTACCAGCTCGTGCAGTCCCTGTACGCGATAGGCTCCGGCAGCTTCTTCGGAGTGGGGATCGGGGCGAGCCGCCAGAAGATGCATTACCTGCCCGAGGCGCACAACGACTTCATCATGGCCATCCTCGCTGAGGAGACGGGCTTCGTGGGCGTCTCCATCGTCATGGGGCTCTACTGCCTGCTGTTCTGGCGCTGCCATCGCATCGTCATGGGGCAGCGGAACCTGCGGGACAGGCTCACGGCCTTCGGGATCACCATCATCATCGCCATGGGGGCCGTGATGAACATGGCCGTGGTCATGGGCATGATCCCTCCCAAGGGGGTTCCCATGCCCCTGCTCAGCTACGGCGGCAGCAGCCTGATGGCGACCATGATCTGCATAGGACTCCTGATGAACTATTCGAGGACGGTGGGGCCGTGCACAGATTCCTCCTGACCACCGGCGGGACGGCGGGGCACGTGTTCCCCGCCCTGGCCGTCGCGGAGGAGCTGCGGCGGCGCCATCCCGATGCGGCGTTGTGCTTCGTGGGGTCGAAGGACGGCCCTGAGGGGGCGATGGCGGCGCATCGCGGCATCCCTTTCAAGGGGCTGCCGGCGAGGGGGTTTCTGGGGAAGGGGTTCCGGAGTCTCGGGGCGATCCTGCCCATGGGAAAGGCGATGGTGCAGGCGATGGGCATCGTGCGGGAGTTCTCCCCGAGCGTCGCGGCGGGCTTCGGCGGATACGCGGCCTTCGCCGCCATGGGGGCGGCCTGGGCCTGCAGGGTCCCGCTGGTGCTCCACGAGCAGAACGCCGTGATGGGAACCGCCAACAGGTTCATGGCCAGGGTCTGCCGAAGGGTCTGCGTGTCGCTGCCGGGCACGGACGGCGTGTCGGCGGCGAAGCGCGTGGTCACCGGCAATCCCGTCCGGGAGGGGATCGTGCGGGTCGGCGCGGCGCCGCGGAATTTCGGGACGAGACGGCTGCTGGTCATGGGCGGATCCCAGGGGGCGCGGTTTCTCAACGGGCGGTTGCCCGGGATGTTGAAGCGGTTCGCGAAAGAAGGCGTCGAAATACGCCACCAGGCGGGCCGCAGGGAGGAGGAGGCCACGAGGCGCGCGTACGTCGAGGCCGGCTGGGACGGGGATGCCGTCTGCGGATTCATCGAGGACGTGGCCGAGGCCTATGCCTGGGCGGATCTCGCCCTGTGCCGCGCCGGGGCGAGCACGGTGGCGGAGTTGTGCGCGGCGGGTCTGCCGGCGGTGCTGGTCCCCTTCCCCTTCGCCATCCACGACCACCAGACCCTGAACGCCAGGGTCCTGGAGGCCTCCGGCGCGGCGAGACTCCTGCCGCAGAACGCCTGCGGCGAGGAGGTTCTGGGGGACCTGGTGCTGGAACTTCTGGGCGACCCGGAACGGCGCAGGGAGATGTCCGAGGCGGCCCTGGGACTTGCCAGGCCCGATGCCGCGTCCTTGGTGGCCGATGCCTTGGAAATGTCTGAAAAAAATCGATAGATAGTCTAAATGAAATTGATACTATTGCTTGACAAGTGTATGATCGAATCCAGAATTAGTTGAGATATTCGGGGTAAATTCGGAGTGGTTCCTCCGATATCGGCCATGGGGGCGGATTTCGCGGGACACGAGGTCGTTCGGGACCTGGGCGGACGGGGGCGATTGTGCGGAACAGGATTCGGCGGATTCACATGGTGGGCATCGGCGGCGCCGGGATGAGCGGCATCGCCGAGGTGCTGCTGAGCCTCGGCTACGAGGTGGCGGGATCCGACGCGGGGGACTCCGCGGTGGTGGCGCGTCTGTGCTCCCTGGGGGCCGACGTGCGCATCGGCCACGACGCGGCGAATCTCGGCGACGTGCAGGTCCTTGTGAAGTCGACGGCCATCCGGGACGACAATCCCGAGGTGGTGGAGGCCCGCCGCCGGGGCATCGCCGTCATCCCCAGGGCCGAGATGCTGGCGGAGCTCATGCGGCTGCGCAAGGGCGTGGCCATCGCCGGCACCCACGGCAAGACCACGACGACGTCCCTTGCGGCGTCGATATTCGACGAGGCGGGGGAGGACCCGACGGTGATCATCGGCGGCAGGCTGAACGCCTACGGGACCAACGCCCATCTCGGGAAGGGCGAGTACCTCATCGCCGAGGCGGACGAGTCCGACGGCTCCTTCCTGTGCCTGCTGCCCACCATCAACGTGGTCACCAACGTGGACGACGACCATCTGGACCACTACCGGACCCGGGAGGCCATCGACGCCGCGTTCGTGAAATTCATGAACAGCGTCCCCTTCTACGGCGTGAACGTGGTCTGCGGGGACGACGAGGGGGTCGCGGGGCTGCTGCCCATGGTGAAGCGCCCCGTGGTGACCTACGGCCTGGGGTCCGGCAACGCCCTCCAGGCCCGGAACGTCGTCCTGGGGGACGTGTCCCGCTTCGACGTCTGGCGCAGGGACGCGGTGAACCTTTTCGGCCCGACCCCCGACGCCCCCGCCGGAGCCGGCTCCGACGGGCACGTCCTGCTGGGGGAAGTCCGTCTTCCCCAGCCCGGAAGCCACAACGTCCTGAACGCCCTCGGCGCCATCGGGGCGGCCATGGCGGCGGGGGTGCCCTTCTCGGCCTGCAGGGCCGGACTCGCGGGCTTCGGCGGCGTGGGACGGCGGTTCGAGCGCAAGGGGGAGCGGGACGGGGTCACGGTGGTGGACGACTACGGCCACCATCCGGCGGAGATCAAGGCCACCCTCGCCTGCGCGAGGGAGATATTCAAGGGGAGGCGGCTCGTGGTGGCCTTCCAGCCCCATCGGTTCACGAGGACCCAGGCGCACTTCGGGGAGTTCTGCAAGGTGTTCCAGGACGCGGACCAGGTGCTGCTCACGGAGATCTACGCGGCGTCGGAGAGCCCCATCCCGGGCGTCTCGGGGCAGAGCCTCGCCCAGGGGATGCGGCAGGTGTGCGGGACGCCGGTGACGTTCTACCAGGACATCGAGGAGATGGCCGCGGCTCTTCCGGGACGCCTGGTTCCCGGGGACGTGCTGCTCACGCTGGGGGCCGGCACGATAACGAAACTGGGTCCCATGTACCTGGACGGGGGCCATGCGTGAGGTGTCGCGTCCGCATCTGGCGGAGCGCACGACGCTGAAGCTTGGGGGATGGGCCATTGCCGAGCTGTGGCCCGAGAATTTCGAGGACTGGGCCCGCATACCCGACAGGGCGCGGTCCTTGGGGGGGACGCCCTTGATCCTGGGTGCCGGCAGCAACACGCTTCCCCGCGACGGGGAGTTGCCGCTGGTGCTGGTGCGAACGGATCGGGCGTCGCGGCTGGAAGTGGTTGGCACGAGGAAAGACGGCGGGATTCTGGTGGCGGTGGGCGCCGGCGTGAGGCTGCGGCGTCTGTTGGGGTTCTGTGCGGGACGCGGGCTGTCGGGGCTCGAGGGTCTCGCGGGGGTGCCGGGGAGCGTGGGAGGCGCCGTGGCCATGAACGCTGGCTCCTTCGGAACCGAGATGTGCCGGCGTCTGGACCGGGTGACGGCGGTGACCGCCACGGGGCCGGAGACGGCCGGGCCGGAGGGGTTCCAATGCGGCTACCGCTCCTTCTCCTTCGGGGGGCGGACGTCGGGATTCGCGGTGGTGGAGGCGGTTCTCGCCCTGGTTCCCGATGCGCCTGAAGCGGTGCGGGAGAGGATGCGGGGACATTGGATGGCGAAGAAGGCGAGCCAGCCCCTGGACGTGCCCAGCGCGGGATGCGTCTTCAAGAACCCCGAGGGGCGGTCCGCGGGGTGGCTCCTGGACCAGGCGGGATTCCGGGGGCGACGGGCCGGAGGGGTGTGCCTCTCCGAACGGCACGCCAACTTCCTTGTCAACGACGGGAAGGGAACGGCGACGGCGGCGCTGGAACTGGTGGAGGAGGCGAGAGAGGCGGTCCGGGGGCGTTTCGGGATCACCCTGGAATACGAGGTCAGGGTCGTGCCGTGTTCCCCCTGAGGCGAAGGAAGAAACCCGAAGCCGCTCCGACCCGGAACGTCTACGTCGATGACGGCGAGAGACCCCGCAAGGCGGCCAGGAGGATGCAGGAGAACGCCGTCGCGGAGACGAAGGGACCGGGCCTGGGCGCCAGGCTCGGGAGCATGTTCGCGGGCGGGGCGAAGACGCTGGGATGGCTGAAGAGCTTCCTCCTCGTGACCCTGCTGCTGGCCATAGGCGCGGGGATCGTCGGAGGGGCGTGCGTCCTCTCCCTGTGGCTCTACAACGAGGCGCTGACCAGCGATTTTTTCACGACGCGGCACATCGACGTCACGGGCAACGTGCGGCTGCCCAGGGAGATGGTGCTGGAGTACGGAGGGATACGGGAGGGCGAGAACTGTCTCGCCGTGAGCATCACCCAGGCGGAGCGCCAGCTGCTGGAGACGCCGTGGGTGGAGGAGGTGTCGGTGAAGCGGTTGCTGCCGGACCGCTTCGTGATCCGCATCAAGGAGCGGATGCCCTCCTTCTGGGTGCAGCGCGAAGGGATGCTGTACTACGCGAACGAGCGCGGGGAGATCATCGCGCCGGTGGAGAGCAGCAACTTCCTCTCCCTGCCCACCCTGACCATCGAGGCGGGGGCGGAGGACGAGGTGCCGTACCTGACGAGGCTGCTCAAGGATCTGCGTGCGGGACGGCTTCCCGTGGAGGCCGGGGTGGTGGCCTCGGTGACGTTGAGCCCCGGCAGGGGCGTGGAGATGTATCTGGAGGACAGGGCGTTGCGTCTGTCCATCGCGACGGACGACTGGGAAGGGAATCTGAGGCGTCTTGTGGTGACGCTGGGAGACCTGGCCGAGCGTCAGGAGCTGAAGAACGTGAGGGAAGTGCGGGCCGTGAGCGGCGAGGTGTGGGTCGTGCTGCGACAGGCGGCGCGCCAGTCGTAGGCGGCATGTTCGCACCCACGGGTGCGGGGAAGAAGGAAAGGATCCGGGGAGGGCCATGGACATGAAGCGTTGCCATCGCGCCGCGGGACGCGGTCGCGGACCGGCGTCTCCCTTCCCGTCCCCCGAAGGCCATGCGTGGCAGGGAGCGGAGGCATGAGCAATTCCGAACTCATCGTGGGTCTGGACATCGGCACCACGAAGGTATGCGCCGTGGTCGGGGAAGTCACCGCCAAGGGGGACGTGGAGATCGTCGGGATCGGCAACAGCGAGTCACCGGGGCTGCTGCAGGGCAGGATCACCAACGTCGAGCAGACCGTGAACGCGATCCGCAAGGCCGTGGAGGAGGCGGAGAGGGCGGCCGGCTGCAGCATACACGCGGTTTTCACCGGCATCACGGGGCTGCACATCGAGGGGAGGAACAACGAGGCCACCATCGTCCTCAAGAACCGGGAAGTGACGCGCAACGACATGGAGCGCGTCCTCGAGAACGCCAAGGCCATCGTTCTCCCCCAGGAAAAGAAGATCCTCCACGCCCTGCCGCAGGAATACGCCGTGGACGACATGTGGGGCATAACGGATCCGCTGAGCCTGACGGGGGTGAAGCTCCAGGTCAGGATACACGTCGTGGCGGGGTCGTCCTCCGTCTGCCAGAACATCGAGACGACGTGCGACCGCGCGGGGCTCGCCGTGGACGGGATGGCCCTGGAGTCCCTGGTGTCGGCCGAGGCCGTGCTCTCGCCCCAGGAGAAGGAGATCGGGGTCGCGGTGGTGGACATCGGCGGCGGCACCAGCGACATCATCGTCTACGTGCAGGGGGCGGTGCGGTTCACCAGCGTCGTCTCCCTGGGCGGACAGAAGGTGACGGACGACATCTCCTGGGTGCTGCGCACGTCCAAGGAGACCGCGGAAAAGATCAAGGTGATGTACGGCCATGCGCTGAAGGAGATGGTCAACGGCGACGAGGGCATCGAGGTCCCCATCGTCGGGGAGGACAGCGGGAGCCGGGATCTGTCCAAGTTGATGCTGGCGGAGATCTGCGAGCCGCGCATGGAGGAGATCCTGAAGTTCGTCGACAGGGAACTGGAGAAATCCGGATTCAAGAGAAAGCTTGGGGCCGGGGTGGTGCTGACGGGCGGCGGTTCCATGATCGAGGGGTGCGCGGAGCTCGCGAGAGATGTCTTCAACCTGAACGCGCGCATCGGGCGACCCCGGGAGACCGGCGCCCTCAAGGACATGGTGAGCAGCCCCAAGTTCGCCACGGCGGTGGGACTCCTGCGCTACGGCGCATCGGTGCTTCAGAGCCAGAACGAGGAATGGGCGGGCGGTGCCCGGGAGAAGCAGTCCCGGGAGCCGAAGAAGGCGCCCAAGGGCCTTGGGGCCCGCCTCAAAGACTGGTTTTTCGACGTCACGTAGCCGCAGTCCGGGAGAGAAGGGAGGAATTGCAGCGATGGCGCCAAACATGGAGTCGAAACCCGCCCCGGGGACGGAAGGCGGCGGAAGGATCAAGGTCGTCGGCGTCGGGGGCGGCGGCGGCAATGCCGTGCAGGCGATGTGCAAGGCCGGTCTGCAGGGGGTGCAGTTCGTCTGCGCCAACACGGACCTGCAGTCCCTCGCCCGGAACGTTGCGCCCGTCAAGGTGGCCTTGGGGGAGAGGCTCACGAGGGGGATGGGGACCAACGGCAACCCCGCGAAGGGGCGGGAGGCGGCCTTGGAAAGCGTCGACGCCATCAGGATGGCCATAAGGGACGCCCAGACGGTCGTCGTGACGGCAGGCATGGGCGGCGGAACCGGGACGGGGGCGGCTCCCGTCGTGGCGAAGCTGGCCAGGGAGCAG
Source organism: Desulfovibrio sp. (assembly GCA_031272715.1). Lineage (GTDB taxonomy): Bacteria > Desulfobacterota > Desulfovibrionia > Desulfovibrionales > Desulfovibrionaceae > Desulfovibrio. The sequence goes on from JAISTH010000075.1 coordinate 17,383, forward strand.
GGGGCGCTGACGATGGGGGTCGTCACAAGGCCCTTCGGATTCGAGGGGGAGAAACGCCGCAGACTGGCCGAACTCGGCATCGAGGAGTTCGGCGCGAACGTCGATGGCCTGATCGTCATCCCGAACGACAGGATGCTCGACTTCGCCGGCAGGAAAACCTCCTTCGCGAGGATGCTGGAAATGGTGGACGACGCGCTGTTCCACGCCGTCAAGGGCCTGACCGACGTCATCGCGGGTGACGACATGTTCCATGCGGGCTACGCGGCCGTGAGGCTCGCGTCCGCCCCCTCGGAGGAAACGGGCGTCGGCGAGAGCCTGCCCGAAGCCGGCCAGTATCGTTTCGGGTCGGTCATGTAGCCGCGAGGCTGACATCTCAATGGAGAAATCAGGGGGAGAGTGATGGCACCATATACCGAACAGGAAGAGACGTTTGCGAGTGCCAACGATGTCAGGATCAAGGTCATCGGCGTCGGTGGCGGGGGCGGCAACGCGGTGCAGGCCATGATCCGGTCCGGCCTGCGGGGGGTGCAGTTCGTCTGCGCGAACACGGATCTCCAGGCATTGGCCGCCAACAAGGCGAGCGTCAAGGTGCAGCTCGGGGAGAGGCTCACCAAGGGACTCGGGGCCGGGGCGAATCCCGGCAGGGGACTCGAGGCGGCGATGGAGAGCGTCGAAGCCATCAAGTCGGCCATAGGCGAGGCCCATCTGGTGTTCGTGACTGCCGGCATGGGCGGCGGCACGGGTACGGGGGCCGCCCCCATCGTGGCGAAGCTGGCCAGGGAGCAGGGGGCTCTCACCATCGGCGTGGTCACCAAGCCCTTCGACTTCGAGGGGCCGAAGCGGCGCGACCAGGCCGAGGGCGGCATCGCGGAGCTCGCGAAGTACGTGGACAGCCTGATCGTGATCCCCAATCAGCGGCTGTTCTCCTTCTCCAGCAAAAATCTCCCCTTCACGCAAATGCTGGAATTGGCCGACGATGTGCTGTATCACGCCGTGAAGGGCATCACCGATGTCATCATGAGCGAAGGGATGATCAACCTTGATTTTGCGGACGTGAAAGCCACGATGCGCGAATCCGGGTTCGCCCTGATGAGCATAGGCAAGGCATCGGGAGAGAAGCGCGCCAAAGAGGCCACTAAGCAGGCGATTTCGAGTCCCCTGCTCGAGGATGTGACGCTGGACACGGCGAAAGCGATCCTCTATAACGTCACGGCGTCCAGGGACATCGCGGCGGAGGAGATCCAGCAGATAGGGGAGATCATCCACGACGAGGTCAACGGCAAAAACGGCGGGGACGAGGTCAACATCATCTTCGGCGTGATTTTCGACGACGATGCCGGAGACGAGCTGCGCATCACGGTGGTGGCCACCGGGATCGAGCCGGGCGCGAAGGTCAGGAAGCCCAAGAAGGACGACAGGAAGTTGGGGGAAATGATCGGTTTCGGCAGGAGAGAACCAGCCAAGGTAGTGCCCCCCAAAACCCCATGGTCGGTGCCGGAAGAAAAGACCCCTGCGGCTGCGAGGGGCAAGTCGATCACTGCCGCGGAATTGGCACGGGCCCCACGCAAGAACTACCCCGAGCCGATAGCGGAGCCCTTGGGGGGGCAAAGGCAGGGTACGACTGACGATGTCTGCGACGATCAATCGTTGGATATCCCACCGTGCGAGCGCGCAAAAGGCAGGCTCTACGGCGGCAATTTCAGGGGGCGGATCGATTTCGATCCCTCGGATGTGGATCTCGAAACGCCCACGGTGCTGCGGTTGAAGCAGCAGCAGGAGCGTTCAAGGAACATCTTGCCCGAAGACGACGGCGAGGCGGCGGAGCGCAGGCGGGCGCAGGGCATGGTTTAACCTGCTGGCGGGGCAGGGCATCCAACTAGAAGGGGATGGTGCGATGGAGCAGTCAATCGTGGACGACATAGAAGAAATCTCTTTGAGCCGCAATGCGAAGCTCAAGGTGATCGGCGTGGGTGGAGGCGGCGGCAACGCCGTGCAGACGATGATCGACAAGGAGTTGCGGGGCGTGCACTTCGTCTGCGCAAACACCGATCTCCAGGCACTGACCAAGAATCAGGCTCCACACAAGCTGCAATTAGGCGAGAGACTCACCAAGGGCCTCGGGGCGGGCGCCGATCCTGAAGTGGGTCGCAAGGCCGCCCTCGAGAGTCTCGACGGCATCAAGGAGGCCATAGGCGATGCCGACATGGTCTTCGTGACGGCCGGAATGGGCGGCGGGACCGGCACCGGGGCGGCCCCACTGGTGGCGAAGGTCGCAAGGGAGATGGGCGTGCTGACGGTGGGGATCGTCACCAAGCCCTTCACCTTCGAGGGCGCCAAGCGCAGCAGGCACGCCGCCGCCGGGTTGGAGGAGTTCCGCCAGCACGTGGACAGCCTGATCGTGATCCCCAACGACAGGCTCCTCGCCCTCGCGGCCAAGAAGGCATCCTTCCTCAAGATGCTCGAAATGGCCAATGACGTGCTCTACCATGCCGTCAAAGGCATCTCCGACGTGATCCTCGGGAACGGCCTGATCAATCTGGATTTCGCGGACGTGAAGACCATCATGGCCGAATCGGGGCTCGCCCTTATGAGCACCGGCGCCGCGACCGGAGAGAACAGGGCCAAGGAGGCCACCCAACGCGCCATCATGAGTCCGCTGCTCGAAGACGTCTCCCTCGAGTCCGCAAGGGCGATCCTCTACAACGTGACGGCCACGGATTCGATAACGCAGGCCGAGGTGCAGGAGGTGGGCGAGATCATAGCGGGCCAGGCCCACAACTCGCCGAACATCATCTTCGGGGTGGCGTTCGACGACAAGGCCGGAGAGGAACTGCGGGTCACGGTCATCGCCACGGGCATCGAGTCGCCATCGTCTGTCAGGGTGCCGGATGTGGACGACACGAAGAAGCCATTGGGCGGCGCGAAGGTGACACGGTTCTCCGATGCCAATGGCGGCTTCGGACGGTCCATGCGTGACAATCAGGCGGGACGGGGGACGCAGGGACCAGGCACGCAGACAGGGCAAGCCAAGCAGGCGGAGTCCCCGTGGTATGAGAAGAAGGGACGGACGTCCCACGCAGGCGTCGGCAACCGCGCCGTCAACACCACACTGCATGGCGAGAGCCTGTCTGGAAACGAGCGTCACGTCTACGACAACATAAGCAGTGCCGCCTTGGGGGGCAAGGACGATACGTTGCCTGCGTTCCTCATGACGCAGCCCAACTAGGGAAGACGGCGCCACCGTGCGCAGGCGCCGTGTTCCGGAACGTCCTTCCGATGCGCACAGAGATTTTCAGGGCTTGCCCTTTCGGCCCTGAAATGCCCGCCGGGAGGCCCATTGGGGGCCTCCCTGGCGGTGCGGATTTGCGATGCGCCGTGCCCGCCGCGGCGCATCGCGCATTTTTGAAGCCGAGGAAAGGTGCGAGGAGTTGCCGCTTGCGATGGCGTTGACAGGCCCTGTCCGATGGAGTCGCGAACATCGCGAAAATGGCGGACAGAGGGATGCCCCTGAGGGAGGCGGCGGCGAGGAATCCGCGGAAATCCTCGACGGGGGCGCCGTCTCCGTGTAGTCTGTCTGTGGCCATGCAAAGGGCCAGATGCGGTGCGACCCCATTGACGTCGCGCCACGTCCGGCCAGGCGGATCAGGGATCGCCTGAAGCCTCGGGACCGGTCCGGTGCATGGGTCATGGGAGAGGACGATGCCAGACACGGGCCTTGCCAGGCATCTGGACCGGCTGCGCAGTTCCGGGCCGCCGTTTTTCTCGGACATGTCCGTGTCCGAGGCCCTGGGAACGCCGCCTGAGACTTTCCGCGCCGACATCGCCGACCTGGTGGACGCGGGCGACGCCGTCTGCCCGCATCAGGGTTTCTACGTCCTTGCGAAAGACGGCAGGCCGGGACTGGACGCCGATCCGACGCGATGGCTCCAAGGCTTCATGGCGTTCCTCGGCATCCGGTATCGCGTCTCGCTCCTGAGCGCCGCCGCGCATTTCTACGGGGCGTCCCACCAGGCCATCATGTGCACCCAGGCGATAGTGCCCACGGACGTGAAGGACATCCGCACGGGATACGCAACGGTGCTTTTCCTCCGGCAAAAACCTCGCATGTTCGCGAAGGTCAACGGTGAACCCTGGGTGGTCCGCCGCAGGAACGGACTGGTCGCGGCCTCCCCTGAACTCACGATCTTCGATCTGGTGGATTTCGCCCGAAGCCACCCGTCGGAGACATGGCACATCGGTCAGACCGTCAAGGACATGGGCGACATGGCACGCCCGGACCGATTGCGGGAACTTGCACGGTGTTTTCTTGTCCCAGTCGTCCGCAGACTAGGATATCTTCTCGACCACGCAGGACTGAAGCCTCAGGCGGATGCGCTTATCGACTTCATCCGTCCCGGGGCCAGACACGTACGTCTGAATCCAAGAGTCAAGGAGATACCCGGACTGCGACAGAACTATGAACTGGACGAGAAGTGGGGGATCGTCCTAAACGACCATCTGGAGTATGACATATGATTCCGATCCAATATCTTGACGAGTGGAGCGAAACGACCGCCCCTTGGCCGTATCGTTATCAAGTCGAGCAGGACCTGATCATCAGCCGCATCCTGTGCGATCTGTATCAAGACGATTTCCTTCGCGAGAAGACCGCGATTCACGGTGCAACGGCGATCAACAGGCTGCTCTACCAAAAACCCTACAGATACTCAGAGGATATTGACCTGGTCCAGGTCTATGCCGAACGGATTGGTCCTGTCATGGACAGGATTGACGACATCGTTCCGCCATGGCTAGGAAAATATTCCTATGACCACACAAAGTATTCAGTCCACCTGTTTTTCAAGTTTTTCCCTGAAACGTCCACTGATGAAGAGCCCGTACGCCGCAAGCTGAAGCTCGAGATTTCCATGAGGGACCATGGATGCATTCGCGGCTATCAGATGTATCCCTATTCCGTCAGAAACGGATGGTACAGCGGCGATGCAGAAATCCTCTCCTACACACAGGAGGAGATGTTGGCATCCAAGTTCGGCGCTTTGTTCAAGCGAGGAAAACAGAGGGATTTATACGATACTGCTTATGCCCTCGAACACATCGCGCTCGACATTGACGCCATCATCTCATGCTGTTTTGAGCTTGGCAAAAAAGCGGAAGCTCAGACAGGGGTGAAGTTCCATCTGACCAGAGCGAATGCAGAAGAGATCATGCTCGGCAAGCTCAAGAAGGATCTGCTGGGGCCAGTCCCGGCAACTTTGCCATTGGGCATTCGCTTCGACGAAGAGGAGGCCTTGAGGGCATTTGAGGTCATCTGGTGGGGTCTGGTGGTCAAGTTTCCCGGAAGCCCATGGGCATTGACGGAAAAAGTCTTGGATGGCTTGCGGAAGTCTCGTCCAGGATTTTTGGAAAAGGCACAATCCGTTGACGTCATGGAAGGCTAGCTCAATGTAGTGATTACCTTCTGCGGACGTTCGTGGCGCAAGCGTCCACCTAGTTTTTCACGGTCTTGGGCATCGAGAGTGCGTGTGTCAGCAAGAAGGTGAGTTTGAGAGGTTTTGGGAGCGGAGGCAGGCCAATGCGTGCGTGCGAGGCTAACCGAAGTCTTGGAGAGATCGGTGGGGAAGAATTTCGTCGAAGATGATGTGGCCGATTGAGGTGAACGGTTAGGCTTGGGACGATTGAGGCAATTTCAGGAATGAGGGCTCTATGCGAACCTGATCGTCGTTTAATCACCCATCAGATTTTTAGCAGAGCTGCCAGTAAATCGTGCTGCTTTAGTAGCTGACCACTGATTTATATGGCATGAAGTCTATGTGATCAATTGGGGGAAAAGAACTTTCCATTTCAATTCGCTCAGCTATGACACGCAACGCAAGAGCTTTCACTCTTTCGCCAGCCTGTATTTTGGTCGTTCCATAGGCGAGTACGCCAAGAAACTCCAAAATTTCTGCGATCCATCGACCATCGGCTTCTTGTTCAAATTCCAATGCAAGTTTCATTTGTAAAGGCCTATGACCGTCTAGGAAAGTTGACTACCAGCTTCCGCCATACAATTTCGAAAGTCTTAAGGGCGTCTTCCTCAGTGTATCGAGTGCTGGTGTAGTATCAATAAGACCGCTCTTAATTTTTTAAGCATATTTACCTTTATTTTAACTCTGGAAGTCTAAGTGGGTTTCCCAGTTTGTTCTTTTGATTTTTTTGGACAATTCTTTAAAACACGAAATAAAAGAATCGATATCAATTTGCAAATGTTCGAGATTGTAGTCCATATCATATAAATCTCTATGCTTCCTGCGTTGTAACATTGATTTGAACTTGGACGCCAGCATTTCATCCTTGGTATACGACAGAACGAGGGCTTCCCCTTTGTACCATCCGTTTTGGACAGTGAAAGGTTATATTGGGTAGCCTTGGACACTTCCTTGATCTCGCATGGCGATTTCGATCTTCATCTTACAAGGCACTGGCTGTGTGTTCCCAGAAACCTCTGGGACAAATTTAAAAATTAAACGCCGAGGACTGAGAGTGGTCATAGAAATATTCTCCTAGCCACGGTGCAATGATTTCGTTGATCTTGTTAAGAACAGGTCCAATTCGTTCAGCATGAACCTCAACAAGGTCGATGTCTTCGGAGAATTTGTATGGCTTTTCGTATAGAAGTTTATTTATTGCTGTGCCACCGTGGATCGCCACTTTCTTACAAAAGAAATCATCGTCATAGAGTTCACATATAATCTGACTGATGATCAAATCTTGCTCAATCTGCCAGCGATATATCCAAGAGGCAACAGTTATGCCCCATTCATCGGTAAAGTGATTTGGGATCATATGTCGTATTCAACCTCGTCATTGATGATCATCATCCATGTCTCGTCAACTTTATAATCATAATGCAGTTGAGGAATAATATTATACACTCTTGGGTTCAGTTTGATATGTCGCATTCCCGGTTTAATGAAGCCACGGAGCGCATCGGCCTGTGGTGTCAATTCGGCAAGGTCGAAGAAGAAGCCGAGTCTACGGACGATACAGGAGGGATAACATTTGGCGAGTTCTTGCAGTCGGTCGGGTTTTGTCAGTTTGCCCATATCTTTTATAACTTGGCCAATAAGCCATGTCTCAGACGACCGTCTTCGGGCAAAATCGACCAGATCGAAGAGTGTGAGCTCCGGAGATGCCACAACTAGTCCACTTCTGCGGTAAATCAGCCAAGGATCTTTGTTCAGTTTTGCGAACGTGCGAGGGTGTTGGCGGAGGAAAAAAATCTTTGCATATTTCATTTTGATGTCCGGTACGTTCTGTGGCACTATAACGTGTGTGGCCATGATGGCTTGATGGGATGCTCCATAGAAGTCGGCTGCAGCACTCAGGTGTGACATCCGGTATCGGATGCCGAGGAACTCCATATAGCCGTGGATCCACATCCTCGGATCGGCATTAAGGCTCGTAATGCCTTCTTCTGCGAGGATATAGAATCAAGGGCAAGGGCATACGGCATCGCCTGCGTTCACTAGGTCGACGATGTCGCCGAGGAAAACTTTCGGCGGCTGTCCCAAAGCCTCGGACACGGACCTGTCCGTGAAGAAGGGCGGCCCGGAACTACGCAAATGATCCAGATGCCTTGCAAGATTTACGTTTGTCATCGATATTCCTCGCAATATATGCTGCATCGCACTATAACTCATTCTAGAAGAACAAGATAGCTTAAATGTTATGGGTAGAGATTTGTTGATCCTTCCTTTGTCTACCTCATGAACAAAGTAAGCAATGCGCGGCGCTGCCCGTTGAATATTTCATTTATGTCTTTGTATGTCATCATCCACTGAAGTCATTATCGACTTGATGGAAGAGTTTCCAAGGAGCAGCGGTCTGGCGCCATTCTGCAATGAGGAAATATGGGATCATATGTCGTACTCTATCTCGTCATTGATGATGATTTTCCACCTTTCATCAACGTTATATTTTGGATGAAGCTTTGGTATCTCCAGTACTCTGGGGTTCAGTCTGATATATCGCATTTTAGGACTGAGAAAACCACGAAGTGCATCAGCTTGGGGGGGTAGCTCAGCGAGATCAAGGAAATAGCCGAGTCTACGGACGATGCATGCGGGAAAACATTTTGCAAGTTCCTTCAGTCGGTCTGGTTTTACCAGTTCTCCCATGTCTTTCGTGATCTGACCTATGAGCCACGTCTCCGACGATCGGCTGCGGGCAAAATCAACCAGATCAAAGAGCGTGAGTTCTGGGGATGCCACGATCAGCCCATTTTTGCGGTGAGCCAACCATGGGTCTCTATTCACTTTTGCGAACATACGTGGATGCTGACGGAGGAAAAAAATCTTTGCATATTTTGTGCAGATATCCGGGATATCTTGCGGCACAACAATATGTGTGCTCATGATGGCCTGGTGGGATGCTCCGTAGAAATCTGCTGCGGCGCATAGGTGCGACATGCGGTATCGGATGCCGAGGAATCCCATATAGGCGTGGACCCATTTCCTAGGGTCGGCATCAAGGCCTGTTATGCCTTCTTCTGCGAGAATATAGAATCCAGGCTGGGGGCATACGGCATCGCCTGCGTTCACCAAATCGACGATGTCGCCGAGGAAAACTTTAGGCGGCTGTCCCAAAGCCTCGGACACAGACCTGTCCGTGAAGAAGGGCGGCCCGGAACTGCGCAAGTGATCCAGATGCCTTGCAAGATTTCCGTTTGTCATCGATATTCCTCGCAATATGTGCTACATCGCAATATAACTCATTCTAGAAGGACAAGATAGCTTAAATGTTATGGGTAGGGATTTATTGATCCTTCCTTTGTCTACCTCATGAACGAAGTCAGCCATGCGCAGTGCTGCTCGTTGAATATTCCATCAATATGTTTGTATATTTTCATCCACTGAAGTCATTGTAGATCTGTTTTGTTGTTGGGTTGCCATTCGTATCTAAGATGAGGCGTAACTGGCCTGTGTCGAAGCGTTCTCCCATGTTTTAACGGGATTCTCGTCAAATTTGTTGTCCGCAGCATTCTCCAGAAGTTTCGACAGTTTTGTCCTAATAATTGGGCCATTTTCTGCACCCAGTAGCCTCTCAAACTGCCCTGTGGATACGCATGGGCATAAACAGTACTTGAAGAACCAGCGAGCGCAGGCGTCAGGATCATCTGCAGGCGGAGGCTTTTCAATGGGCGAATATTGCTCGATGCACTCATCTGTTGCGTCTCCCATAAAGCCCAGATTGGCTCTGCGTGGCTTGTCCAGCGATTCATCCGTCAATGTCCAAGGCAGTCCGGGAAGATTGACTATAAGGTTCCGCCATACGATTTCAAATGCTCTCAGGGCACCATTTTAATCAAAATCAATGTTGAGTGGCAACAATTCAGGAATGGTTCCGACAAGACCGCTAGCAATTTTTTGGAACATATTACGATTTGCTTCAGCTCTTGAAGTTTGAATAGTTCTTCCTGTCTGATCTTCAGAAATTTTTGCTAGTTCCTTGAAGCATGCGATGAAAGAGTCAATGTCTATTGTCAAGAGTTCGAAGCCGTAGGCCATATCATATAAGTCCCTCGGTTTCCCTCGTTGTAGCATTGCCTTGAACTTGGATGCTAGCATATCATCTTGGGAATGCGAGAGGACAATGGCGTCTCCGCCGTACTATCCGTTACGGACTGAGAATGGGTATAGCTGGTACCCTTGGCCACCTCCTCGTTCTCGTGTGGCGATTTCTATTTTTAGTTTGCAAGGATTTGGTTCTTCAGTTTCGGAACGTTCTGGTAGGAACTTAAAAAATAGACGAGCTGAGAATTTTCCACGCTCATAGGAAGATTTTCCAAACAATGGGACAAGGATATCTTGAATTCTGTTTATAACGGGTCCAATTCCTTCAGGGTGAACTTGGACGAGGTCGATATCCTCAGAGTACCTATACGATCTTGCGTACAGTAGCTTGTTTATAGCAGTGCCACCATGGATCGCCACCTTCTCGCGCAAAAGGTCATCTCCATAGATTTCGCAAATAATACGGCTGATGAGCAAATCTTGCTCGACCTGGTGGAAGAGTTTCCAAGGAGCAGCTGCCCGGCGCCATTCTGCTATGAGGAAATATGGGATCATATGTCGTACTCTATTTCGTCATTGATGATGATTTTCCATCTCTCATCAACGTTATATTTTGGATGAAGCTTGAGTATCTCCAGTACTCTGGGGTTCAGTCTGATATGTCGCATTTTAGGACTAAGGAAACAACGAAGCGCATCGGCCTGTGGGGTCAATTCAGCAAGATCGAAGAAAAAGCCGAGTCTACGGACGATACAGTTGGGAAAGTATTTGGCGAGTTCTCGCAGTCGGTCGGGTTTCGCTCGTTCGCCCATGTCCTTCACGACTTGACCGATGAGCCATGTCTCAGATGAACGTCTGCGCACGAAATCAACTAGATCGAAGAGCGTGAGTTCTGGGGATGCCACGATCAATCCATTCTTGCGGCGAGCCAGCCATGGATCTTTATTTAATTTTAGAACATGCGAGTATTTTGGGTCAGAAAAAAAATTTTTGCGTATTTCGTACAGATATCTGGTATGTTTTGTGGCGCAACAATGTGTATTGACATGATCGCTTGATGGGTTGCTCCGTAGAAATCGTATGCAGCGCTCAAGTGCGACATGCGGTATGGGATGCCGAGGAATCCCATGTAGGCGTGGATCCATTTCGTTGAATCAGCATCAAGGTTCGTCCTGCCATCTTCTGCGAGGATATAGAACCCAGGGCAAGGGCATACGGCATCGCCTGCGTTCACTAGGTCGACGATGTCGCCGAGGAAGACTTGCGGCGGCTGCCCCAAAGCCTCGGACAGGGACCTGTCCGTGAAGAAGGGCGGCCCAGAACTGCGCAAATGATCCAGATGCCTGGCAAGGTTCACGTCTGTCATCGTCTTCCTCCCGCATGGTGGGCAGGACCGCACGGCAACCCGGTTCCGAGGTATGTCCGGCGTTTCGGGGCAACCGGCCGGTTGCGGGCACATGCGAAACCGGATTGATATTTTCTGTCCATGTGCGGGAGCACTATGCGCCTAACCAATGCCCTTGCCAAGCCCCACCGCAACCGGCATCGGCCGCACCCTTGGGCGATGACTTCCCAGAGAGGGGGCACGGGCAGTCCTGGGGGCGGGGATGTGGCGTCTTTTGCGGGAAGGTGGGGGGATTGCAGGCATTCCCCATCCCGGCACCACTGCACGGGCAGGTCCAGTGCGGGCGCCGATTTGCCCGTATGCTCGGGATCACGGCGATGGCAGAAGAGTGCGTCCGCGCCCTGTCCTGGTGTTGAGGGTGCCGTGGTGCCGACCGGCGCCGTGGAATGTCGACGGCCCTGTGAGTTTTCGGCCCTTCAACGGCCATACGGGCCGGTTGTCTGTAAGGCCGACCTGCGCATGACGGGGGGGGGTGGACGGCGGTCGCAAAGTGTGCTATTATATTATGTTTGGAAAGGTCGCCTTGGGCATGAATGTTATGCAAAAACCGTGCCAGCGGAGAAATTCCGTTGCCCATGTCGTTCTGTGTGCATATTGCTTGACACCACGCCCTTGAGCTAATGTCCAATGCCTTCAAAAGGATTGTTTCTCCAGAACGGAATGTCCGATCCGCATTTAAACTCATTGTTACGCTATATAAGGAAAACAAAAATTGTCAATTTTTTCACCGCGTGAGGCTCAGACAAAGATGCCATGCCCGGCATGCAAGTCCCCTCTCATCATAAAGCGTGCCTGCCGTGAGGTGTCATTGGAATGCCCGTCCTGCGGAGCACGCTATACTGTTGCCGAATGCATCAAGAATGCCGATGAAGTAATGGAGGAATTTCTAGACCAAGTTTACGTGAATCGTATTTGATTTTGAAGCGACTTGCCATTTCCTCCTAGTATTTTATGCTTGGCTTCTGTTACAAGAAAAATTTCACGTTTTTATTTGTACACAAATATTTTTTCTAATTCGCGCCCATAGCTCAGATGGATAGAGCAACAGCCTTCTAAGCTGTGGGTCCCAGGTTCGAATCCTGGTGGGCGCGCCAACCTTTTTTTAGATAACATCATTTAATCGCTTTACTGTAAATTTCACATTTTGCTGACATATCAAATGCCAATCGTGATTACCCGTAAATAAGATTTTATCTAAAAATTTTTTCCTAATATCACAATTTTTACCCCCTATGTCAGAATCCATCATCGCTGCCCAGCCGCACTAAGCACTCATTTTGACCTGAAATATATCGATCTACGTCATGTCCCTCCATGACGTTGCACGTGTCGTGGCGACAGAGTTTGACACGAATTACACCGCACCAGCCCCTTCACTCCGGACGAGCGCCGCGCATCGGCCATGCAGGCCGTCATGCGTTCCGCCAACCTTATCCCCCAGGGATGCCCCATGGTCTGCGCCGCACCTACCATCTTCACCAATGCCAGGATCGTCACCCTCTGGGAGGCTCTCCCGGAGGTCGATGCCGTCAGCGTCGTCTCCGGCCGCATAATGCACATGGGAACCCTTGAAGAGGTTCGCCTGGCGTGCGGGAATACCGCCAAGGAAGTCGATTGCGGCGGAGGAACGCTGTATCCGGGCTTCATCGACACCCACAGTCATCTCTCCCTGTACGCGGGATGCATCTCCCATGTTCGCTGCGGCGCGGAACTGGGATCCGTCGCCTCGGTGCTGGAGGCGCTCAGACGATGGGGTGACGACCACCCTGAGGCCGACTGGATCATCGGCTATGGATATGACGACTCCGGCATCGGGGACAAACGCCATCTGGCGAGAAATGACCTTGACGCCGTCAGTCGGGACCGTCCGGTCTTCGTCAAGCACATGTCCTTGCATCTCGGCTACGCGAACACCCCGGCACTGGAACGGCTGGGCATCGGCCGGGACTCGGCGGTGCGGGGCGGCGAGATATATCGCGACGATGCCGGCACTCCGACCGGCGTCCTCGCGGAGAATGCGGCCTTCGCGGCCTTCGCCGGCCTTCCCTCCCTCGGCCCCGGGCAGTTCGCCTCGAACCTTCGCAAGGCAATGGCCCACTACAACGCCCAGGGATTCACCACCATCATGGACGGCGGAGTGGATCTCGATGGCGCCCCGGATAGGGTCATGAACGCATACATGTCCCTGGCAAGGTCGCAGGAACTCACGGCTCGCATCTATCTCCAGTTCCTGCCCGACATCGCCGAAAGACTCGCCTCCCTTGGGCTCTGGGAATGGGGCGACGAACATCTGGCGTTCGGGGGGGTGAAATGCTTCGCCGACGGATCCATCCAGGCCTACACCGCCGCCTTGGAGGAGGAGTATTTCGGACGGCCGGGATGGCGGGGCGAACTGGTCCTGGAACCGGACGAACTCGAGAGGATCGTTTCCCGATACCATCGCCTGGGCGTGCAGGTGGCGATCCACGTGAACGGGGACCGTGCCGTGGAGACGGCGTTGCTGGCCTTCGAGAAGGCCGCGGCGGAATGGGGGAGGAAAGGCTCCTCCCCTCTCGCGCCCGTTGAGAGGTCCACGGGCCCTGTGCCTCCTCTTGCACCCTGCAAGGCCCCTCACATGCTCGTCCACGCACAACTCGCCACCCCTGCCCAGATCCAACGCATGAGGGACTGCGGCGTCTTCCCCACCTTCTTCGCCCGTCACGTGACCGTCTTCGGAGAACGGCACCGCGCCATATACCTCGGACCGGAGCGTGCCGCCCGCCTCGACCCCGTAGGCGTTTGTCTGCGTCTCGGCATGCCCTTCGGACTGCATGTCGACACCCCGGTGCTCCCCCCGACGGCCCTTGGCAGCATGTACTCGGCCGTCACAAGACGTACAGACGCGGGGAACCTGCTGGGAGAGGAGTTCGCCATCGGTCCGCTGGACGCCCTTCGCGCCTACACGGTCCATGCGGCGCGATGCTGTGGCGGGGAGCGGGACAGGGGGTGCCTGCGGCCCGGACTGTTGGGGGATTTCGTCGTGCTCTCTCACGATCTGGAAAGGGAGGACCCCTTGCGCTGGGATGAGATAAAGGTGTACATGACGGTTTGCGGCGGGAACATCGTGTTCGGCGCCTGACCGGGACGACGTCCCCCAGGTCCGCTCCGGGAACCCCGCCAGGATACTCTCCCAAGGCCGCCTTGTGGCATCCTCGTGCCGCATCCGGAACCTGCGGTCCATCCATTCCCCCCATTTCGCGCATCGGCTGGGGTGTCGGCCCCGGGACGCCTCCCGCGACCGATTTCTGCAAATCAGGAAAAAATTTTGGAGGGCGCGCATCCGCTCCGGTCGCATCCGGGGTTTCGGCGCGAAAGCGACATGAGAAAGATCCTCTTGGCTCTGGCAGTGCTGTCGGCGCTCATGCTGGTCTCTCCGGCGAGGCCCGTGGCCGCGGCGAAAATCCCGGTGATCGTGGCGTCCTCTGTGGATACCAGCGCGCAGAACTATCTGCACATGACCTTCACCAAGCTGTTCGAGCTGGCCAACGCCTACTCCGATGGCGCCTTTGACTTCCAGATCTTCCCCAGCATGCAGCTCGGCGACGAGCAGGAGACCGTCCGGGCCCTGCAACTCGGCACAGTGAACATCTCCGGACTCGCCACCAACAATTTTGCGGTGTTCGCACCCTCCTGCGGGTGGGTGAACATGCCCTACCTCTTCGACACGCTGGAGCAGTTCAGGAAGATGGTGGACGGGATGTGGACGCAGCACAACGAGTGGAGCGTCAAGGAGGGCGGCGCCCGGGTGCTGTCCATCGTGGACATCGGCTACCGCCAACTCACCACGGGACCCAAGCATCCCGTGCGCACGCTGAAGGACGCCAAGGGCATCAAGATCCGCGTCCCGCAGAATCCGCTGATGGTGGCCACCTTCCGGGCCCTTGGGCTTGAGCCGGTGGCCATCGCCTTCTCCGAGGCGTTCAACGCCATGCAGCAGGGGGTGGTGGATGGACAGGAGTGCTGCTTCAACCTCGTGGCGACGCTGAAGTACTACGAGGCCCAGAAGTACGCCACCGAGATCAATTATGCCGTCCACAGCGCGAACATCATCGTCTCCGAGAAATGGCTGCAGGGGTTGCCCCAGAAGGCCCGGGACGCCCTCATCCGCGCCGGCCGGGAAGCCATGGAGTTCGAGCGCACCCAGGTCGCCGGCCTTATGAAGGCCGATGCCAAGACCATGACGGATCACGGGATGGTCCTGCTGGGCCCGGTCACGGACATGGCCGAATGGATCCGCCTTGGCCGCACCGCCTGGCCCAGGTGCTACGAGGTCATCGGCGCCGGCAATGCCGAGAAGGGCAAGCAGATCGTGGACCTCGCCCTTTCCAAGAGATAGGTCGCGATGTCGCGCCAGCGCGGGGAGGGGTTCCCTCGCCGCGCCGGCCGACCCGCCATGGGTGCCTCGATGTCGGGCGTCATTGTCCGTTGGCTTGATGAATGGGGCGAGGAATGCTTCGTCTCCCTCATGCTCAGCGCACTGATACTGCTGCTGGGCGTGGAGGTCATCATGCGTGCCGTCTTCAGGCACTCTTTCCCTTGGATCGACGAACTGTGCAGCTATCTCTTCATCTGGTCGTCCTACATCGGCGTTGCCATCGCAATGAAGCGCAAGGAACAGCTACGCGTCCTCTGTCTCATGGAAAGAGTCGAGAAGCGCTTCCCTCGGGTCGGCGTGACATGTTATGTCATTTCGGAGTTGACATTCACTGTATTCTGTTGCCTTGTCGTTTATTTCAGTATCGAAATGCTTGAAAGCATGATGCAATATACGCAGGTTTCCGGAACTTTAGAAATCAATAAAATATACGTCTATCTTGTCATACCGATCAGTATGGTGTTGACGGCTTTTCGCACGTTGCAATCTCTTTATAGGGATTACAGGTCAGGAAACATGCGATTCAAGGGAAGGGGTGACTGATCATGCTTCTGGTCATCTCTTTCGTGATACTCATGTTTCTTGGCATGCCACTTCTTGGTGTGATTGGCTTGGCATCAATCATATCACTCATCGGCATGCCGTTCCCCATGGCGTTTATCCCGCAGAATCTATACACGGGGATGGATCAGTTCCCGCTCATTGCGACGATTGGTTTTGTCATGGCAGGATTCCTCATGGAGCCTGCCGGCATCACGGACGAGATCATAGAAGTGGCAAGAAAGGCTGTCGGTGGCTTTACGGGCGGCCTTGCGATGGTGACGATCCTTGCGTGCATGATCTTCGCTTCCCTTAGCGGCTCTGGTCCTGCGACCACAGCCGCAATAGGAGGCATCATGATCCCTGGGATGATCAGCGCCGGATATCGCAAGGACGATGCGGCCGCCGTCTCGGCAACGGGCGGCACTCTGGGAATACTCATCCCGCCTAGCAATCCGATGATTCTTTATGGAGTTGTTGCGAATACCTCCGTAGCCGCACTTTTCATGGCCGGGTTCATCCCGGGGTTCGTGTTGACGACCCTCATGTGCGTGACGGCTTATTGCATTGCCAGGAAGCGTGGCTACAAAGGAACAGGCGAAAGATTTTCTTTCAGGAAGCTTGGCAAGGCGCTTTGGGATGGGAAGTGGGCGTTGACAACGCCGGCACTCATTCTGGGAGGCATTTACGGCGGGTTCTTCACACCCACTGAGGCGGCTGAGGTCGGTGTGCTCTGGACACTTTTCGTTGGCCTTTTCATTTACAGAACACTCAACTGGAAGAACATAACATCGGCTCTCGTCAGAACATCCGCCTTTGCCGGATCGGCCACCGTCCTTGTGGGTGTTTCCATGACCTTTTCGCGTCTGTTGACTCTCTACAGAATACCGCAGACGGTCGGGACGTTTCTCGCATCCATATCCACCGATCCAACGGTTACGCTGCTACTTATTGCTGTCTTCATCTTTCTTTGCGGATTCATTGCTGACACGTTGGCGATGGTCGTCGTCTTGACGCCGATATTCCTCCCAGTGACAAATGCACTTGGCATCAATCCAATACAGCTTGGAATACTGTTCGTTGTCTGTTGTGAGACGGGTTTTCTGACGCCACCTTTTGGAGCGAATCTCTTCATAACGATGAAAATAACAGATGTCAAGTTTGAGGCAGTCGCATTGCGTGCGTTACCATATCTTATTGCGATGTGGATATTGATAGTCGTTATTGCAGCATTTCCTAAATTTGTGCTATTCTTGCCTAAGCTATTGATGTAAAACGGATAGTTCTATGCTTGTGTGCGTTTTGCAACATCACATAGTAAATAAATAAATCTCAACATTTCATACTTGTTTGACATTTCCCCTGTTGTTCAAACTTTTAACGTTTTTGGAGGCGAGATGCGCTTCGCAACCCCCCTTTCCAAACTCTTTCTGGCAACGGCCTTCTGCCTTACCGTCGTCATCGGCCTTCCCCACATGGCTTCGGCGGCCGGCGAGCAGCGCGTGGCGCTTCCCGAGCCCGTCATGACCGGCGGCATGCCTTTGATGGAGGCGCTTGCCAGGCGGATGACCATCCGCGATGTCGATTCCAGGGCCATCGACCTGCAGAATCTCAGCAACATGCTCTGGTCGGCCTGGGGCATCAACAGGCCCGATGGCCGGCGCACCGTGCCCACGGCCAGGAACAAGCAGGACGTCATGGTCTTCGTCGCCATGGACAAGGCCGTCTACCGCTACGAGGCCAAGGGGAGCACGCTTGAGAAGGTGGCCGACGCCGACCATGGCGTGTTCGGGAATGCCCCGGTGACGCTGATCTATGCCGCGGTGCCCGGGGACGACGTGGGCGGTTTGCACGTCGGGTCCATGTATCAGGACGTGGGGCTCTACTGCGCATCGGTGGGACTTGGCAACGTCGTCAAGATCACGGGCAAGGACGCCCTGAACGACAAGCTCAAACTGCCTGCGGGCTACAAGGTGTATGCCGTGCAGTCCATAGGCTGGCCCAAGTAGCGAATGTCCGCCGCCCCCGGCCCTTGGGGGTCCGGGGGCGGCCTGATGTGCAATGGAGGCCGCGCTGGCCCCGTCAGGAAGCGGCGGGACCTTCCGCGGCCTCTTCGTGTGTGAAGGCTTCAAGGCTTGGGTAGAAGGCCCAGGATCAGCCCATGGCGCCGTTTGCGGGCCTCCAAGGCAGGAGCGCGGATTCCGTCGCGAGCGGACGTGGATCGGCCGGATCATGCAGGGGCCTGGCGCATCCGGCCCAACGCCAAATCGTCATCGGCCTGGAGCTTCAAGGGTTTTATAGAACTGCACGGCTTGTGCTCGAGGACTTCTCCATGGCCCTGCCGCGGGCCCGTCAGCATCCCCGTTCGGCGTAGAGCCTGTCGAACATGGCGCATATCTCCGGGAGCCGCTCTAGCTGTTGCTCCCGCGTCTCAGGATGCTTTCCCTTGATGTCCGGCGGCAGGGCAGACCTCCCCTCCCGCCATGGGTGTCAACGCCCCTAGGAAGCACCCCTGATGGTCCCTCGTCCCGGCGAATCCCCTCCTCTCCGACCGCCTGCCCCAAGGGGCCTGCCCGAAATCGCCCTTCGCCCGTTCCCTTGATGGCGGCCACGCCGGCCGATGCCGCCTCGTCGTCCGAGGGGGCGTCCTGCGGAAGGCGAGGAACTGCGCGGGTCGGACGGCGTCCGATGTTGGGGGTTGTGGTCGCGGCGGCAACGTGGTAGGAAACAACATCCCACCACAAAACAGGCCATTGGCTCTCGACCGGTATGCCGTGCTGGACGGCAGCCAGCGTCGTTTTTTCGATGGCCGCCGTTTGAAAAGTTTCCGATGTCTGCGAATGCCCCCATACCTGCGCCAGTAGCCAATATCCCTTGTCTCTATCGGGCTGCAGGGTGACGTAGAACAATCCGCGGACTTGCCCATGAAGCGATGGATCGCCACCCCCGGCCACTTCCGGTCCGGGGCCGACTGGAGAAGCCATGGCGGACGGTTACCAGAGAAGACCTCTCAACAAGGCGCTGGCGAGCATCAAGAACCAGCGGGGCACCTTCTGCGGCGTCTTCGTGTGTTACGGCGCAAGGCCCGCCTTCAAGGGGCCGGACAAGCCCATGGTGCTGCTCGCGGACGTCCGGAACACGAAAGGGAACATCGTCGCGGAGCGGATGTGGCTCAGCCGCACGAAGGGCTTCGCGGCCGTGGACCTGCAAAACGGCGACATGGTCCAGTTCGACGCGTTGGTGGAGAGGAACGCGAGGCTCTATCTGGTCTATGTCCCAGGACTGGAGTTGCCGCACTATGTTCCCGTCGACTATGTCCTGAATCGTCCGACGAACATCCTGAAGCTTGAGCCCGGCGACACCTTCCCGGTCGCGCCTTCCTCGGCAAGGAAAAAGAGCGCGCGTTCCGCCGGGCCTCCGCCCCTGCCACCCCTCACGGAGGAGCAGGCGGCGGTGGTGGAGCATGCGTCCCGGGAAGGCTCCCTGACTTTGGTCCAGGGCTACGCGGGAACGGGCAAGACCTACGTGCTGCATGCCATGGCCTCCCAGCGCAGGGTTCCGACGCTGGTCCTGGCCCCGACGAAGGAGCAGAGCCAGTACGCCACCGAAGCCTTTCTGGACCTTCCCCACGTGACGGTGCGCACCTTCCATTCCCTCGCCTACGGCCATTTGCGGGGGAGGGTGCAAGGGCGCGTCGCCGAGTTCGAGCCTTGGCTGCTCAACAAGGTCGCCCAGAAATTCATGCCCAGGGCCGACCATGCCGACGCCTGGAATCTCGTGGGGGTGTGCTTCAGGCAATGGTGCAGGTCTGCCGCCCGCACGGTCAAGCCCTTCATGGACGGCTTCCTCCGCAGGTGGATACTGGAGGACCCGCCCTACGCCGTCCCGTTGCGCGTCGGCGACATCGTCCATCGCGCCGGGATCGACCCCGAGAGACTTTGCGCCGCCGTCGAGGAGGTTCGGCGGGGAGTCTTCGAAGGCGGGACGGCCTTGATATCCGAGTACCCCTGCCCCCACGACGCCTATCTGAAGATGTTCCAGATGGAGTCGCCGTCTCTGCCTCAAGGCGTGATCTTCGTGGACGATGCCCAGGACGCCACGGAATGCATGTGGGGCATCGTGCTGGGACAGGGCGACGCCCTCCGTGCCGTTGCCGGGGACGTCCACCAGGGGCTGACCTTCCCCTGCGTCCTGTCCGACGGCGGAAACGTCGCCAAGAAGGCGGGAGGCGCGTTCCTGCGGCTGACCGCATCCTTCCGGTGCTCGGACGAGGTCGCGCAGGGCGCGGGCAGGATCGCGCAGCTGGCCGGGGCGACCGCTCCGTTCACGGGTTGCGGCGATGCCTCCACGAAGCCTGAGAAAGTGGATGTCTTCCTCGGGCGAGGGGAGGGGGCCATATTCCGTGATGCGGCGAAAGTTGCGGAATCGGGCGGGCACACTTGGTTCTACGGCGAAAAAAATCTCTCCGAATTCTGGGAGGTGAAGGAAATTTTCGACCTCAAATCGTGCAACTGCAGCGGGGTCCAGCCGAAGATGTATGGCCTGACGGACACAGTGAACTTCGAGAAGGTCGAACAAGTCCTTGACATGAATCTTCCGGCCGTCTTCGACTGCTGTGCGGTAGTGAAAGAATTCGGCGTAAAGAACTTCAAGAAAGTAAAAGAGATTATACAAAACTCTGGTTACTGCGAAATGTCTCAAGCAAAACTATACAGAACTATAACAAAGCAGAAGAAATCGTCATTCGATGCCGTTGAGATCGGCCCTGACTTTCTGTCGATCAAGCACGTTCTCGAGATGGCGGAAAAATTCCCCGCAGGAAAGTCCATTCTGCTGAATCTCGGTGAACTCAACTGGCTGTACATCGCCATGACGCGTGCGACAAAATACGCTCTCGTTCCGAAGTCGCATCAAGTGTCCAAGGCCGATGTGCAGAAGTTCAGGAAGGCGATGGAGGAGGGACGCATCGCCTTCAGGGAATTTTCAGGGCACTACGCCTGACGGACGCCTTGTCCCCGGTTGATGGCGCCGCTTGGCGCCGTCCCGGGCGTGAAGGCTCCCCGGCACGGGTGTCCAGGCTTTCGGGAAGGTCCCATCGGGAAGCAACCCCAACCCGGCTTGCGCCGGCGCCTGTCCATGCCCTGACGACCGCCGTCTCGCGGATCCGGCTGCCTTGCCTCCGCGGGATGGTGCGTCCCAAGGGATGCGGCGTCCGGACGTCCGCCGATCAAGGAGATGCTCATGCACGCATTGGAGAAGATCCTGGCGACCAAGGCCGGCAAGGCCAAGGTCGCCACCGGGGAGATCGTGAACTGCGAGGTGGACTGGGCGGGCATCAACGACCTCTACCTGCAGACCGTCCGCTCCTTCAAGGAGATCGGAGGGAAGACCCTGGCGAGGCCGGAGCGGGTGATCATGTTCATGGACCACTACGCGCCGGCCTCCACCATCATGCAGGCGGACAACCAGAAGCAGTTCAGGACCTTCCTGCGGGAGCGCAACGCCGGGTACATCATGGACGTCAACCAGGGCGTGTGCCACCAGGTGCTGGCCGACCACGGCTTCAGCAAGCCGGGGCAGCTCATCGTGGTCACGGATTCCCACACCACCACCCATGGCGCCTTCGGGGCCTTCGGCACCGGGGTCGGGGCCACGGACATGGCCACCATCCTGGCCACGGGGCAGCTCTGGTTCAGGGTTCCGGAGATCCTGCGCATCACCTTCACCGGGACCCTCGGCAAGGCGGTGCATTCCAAGGACGTGATCCTCCACGTCATAGGGAAGCTCGGGGCGGACTACGCCGTCTACAGGGGCGTGGAGTTCGCGGGGCCGGTGCTGGCCCGCTGGGGCGTCGCCGAGCGCATGGCGCTGTGCAACATGACCACGGAGATGGGGGCCAAGTGCTCCTACATCCACCCCGACGACGTGACCATGGAGTTCCTGAAGAGGAAGAGGATCACGGGCTACGAGATCATGACCACCGATCCGGACTACAAGTACGCCGAGGAGCTGACCTTCGACGTGACGGGGCTCGGGCCGCAGCTCGCCGTCCCCTCCAGCGTGGACAACGTGGAGCCGTTGAAGAACCATCTGGGCCAGCACATCGACCAGGCCTACATCGGATCCTGCACGGGAGGGCGGCTGGAGGACATCGGCGTCGCGGCCCGCATCCTGAAGGGGCGCAAGATCCCCTCGACGGTGCGGATGCTGATCGTGCCGGCCTCCAAGGGCGTCCTGCTGGAGGCCATGGAGCGCGGGTACATCAGGGATCTGGTGGAGGCCGGGGCCACGATGGTCACCCCCAGCTGCGCCGCCTGTCTCGGGACCCACCAGGGGCTGCTGGCCCCGGGCGAGGTCTGCATCAGTTCCACCAACCGCAATTTCCCCGGCCGCATGGGATCCACCGAGGCCAGGATATTCCTCGGCTCTCCGGCCACCGTCGCCGCCTCCGCCCTGGCGGGGCACATCGCCGATCCCGCGCCGCTGCTGCCGGATTGACCGGCCGGCGGCGGACGGGATGGCGGAGGGACGAACTGGACAAATCCTGGACACCAAGGAGAAAGACATGGAGACGCGCATCACTGGCCGGGTGTTTGTTTTCGGGAAGAACGTGGACACCGACCAGATCTATCCGGGGCGTTTCGTGGAGATCACGGATCCGGCGGACGTGGCGAAGCACGTCATGGAAGGGGCGGATCCGGCCTTCGCCGGGGCGTGCCGGCCCGGGGACGTCATCGTGGCCGAGAGCAACTTCGGCTGCGGGTCCAGCCGCGAGCATGCGGCCGTGGCCCTGAAGGCCGCGGGCGTCGGCGCCGTCGTCGCCGCGTCCTTCGGCAGGATATTCTACCGCAACGGCATAAATCTCGGCCTGCCGCTGCTGGTCTGCCCGGACTGCCACGACAAGGTGAAGGCGGGGGAAAGCGTGACCATAGACATGGAGACGGGGGAGATCACGGGCCCGTCGGGCGAGGTCGTCGCCCGGGCGGAGAAGGTCTCCGACTACATGATGGACATACTGCGCAACGGGGGCATCAAGCCCATGCTGCAGCGCCGTCTGTCCCAAGGGGGGTAGGACATGTTCGAAGGATTCACGAAGGAGGTGCGGGACGTCTCCGCGACCTCCGTCTGTTTCAGGAAGGGCGGCAAGGGGCCGGGGCTGCTTCTGCTCCACGGGCATCCCCAGACCCACGTTCTCTGGCACAAGGTCGCTCCGGACCTCGCCAGGCACTTCACGGTGGTGGCGGCGGACCTGCGGGGGTACGGCGATTCCGGCAAGCCCGACCCGGACCCGGAGCACCTGGTCTACAGCAAGCGGGAGATGTCGAAGGACCTGGTGGAACTGATGACGTCCCTCGGGTTCGACGAGTTCATCGTCCTCGCCCACGACAGGGGCGCCCGGGTGGCCCACAGGCTGGGGATGGACCACGGGGGGCGGGTGAAGCGGATGGTCCTGCTGGACATAGCCCCGACCCTGGACATGTACGCCAAGACCGATCTGGCCTTCGCCAAGCAGTACTGGCACTGGTTCTACCTGATCCTTCCCGCGCCCCTGCCCGAACTGACGCTCCAGAACAATCCGGACTGCTACATGCGCACGGTCATGGGGCGCCGCAGCGCCGGGATGGCCCCCTTCACGGAGGAGGCCCTGGCGGAGTACGTGCGCTGCCTCGCCCTGCCGGGCACGGCGCGGGGCATCTGCGAGGACTACAGGGCGAGCGCCACCATCGATCTCGTCCACGACCAGGAGGACCGGGACGCCGGACGGAAGCTCGAGATGCCCGTTCTGGCCCTGTGGGGCGGGAACGGCGTCGTGGGCAAGCTTCTGGATCCGCTGGAGGCGTGGCGCAACGTGGCCGGCAAGGTCGACGGAGGGGCGCTGGACTGCGGACACTACATCGCCGAGGAGGCTCCGGGGCTGCTTCTGGAGCGTGCCTTGCCCTTCCTCAAGGGGTGAGGATCGAAGGCCCGGGCGCTCCTGCATGCCGGCGTCCCGTCATTTCGGGCGGGCCTCCCCCGGCCCGGAATCGGGCCCCGCGTTCCGACGCGTCCCGCGGGTGTTGGAGGGCATGGGCGCCCACCATCGGCATGGCGACGGTCGCGGGAGGATATCCTCGCGCAGGCTTGGTTTTGGATTTGGCCGCGCTTGACTTTGCAACGGCGTCAGGCGAGGGTCGCAGGTTCGCGTACGTCCGCGTCGCCCACGGCGGTTTGGCGGGCGATGCCTCTCCGCGGCTCGCATGGAAACGGCAAACATCAACGAAACGGTAGTTTTCCTTATGTCAAACAAGATCACAATAATCGGTTCGGGGCACGTGGGTACCGCAGCGGCCCAGTACTGCCTCGCGAAGCGTCTCGGCGACATCGTGATGGTCGACGTCCAGGAGGGCCAGGTGAAGGGCAAGGCGCTGGATCTCGCCCAGGCCGCGGCGCTGGACAGCCACGGCTCCAGCATCATCGGCACCTCCGACTACGCGGAGACCGCCGACTCCTCCGTGGTCGTGGTCACGGCGGGCATAGCCCGCAAGCCCGGCATGACCCGGGACGACCTCGAGCGCACCAACGCCTCCATCGTCGCGGACACCGTGGCGAAAGCCATGAAGGTCTCCCCCAACGCCATGTACATCGTGGCCACCAACCCGGTGGACACCATGTGCATGGTCGCCCTGCGGGCGGGCGGCATGGCGGTGAAGCGCATCGTCGGACTTTCCGGGGTGCTGGATTCGGCGAGGATGTGCGCGGAGATCGCGGCCATCGCCCGTGTGAACGTCACCAACGTCTACGGCTTGACCATCGGCGAGCACGGCAGCACAATGGTGCCGCTGACGCGTCTGGCCAGGATCGGCGGCGTGCCCGTCCCGCTGCTCCTCTCCCAGGAGGAGCAGGAACTGGTCAAGTCCAGGACCGTGAACGGCGGCGCGAGGATCATCGAGCTCATGGGCATGTCCGCCAGCTTCGGGCCCGGATCCGCGATCTCCTTCATGGTGCAGGCGTGCATGAGCAGCGTTCCCTTCCTGCTGCCCTGCTCCGTCTATCTCACCGGCCAGTACGGCGTCCAGAACTTCTTCCTGGGCGCGCCGGTGAGGCTTTCGGAACAGGGGGTCCAGGAGGTGGTGGAACTGGAACTCAACAACCAGGAGCGGCAGGACATGGCGAAGTCCGTCGCCGCGGTGGGCGAGAAGGCCCGCCAGCTGGACCTCAAGTAGGACCCTTCACGGATCCTGCAGGTGACGCGCCGCGGATGGCGCAGCCGCATCCCGCGGCAAAAGTGCATAACCCCATGCTTTTTTGGGGCTTGTGTTATTTTTCACAAGGCGTACTCTCGCCGTCGTGCAGGCCATGGAACCGGGTGAGACGACGCATGGGACCGTCCCGGAGGCTTCGCCCGCCGTGGATGTGCGCCTCTTCGTCCCCCCCCGGCGCGGACACTGCTCCGGTGCCGCAAATCGGCGTGAACGCTTCACGAAAAGGAGTTTTGCATGAACAGAACGATGAGAGCGATCATCCCCATCGCGGTGGCCGCGATCGTGTGGATGCTCCCCGTTCCGGATGGCCTGACGGTGAATGCCATGCGGTATCTTGGCATCTTCCTTGCCGTCATCCTCGGGCTCATCCTGGAACCCCTGCCGAATTCCGCCGTCGGCATGATCGGGGTCGTCCTGTGCGGCACGCTGATGCTCGTGCCCGCGGCCGGCGGCAAGGCGCCCACGGCGGGGCAGTCCCTCGGCTGGACCCTGTCCGGCTTCGTCGACGGCACCGTGTGGCTGATCTTCGTGGCCTACATGTTCGCCATGGGCTACGAGAAGACGGGCCTCGGCAAACGCATCGCCCTCCTGCTGATGAAGTCGCTGGGGGGCAAGGCGCTTGGCCTGGGTTTCGCGACGGCCATAGCCGACCTCGTCCTGGCCCCCTTCATCCCCTCCAACACCGCCCGCAGCGCCGGCACGGTCTACCCGGTCGTCAAGAACATCCCGCCCATGTACGGGAGCCTTCCCGAGAACGAGCCCAGGAAGATCGGCGCCTACCTGATGTGGATATGCATCGCCACCACATCGGTGACCAGCTCCATGTTCTTCACGGGCCTCGCCCCCAACCTGCTGGCCCTCGGCCTCATCGCCAAGGCCCCCGGCGCAGAGGGTCTGGCCCCCATCGAGTGGATGGACTGGTTCTGGTGCATGCTGCCGGCAGGCGTGGTCCTCTTCCTGCTGGTGCCGATCCTGACCTACATCATCTACCCCCCGACCCAGAAGGATTTCGGCGAGACCCCCAAGTGGGCGGCTAGAGAGCTCGAGAAGCTCGGCGCCATCACCCGCAAGGAACTGCTCATGATCCTCATGGCGACCATCGCGCTGGTGCTGTGGATATTCGGGAAGAGGATCTTCGTCGGATTCAGCAACGCCACCCTCGTCGCCCTGATCGTGCTGTGCCTCATGGTCATCACCGACGTCATCTCCTGGGACGACGTCGTGGCCAACAAGAGCGCGTGGAACACCCTGGTCTGGTTCGCCACCCTGGTGGCCATGGCCTCCGGCCTCGCCCGGGTCGGCTTCCTGAGCTGGCTGACCCAGCAGTGCGCCGCGCAGCTCCAAGGCTACTCCGTCATGGGCGTCATGTTCGGGCTGTTGTGCCTCTGGTACTTCGCCCACTACTTCTTCGCGAGCCTCACGGCCCACACCACGGCACTCATGCCCGTGCTCCTCGCCGCCGGCGCCGCCGTGCAGGGCATGGACGTCAGGCTGCTGGGCATGATGTTCGCCGGATGCCTGGGCATCATGGGCATCCTGACCCCGTACGGCACGGGCCCGAGCCCCGTGTACTACAACACCGGCTACATCGAGAAGAAGACCTTCTGGATCTTCGGATCGGTCTACGGCTTCGTCTTCTTCGCCGTCTACGCCATCGGGGCCCTGTACTGGTTCCCGGTGATACTGAAGTAGCGCGGCGTTCCGCGTTTCGAGGCCGGTCGGGCCGGGGCGCGTTCCGCCCCGGCCCGACCGGCCGCACCACTCCCATCCCGGTCCGCCTGCCACGCGGGGCCGGGTCCCCACCGGAGGGTCCCTGACCATGCAACGCGATCTCGCCTACGGCACCGGCAAGTTGCAGTTCGTCCTGCCTGACGGGGTGAACCCCATCCTCATCAAGCCCAACTCCATCCCCGGTCTGCCCGACCCCAAGGCGGAGACGGAAAAGGTCCTGAAACATCCCGAGGGCACGCCGCCCCTCCTGGACATGCTCCTCGCCAAGAAGCCGAGGACCGTGGTCGTGGTGGTCAACGACATCACCAGACCCACCCCCTACGACGTCCTCTTCCCGCCGCTCCTGGACATCTTCGCCAAGGCCGGGATCAAGGACGACCAGGTGACCCTGATCATCGCCACCGGCATCCACGATCCCCACACCCGCGAGCAGAACCTCGAGGTCTACGGCCCCGAGATCGTGAACCGCTTCAAGATCATCAACCACGACGGTCTGGACGAGTCCAACCTCGTGAACCTCGGCAAGTTCGAGTCGGGCTACGAGTTCATCGTGAACCGCATGGTGGTGGAGGCGGACTTCGTCATCACCCTGGGCGTCGTGATGCCCCACTATTTCGCCGGCTACTCAGGAGGGCGCAAGTCCATCCTCCCCGGCATGGTCTCCAAGGCGACCGTCCAGAGCAACCACGCCCGGATGGTCGAACTCATGGACAACCTCCCCCCCATCGACCAGAACCCGGTGAGCAACGAGATGATCGAGGCCGCCAAGCTCGTGGGCGTGGACTTCATCCTGAACGTCGTCACCAACGACGCCAAGGAGGTGGTCTGCGTCGTGGCCGGGGAGGTGCACAAGGCGTGGCGCAAGGCCGTGGACGTCTCCGCCTCCATGTACGAGGTGCCCTTCAGGCACCAGGTGGACGTGTGCGTCACCTGCGCCTGCGGACGTCCCCGTGACATCAACGTCTACCAGGCCCAGAAGGCCCTGGACCACGGCGACCGCATAACCCGCCCCGGAGGCACCATCATCGTGGCCGCCGAATGCCCCGAGAAGTTCGGGGAGACGGTCTTCGAGGAATGGATCCGCCGGCGCTGGGCGCCCGCCAAGGTCATGCAGGAGATCAAGGCCAACTTCGTGCTGGGCGGCCACAAGGCCTACGGCTTCGCGAAGGTGGCCAACGAGAAGGAAGTGCTCTGGATCTCCTCCCTGGACGCCGACGAGACGTCCCTCATCTGGGCGAAGAAGGTCCCCACGGTGCAGGAAGCCGTGGACATGGCCCTGGCGAAGCACGGCCGGAACGCCACCTGGGTCTACATGCCCGACGGGTCGCTGTCCCTGCCCGTCCAGAAGGCCTAGGAGGACGCCGGATCTTGGCCGTACCCCGTCCGGTCGCCTCGGCGGTCGACCCCGCCCCGGCGCGCCGGGTCGTCGCATCCAATTCCGCAGGGTGGCTTCCGGGAATCCCGGGAGCCCGCCCTCGTCGGGCGTCGCCATGCTGCGGCATGCCTTCCCCCCTCGACGTCCATCACGCAGCGGGGCCCGGTCCCCGCAATCCCGATAGAAGGGCATTCACGGAGGCTTACTCATGAGAACCATAGCAGCCACGGAAATCGTCAAGGCTGTGCGGGACATGTGCATCCACGCCAACCACTTCCAGCCGGCGGACGTGCGCAAGTGCATCAAGGACGGGGAGGCCAAGGAAGACTCCCCCACGGCGAAAGAGGTGTTCCGGCAGCTGGCAGAGAACATCGACCTGGCCGAGAAGACGGCGCTCCCCCTGTGCCAGGACACCGGCCTCGCCGTCCTCTTCGTCTCGGTTGGCCAGGACGTCCACATCGACGGGAACCTCACCGAGGCCATCAACGAGGGGGTCCGCAAGGGCTACGGCGAAGGCTTCCTGCGCAAGTCCGCCTGCCACCCCTTCACCCGCAAGAACACCGGCGACAACACCCCGGCCGTCATCCACTACGACATCGTCCCCGGCGACAAGGTCCGCATCAGCCTCATGGCCAAGGGCGGCGGCGCCGAGAACATGTCCCGGGTCATGATGCTGGCCCCCGCGGCCGGCTGGGAAGGCGTCAAGGAATTCGTCCTCAAGCGCGTCGCGGAGTCCCGCTCCAACCCCTGTCCCCCCATCCTCATCGGCATCGGCATCGGCGGCACCTTCGAGCACTCCGCAAAGCTCGCCAAGCTGGCCCTGATGCGCAAGGTCGACGACGTCAATCCCGACCCGGATCTCGCGGCCAAGGAAACCGAACTGCTGGGACTGGTGAACAAGCTCGGGATCGGCCCCATGGGGCTGGGAGGCAAGCAGACCGCGCTGTCCCTCAAGATCGAGATGACCCCCTGCCACATCGCCAGCCTCCCCCTTGCCGTGAACATTCAATGCCATTCTTCCAGGCACGAGGAGGTGGAACTCTGATGGCTACCCATGAACTGAAAGCACCGCTGTCCGACGCCGACGCACGGATGCTCCGCAGCGGCGACGTGGTGTACCTGACGGGCACCATCTACACGGCCCGGGACGCCGCCCACAAGAAGCTGGTGGAACTGCTGGACCAGGGCAAGGAACTCCCCCTGGACCTGAAGGGCGCCGTCATCTACTACGTCGGCCCCTCCCCGGCCCAGCCCGGGCACGTCATCGGCTCGGCCGGCCCCACCACCAGCTACCGCATGGACTCCTTCGCGCCCCGTCTCCACTCCCTGGGCGTCAAGGCCAGCATAGGCAAGGGCATCCGCAACGACGCCGTGAAGCAGTCCCTCAAGGACTACGGCTGCGTGTATTTCGGCGCCACCGGCGGGGCCGGGGCGCTGCTGTCCGCCTGCATCAAGGAGGCGGAGGTGATCGCCTTCGAGGAGATGGGACCAGAGGCCCTGCGCAAGCTCAGGGTCGAGCGGCTTCCGGTGCTGGTCATCAACGACAGCGTCGGGGGCGAGTTGTACGTCATGCCGGATCTCAAGGCCGTCGGCCTCGGGTGAGGGATGCAGTCCGGGAGGACAAGCATGGACAAGATCACAGTCGACGTCGCCGTCGTGGGGGCGGGGGGTGCCGGCATACGGGCCGCCATCGCCGCCGCGGAGCAGAGCGCCGGATGCAAGGTCGCGCTGCTCTCCAAAGTCTACCCCATGCGCAGCCACACCGTGGCGGCGGAGGGAGGCGCGGCGGCCGTCTGGAAGGACAACGACTCCACCGACCTGCACTTCAACGACACCGTCGCCGGTGGCGACTGGCTCTGCGAGCAGGACGTGGTGGAGTATTTCGTGACGCACTGTCGCGAGGAGATGATACAGCTGGAGCAGTGGGGATGTCCGTGGAGCCGGACGGCCGACGGCAACATCAACGTCCGCAACTTCGGCGGCATGAAGGTCCCCAGGACCTGGTTCGCCGCCGACAAGACGGGCTTCCACATGCTCCACACCCTCTTCCAGACCTGCCTGAAGTACCCCACCATCCAGCGCCTGAACGAGTTCTTCGTCCTGGACCTGCTGGTGGACGACGGCAAGGTGGCGGGCCTCGTGGCCATGGACATGAAGGAGGGCGAACTCGTCCAGGTGCGGGCCAAGGCCGTGGTCATGGCCACCGGCGGCGCCGGGCGGGTCTACCGATACAACACCAACGCCGTCATCGTCACGGGCGAGGGCATGGGCATCGCCTACCGCCACGGCGTGGCCCTGCGGGACATGGAATTCATCCAGTACCATCCCACGGGCCTGCCCGGCACAGGCATCCTCATCACCGAGGCCAGCCGCGGCGAGGGCGGGGTCATGCTCAACAAGTACGGCTACCGCTACCTCCAGGACTACGGCATGGGGCCTGAGACCCCCCTGGGACAGCCGAAGCCCAAGCACATGGAACTCGGCCCCCGGGACAAGCTCTCCCAAGCCTTCTGGCAGGAAGCGAAGAAGGGCAACATGGTCCGCACCCCGGACGGTGACGCGGCCATGCTGGACGTGCGGCACCTGGGACGGGAGAAGATCCTGGAACGGCTCCCCTTCATCCGGGAGCTCTCCATGTTCTACGCCGGGGTGGATCCCATCGAGAGGCCCATCCCCGTGCGTCCCACGACCCACTACACCATGGGCGGGATCGCCACGGACGCCCACTGCGAGACGACCCTCACGGGCCTCTTCGCCGCCGGGGAATGCTCCTCGGTGGGACTCCACGGGGCGAACAGGCTGGGGTCCAACTCCCTGGCCGAGATCGTGGTCTTCGGCAAGGTGGCCGGAGAACACGCCTGCATACGGGCCAAGGAGGCCGGGCAGGCCCGGGAGGAGGTCCTGGAGGCCCAGGCCAGGGACGTCGAGACCTGGTTCAACGCCCTGCTGGCCCAGAAGGGGCCGGAGAAGTGGGCCCACATCCGGGACGAGATGGGACTGTCCATGGAGGACGGCTGCGGCATCTACCGGGAAGCCCCGGAAATGCAGCGCACCATGGACAAGCTCGCCGAACTCAAGGGGCGCATCCGCAAGGTGGGCGTGGCACCCCAGGGGAACGTCTTCAACACCGACGTCCTCAGCCTCATCGAGGTGGCCCACGGCATCGAGATCGCCGAGGCGATGGCCCACAGCGCCTTCAACCGCCGGGAATCCCGCGGGGCCCATCAGCGGCTGGACGAGGGGTGCAAGCAGCGGGACGACGAGAAGTTCCTCGCCCATTCCCTCGCCTACTACGTCAAGGACGGTCCGCCCCGCATCGAATACGGTCCGGTGAAGATCACCAAGCTCCAGCCCGCCAAGCGGGTCTACGGAGCCGAAGGGGCCGGGCAGGCAAAGGAGGGGAAGTGAGATGGCCGATCGAACGATGACCGTCACGGTGAGCCGGTACGACCCGGAACGTGACAGCGCGCCCTACCTGCAGCCCTATCAGGTCCCCTGGTCCGAGAAGACCGTCCTGCTGGACACGCTGCAGTACATCAAGGACAACCTCGCCACGGACCTGTCCTTCCGCAGTTCCTGCCGCATGACCATATGCGGCTCCTGCGGCGTGATGGTGAACGGGGAGCCCAGGCTCGCCTGCAAGACCATCATGGGCAACTACCAGCAGGGCATGGTGGTGGAACCCCTGGCCTTCTTCCCGGTGGAAAGGGATCTCGTGGTGGACCTCTCCCACTTCATGGAGTGCATCGAGGCCATGAAGCCCTTCATCATCGGGAACAACCGCGTGCCCAGCGACGGGCCCAACCGGCAGACGCCGGAGCAGATCGCCAAGTACCACAAGTTCGCCATGTGCATAAACTGCGGCCTGTGCTACGCGGCCTGCCCCCAGTTCGGGCTCAATCCCGCGTTCCTCGGCCCCGGGGCCACGGCCCTCGGGCATCGCTACAACCTGGACTCCAGGGACTGCGGCAGCACGCAGCGCCTCGCGACCATGAACACCCAGGACGGGGTCTGGGCCTGCACCTTCGTGGGCTACTGCTCCGAGGTCTGCCCCAAGCACGTGGACCCCGCGGCCGCCGTGCAGCAGTGCAAGGCGGCCGGGGCGCTGGATTTCGTGGCGTCGGTCCTGCATTGCCAAAAAAAGTGCAAGGAGGGTTCCCATGGCCACGCGTCGTAAGCCCTACATAAGGGAAGTGGACGGATGCTGGTGGCTCAGGCGTCCCTTCTACCGGTTCTACATGCTCCGGGAGAGCACGTCCCTCTTCGCGGTCTGGGTGAGCCTCTACCTGCTGCTGGGACTGCTGTGCCCCTCCACCTTCCTGAAGCTCCTGAACAACCCCATCGTGGTGCTGCTGAACCTGGTGGCGCTGGCCGCCGCCGTCCTGCACACCTGGACGTGGTTCGGGCTGGTGCCGAAGGCGCTGAACCTGCCGGAGGCGTGCCTCGGGAAGATCGTCAAGGGGCTCTGGTGGACGACGGCCGCCGTCAGCGTCATTTTCCTGCTGCTGGCCATCTTCTGAGCGGAGGGACCCTGAAGGGGCATCAACGGCGCGTGGGCCGGGGGACAAGCCCGGCGCATGCGCAGGAGAACGATACATGAAACGAACCAACGAACCCGTCTTCTGGGGGCTCTTCGGCGCGGGAGGGATGTTCACCGCGATCTGCGCCCCCGCACTCATACTGGTGCTGCTCCTGCTGCCGACCTTCGGCGGCACGGCGGCGCTCGGCGCCTTCTTCGGCACGACGTGGGGCAGGCTCTTCCTCTGGCTGTTCATCTCCCTGAGCGCCTGGTGCGGCCTGCACCGGATCGTCCACTGCCTGCACGACCTGAAGCTTGAGTGCTGCAAGGGGGCGCACACCCTCATCTACCTCATCGCGCTGCTGGTGACGGTGCTGGCCCTGTACGGGGCGTTCGCGACCTGCGGCTGATAGCCGAGGGTCCGGGCGTTCCGGATGCGTTTTGGACGGCCTCTTCCGGCGATGCCCGGGAGGGGCCGTCCTGCGTTTTGGCGGTTCCGGGGCGGGGAGGTCTCGTCGAGGGGGTTCTTGGCGGGCACGGCCATGTGCTTCAAGGCTCAGGCCATGCATCAATAATATAGGGGGCTTTCGGACGGGTGGGCATCGGCGGCCTTGGGGGGCATTCTGGGGTCGGCCTTCCCGGCGTCTGTCGGGCCAGGGTGTTCGGCTGCGCATGGGAGGGTTTTGCCGGGAGGATGGGAAGAGGAGGCACGGTGCCCGCGACATAGGGGAACCGCAGGCGGCAGGATGTGCGCCAAGTCCGCGCCAGCGTTGGACATTGGGGAGGGGCAATTTTTTTTCGCAGCGGAGGCAACGGGCTTGCCAAGTAGGTGAATCTGGGGTAAACATCCAATTTCTGTCCCAAGTAAGGCGTACCGCTGCCTGACCGGGCAAAACGACCAATCTTGAAAACAAGCAAAGTGCACGCTGAGCCGCCTGTGAGACACCCGCACGAATTGGCACTATACTTGCAGGCAGGCAACATCTAGCCGCGACTCTTTCGCGGCTTTCGACGCTTCCCCCATCTCCCTCCAGACCGTTCGGTCTCCTTTCTCCGACTTCCGTTGCCGGATCCATCCGGCTTCAGCACGGCCATCGTTCGTCGGGATCTTCCAGTACTCCGGCCATCCTCTCTCTTGTCGGTTCTGTCGGCACTTCGCAGATCTACTCTCACGTTCGATTTCTGTGGATTCTTCACTCTTCCTCGTTCGCAGGATCGTCCGATCCATCATTTTCATTTTCCACTGCCGTTACATGTGACGATGCACACATTACATCAACAGTTAAATATCTAGTGACTTATCACTATTCCTTGCACGTTACAAGGGGGGTCTTTTGCAGGCATTTTATATTTTCTTCGGATATATTGTCATATTGCTTGCCAATTAGTTTAACAATTTGTTACTTAAGTGTATGATATATATCTAAAATAAGTGAGTCTTATCTATATTGTTTATTTTCAATAGAAAATTTTTGTCTTTTTTTAATTTTCTATTAATCATAAAATACGATAAACATTTATCAGTGTCAATACACGTATACAACTAATTTTAAATCATACGAGTACTATTCTCATGGCGATGATATTTTTTATATCGGTTGGATGAAATACTATGAAGGTATTTGCTATAAAGGTGACATGGTTTCCTAATGAAGTGGATCATGCGAGAGAGCTTGAACAGTTTAATTTTAAATCGATTAGAGACTTCACATACGGCGATGTACGGGTAAGCGGAATTAATATTACGAGACTCAGCGCAGAACCGAATGACGATTATATAAAAGGAGTTACTGTTATCTTTATGGCGAACCGCTCGCACGATGACGATATAACTGTTAAAGTCAGTTGGTATGACAATGCGACAGTATATCGGAAACAGCAATATAGAACTGATGAAATTTCACATTTTACAAAAAACTAAAGCCGAAAATGCGCACATTATAGAAGAAAAAGATCGATCATATTACATCCCAGGATATATGGACAGAGCAATATTTGGTACGGTGATAATGACACCAAAGATTGCGTCATAAAATACACAATAGAAAAATTTCTGTTAACTGATAAATATTACCATTACGGAGTTGGTGGAATCGGAGACAGAGGCAGATCTACACCAAAAGAAGATTATGTACGCCTTTTAAGAGACAGCGAGCAGATTATTAAACCTCATCACTATAAATTACAAAGTTCATATATTAAATATCTAGAAAACGAAGTTAAAATTCCTGCTGATGACCTGCGTCAAAATGTCAATGATGTCGATATAGATTATTATCATGACGGACATTTTGTGCTTGTAGAGGTCAGACCTACGAGAATTATCGGGACAAAATATGCAATCCGCCAAGCAGTGGGTCAACTTTTTAGAATATAGACACACATCTGGAAAACAAAATGTTGAATTTCAAAATGCTGAATTACATATAGTTTTGGTAAAATGCCCAAACAAAATGAAATAGATTATGTGAAATCCTTAAAATTTTAGGGCATGCCCAGCTTCACGATTATCTACAAAACCAGAGGCGAATTTATAGTTATTGAATAATAATATCCTATGAGGTTCTTGCTTAGTTTTAAATATCCTATTAGCTCAAAAAACTAGGGCGCAATGTCACATAGTGATGAATTACACAAAGTTATATTGTTAATCGCAAAATATGAATTCACCTTGGCGGCCCAGCATCCACTACAACATCAAACAACCCAAGTTGAGCCATGCCCCATCGGCGTTCCATGGAGTTTCATACACCCTGGACGATCCTACTTGGAGCAGTGTCAAAAATAATTTTGCGACGACCAATATATGTCATCGGAATTATAGTGTTGTGATAAAAAATTTGGACCAGTAGAAGATTCCTGTTGAAGTATTAGATCTATGCAAAATATCAAAATTTTGTCTCCTGCATATTTGCCATGTAGTGGGTGGCGGTAGTAGGTTTTTGATAGGGGAATCGCAAATTTTGACTTGCGCTCCACTTTCTTCTTTTACCCAAAATCCGTGACGGCCCTGCCGCATCGCCAACCCCTACCCCATCACCCCGACCATTTTTTGACTCGGATCCCACAAGAGGGGAATAAAAAACGACTTTTTAGCAGAAAGGAGCCATTTACCCACCCCCAAAAATTATAAAAATATTTTTATCGCGTCCAGTCATTAAAGATGACACGTTAATGGTACGATTTTGCCGATAATTATAAAAAATGCCCAAAATTTTATAAATTTTGGGCGCAAGTCTCCTGTCGATCTCTAAAATTGAAAATTTATAGGAGCGCGATCTACGCGATTTGACAGATATCTGTAAAATATCTACAAAAAGCCTCCCCAATACCCTCGAAATACCCTTTGACCTTTAAACAATATTTCCTGCCATGTTTAGTAAATACCCCAAGTAGGCGCATAAAATGTCTGATGATCGTTTTTGCCAATCGTCTTTTAATTCCGTAATTCTTATTGCCGTTTAATATGCATTCCGCTAAATATCTTCCCATGATCCTTAACATGGTCATTGCCAGCAACATTAATGCAAAAACAATTCTGTTGGTTCCTAGCTTCCCCGATGGGAACTTCTCATGCCCCATGTGCGCCTTAAGTTCAGCAAAATTTTGTTCCATTGCGCCCCGATCCCTGTATAATTCAATAATTTCGCGTGCAGACACACTGCGCTGAAAAATATTTGTCAAGACAGTAAATACATTTATCTTTATTTTGCCAGTGTCCGCACCATTTTCCAGTATCGGCGTAACCCTTACCTCGCTACAGAACATCCATTCGAATTTATCTTCGGGAGTGGCATCGTCAGTAAAAATGCCCTGCTTCGTTCGCGTTCTCTTGTAACTTACATAATATGATATTGACCCATCAAGGTGTTCAACCTTCTCACAGTTTTTTATATCTTCTCTCTCAGCCACAAGGCTCACGATCTGCTGCACACGAAGTATCAACTGCGGCCGCTGTACGTGAAGTAGCCGCGCGTCCGCGCCATTTGAATGCCGGGTCGTCTCGACAAGAGACGACCCGGTGTTCGGTGTCATTTAATTTTCATTGCAACAATCTAGAATGTGGAGCATTAACATGAATGAACAAACTGGAATAGAGCCCATAGTTATAACTAATAACATACACAACGCATGGATTTTTCAATCCAATCCGAAATATTACGATTTAATTTCTGCGATAGAAAATTATGAAGTAATGTATTTTACATGTAATCAATATATAGACAAAATATTAGCTGGCGATAATGTGTATTTTTGGGTGTCCGGAAAAAATGCAGGCATAGTCGGCACAGGGAAAACCCGCAATGCGCCAGAAAGAAAGAAAGAACCATTCGAAGCAGATTCTTACACTAAAGATTCTGGCTACATGAAAGCAGGTACACAATATATAGTTGAAGTTGAAATTACACGTAAGTTTACAAACAATAGAATCCTTCGTGAAACACTCATGCAAGACCAACGCACTAGTGGTCTTTCTATTATAAAGCAAGCAGCAGGAACAAATTTTTTTGTAACAAAAGAAGAAGAACAAGCTATAGAAGATATAATTGCGAACGCTGTGAAAAGTGATCGTCGGTATTGGATATACTCGCCTGGTGCACGATCGAAATACTGGGATGAATTTTACGACAATGGGATCATGGGAATCGGTTGGGAAGATATGGGTGATCTCTCAAAATATAGTTCAAGAGAGGAGATTCAAAATGCCCTAGCTGATAAATCTGATGGCGATGCTATTCCTACAAATAGTAGTCTTGCCCTATGGCAATTTGTGCATGTAGTCAAAATTGGCGACATTATATTTGCAAAACAGGGACGGAATACTATTATTGGACGAGGTGTTGTGAAATCTGATTATATCTTTTGTGAAGCTCGTGAATTTATGCGCAATATTCGTAAAGTCGAATGGACAGATAAGGGCACATGGAAACATGATTGGGAAAATGTTGCTATCAAGACTTTGACGGATGTCACAATGTATCCAGATTATATAAAGAAAGTTGAAGCATTAATAAAAGATAATCTATACACTGAAAGAGAATTTCTACGAGATGTCTATATTGATAAATCACGCTATTATGCATTAAAAGGACTCTTGGAAAGAAAAAAGAATATAATACTTCAAGGAGCACCGGGTGTTGGTAAAACGTTCACT
Organism: Desulfovibrio sp.; assembly: GCA_031272715.1. Taxonomy (GTDB): domain Bacteria; phylum Desulfobacterota; class Desulfovibrionia; order Desulfovibrionales; family Desulfovibrionaceae; genus Desulfovibrio. The sequence goes on from JAISTH010000075.1 coordinate 55,318, forward strand.
GCCTTGAGACTGGCATTTTCTTTAATAGGTACAGAAGATTTAAGCCGTATAGAGCTTATTCAGTTTCACCAAAACTACAGCTATGAAGATTTTGTAATGGGGTATCGTCCAGAAGGTAATGAGTTTGTGCTTCGTGAAGGCCCTTTTTATAAGTTTTGCAAGGAAGCCGAGTGTGACGGGGAAAATAATTACTTCTTTATTATAGATGAAATTAATCGTGGAAATCTCAGCAAAATTTTTGGCGAACTTCTCATGCTTATAGAAGAGGATAAGCGTGGTAAAGATTATGCACTACCTTTACTTTATTGTAATGATAAATTCTTTGTCCCCAAAAATGTTTATATCATCGGCATGATGAATACGGCTGATCGTAGCATTGCATTGATTGATTATGCGCTCCGTAGGAGATTTGCTTTTTTCGAGTTGCACCCGGCATTTGAATCAAACGGGTTTAAGGAGCGCTTAAACGAGATTAATAATCCTAAATTAGACAAGTTAATTTTAAAAGTTCAAAAACTAAATGAGACTATTGAAAAAGACGAATCATTGGGTTCTGGATTCAGAATTGGTCACAGCTATTTCTGTCCAAAAGATGATGAGGTTGATGATGATTGGCTTTCTTCAGTTATCGAATATGAATTGCTTCCTCTTTTGGAGGAATATTGGTTTGACGACAAGAGCAAGATTGAATATTGGTCTAAGGAACTCAGGAGTGTTCTAAATGCCTGATATAAAAACCAAAAATATTTACTATATGCTTTCTTATGCTTATGAAGCGTTGAAAGAAGATGGTGTTAAGGATCTTGGGCAAGAAGACTTTGACCATGTCCATGACCTATTCGCTGCAATTCTCGCACGTGGAGTTGCAACCCAAGTCAAAAGCGGGCTACATAGAGACTTTGTCCAATATGAAGATGATATCACGTTAGTGCGTGGGAGGATAATGGTTAATGAGACCATAAAAAGACAAACAAGAATCAAGAATAGGCTTGTATGTACATACGATCTATTCGTTACTGACTCCCCACATAATCAAGCGCTGAAAAGTACCATTTCTTTACTCATCCGTCATGGTGATGTTAAAGATAAAAATAAAATAGCCCTAAAGAAAGTTCTTTTGTATTTTTCAGACGTTACAGATACATCTCCCACAGCAATACGTTGGGATGCATTGAAATATCATAGAAACAATGCATCATACCGCATGCTCTTGAATATTTGCCATTTTATTATTGACGGTTTACTTTTAACAACAGAATCCGGGGCATATAGACTCACAGCATGGCTAAACGATGATGCGATGCATCGTCTCTATGAAAGATTTGTGCTGGTGTATTATAAAACGCATCATAAAGAGTTGTATCCAAAATCAGAATTGATCGATTGGAATGTCACAGAGACGAGTAATTATCTTCCCGTCATGGCAACAGATATTTCTCTTAGTTTTAATAATAAACAGATGATCATTGACACAAAATACTATAGCCACACAATGCGTAGCCGATATGGCGATAAACAGAAATATATCTCTCACAATCTATACCAAATTTTCACATATGTAAAAAATAAAGAAAAAGATGCAACAGGTGACGTCTACGGCATCTTGCTTTACGCAAAAACTGATGAAGAAATTACTCCAGATGAGAATCTTGTAATCTGCGGCAGTCATATCGGTGTCCATACACTTGACCTTAACTGCGAGTGGTGCGTTATAACAGAACAATTGGAAGAAATTTGTGCTGTGCTAAGACAATAATTAATTCAATTTTATTAATAAATTATTCTAATAATTGAAAGAATGTCTCTGATCGTCATTTTTTAACCCTTCAAGTTTAACAGGGCGACCCCACATGGGCAAACTTTGTGCCGAAAGTGGTTGCCCTATAGCCAACCCTTTAGTCAACCATATCCTCGCACCCCTTATTCTACGTACATGAAAAGTTGACTAAATGCCAAAAGTTCAATTTGTGGTGACTTGTTTTTGGACAGGCTGAGAGGCCGCCCCGAAAAAATTTCTATAAACTAGCCTCAGGTGGGGTGACAACCGCATAGAATAAGGATATCATGAGGTCATGTTTATCAAGGAGACCGCAGTCGACCACCGAAATGGTGGCACGAGCAAGAAGGCGTATCGGATCGTCGCGGCCGCTTGACTAGGCGACAGTAATATCGAGCAACGCATAACGTAGTAAATCAGCAACGGTTTTAAGTTTGACATGGACTAGTGACTATCAATATTCAATACGATAAATCACTGTTCAAGAAGTCTCAAGTAGGGCGGCTTTGCATTCAATTTTTTACAGTAGAAAGATGGTAAAACAATAACTGCACACATGTGAATATGGGGTTCTATTTAAAATATTAGTATTATGACACTAATTTATTTGGTAGATATAATCTACGAAACGAATGACTGCGAAGTCCCGTCATGGCCGGCAGCGGAAAAGTGACTAAAATCTTTCGCAGCTTTTATAAAATACTGCAAAATATCAGTACTCGCAAGGCAAATATTAGACAAAAATAGAGCCCGAATGAAATATTCCTTTCCGTTTTTTCGTTTATTCGTTTAATGTGTGTCACGGTCCCTGCAAAAGGTGCGAAATTGCCCCAGGTCCTGGCAAAAAGCCCCCAAAAAACGAGTTGTAGGAGCACATTCCGATGTAGGCCGATCACCAGAAAACATTTTTTAGCCGGGCGGCCCACAGCATTTTTTGGGGGCAGGGCTACCCCGGTAAAACGCAGGTACCAGCACAAAAGTGACGCGACCTGTAGGGACCCGGTTTCCCCTAACCCCCCCGAAATCACAGGGTATTTATCTCTTAACTGGCTAAAGTTGGGCTAGGCGGCAGATTCCCTTCCTCCGCAGCCACGTGGGCGACCGTCGTGCCATCCTCGTCGTGCCATCCTCGTCGGCCATTCCCCAGTCATTGAACCCTGCCGGAGCGTTCCTTCCCTGGCGGCCTCAAACACGTCTTCAGTTTCATGGCGTTCTCCCGCCTTCCGGCTGTCTACCGGCTTTTCAGCCCATTGCCTCTGGGGCCTGCGCCATCGGCGCCGTACCCGATCCGCCGCGTGTTCCCCGAAGTCCCCTTTGCCTTCCATCGCCCCATGTCCGGGGGGCTCTCGCCCCCCAGACCATGACGCCATCCCGTGTACGAATCGGGCTAGAACCCAAGGTGTCGGCCTTCCTCTTCCAGCTTGGCTTCCACCGTCTGCCGCAACTCCCGCACGAGCCGATCCGGATCGACGCTGCCAGGTTCGTCATGGCAATGCTGGGTACGCACGACGTGGAAATCCCCCGGCGTGAGCTGCCGCATGCCGCACATGGCTCCCCGCGTCCTGTCGGACAGAGGGGAGGAGGCCAGCGGGGCCAGCAGGGTCTCGTACAGGATCTCGATCTGCTCGGGCCGGGAGTACTCGAACTCGAGCTTGTAGGCGAAGCGGCGCATGGACGCCTTGTCCAAGCCCTCCCGCCTGTTCGTGGTGCAGACGCACAGGCATTGGCACTCCTCGAGCTGCGTCAGGAACTCGTTGACTCTCGTGTTCTCCCAGGAGTGCATGGCCATGTCCCTCGTGAAGATGA
>JAISTH010000016.1 GCA_031272715.1 Desulfovibrio sp.
GTGCAGTATAATATGCCTTGCCCCGTTATTTCTCAGCCTTAGGGAAATTCCTGAAGAGAAGATGCGCGAAGGTGTCAAATATACGCCGATTTATTTGTTGCTCTGGGCCTGCACCCAGAAGGATCCTTATCAAAAGATTTTTGATTCCATTCTTTACATACATGAAAATTTTCGCGATAACGAAAAAATAATGACGCGCGTACGCAGGTTTTATCGTTATCTAAAATTCAAACCTTTTGGCATCAAATTCACCAGGGTTGTTGAAACCCTACAAAATTTACCAGGGAGGAAGAAAATGAATATCCAGGAATTATTAGAACAGGACCGCGTCACGAGTTCCTTCGAAGACGGTGTCGAGAAGGGCTTCGAGAAGGGCATCAAGAAGGGCATCAAGCAGGGCATCAAGCAGGGCATCGAGCAGGGCATCGAGCAGGGCATCGAGAAATCCGTCATGCAGTTGCAGAAGCTTGCGCTGTCCCAGTTGAAAAAGAAGTTCAGCAAAATTCCCAAAGCCCTTGCGAACCAGATCAAGGCAATCAAAGACTCCGCATTGCTTGGGAAGATCCTTTATCTGTTCGGTGGAGCGGAGAGCCTTGAGGATGCCGAAAGGCATGTAAATACTGTCTTGGCGACCGCATAGCAGTTCAGGTTTTTTTTCTGCTTGTCGGTATTCGATGGTGCGGGATTTCATTTGCTTTCGTGACATATGAAAGCATAGGCGTACGTACAAATGTCGCTTGCGTTTATTGCTTAGTTGAATTTGTATCAATTTTTTGATCTTAAAATATTTGCTCTTGAAAGAGTATGTTCTGTTATCAAAGATCAATAGCATAGTCATTGCCATTGACCTGTTTTCAGAAGTGCGTGTTTGAGATTTTCCGATTTCGTCTGTATTTGTAACTTTTTTAAAAATGAATACGTATTCATTTGCACTCATAAATTTGACAAATATCCCATGGTAAATATTGGTATGTTGAATGTCACCGTTTATGCTAAACCTTAAAAAATCGCCACGAGAGTAAAACATGACTATTGAAGATATATTAGAGAGGATCGCAAGGTAAGTTCCTATAGTGAAGGTTTCAAGATAGGTTTTAAGCAAGGCATCGAGGAGGTGCGCCAGTGGTCCCTTATGCGGCTACAGAAGCATGCGATGTCCCAGCTGAAATCGAAATTCAGCAGGATACCCAAGGCCCTTGCGAACCAGATCAAAGCAATCAAGGACTTCGACATGCTTGCGACAATTGTAGGGTTGTTCGAAGGAGTTGAGAGCCTAGAGGATGCGAAAAGGCATGTGAATACGGTCTTGGCGACAGCATAGCGGTTCAGGTTCTTTTCTGCTTGTCGGTATTCGATGCGGCAGAATTTCATATGTTTTTGTGGCATATAAATGTGTAGTTTGACGGCCCAATTTAGTGAGCCTCGTATTGCTTTGTTGAATTCGTGACGGCTTTCTGATTTCAAATTATATACTTATGGGAAAAGTATATTTCATTATGTAGATTCGACAACATAGTTGTTCCCTATGGTCTGTTTTCAGCATGGAGTGTTTGTGGCTCTAAAGTTTGACTTTTACTCATAAAGTATCAATGTGTATAAAGAGATATTAATTTACTCTTGTAATTCTCTAAGACATTCTTTGTTAAAATTACTATAATAAATGTTGATGTTACGCGAACCATAACTGATACGTAGGAGATGGACATGACCATTCAAGAAATATTAGAAGAGGATCGCAAGGTAAGTTTCTATAGTGAAGGTTTCGAGATAGGTTTTAAGCAGGGCATCGAGGATGTACGCCAGTGGTCCCTTATGCGGCTACAGAAGCATGCGCTGTCCCAGCTGAAAATGAAGTTCAACAGAGTCCCCAAAGCACTTGCGAATCAGATCAAGGCGATCAATGACTTCAACATGCTCACGACAATCTTAGGGTTGTTCGGAGGAGCCGAGAGCCTTGAGGATGCGGAAAGGCATGTGAATGCGGTCTTGGCGACTGCATAGTGCAGTGAATGGGGAACGCATATGATTGTCCAAGATCTGGTCCCGAGATATTTGGATGGTTGTCACAGCATCGCCTTCAAGAGGCGGTGTTGGCCCCAGACGGCAGAGTTGACATGGCATCTGGAGAAGTGAAAGGACGGTCATTGTGGGGGATTCGAAAAAGAAGAGTTTGAAGGACGTTCCGGGACAGATCGATGTCCTGCAGGAAACGCCTGCGCATGACATGGCGCAGGAGAGCGCAGTTGCAGATGTTTCCGATGGCAGTGCAAGAGGTGACTCCTCCAAGGGGAAGAAGAGGGGATCTCCCCATGATGCGTACGTACGCAGTGAATGCTACGACTCCAATGGGCTCCTTGGGTTGTTGTGCCTTGCATTGTTACCTAAGGTCTTCAACCATTTAATTGACAACTACACTGATTTAAGGAGGCCCACCGCTATTATGTAAATGACGATCTGGAGTCTTCGGATTATGACATCGTCTTTGAGGGGGTCCATAAAACTATCCCCGGAAAGACCGTCATCATCGTCATCGAGGTAAAATCCACTCCTTTTAAGTTTGCTTCATTTCAGATTGCTCGCTATGTGATTGACTATCATACAAAGAAACACAAGGAAAATCGCAATAAACCTCTTCATCGCACGCTCGCCATAGTTTTTTACATGGAAATGAAACGTGGAATTTGAAGGCATTGCAGGTGCTGGTGAAAGAATCCTGTAAAAGTGAATTGTCTAGTATTATATATCTCAATCCTATTTTTCTTTATCTCGATCGACTGTCAGAAAGGAAAGTGCGTAGAAGTGTTAAATATACGCCGATTTACTTGTTGCTCTGGGCTTGCGCTCAAGAACATCCATACCAGAAAATTTTTGATTCCATCCTTTATATATACAGGATGTTTGGTAAAACAGAAAAGATCATGGCACACGTGTGCAAGTTTTATCGGTACCTTAAATTCAACCCCTTTGGTATCGAATTTAAAATGGTCGTTGAAACCCTTAAAAAATTACCAGGGAGGAAGAAGATGGACATTGAAAAAATTTTAGAACAGGACCGCGTTATGAGTTCCTTTGAAGATGGCCGCAAGGAGGGTCGCGAGGAGGAACGCAAGATCTGTGTCATGGAGTTACAGGAATCTGCGTTGTCGCAGTTGAAAGAGAGATTCAAAAGAATTCCTAGGGCCCTTGCAAGGCAGATAAAGGCAGTCAAGGACTACAGCGCGCTCCTGAAAATCAATATTCTTTTTGGAGGGGCCAAAGATCTTGAGGATGCCGAGAGGCGTGCGAATATGATCTTGGCAACTGCGTAGCAGGTCAGAATACTTTCTGCTTGTCGGTATCCGAAGCGGCAGAATTTCATGTGCCTAAAATATTTGTTTGTGAAAAAACATGTCCCGTTATGTAGATCCGGCAACATAGTCGTCACATCTGGCCTTTTGTTTAATGTTGCGTGTTTGAATTTTTCTGGTTTGTTTTTTACTCATAAAATATTGATGTTGATAAAGTGACGTTTATTTTTAATAGTAATTCCCACAGGCATTCTTTGGCAAGCATTACTGTGTCGAATATTGATGTTTGCGCGAACCCTAAATGATACGTAAGAGATAGACATGACTATTCAAGAAATATTAGAAGAGGATCGCAAAGCATGTTCCTATAGAGAAGATTACGAGATAGCTTTCAAGGAGGATTTCAAGGAAGGTTTCAAGGAAGGCCGCGAAGAAGAACGCAAGATCCACGTCATTGCGTTGCAGGAATCTCCGCTGTCACAGTTGAAAGAGAGATTCAAAAGAATTCCTAGGCCCCTTGCAAGGCAGATCAAGCAGTCAAGGACCGCAGCGTGCTCCTGAAAATCAATATTTTTTTGGAGGGGCAAAAGATCTTGAGGATGCTGAAAGACGTGCGAATATGGTCTTGCGACCCTGTGATGGGGCGTTGCCATTGCCGCTTGGCGGTGTTTGATGCGGCAGGATTTCATGTGTTTTCGTGATTTATTAAAATGTAGACGTGTATCCAAATGCTGCATTCGTGTGTTACGTCATGGTAGTTATTTTTGCTTTTTGGCTTCAAAATATAGGCTTGCTGGGAAGGTGTCCTGTCGTAACATACCCGATACCCAAAGACCGTTTTCAATGGTGTGTCATGTAATGATAATCCCCAATAAGGAAAATTACCTCAATAAATCCACAAAGACATCCTAACCTTCTCTAACTGCTTGAAAAGATCTTTTCACGCTCTGGCAAACGAGGCGGAACGTCTATCTCTAAATATTGATTATATTCCGACACAATATTACAGAAATCTTGCAATGGCAACACTGCACGCAGAAAAATCACTCGAATTTAACATTTCAGGCCCATGCTTCCCTGATGAGCATTACATGCTTGGTGCGCTGAATCGTTTGCCAAATGCCAAACAACTTAGCAACACAGGTAAATATTTCGTCATCCATGCCCCGAGACAATCTGGCAAGACAACTGCGTTGTTATCTTTGACTGATGAAATCAACAACGAGTCGCGCTATCATGCAGTCTATTGCACACTCGAGATGGTTCCAAATAATGCGGAACTCTGTATCGGCGTTAGTAGTATCGTCACCGAAATCGTAATTAAAATTTCCAATGAACTTCCTGGGTTTTCTGAGAAAATTAATAATATCGTTATACATGCTGACCCGACGCATGCCATATATAAGTTACTGAGCGATGTGTCAGCGTTGCTTGATCGCCCATTGATACTGTTTTTCGATGAAGCGGACTGTCTTTCAGGCGGTCTGATGATAAACTTCTTGCACCAACTCAGGGCTGGATACAACTCTCGTAAAAAGGCGCCATTTCCGCATTCGGTGGCTCTCGTCGGCATGCGAAATATACATGATTACAAAATCTTCATAAGAGGTCAGGAAGAATCACTGGGCACGGCAAGCCCTTTCAATATCATTGATAAGACGCTTACGCTTCGTAACTTCACGTACGATGAGGTTCGCGAACTTTACATGCAGCACACTGAATTGACACGGCAAATTTTCAATGATGACGCGATACGACAAGCGTTTTATTGGACTGATGGCCAGCCATGGCTGACTAACGCTATTCCACGACAAATTATAGAAGAAGACTTAGAGTATGATTATTCGATTCCTATTACATCAGCCCATGTCGATGCTGCCGTAGACGCTATGTCTAAACGGCCTGACGCACACATGCTTTCAATTTTCAAGCGCCTGGAAGAAGAGCGGGTGCAGCGCATCATAGAACCTATGCTTGTCGGCGATGCCTTGAATCAAAACTTACTCGGCGACGATGCGAGGTATTGCATTGATATTGGACTCGTCAAGATAAATGATGACAGAAATCTCCTGCCCGCAAATCCTCTCTACTGCGACCTGATAGTGCGCTACCTCACATATACGCATCAGAATGACCTCCCTGTGTCTTTGAAAAATCGCTGGATGAATGATGAGACGATAGATATGACAGCGCTTCTTAAAGAATTTCAGAAATTTTGGAGAGAAAATTCCGAAATCTGGAAAGATAAATTTAAAACAAAATACAGTCATGCCGCTGCGCAACTGTTATTGCACACCTTTTTGCAGCGAGTGACAAATGGCGGAGCAAAGATACATCGTGAGTTCGCCTTGGGGTCTTACCGCGCTGATATTTGCATAACATACAAAGACAAGAACTACCCGATTGAAATAAAAATGGAAAGTCCCATGGCCCTTGGCGATGCCATCCCACAGCTAGCGCGTTACATGGATCATTGCGGTGCAAATCAAGGTTGGCTTGTGGTTTTTGCCACTTCTCTTAAAAAAGCGTGGAAAGACAAAATCTATTGGCGGCAGCAAGAACTTGATAATGGAGGATGTATCCATATAGTGGGATGTTGAATCCATCCTTTTTCAATATGCGCAAATATTATTCGCCGCCCACGCATGCAGGCCCTTTGATGAATTTGATATTTCCTGACCGGCTGTCGAGATAATTGTGATGCCGGACCGAACGCTTTACGGACAATCAACCCACGGCCATCAGACCTGTGCGATGATAGGCACATATCCGCTGCATTCATAATTGTGCCATATTCCACGCAGTGAAGTCGCCGAGGCGGACATGGCGGTTCCCGGGACGGCATCCAGGTCTTCCTGTCGCATCGGACATCATGACAAACAAAAACTCCCGCTTTCATGGCGGGAGTTTCTTGTCCGGTCGCGGGACGGGACTGCGTCTTGCATGCATGGGCGCAGTCGGGGACCTTGGGGCTACCAGTCTCCCGGGCCTTGCGGACGCGAGGGGAAGTATGTGGCCATCCCGTGCAGTTGGGACGCCGTCAGCGGATGGACGGCGAACTCCTCCCGGAGCCAGGCGAGGAAGCTCCTGATCCTGTCGAGAAGGCGCTGCGCCGCGGCGGCATCGGGTATGTTGGGGGACGCCCCCGGCAGCATTTCCGAGGAGTGCCAGAAGAAGTGCAGCACGGTGCCGCCCCGGGCGACGTGCAGGCGGGCGGTCCACCGCATGACGGCATCGCCGTGCCAGACGGGATTGGCGCTCAGGGCGGCGAAGTTGTGGAAGGCGTCGAGCCGGCGTCTGGGGGCGAGGGCGTGCCAGCCTCTGGCGAGGACGGGGATGGCGGGGATCTGGGTCACCGGCGACACCAGAAGGCCGTCCGCCCTGTAGGGATCGGCGGGGGCGAGGAAATGGTCCGGCCCGCCCCCCGGAAACGCCCTCAGGGGGCAGACGGAACTGTCCACCAGGATGCCGTGGCGGACGAGGAGGGGGCGGAGGTGCCCCTTCATGTCCCATCGGCCCATCCGGAAGCCTGTCAGGGGCGCTCCCTGGAAGTCCCGTCCGGCCTTCAGCAGGTTGCCGAGGCGCTGGTCGAGGAGGTCCGCGGGGAGGGTGTGCGTTCGGGCCGGGGCCCCGTCGCCCTCCGGGAACGGCGGCGTGCTCCAGTGGTGCAGGTGGGCGGCGATTTCTGCGCCGCAGGTGTCCCGCATGAACGCGAGGGTCTTCCGGGCGTCGGGGTCGGCGAAGACGGCATGGGCGCAGAAGAGGGTCAGGGGGTAGCCCAGTTCCAGGGAAAGGGGGGCGAGACGCGGAAGGAGGGCGACGTTCCGGACGGTGCAGTTCCGGGTGGCGTATCGGCCCGAGAAGAGTCCCTCCTCCTCCACGTCCAGGCTGACGACGACATGCAGTTTGGGCTTGCCTGGCCGGGAGGCGGACATGGACGTGGCTCCTGGGGAACGGGTCGCACGGGCGCGGGGCGGGAGTCGATCCCGCGCCGTGTCGATTGGGGTGAGCCTAGGCGTTTTTGCGAGGGAAGGCAAGGCGGGCTTTGGGCCCCTTCGCGGGCGGTCCGGGTGTCGTCGGCGGGGATGCGGATTTTCCGGTGGATGGAGGGTTTGCCGTGGACGGATCGGGCCGTCGGCCTTTGAAGGTGCTTTTTCTGATGGAGGATCTCCGCTTCGGGGGGACCCAGCGGCAGACCATCGCCCTGGCCCGGCGTCTCGACAGGGAACGGTTCCTTCCCGTGGTGGCGACCCTGACCGGCCCCACCGACATGGACGGGGAGGTCCGGGACGCGGGCATCGAGTTGCGCCATCTGGGGCGGGGCCGGGACGTGGCGTGGGATTTCCTCCCGGGGGTGTTCCGCATGTTGCGGGAGATGCGTCCCGACGTGCTCGTCCCCTGCACGGCGATCCCCAACATCTGGGGGAGGATTTTCGGGCGTCTTCTGCGGGTTCCGGCGATCGTGGGCACCTGCCGCGGCGGAGGGGCGCCCGTCCGCCAGCATGAGCGGTTCCTGTGGCGGCTGGCCCATCGCGTCGTCTGCAACAGCGGGGCGTTGGAGCGGACGCTGCTGGACATGGGGGTCCCTTCCGGCCGGGTCGCCTGCATCGTCAACGGCGTCGATGCCCATCGGTTCGCCCCGGGCGAAGATCCCGTCTCGGGGCGTCCGCCGCTGATCCTGTGCGTCGGGCGGCTGCACGAGGACAAGGATCCCTTGACGCTCCTGCGGGCCTTCGAGCGGGTGCTGGAGGCGCGGGGCGACGCGCGGCTGCGGATCGTCGGGGACGGCCCGGAAGGGGAGGTCGTCCGCGCCTGGGTCGAGGGGCATGAAGCGGGGGCGGCCGTGGAACTCGTTCCGGGAACCCGGGACGTCCTCGGCCACTATGGGCGGGCGAGGCTGCTGGTCCTGGCGTCCAGGCGCGAGGGGACGCCCAACGTGATCCTTGAGGCCATGGCCTGCGGGTTGCCGGTGTGCGCCACGAATGTGGGAGGGATCCCCTCCCTTGTGGAGGACGGGGTCACGGGGTGTCTGAGCGATGCCGGGGACGTCGGGGCGCTTGCGGGGAATCTTCTTGCGCTCCTGGACGATCCCTCCGGCTGCGAGCGCATGGGGCTGGCGGGCCGGGAGCGCGTCCTGCGGGAGTATTCCTTCGAGGTCATGGTGCGCCGGCACGAGGAGATATTCGCGGCGCTGGCGGGGCGTTGACGGCCCCGGATCGCCCGTGGCGCCGGTTCCGGGGGGCGATCCGGGAAGGACGCCGTCGCCGTTCCGCTCCGGGATCCGTCCGGAGCGTCCGTGGCGCGGATGCCGCATCTTCGGCCGCCGGGCGGCCTCAACGTTTGGGGGCCGGCTTGCCGGCAGGGGCCTTGGTGGCGAGCAGCGTCATCTTCCGCGCGTAGTTCACGCCCTCGTCGACCGCGAGGCAGACGCGCACGTCCGTCTTGTGGTCGCGCCAGTCGTCGGACTTGCCCTCCTTCACGTCCACGTATGTCGTCTCACCGACGGTGACGGGGAGGGCGTCGCCGGCGGCGGGCTTGAGGTCGAAGAGGGTGCTGCCCGCGTATCCTTCCTTGAACGATCCCTCGACCATTCCTCCCGTGACGATGCGGCCGCATTTCAGCTGGGCGAGGCTGGAATCGACGTAGTTGCGGATCCATGACGCGGCGCGCCTTTGACGGCCGCTGCGGAGCATGACGCGTTCCTCCTGGTTCGCGGCCCTGGCCTCGGCGTCCTCCTTCACCATCGTCTGCACCGTGCCCCGGAGGGTCGCGAGAGCGGGTTTGGCCTGCTTTGCGAGTTCGGCGACAGCCTTGCTCACGCCGTTCTCCTCTCCGGCGATCATGTTGATGATGGACATCGCGAAGGCCTGATCCGCTTCCGTCTTCTTGCCTTTGGGAGCATTGCGGGCTGCCGGGCTGCCGGGATCGTAGCTTTTGTCGGCGATCTTGATGCTGTCCACGATTTCCTGGAAGAGTTTTTCGTTCTCGGTAAAGACTTTTATGATGTTTGGCTGGTTGTCAATGCTCCCGCCGCAGTAGAACGAGACATAGATAGACGTATTTTTGCAGTAGAATGCGTATGTCTTTCCAATGCTTGCAAAGCGTACCCCTGATTTCTCTCGTATGGAAACGTATTTCAGGATTGCGCATGGCTCCGAGTCGATTGTTCCGTATTTTATGTCTACGAGTTTGCCGTCCGATGGGATGAGATTCCCGGAATGCTGCGGGTTGTACATGAATTTGCTCTCTTCCAGATCGATGGTCGGGATGTCAAAAAACATTGGAGTCATGAGCAAAAGTGCATGCACTGTCACGGGCGATTGTGCATCAGGGACGACAATCGCAGGTGAGATGAAGTTCTGGACGACATGCCGTCCTTCCCCTTCTTTTGCCGTCCAGTCCTTGGGGTAGGACAGCGTGAGGTTCAACCCATAGGCCTTCTTGTTCTTTGCGGTGCTGAACTTGTTCGCGAGAGCGCCGCCGGCTTCGTCGGCCCCGACGGCCGTCGCGGGGAAGAGGAAGGACAGTGCTCCCGTGATGGCGAGAAGCAGGATGAGTCGCAGGAATGGCATGCATCTGTTCGTGCGCATCCGGATCGTCTCCGTGGCTGTGCGACCCGTCGTGGAGATGGAGCGGGCCGTCTGTTGGATGTTCGCGGGACGCGTCGCCCATGGGGTGTTGCGCATCCTCGCGGGGGATGGACGGGATGCGTCGGGTCTTGCGCATGGTCGGCGCAGGTCGGGGGTGGTCGGCAAGAGCGGGCGCGTGCGGGTCGGGAAAGCCGGGATCGCCGCGGAGCCGTAGTCCCGCGCTGCCGCGGGGATGTTCCGTGGCGGCGCGCAGGCGAGGCGGCCTTCGGGAACGGGGGGGATTTCGCGAGGGTGCATGTCGTTGCCGGCGGTATTGGGGCGTTGTCCAGTCGTGGGAAGGTATGCGTTTTTGGGCCATCTGTCAACGGGGCTTGTGAAGTCCCGGAGGCCGCCTTCCCCCGAGTCTGGACCACGATGTCGGGATCCTCGACGTCGCGGAGCGGCCGACGGCGAAGCCCGACCTTGACGGGTGCGTGTCCCGTTCCGGGAAGGCCGACGCCGCCATGAAGGCGATCGGGCCCCGGGGCCTGCCGGCCTTCGGGGACCGCCGGCGGGCGGCATCTTCGTCCCGGTCCCCGGTTCCTCCCACGTGCAACGTGATCCCCGCGGATCCCGCGGCCCTTCCTGCCAGAGGATTCGGCGGAGGGACCCACGCCCTTGGCCGTTGCCTCGACGGTCGCCTGGCAAAATGCCGCAACGCCTGGGAGCGGCATCGGCCGCCCAGTGAACACGTTTGCGGACATCGGCCATGGACGGAACGTGGAGCGTCGAGGACGTCGCAGACGGGCGGCTCCGCCAGGGGCTTCCTCGATGCGGGGGGAGACCGCGGCACGGGCAACGGCATCGTCGCCCCTTCGGGAAGATCGACCTCTTCCCGACCTTCGCATGGTCACGGACTGTCTTGACGCCGTCTCCGTCTCCGGCCAGGCGCGACTGGAGTCTCGCTTGCGGCGTTTGCCGAGCGAGGCCCCGGACGGACCCCGATGCTCCGGCCCTTTGATGCGGCGGTCGCCGCGGGCCGTGCCCGTCGCCCCAAAAACGGGACGCCCCCTGAAGAGGGGGCGTCGCCATATCGTATCGCTCCATCCCGGGCCGCGGAATTCCCCGGCCTCGTTCTTCGTCAGTACTCCAGTCGCGCCTGCACGCTGCCCTGATACCCCGTGCGCACCCCTTCGAAGGCCTGGGCGCCCACGTCCAGATAGAAGGGCGTGGTCTCGGAAGGCTTCAGGGTGATGCCCGCCTCGCCGATCCACGTGTCGCCCTTGATCGTCGGCTTGTCCAGCGGCGTGTCGTTGATCTTCGCCTTCTGCGCGCCCTCGAACTCCCGCTCCCAGTGCCCGCCGGCATACGCCATCACGTGGTCCCCGAAGGCGAAGGCCAGCCTTCCGCCGGCACGCACCCGCACGGAGTCCATCTCCTGGATGCGCAGAAGGTCCGTGTCCTTGATGCGCACGTCCGCGGCGTCCAGGTGCGACCAGAGGATCTTCCCGGAGAGGTCCAGGGTGCCCTTGCCTCCCGTGCCCGGGAGCATGAACACGTACCCCACGCCTCCGTGGGCCCCGAAGTAATACGTCTCCACCTCGTACTTCGCCTTTTCGGCTCCGTACATGATGTCGCTGGAATTGAAATCCTGCCGCACCCGGCCGGCCCTGCCGGATCCCTCGAAGTACAGTCCGGCTTCCGCGTCAAGCCGGGCCAATGCGCCTCCGCCGTAGAAGAGCATGTTCCCCTTGCCCTTGACGGGCAGGACGCCGTCGGAGAAGTCGTTCTTCGTCTCGTACTTGCCCTGGCCCGCCTCGAAGAAGAGTCCCGCCGCGAGGCGTCCCATGACCGTGTCCCCGCCGACGCCGATGCCGGCGAGCAGGGTCTGGCTTTCCACGTCCACCGTGGATCCGGACTTGTACTTGGACTTCCCGGCGTTCACGGCTCCGAAGGCGCCCACGCGCATGCCCAGGCCCCCGGTCGCCGCGATCGCGCTTGCCATGCCCTTGTCGATGATGAGGTCCTGGCCCTGGTTGATCATGGCCATGCCGGCGATGCGGGACTCGGCGTAGGCCTTCATGCGTTCGTAGGTGGGGCCGTCGGCCCTGATGCTGGTCAGGACCGCCAGCAGGTCGTTGGGATCCTCGGGGTCTATCTGGAGTTCGTACTGCTCGCCGGTGTCGCTTTCGAGCACGAGGGTCATGGTGCCCGTGTCGTAGGTGCCGGTGTTGGATGCGTATTTTTCGGCCTTCTCGTATTCGCCGGCGGCGGCCGCCTTCGCGGCGTCCTTGGAACTCAGCACGTCCACGAGCCTGAGGCTCGAGATGTTCCGGGTGTCGCCGGCGAGCTTGATCACGGCGTTGGATATCTTCATCGAGCCGTCGACGGTGAGGAGGGTCGCGCCGCTGGCGGTGCCGGAGGGCAGGTTGTAGGTGATGGCCGGGGCGTCGGCGAGGGGATTGTGTCCGGTGCCGGAGATGTCCACGTTGCCGGCGATGTGTGGGGCGGTCCACGCGGAGTAGGCGGTCCCGGTCCTGCCGATCACGAGGTTGTTCAGGGCGAGGGCGGTTCCCGTTTCCGCATAGGCCGTGGCCCCGGAGATGTCCAGGGTCGTCCCGGACAGCATGGTGAGCTTGGTGGGGTTGATGGTGCCTTCGCCCGTGACCTTGAGGGTCCCGGACTCCAGGGAGACGATCCCCTCGTACGCGCTGGTGGCGGTGAGGGTCAGGGTGTCTGCGTCGTCGGTGGAAAGGGATGCGTAGTTGGAGAGATGCCCCGGGGATGCATTCCGGAGAAGTCTCCCGGAAAATCTGCATGCCTTGCGCGTCCATGACACGCCCGTCACGCAAGCCGCCTTGACGCAAGATCCCCTAACGTCAGGCTTCCGCACTGCGGGAATGAGGCAACCTTCCTTCGAATCCCGCCCGGGAGGCGGTCACGCAATCAGGCGCAGGCCGCTTCGCAAGGGCGGGACTCTCGTCGCAGCCGTCGCGCCTGCATGCCGCAAGGGCGACCAGTGCGCGCTTCCTTAATGTCTTGGGTTCCCATTGTCGGGCAAGGCGTCGTCCCGGCGACTTCGCTCGCGCCCGGTTCGTGGATCCAGGCGTCCCCTCGACGGAAAGCCGCCAGGGGCGTCCCTCCGCCTCCGCCTCCCGCGCGTCCGCGCTCTCCCGGTCGCGCCTGTCGCCGGCACGGCCTGCAGGGGCGTCCGAGGCACGCGGGGATCCCCAAAGGCGACCCCTCGGACATCCAGACCGGAAGGGAAGGGCGTGATTTTGCGGGAGCGGCACCGGGGCACGCACGGGTTCCCTGATGGCACCGTTGCGCACGGATTCCGCAGGAGACGCGGCAAACCCTTGTCCTTCCCCGGCCAGGCCCCCTCGACGCCACCGCCATCTTCTCCCGGCGACCATCCGCGTCCCCTGGCACAGGGCCCAACCGGAGCCTTTCCTCGCATCCGGCCTTTGCATGGCGACCACCGCCGGCATGCGCCGGCGGACGGCCGCGCAAGGCGAAAGGCACGGATGGCGGCTTCCGGCGGCGGGAACCTGCGGGCAAGTCCGGAAGGACGGAAGATGGCCGACGGTCGCCCAAGACAAGTCCCTGGAACTGTGCAAGGTGCGGGGGAAGGGAAGTCGTCCACGGGGAAGCGCCGGGTCGAAAGCGCGGGGAAGGACGGGTCTCGCAGGACAAGGTCTGGGCCCTCGAGGCGAAGGGGTCGGCGCGTGCGGCCCGTCCTCGTGGCGGATCCTTGCCCGGGCGGCGCGCCAGATCCGCCCTGCGTGCCGGGATCCGCTCCGCAAGGAGGGATCCGGAGGGCTCGCCTCATGCCCGGCATGGCAGGGGCGGAAAATATCGTATCGGTGCAGGATTCGGCCAGTTGATCGTCAGGAATCCGGATGCGGAAGACGAGGCCCGGCAGAGTGGCGACAACGAGAAAAGCCTTGCGGTGCAAGGTGCCGGAAGGGCATGCGGGATCTGCGCAGGCGTCCGGCGTACTATCGTGTCATTGCACGTTCCACCACAGGTTCCATGGAACGGGAGTCCCCCGATGTTTCCATCAGGCGGAAGCCGTCCGCGGTTGCCCTCCGCGTCCGCGGGATGCCCAGGGTCGCCTCGGCATGCCCGGGAACGGCCTTGGATCCACTCCCGGAACCGTGACGTGTCGGATGGCGCCCCGTGGTTTCACCCATATATTGGATCACTGGGCGTGGAACGCCCGCCCCGTGCACGGAACGTCGAGGAGCACGGCAAGGGGCCGACGGGCAGGGGAACCGGGAAGAGCCCGGGTCGATGCCGTCGATGGACGGGAAGACGTCTCCCGGAAGGATGACGTCTCCGGGAGGGAAGACGTCGCCCGGAAGGAAGAAAGACGAACCCCCGCCCCAAAGGAGGAAGAGGCGGGGGTTCTGGAGACGACCGGTGCGCTGCTGGCGAACCGTTTCGGGAGGCCGGCAGGAGGGATCATCGGTCCGCGCGCGCGACACGGTCGAAAGGCACGGTACACCGGAATCCCGAGCGCGTCAATACATCCGGGAAATTTTTTTTTGCTCTCTCTAGGCCGGGTTTTCCGCTCCCATCCCCTTGCGTTCCCTTCCGCGATCTCGCGAGGCGTCCTCTGGTCGACGGCTCCAACGATCCCGCCGATGCGCCGACCGGGGCATCGGCGACCCGGCCGGCGGAGTTCCGGGAGATCCCTCCCTGGCCCGCTTCCGGACCGCGCCGCGGGAGACCCCGAGGCGGTTCGCGTCCCCTTGCCCCGGATGGGGCGGTTCGGGGCGTCCCGGACAGGGAGGGGGGCGGCGACGGTCTCTCCTGCGGGAACCCCGGGGATGCCTGAAGAACGGTCGGCCATTCCGGAGGCGCACTGCCGGGCACGCCCGCGCCGGTCCGCGGAAAGAAAAGCGGGGCCGCCCGCTGTCGCGGGACGGCCCCGACGGCCCATTGGCGGGTCTTGCTCTATGACTTGCGCAACTTCCAGGGCTGCATGCGCTCCATGCGCTCCCGCTGCTGCTTCAAGGTCGACTTGCACACCAGGTTCACGTCGGGCTTCAGCCCGAACTTCGCCTTGTACTCGGAGGGCGTGAGGCCGTGGGACGCCAGATGCGTCTTCGTCAGCATCTTGAACTTCTTGCCGCAGATGAGGCACACGATGGTCTCCTGCCGGATGCTGCTCTTGGGGTCGCAGGGCAGGGGGGCGGGTTCGGCCGTGGGGTCGGCGCCCTCGGCGATGGCCTTGATCGCCTGGCTGAGCTTCAGCGCGAAGGCGGTGATCTCCTCCGCGGTCATGGTGCGCACGGTCGCCTGCGCGCGGGCGATGTCCAATGCCTGGGCGAGATAGTCGTCCATGTCGGCTCCTTTGTCTGTTGTTGGGGCGGGGGACAGTTCCGCCTGGATGGAACGAATCGGGGGTTTCTTCTGACGCCGAAAAGCCAATAGAATATTTCGGTCGGGGTGTCAACCGCTGAACCCCCAAAAAAAGATTTTTTTTTGCGTCCCCCAAGAAAGGCCCTGAAGGACTCCGGCGACCCTTGACGGTCCAATGCCCTTTGGCCGCCACTGTCCCTAATGCACGGGGACGGTTGAGGCCGGGCCGAAACCTTCGCGGAACGCGCAACCGGTTTTTTCGTTGGCGGCTTTTCGCGGTGCATCCTCTCCTGCCTGCCGCAACATGGGGCGCGGGGATGCCGTCATGCAACCTCTAGTCTTTCGGAAAGGCCCGCACGCCATGGACGTCCTCCATCAATAATATATGCCCGATATGCCCGCTCCGTGCATTGCACGGAGGCGTCTTCCGAAAATGTCGGCTCCCCGGGAATCCCGTGCCCAATGGGGGCGCCTCCCTGTTCCCCGCATCCCGGGCAATCGGCAATCCCCAAAATCCCTCCGGGATTCCGGCCAAATTCCCCCATGGACGCCTTTTCCGGCGTTCCCGCGGCCTGACGCCCTGATGCGCCTTTTTGCCGGCCAAGTCCCGGTCCCTCGCATCCACGGACATCTTTTGGCGTCACCATGCAGGGAGTCCCGGCCTTTTTTCCGGCCATCCACGCCCGTCAATGCCCGGCGCGACTGCGGAGGGGCGGGTCTTTCGGGGAGTTTTGCGGGTGGCGTGGGGTCGCCTGAAGTCGATCCGGGCACGCAAGTCCCGGACCGTGCCGATGCCGCACAAGTCCCGGAGCGTCCCGATGCGGAGCATGTTCCCGTGGACGACGATGCGGCGCATGTCCTGCCACGGTTCCTCGCCATCCCGCACTGGCGTCGCGCAGGATCCGGAGGACGCCGATGGCGTGTCCGTCCCGTCGGCGTGCGCCGCCATCCCGGCTCCGTGCCGCACATGTCCGGGAGAGGGCGCCGATGTCCGCATGACCTGCTGTCGGCAGAGGGGCATCGATCCTCCTTGGTCCCACAGGCAAGTCTCTTTTTGGTGCGCGAAGCGCATCCTTCTCCCGCGCGGAGCGCAGGTTTGCATTCCGTCCCCCCAGGATCAAGACGTAGACAAGGCCTGGATGGACGGGCGCGCTTGCATCCCTCTCCCGCCGTCTTTGGGAGTGGCGAACCCCTTCGGCGCATGGCGCATCCCCTTGCCCCGAGCGCGGACGGGGGAGCGGGGGGAACCCCGTCCCGGGGAGGGAAAGGGGACATCCGCAGGGATGGCGACCGTGGCCCTTGGGCCCAACCGGGATCCAAGGCCCAGGGAAAGCATGGCCGGGACATCGGGGCATCGGCCATGCATGGGAGACTGGCAGCGTTGCGACGATGCAAGGTCAGGGGGGCGGCCGGGACATGGGGAGCGCCTTCCTCGGACACCCTGGCCCGAGCCTGGCCGAGGCCTGTCCGGACGGCATGTGGCGATGGGGATCACGGCCATGGTGGCCGATCCCGGGATGTCGAAAAAGATTCCTCAAAACGTTTTTTTCTGTTGCCCTGCGTGCTTTGAGGATGTATGGGTTTCTGACGCTGCGAGGCCGTCATGGTCCGTCGACCATGCACCGACGGCAGGGATGCCGGCCCGAGTCGGTGGCGGGGAATTCCTGCGTCCCATCCGGCGCACATCCTCGTGGCGTCCACGGATCGTCCCGGAACCATAGCCTCCCCTGGCGCACCCTGCACTTTCCGCGCCGCCGAACGGCCTCTCGGAACGGATCCTTGCACGGTCGGCCAAACTTGCGCCGTGCGTTTTGTGAGCGGCCGGAGTGCATGGACCGCTGGTGTATTTGGACTGCCGATGTGCGGATCGGCCATGTTGTAGCATGTCTGCAAACGGAATCAGCAAGGAGCGTGCGCCGAGATATCTTTCGTGAGACATGCAGCGATCGATTCGAAAAATGAAGGATGGCATGCGATGTTCAGCAGGAGTTGAAAAGATCAAAGCGCAGTAAAATCATTGGTTCGAAAATTCACCCTCGGAATTCTTGCTTTTGGCATGAGCCCACAGGTATTTATTGATATGGGAGGTCTATTATGGAAACCTTGAATCAGATTTCGAATAAACTCCATGACGGAGAGCCCGATATTGGTGTATTACGCACTGAGGGCTACCTTTACGTTGACAAGACGGAATATATCGTCAATCTTTTTAACAAGGGGCGCCGGGTTTTTATGGCCCGGCCGCCCTCATGCTTGACACGATTAACAATCTTTACCTCGTGAATACGAGCTTGTTCAAGGGGCTTTACATTGAGAAGCACCTCAACGACCCTCTTTTCCAGCGGCACCCGGTGATAAGTTTGGACCTGTCCAGCATACCCTCGACAGAAGGGCTCTCCGGTGTTAAGGAAAATCTATTGGGGTTATTGCAGTTGAGGGCAGAAGATAATAAAATACAATTTTTTTCCAAGTCTACTGTTTTTGCCTTTGGCGAATTGATCGAAAGACTTGGCAAGCGAGACGGCAAAGTTGTCATCCTCATTGACGAATATGACAGACTTCTTATAGATACTTTCGACGAGCCTGAACTCCAAAATTCATTCCGTGATCTTTTTCGCGATTTCTTCTATCAGATAAAGGCCCAAGAACTATTCATCCATATTGTCTACATAACGGGAATATCAAATCACACAAAAATGAACCTCTCTTCTGCTGCTAGTAATATAAAAGATTTTTCGAATCAAGAAGATTTTTCTACAATGTTTGGCTATACCCACAAAGAGATCAAGGAAAATTTTTACCGACTATATCCCTGAAGCGGCAAAGCATTTGGGGATGCGAGTTGATGTATTTCTGGACAAACTTAAAACATACTATGATGGCTATGCATTCAGTCACGACGATTCCATGACCGTTTATAATCCAGTGTCCATAAACAATTTTTTTCTTGAAAATGAATTTGACGACTACTGGATCCAAACAGGTCAGCATGAGTTTGTAGGAGAGTACATTTCAAAGAACAAGATTACTGTATAGGATCTTGAGTATTTCCCCACTACATATGTTGAAATTGAAGTACCCTTGGATGTAATCAGACCAGTTCGCCCTATGCTCTACCTGCATCAATCCGGCTACCTCACGACTCGCAGCGATCCCGGCGACAGAGCATGCTACCTCACATATCCAAATATGGAAGTTCGATCTGCCATGATTAGATTGACAGATCACGAGTTCTTCCTGGCATTGCGATGGCAGGAAAAGAGATTCGCTTTAAAAAGCGATTTAACAAAATGCCTTGCCGATGACAATTTCGTTTCGATATTCCCTGTCCTCAACGAGGTTTTTTCTATTATAATAGATGACAAACACGAACAGGGTAGCCGCAGAGAATGGTCCATTGAATGTCTTTACAGAAATGCAATATACACGTTTATGTGCTATTCCAAGATTGACATCCGACTGGAAGAGCAGAAAATCATCGAGCGCACTGGCCTAGTGCTTTATCACGGTAGCAGCATCGTTTTGCTTGAGATAAAAGTTTCAAACAGCAGGGCCAAAGAGGACCTTAAGTCGAAACTGGTGGATGCAAGCGAGCAGATGGCAAAGTACGCAAAGTCATACAATGCTCCGATTTGCATATGCATCGTCATAAATGCGAAAAAGCGACAGATCGTCATGGCATCAATAAATGGCGATGTATACAAGCGTGTCTCTGGCAAGAAGAAAAAAACGCCTGGCACATATGAACGCATCGGCGACCTTGAGGATTTTAGGGATCACATGCAAAAATCCAAGGCTGAAGTCTGAAACCTGTGGGGCGTGGGGCCGGTGAAGAGGAGGGTCGACGGGAGGTTCCACGGCCGCGACCGCATCCGCGGGGACGGGACGGACGGCCCCGGCGGGCGTCCGCGTCAGGCGCGAGATCCTTTCGGCCTTCCGCGCCTGCCACCTTGCGGGGGCGCGGAGTGGAAGGAACGGCGGGCGGAAGAAGGCGGGGAGGGTCCGATGTCCGGAACCGGCCTTCTGAGGGGGCGGATCGCCTTGCGTATTTCGCGAACGCGATCCATCGGCGGTTTGCGGGCGGACGCGCCCCGGCCGCATGTCCCCGTGGCGGCGATGCTGCGCCCTGACAGGAAGGTGAGGCCCTGACGGAGGGGAGCGTCGCGGCCCGTGATGCGGACGTCCCGGGACCGACACATCTTCGCCGGCGGCTCCCATCCATCCCAAGCGCCCCGTACCCTGCGGCTGCGCCTGGCCCGGACCATGGCCCTTCGGGGCCGGGAGCTTCGCGGTCCGCCGGCGGGAGAACCTCCTCGGGCGTTTCCCGGGCCGCCGCTCCGGGCGGCGCAACGGGCTGCGGTGTCGCCGCCCGTTGCGCGGATCCCTTGCGGGGTTGTGCGGAAGGGACGTCCCGGCAGGCCTTCCCGAAAACGTCCTTCGTTGCCTCCGAAGCTTCCGGGATCGGCCTCCTTCCCGGTTCCTGCGCCTGCCGGCCTCTTCGCGCTTCCCTTCTCGCTCTTCCCCCGCTGCGGCTTCCCCTCTTTCCGTCGACGGTCTCGCCGCGTTCGGGCCTGCGAAGACCCGGAGGCGGCGGGGGGCGTTGACGTCCCTCCGCGGCCGTGCCTGCGTCCCTCCGGGGCCGGCCGTGCCGATGTCCCTTCGTCGGCGCGGCCTTTCCTTGTCGGCGCAAACGGCATACCGCGCGTCCCCGTCCCCTCCCCTCCGGGCCGCTCCACCGCGCTCCGCCGCGCCACTTGTCCCCGGCGCGATTCCGTGGTATGCTTGGCTTTCCGTCCCGCACCGGCCGGGACGGACGCCCCTCTTCGTCCGTTGGCGGGAAGGGCGGCCCGGGACCGGGTCCAACGCCCCCGTCCGATGAGGGCAAGCCCCTGCCGGTTGGCCCCGTCCTCGATGTCCCAGACACCCGCGAAGATCACTCCCATGCTGGAGCAGTATCTCGGCATCAAGGCCGAGAATCCCGATGCCCTGCTCTTCTACCGCATGGGGGACTTCTACGAGCTCTTCTTCGATGACGCGGTGACGGCGGCCAGGGAACTGCAGATCACCCTCACCAGCAGGAACCGCGACGCGGAGAACCCCGTCCCCATGGCGGGCGTGCCCTGGCACGCCGTCCAGGGCTACGTGGCCCAGCTCATCGACAAGGGCTACCACGTGGCCATCTGCGACCAGACCGAGGATCCGAAGCAGGCCAAGGGGCTCGTCGGCAGGGCCGTCAGCTGCGTCATCACCCCCGGCACGGTGCTGGAGGAGGCCAGCCTCGACGCCGCCAGCCACAACTTCATCGGGGTGGTATGCCAGGAAGGCGAATCCGGCGGCTTCGTGTGGGCGGACGTCTCCACGGGCCAGTGGTGGGGCGTCGCCATGAAGAGGGGGAACGAGCTGTGGCAGTGGGTGCGCAAGATCGCGCCAAGGGAACTGCTTGTGCCCGAGGAGATGCAGTTGCCCGAGGAGGGGGTGTTCGAGGGGATGCGGCCAAGGCGGCTCCCCGCGGCGCATTTCGAGGGGAAGAGGGCCGAGGAGCGGCTGCTGGAGGCCCAGGGGGTCAGGGACGTCGCCGCGCTGGGGCTTGAGGACAAGGAGGAGCTGGTCCGGGCCTGCGGGGCTCTCCTCTGCTATCTGGAGCAGGTCCAGCGGGGGGGAGTGGGGAACCTCGGGGCCTTGCGCCTGCTGGATCTGGGACGGCGTCTGGTGGTGGACGAGATCTCGGAGCGGAACCTGGAGATATTCGTGCGGACGAACGGCCGCAAGGGGAAGGGGACGCTCAGGCACGTCCTGGACAGGACGGTGACCCCCATGGGGGGGAGGCTGCTGGAGGAGATGCTGCGCCATCCCTGGCGGGACCGCGGGGCGATCCTGCCGGTCCAGGACGCCGTGGCCTTCTTCCATGCCGATGACGGCAGGCGCGACGGCCTGCGGGAGGCCATGAAGGGGATCGGGGACATCGAGAGGCTTTCGGCGAGGGTGTGTCTCAACCGTTCCCAGCCCAGGGACTTCGTGTCCCTCCGGGACAGCCTGAAGGCCCTCGGGGGGATACGGGAGCGGTTGGAGGAGTGGATGGGCCGGGAGCCGCGGTCCGCGCCGAGGGCCTTGACCCGGCTCATGGATGCCTGGGACCCCCTTGCGGACTGCGCGGATTTGCTGGAGTCCTCCATCGTGGACGCGCCGCCGGTGCAGATTACGGACGGCGGGCTGTTCAAGGAGGGGTACGACGCCGGTCTCGACAGGCTCCTGGAGCTTGCGGAGCATGGCGACCGCAAGCTCCAGGAGATGCTGGAGGAGGAGCGGCGGGAGTGCGGCCTGCCGAGGTTGAAGCTGGGGTACAACAGGGTCTTCGGCTACTACTACGAATTGACCCGCGCAGGGGCGGAGGCGGCGGAGCTGCCGGACAGGTTCCTGGTGCGCCAGAGCCTCGCCAACGCCAGGCGTTTCACGACGGAGGGCCTCAAGGGGTTGGAGGAGGGGATCCTTTCGGCGGCGGAGGAGCGCAAGTCCCTGGAGACGCGGCTCTTCGGGGAGCTGCGGGAGAAGGTGGCGGGATACGGGGGGCGCATCGCGGTCATGGCGAGGACCCTTGCGCATCTCGACTACTGGGCGTGCCTCGCCCACGTGGGGAGGGTGCGACGCTGGTGCCGTCCGGAGGTGGTGGAGGACTTCGACCTGGACATCCGGGACGGCAGGCATCCGGTGGTGGAGGAGATTCTGGGGGCCGCGAATTTCGTCCCCAACTCCTTCCGCTTCGACGGGCAGCACAGGCTGTGTCTGCTGACGGGGCCCAACATGGCGGGCAAGTCCACGATCCTGCGGCAGGTGGCGATCATCTGCCTGCTGGCCCAGATGGGGTCGATGGTTCCGGCCTCCGAGGCGAGACTGGGGCTGGTGGACAGGCTGTTCACGCGGGTGGGGGCGTCCGACGATCTGGTGAAGGATCGGAGCACCTTCATGGTGGAGATGATGGAGACGGCGAGGATACTGCGCCAGGCCACGCGGCGCAGTCTGGTGGTGCTGGACGAGATAGGCCGGGGCACGAGCACGTACGACGGGCTTTCCATCGCCTGGGCGGTGACTGAGGATCTGGCGAGGCGGGGCGGGGGAGGGCTGCGCACGCTCTTCGCCACGCACTACCACGAGATCACGGCGCTGGAGGGGATGATCCCCGGGGTCTTCACGATGAACATCGCCATCCGGGACTACAACGACAGGATACTTTTCCTGCACAGGCTGGTGCCGGGGCCGTCGGACAGGAGTTACGGCATCGAGGTCGCGAGGATGGCGGGGGTCCCTGGTCCGGTGGTGCAGCGTGCCAGGGAGATACTGTCGGCTTTGGAGGAGGCGCGTGCCGGCGACAGGAAGGACGTTGCCAAGGTCATGGGGACGCTCCCCTTCATCGGGGGATCCGGGACGGCGAAGGAGGGGGGATCTCCCGTCGAGCGGGTGGTCCATCCTCTGGAGAGGATACTGGCCAAGGTGGAACCGGACGTGTTGAGTCCCATGGAGGCCTTGGGGCTGGTTGCCGAGTGGAAGCGGCTGTATGGGGGCGGCGAGGGGGAGGGCGTCGCGAAGAAGTCCGCCGCGAAGGCGAAGCGGAAGAGCGGAGGGGCGAAGGGGAGTCCGAAGGGGGGCGGGAAGTCCGGCGGGAAGTCCGCCCCCAAGTCCGCATCCAAGTCCGCATCCAAGGCCGTTCCCGGGACTGCCCCTGAGGGTGTCCCGGAGGCTGGCTCCAAGTCGGAGGCGGATTCCAAGTCGGAGACGGATTCCAGGGCGGATCCGGAAGGCGCCCCCGGGGCCGGTCCGGTGGCGGAACCGGAGGCCGGTCCGGAGAGTGTCCCGAAGGCCGATCCCGAGTAGGCTGCCCGGCAGGAGGCAAGGTCCCTGAAGCCGCGACGGCCGTCGGACCGCCTCTCTGAAGCCGGCCAGGGTGCACGGGGCGGAAACGGGAGGACGGAGCGCGGAAGGGCGACGATGGCGGTGAAGGGACTTGATGGGGAAGAAATTCCGGGGCGGAATCCCCCCGCTTCAGGAGGCGGTCGCCGACGACGGCAAGCCGCCATGGGGGCGGAGGGGATGTCCCGGAACGGCCCGCCGGGCTTCCGGGGCCTCCGTCCGATTGGCTGCCGCGCCTTCGGAACGGGGTGATCCCCATGAAGGCCGGGCCGACGGGACGAGATGTCCGGCGGCGATGACCCAATGGCGCGATATCGTCGGCAAGACCGGGATGACGGCATGGGCGCGCGTTTCCCGAAACTGCCTGCGGATGCGTCCCAACCGTTCCCGATCCAAGAGGAGGACGACAATGGCGGAACTTTCCTGGTCCGCGATCCAGGCCGTTGCCGAACGCCGGATACAGGAGGCCATCGACGACGGCGAGTTCGACGATCTGCCGGGTGCCGGCAAGCCCCTGCGACTCGAGGAGGGGAACGACGTCCCCGAGGATCTCAGGATGGCCTACACCATCCTGAAGAACGCCGGATGCCTCCCCCCGGAACTCGAGGATCGCAGGGAGATATCCCGGCTGGTGGACATGCTGGAGGCCTGCGTCGACGAACGGGAACGAGTGCGGCAGATGCAGCGGCTGCGGGTGATGGTGGACCGGGCGCGCACGCGGACCGGCCGCGCCGTGGCCCTCGAGGAGCACGATCTCTACTACGCCAGGATACTGGACCGCATGGCCTCCATGGACGGCAAGGGGCGGTCCTGATCCGGGACGGGAGCGGATCCGCGCCGCTCCCGTCCGGGAAATTCACTCTAAACGAACCGTTGCGGCGTCTGGGCGAAGAAGCGGAAGATCCGGAACCGCTCCAGTATTTCCGTCTCGTCCATGAACGTGCAGTGCCTGTGGACGGCTCCGGCCCATGGACGGAGCCGGGGCGCCGGGACCTTCGTGGCCAGCAGGAAGGGGATGTTGTAGCTGCGCATGGCCTTCGCCAGCACGCTCACCGCGCACAGCCACACCCGGGACAGGGATCGCAGCCATGCGCCGATGCTTGCGATGTGTTCCCTGTCCAGGGCCAGGAAGGTGCGCATCCAATCCTGGAACCTGTCCGCGGCCATGGGACAGTGCAGCGTCCAGTCCTTCTCGCCGGCCCATGTCCCGCGGGGGCGCGCCGTGTCCACGGATGGCACGCTCTTCAGCATGGGGGCGAGGATCTCCTCCCTCGGCACCGTGGCGAAGTGGTCCAGGTACGCGAACTGGTACCCCACCACGCAAGAGGGACAGGACTCGTCTATGCCGTGTCTGCGGATGTCCTCCAGCATCCTGTGGGCAAGAATCTGGCTGGTTGTGGAGACGGGAGTCCCTTTCGGCGTGAGGAGGGGTTCCCCCTCGTCGAGCAGGTAGAACTCGCCGTCGCGGTTGATGATGGAGAGCATGGGGTCCTCCGGATGGCAGAGGAGTCCGCGCTCCCTCCGGGTCCGGCCCTGGGGCCGGACATCGGCAGGCCCCGGATTCCGTCCAGGAGAGGAGGCGCGGCGTCGCCGGGGCCTTGCGGCCCGCCGGCGGCCTCTGCGCGACGCTCTCGTGCTGGCATCGGTCCCCCCCTGTGCAGTATGCGAACTACCGTTGCCGTGTCTCGCTGTCCTCATCCTCATGCACCGCCGGCAGGGCGACGTCGGGGGCGGCCTCTTCGGATCCCTTGCGCGGCCCTGCTCCATGGAACGGGGGGCTGCTGGACCGCGTGACGGGCCGCGCCCCGGCGGGGGCACGCCAACTTGCGACGGTTCGGTGCGTTTGCCCACTATGGACGGCATGGAGAAAAAAGTCAACCGTTTCGGAAGGGGGAGGGGAGGTTTTTTTCCTGAAGGGGGAACTTTTTTTGGAGGCCCCGGCATTCCTAGGCCGGAGCGCCTTCGTGGCCGAGGGGCGGACAGGGGAAGCCCCCGGGCGCATGGGGGGCGGCGTTCGCGTGTTGCTTCCGTCGGTGCCCCGTGGAACCTTCTTCGATCACGTCCGGCGTCTTCGGGACGGGGGCGTTCGGTGCCGGGATTCTTCCCAGAAGGGCGAGGCGTCCTGCCCGGCTGGGCATGGGGGAGGGCGGGGGTGCACGTTTCCCGGGGGTGTACCCCATGGGGATGCAGGTCCGCCGTCCGCGGGCCGGAAGGAATGTCGCCGCGCGCAGGGTGGCCGGACGGCCTTCCGCACCTTTGCATTTTTTCTCCTCCGCCCCTGTGGGGCGCACAGTCCCGATCGATGGGGGGGGCGTCAACCGAGTCCGGGGAGCAGGGCGATTGCATGAATGAAGGCCCGGCTTGGCCACGCAGGGCCTGTCCGCATGAGACTGCGCCCGGTTGCCGTCGTGCCGGCATCTGCCCACCGTCCATCCCCGGAGGTGGTCCCC